>NZ_CP095071.1:3000789-3600947 GCF_022919575.1 Gracilibacillus salinarum | reverse complement strand
TGGTATTCTTGCTATTCTTTATCCACTATCACTTTTGCTTGCTGTCTGGCTCCTTCCCATCAGTCAGTTCCGAATCGATGAGAGCCCCTTCGTTACTGTATTATCAGCGTATACTTGGCCTGTTTTTGCTACGCTTTTTAACGGAGCAATCATTATAGCAGGCTTCTCAACATTGACAGCTGCTTTATTCGGTGTGGTTACGTTGTTAGTAACCATGGCAGAGGATAATGATGCACCACGATTTTTTGCCAAAAAAGCCAAAGCATTCAAACAGCTGCCGCTTCCTTCCTTATTACTAGCTTCCGTCGGTTTGGCAGCATCGGTCATTACTGCACTATTGCTCCCTGATCGTATTTATGAATACATGACCACTGCAGCTGGCATCATGCTGTTAGGGAATTGGACGTTTATTATTCTGTCTGCCTGGCGCCTGATACCGAAAACAAACATAATCAAAAAAAGTATGTATCTTGCTGGCCTTCTATTAATAGGTGTAGCCGTTACTGGCACACTACTTGACGAATCAATCCGCCCTGGTTTTTGGATCAGCCTATTGTTCAGCGCCCTGATCGGAATCACGACTGTCTTTGTTAAGAGAAGATGGAATAAACAAGAAAACCGGGCATAAACCTGCCTGGCCTTAACTAATACAACTAGCTATAATATGGATTTTGTCAACTAGCTGTTTATTTATCATTTTGAAATGTTTCATGCGTTGGAATACCTTCTACAAATCTCTTTGCGTCATGTGGGGAACGGCTTACCAAAGGCGCTGATAAAATCATTGTCCGTCCTGCACCATTAATAACAGAAGGATAACGAAACTTGGTACTCCCGATGAATTATCAAGTAACTACGGTAGATGAAACACTGATACGATCCCGATTGAGCTCCTCTATCGGACATTTGAACGCTTCTCGACATCCGTTTTGGCCGTTTGAGCCCTTCTATCGGACATTCGAACGCTTCTCGACATCCGTTTTGGCCGTTTGAGCCCTTCTATTGGACATTCGAACGCTTCTCGACATCCGTTTTGGCCGTTTGAGCCCTTCTACCGGTCATTCGAACGCTTCTCGACATCCGTTTTGTCCTTGTATACACTTAAAATTGATAGCCAAACAACGCAATCTCTTTGGCAAATTGTTTCTCAATGAGAACTCTCTGTTCAGCAGTGTAATAGGCTCGATAAGGTCGTTTGTCTTTCCTGTAATCACTTTTGGCATTAGGCAGCCATCCATCAAATGGTAGACCAATTGTGTCACATATTTCAGCTAAATCCTCTTGTAAATGCTCAAATCGGCCAACTTTGTCGACACATACTTGATCATTAATTGTATAGATCCGATCAAAACAGAACGTATAATAATCCTTCCATATTTCCTCTCCAACGAACTTTTTTATCTGCTGCGCTCGCATATGGTTATATAATTTATGGTAATGTTGTGGCTGCTTGCCGAGTTTTTTTCTTATTTTCTCATCTTTCGGACTGATCGGTGTGATGATGTCCTGGTCACCACAATATCTCGACAGTGATATTTCGATGCTCGTACCGGCTGTTTTTCTTGTCTTAATAAAAATAAATTTATGCTTATGTGAAATGATCATAATGGTTCAGCAGCTCCTTTATCGCCTGTTGAAAGATAGACGGTATTCATATAAATGACAGAATGCTCGCAGTTCTTCCCGTAAGGCGGGATTACAATGCTCGATAATGGCATCTAAACTCAATTCATTATGTTTGCGTGTATTCACTTTCCCTAGTTTAGCTATTGTTGCTGTCTCTGGATCTACGAATCTTCTTAAAAAGGCATGCAGTTTCACTTCCGGATCGCGATCAATTCGAAGTTTCAGATGAGGACGCTGCTTTTCAATCAGACGATACCATTCCAATACACTTTTAACAGCTACTTCTATATTATTTAATCCATCGACATTCACATATTTCTTCCGGAAATTAAGACTGTAAGGTGACAAATTCTCTGTATAATAAACGCTGCTAATCATATCTACCGGATTTCGCACACACATAATAATATAATCAAAATCGAAATCGGGTCTCCGGATTTTCGGATCAATAAACACTTGATAATCATCAACAGCAAGCATCCAGCTGCTGATACCATCAGCTCCCATTGATTCATGACCAATATCATACCCGAATTGTCGTAATAATTTTGCAGTGAACCCTGTTCCACTGCGAGGATGTCCTAACACTAGAAATTTTTTCTTTTCCATCCCATCCCACCCCTTCTATGTTCAATATACTTAAAAAGAGAGCTCTATTTTGCTTCCGCACACTTTATACCTAGCGTATTCGATTTACCTATAGGTGTGTGTACAGGAGTGGAGAAAAGGAAGAACAATTTCTGGGCATTCGCATAATTTATACGGAAAGGTGGGAAAAAACATGCATGATCAACAAAAAGCATTACAATTTACGTTTGATGTCAATGATAGTCCTTTTTTTGTCCAAGATAATCAGAACTACATTAACATTGTCGGTCAGAAGCAAATGAACACTTTAAAAAATTTATCCTTATTAGATATTTTCTTAAGCAATCAGCATATTGTAGAACCACATTATCATCAAAATGCTTCTGAATTGGTCTATTGCATCAGCGGCTCTGCACTGGTAGCAATATTGAATCCAGATACAAAGCAACTAATGCAATTCCAAATAACGCCAGGCCAGGTGGCTAATGTCCCTCAAGGCTGGTGGCATTACGAAATAGCACTGACAGATCACACTCATTTATTAGCAATCTTTGATGCCCCTAATCCAGAAGTTATTCTTGGATCAGACCTGTTACGTTTAACTCCACCAGAAGTGATGGCATACACGTACGGTTTGAATCAGCAATTATGGCAGCAAGCTGTTGCACCAATTCAGTCATCTACTTATATCGGACCTGTACAACATCGGTATTAGCATACTTATATAATGATAAAAAAATCCTGCCTTCCATTTCGTTGGAGAAGGCAGGATTTTTTATTAACAGTTGCGGAGTATCACTTTGCTCTCCTCCCCAACGTTAACGCGCCAATAATCAAAGGAATTTGCAGCGGCAGTCGCAACCATAAGACCCATGGATTTGCCTTTTCCCCCGGGCGAAATGATATTTTCTTCACCGCCATGTACACATTTGCTGGAAAGACAGCCACCATAAACAAGGCTAACAGTTTGCTTGTAATTTGCTGGCCTTTTTTCACCCAGAGCAAGATAGCAAAGATTATTTCAAAAACACCTGTTATTAAAACGATCGCTCGCCTGAAGGGAAGTATTTTTGGAACAATCCGGCGGAAGCCGCGCTCACGAACAAAATGCAAGACACCTGCTACAAACAGGAAGAACGAATAGATAGATCGAAAGAATAATTTCATATGTATGCCACCTTTTCTATATTGATTACTGATCATTTTCTGATAGTATTCTAACATTAAAAACAGCAGCATATAAAGTGAGACTTTGATCAGTGGGGGTTTTTGACCCCCACTGTTACACCCATAAAAGCAGGAGTACAAACCCTGAACGATTTGTACTCCTACATGTAACTTTCGATATCAAGTTATGCCTTCTACCCTTTTGTGTTGAACCGGCACTTCTTTAGCCTCACGTACAAATCTTCCTGATCCGAGCCATGCTGCTAAGGCGAATAGTAAATAAATCGCCTGAGTAGGCTGGGTTCCTTGTAGAAGAACCTGCAGTCCCATTCCTAATCCAAGAGATGGTATAACGATCAGGAATGTCCGGATGATCCGCTCAAATCCTTTTTCTAATGGGAGTGGCCAAATCCGTGAGAAGACTACGCCTAACACTACCCCGAGCCCAGACACAACAAAAAGCTGAACAAGTATAAGCGGTGTTGGAAAAGGCCAGGCCATTAAATAATGACCTGTTAGATAAAAGAGCTCTAGAAAAAAGGTTATCCCGATCACTTTTTGAAACGTTTGAATAGTAAACCATGGATGGAGAATATATAAAATCACTAATAAGCCAGCAATAGCCAGTGTCCAATCCATTTTCTTCCTCCTTTGCACCAAGTGCTAATTATTCATCCAGCTCAGGTGCACGAACATTTTCTATTAATTCCTGTATTTCTTGAGGCGGTTCTGGTGTTATACGGGATACAATAAAACTGACAATGAAGTTAAGTACCATCCCCACTACCCCAACACCTTGGGCATTAATACCAAAGAAGCTATTTAGAATTGGTTGCTCCGTTCCAAAAATCGACGGAGAGAGAATAGCACCAATCATGATCAGCGTAAAGCTTAAACCAGTAATAATACCAGCTACCGCACCTTCTTTATTCATTCGTTTATCAAAAATACCTAAGAGGATAACCGGGAACAAACTGGCCGCTCCTAAACCGAAGGCAAGTGCTACCACTTCACCGGCAAAGCCTGGCGGATTAATGCCGACATATGCCGCGACTGCCAGTGCAGCCAGCAGCGTCATCCGACCAACCAGCAACCGTTGTGATTCCGAGGCCTTTTTATTAAAAATCCGGTAATAGATATCATGCGAGACTGCACTTGTCATCGTAATTAACAACCCAGATGCCGTCGATAAGGCTGCTGCTAACCCTCCAGCTGCAACCAGTGCAATGATGAAAGGAGATAATTTCGCAACTTCAGGGGTGGACAATACGATAATGTCGCCATCAATAACAACTTCATTATCTTCCCCACCAGTAAAGTTAACCGTTCCATCACCGTTTATATCGTCTAATTGCAATAGCCCAGTTGCTTCCCATTTATTTACCCAATCTATATTCTGCACTTCTTCTAATGGTTTGTCCGCAATCGTATCGATTAAATTATATTTGGCAAACGCGCCAACAGCGGGAGCCGTTAAATATAGAAGTCCGATGAAAATAATTGCCCAAACCGCTGACCAACGCGCAGCACGTACACTTTTCACCGTATAGAAGCGTACGATTACGTGTGGAAGTCCGGCAGTCCCTGCCATCAATGCTAACGTAATCATAAACACATTCAGTAACGAGAGATCGGTAAATGGCGCCATGTATTCCGTCATGCCAAGGTCAATTTGTATCTCGCCCAGACGCTCAACAATATCACTGCTCGTTAAAGCAAGTTGAGGAATGGGATTACCTGTTAACTGAAAAGAAATCGCAAACGCCGGAATTAAAAATGCGATAATAATGACAAAATACTGAATCGCCTGTGTCCAGGTGACCCCTTTCATCCCACCAAGTAATGCAAAGAAACCAACGATTGCCATCCCAATTAAAACACCGATAACGATATCAACTTGTAAATAACGACTGAATACAATTCCGACACCACGCATCTGCCCAGAAATATACGTCAGTGAAATAAATATCGTAGCAACAGCAGCTACCGCACGTGCACCATTGGAATAGAAACGATCACCAATAAAGTCTGGCACGGTAAACTTACCGAACTTACGCAAATAAGGAGCAAGTAATAGCGCTAAGAGAACATAGCCACCAGTCCAGCCCATCAAGTAAATCGTACCGTCATACCCTAGGAATGCGACCAACCCTGCCATTGAAATAAAAGAGGCCGCTGACATCCAGTCTGCTGCAATCGCAGCACCGTTTGCTACTGTCGGCACACCTTGTCCTGCAACATAGAAGTTAGAAGTATCCTTAACCCTTGACCACCAGCCAATTCCCGTATAAATGGCAAAGGTGATCAGTACTAGAATAATAGTAATGACTTCAACGCTCATATAATCCCCTCCCTTAATTTAGCTTTTTTCTTCTTTCAGCATTTCTTTATACTGTTTATCAAGCTTATCCATTCGAATTGCATATGTTAAAATCAGAATGATAAATGCTAGAATTGCACCTTGATGAGCAATCCAAAACGACAGCGATACATTTAAAAATTGAATTTTAGAAAGCGGTTCAGCGAATAATACTCCTGCACCTAATCCAACCAGGAACCAAACAATAAGTAAGATAATAATCAGTTTGATATTTTTCTTCCAATACCATTTCTGTTTCTCGGTGAGTGTTTGACTCATTAACCTTCCCCATCCTTTCCTAATGGAATTAATGATAGAGTAAATTAGCAAACGCTTAAGACGCGGCGATATTTGAATGCTGGATACTCTAACATTTGTAATGAGTATATTCATGAATAAGACATGTCAGAACCGCGTATCTAGAAAGATGTATCTAAACGCACATTAGAATCATATTTGCCATTATCTAATAAAAGCTGTTGTATTTAATCTTCATCATGTAGAACAAAGGCGCAAGCGCCCGTTTAGAGACGTAGCGAGTGGAGCGAATCAACTGAGATAAAGGAATCACGGTGAGCTTGCGAATTGATGATGACTTATCGTAGGGTGATTTCGCGAAGTCGCCTAGTCTCTGGGCGCTGGAGCCGGACTTGGCCGTTTCTGTCAGCGAACATCATATAGCCAAAAATTTATACTTTCTTGACTTATAAGAAAAAACGGGCATAAACCACCCGGTCCTAATTGACTTATTTAATAAACAACTTCCTATAATATGGATTATGTTAACAAAGGCTGTATTGCCAAATGGTCATTTTGATATAGATTATCTGCTTAGCAAAGCTCCGGAAATAGGCTCCGCGTCCTGTGGGCACGGCTTCAGCTAATTTATGAAAGAAAATTCTTTTCTTTCATAAATGGATCTTCAGCTCGCGCTGATTCCACGGGAGTCTCCGCCTATTTCCTACGCTTGAGGGAAGTGCTACAACTTATGTAACAGCAAAAAGCAGTAGTTCTAGGCATTTTTCAATAGCTATTATATATGCATACGATCAATATGCTAGCTCTTACAAAAATTGTAGAGTCCCAATTTTAGCGTAGGCCAACCACGGAGACTCCCGCGGGATTATGCAGGCGCTGAAGATCCACTTTGTGAAGCGATCTTCTTCACAAAGTTAGCTTCAGCCGTGCCCCGCAGGACGCGGAGTGGTTGGCCGAAGCGGTATCCCAGCACATTCAATATCTCAATATGGATGCTTGGCAGCGATGGCTAGTTGACATAATCCATATTAAAGAAACTCAGCTTCATGTTCCATATGATTACTGCTGTGACTGCACTTATATACTTTCTGTAAAAAAAGCAGGCACTATCCTCTATGTTGGATGGCGCCTGCTTTCTCTATAAATCTTAAATATTTTCCTGGATTAGGCCTTCTATAATATTCTCTTTCTTGATCTTCTGTATCGAGTAAAGCATCGCAAAGCTAACAATGAGGAAAATCGCTGCAATGACGTAAATAATATTGAGCCATGGAATCATAAATCCATACGTAAAAGTACTGCGTAAAGACCAATACATCAGCGCCATAACTGCTCCACTAATAGGCAGCCCATATAACACAGCTTTCACACCATAGAATATACTTTCATAATTAATCATCTTATTGAAGCCTTTTGGTGTCATCCCAACGGATTTCAGCATGGCAAACTCTCTTTTGCGGAGTGAAATACTAGTTGAAATCGTATTGAAAATATTTGCTATAGATATCATGGAAATTAAGGCGATGAAGCCATAGGTAAAGACGGACATTAACAGAATAAGCTGCTGCTGGTTCTGTTTCTGCTGGTAGACATTATACACATACATATCTGAAGATTCATTTTCAATTGCTTTTTGCGTAGCTACCGGGTCAGAACTATTAATGTATAAATGCGCATCCACTGGATATTCCAGCTGATCAGTCATCAGTTGATCCATCGTTTTTTGCGAGATTATAACATCCAATCCACCTATTCGTGAGGTGGTTATTCCCATTGGAACCTGATCCGTTAGTGCTCCGATTTCCATTTGAGGGAGGGATGTTTCTTCATTCGACTCGTAGTTTGTGTATACTAAGTTAATTTTTTCACCAATCGTTGTGTTAATTGAATTAGCTTCAATGATTCTACCTTCTTGAAAATCTTGGTATTTTATTTTGTCAATAACAATCGCTGTCGGTTTTGTCATATCAAGAAAGTTTTCTGAATCTGCCCCTATTTTTTCAGCATACTCTTGAAAACTTGACGAATCTAAACCATACAAACTCACATTATAATCATATTTGCCATTATCTAATGGAAGCTGCTGTTCTTCCACTTCATCACGTAGTGCTTCTGGCCATGCTTCTTCTTTTATCGGTGCCGTTAGCTGCAATTGGGTTTGCAAGTTAGCTCCGGTTACACCGTCAAGATGAGTAAACGATTCTAATTCCTCCAATGTCCCACCACTTACTTGAATATCATAATTAATATCATCCAACGATAGCTCAACTGACTTACTTATATTAGCAGTAAAGAATGAGACAGATAAATATAGTACAATACTTATCACGAGTGAAAATACCGTCGCCTGGTACCTTCTTTTATTCCGCTTTAAATTTTTCAAGCCTATTTCAGCTTCCATGCCAAAGATTTTTCGTACAAGTTTTGAGGTTTTCACTGCTTTCCTTGTCAATTTGATGTCCTGGCTTTGTCGAATTGCATCAATCGCTGAAATCTTGGACGCTTTTCTTGCTGGTAAGTAGGAGGACATAAATATTGTCATAATCGAAACAACACAGGCAATCACTACCGACCATGGAGTAACAACTACCTCTAGCTTTTCCGTAACATTTAATGCCTCTTCAATAAAGGAATTGATAAACAAAAAGGTAACGGCGATACCTGCTAGTCCAGCAACAATGCCAATTGGGATACTGATTCCTCCAATAATTGCCCCTTCAAAAAACACAGAATTACGCTTTTGCTTTTTTGTGGCACCCACACTAGAAAGCATTCCTAAATGTTTTGCTCTTTCCGAAACACTAATGGCAAACGCATTATAAATCAAAGAAACGGAGCCAATAATGATAACTGCCATAATGATTGCTGCTAGTGAATATAATGTTCTTCGCAGGTTGTCATTATCTGTTACACCATAGTAACGTAGTAAATCATCATGAAATTTGACTGTTTCTATATTATTTTGGTCTGCCAGCCTTTCTGTCTTCTCGTACAAAGAACCATTCACCTTATCCATTACGACCATTGCATCTACGCTATCTTGTTGTGTTAATAATTTTCGATCCACATAGTTTATCACTGTATAGCCTGGTGACCATGCGGGTTCCCATATCGGACGCTCAATCATTCCAACAATCGTAAATGTTTCAGCTTCATCAACCTGTAATTCTTCAACTACTCCACTCTTATTTTTTTCAAGTGGATTATCCTGATCTAAAGGATCTATCCATCCTTCGACAATCCTCCTGCCAATATCAAGTGTTAGTTTCTCACCAATGTTGTATGCAACTCCAGCATCATTAATAATCTCTTCTGAAATGACGACTTCATTTGCTGCTTGAGGAAGGCGTCCGTCGCTTAATTCAATCGGAAACTGTTTAAAACCTTGCGCATTGTACTCTCGAATAAACAAGTATGGTTTGTTATTATTCTCTGATCCTTTTAATTTTGCATATCCACGATCATTTTTAATCACAAGTTTACTCGTCGATTCATCGTTCGCGATCGATTCCACCTGCTCCTTGTTCACTTCGGAATACTCGACATGCCATTCCCCTGATGTGGCAATTGTCTGCCTCTTCATTAAATCTAGAAAAGATACGCCCAATGTCGCAACAGCCATAATCATTGCGACAGATATAATGACACCAATAATTGTAATCAATGTTCTTCTTTTGTTCTTTTTTAAGTGTCTAACTGTCAATTTATTCATGATGTTCATGGGCGAATCACCTCATCCTTGGCAATTCTTCCATCTGCTATTGAAATCACCCGATCTGCTTGTAACGCAATACGCTCATCATGAGTAATCACAATTAAAGTCTGATTAAATGTTTTGTTAAACATTTTCAGCAATTCCATGATCTCCTCACTATTCTTACTATCTAAATTACCAGTAGGCTCATCTGCTAGCATAATCGCAGGATTGCCTATCAAAGCACGACCAATCGATACCCGCTGCTGCTGACCGCCCGATAGCTGATTTGGCAAATGGGACAAGCGATTATCCAAACCCAGTATCGAGACAATATCGTTAAATTGTTTTTGATCGACCTTCTGTTGATCCAAAAGTAAAGGCAATGTGATATTTTCTTCAACTGACAAAATAGGAATCAGATTATAAAACTGATAGATTAAGCCAATTTGTCTTCTTCGAAAAATGGCTAACTGTGTCTCATTCAACCTGTATATATCGGTATTATCAACAAGAACATTGCCGCTTGTTGGACGATCAACTCCACCCAGCAAGTGAAGTAAGGTTGATTTTCCCGAACCCGATGGCCCAATGATCACAATGAATTCTCCTTTTTCCACTGAGAAAGAGACATCATCCAATGCCTTCACTGCAGTTTCTCCTTTCCCATACACTTTAGATAAATTGTCTATTTGTAAAATATTCATTCGAATACCTCCATTTGTTTGATGTTACATTTAGTATATCTATCTAAAATGACTATGAAGTGACTCTAAAGTGACAATTTAGTCACCTGTCACTTTTCATACGAAAGAAGAAGTTAAATGACCTGTTTATAAAACTTGATTTGGAAGGTAGTTCCCTTACCAACTTCACTTTTTACCTCAATATCACCTTGCTGATTTGTAATAATGCTATAGGATAGAGCAAGGCCGATCCCGATGCTATCCTCTCCAGCATTTTCCCCTTTGTAAAACCGTTTAAAAATATAAGGGAGATCAGCTTTCGGAATTCCTTTACCTGTATCATTGATTATTATTTCAGTAAATAAGGCGTTTTCTGAAATAGAAATTGAAATGTTGCCACCTTCACCTGTATTTTCTACACAATTTTTCAATATGTTAATCAATGCTTCTGCAGTCCAATTAAAATCACCATCAAATTTAACAGCTTCATCTCCACTTATTTTCAAAGTCTGTTGTTTGATATCCATTGGGATTAATACAGACTCTGATGCCTTTTGCACCAATTCCTGAGCATAAATCTTATCATTTTTAAACAAAACGGTTCCTGCATCTATTTTTGAAAGTTTTAATAAAGAAGAAACAAGCCACTCTATTCTTTCCAATTGGACACGTATATTTCTGGTGAATTCTTCCCGCTTTGCTTCATTGAGGTTTGGATCGCTTAGTAAATCAGCCATTACCATCATGGAAGTTAGTGGCGTTTTTAACTGATGTGATATATCTGAAATAGCATCTGTTAACCTGATTTTCTCTTGTTGTAAATAAGTGCTGTGCTCCGACAGCATTAAGGTAACTTTATAAATATCATTTTTTAAAATACTCAACTCGCCCTCATGATTATCACGGATATCAAGTGTATAATCTCCACTTGATATTTTTCGCAAATAACCTGAAAGCTTTTCAATTTCGCGATACCGCTCTTTGGTAAAATACATTGCAACGATAACTACTAATGCCATGACAATCAATAAAAATATCGCGGCCTGGAGCGACACAAAAATAGCCATTAAAACTGTTGCACTAAAACAGATAATGGTTTGAGTCAAGACAAATTGTTGGATTTCCCGATTGCGAAGCATTCTTACTCACCAACCTTATATCCCATGCCACGCACAGTTCTAATTATCGTTGGTTTTTGCGGATTATCTTCCAGCTTTTCTCGTAAACGCTTTATATAAACCGTTAGTGTATTGTCATTAACGAAATCACCAGCCACATCCCAGATTTGCTCTAACAGCTGATTTCTTGTTAAAACTTGTCCAATATGATTGGCAAAAATCAAAAACAGACGATATTCTAATGCTGTAGCCTGAACCTCTTCACCATTTTTGTAGATCTTTCCTTCTAACGTATTAATTCGGATGTTTGCTATTTCAATAACTGTTTTAGGTTGTGACTGTATTTGCTTATTGTATCTTCTGAGAACAGACTTAATCCGTGAGATGAGCTCACGAACTCGAAACGGTTTCGTAATATAATCATCAGCTCCCATATCGAGCCCCATCACAACATTCACTTCATCATCTAGCGCCGTCAGAAATATAACCGGCTTATCGCTCCGATTTTTGACAAACTCACACAATTGATAACCACTTCCATCCGGTAGAGATAAATCAAATAAGCATAAATCAATTTCAGCTAATTTTTCCGTTAAAATGACTTTTGCTGATTTCGCATCATAACAAAGTACTGACTCATATCCATCCTTTTGCAGAGAGTATTCCAAACCCGATGCAATAGTTTTATCATCTTCAACTAATAAAATTTTCATTATGAACACCCTAACATTGGTTTAGTTACTTGACTGACTATTTTCTTTAATCATATTTTATTGAGTGCCCTGCGTCAAAACATCTTGGATTACATTTACATATATCCAACAGATGAAAGATATGGCTTGTCCTAATATCATTAATTTAGGCTATATAAAGCTGCTTGTGATAAGGATTATATAAAGTTCAACTGTATGACAATCTGTTAATGTTGTCGTACATTCAGGGCGGTATCATAATACTAAAAATATTTTAAAATTAGCCAAAGCTAACAAACAGGAATTATAAGAATCATCCGTTGATTACTTCGAAAACTCGCCTTTAAAACTGTACTTGCATACTTCATTTACACATAAAAAGAACCACTCAAAAGTTCACTGAACTGACAAGCGGTTCTTTTATTCTAAATGTGGACAAATCGTATTTTATCGCCATTTTTCACACAATCAACAAGCGGAACATACTCTTCTGAGAGCTCTCCAATTACATTCACTCTTTTATCTTTTGGATAATGCTCACGCATGATTTGTATTTCTCCTGAATATCGCTTATACGCTTCATTATCTATTGTGATGCTCCCTCTGGTTCTTTCCTTACACTGTTGTGCTTTTATCGGTTCTCCTTGAGAGGCATAGCTCCTAGATTCCTGCAGTCGCATTAAACCTCTGGGTGAGTCCACACGGATGGTATACACGTGATCGTACAAATATTCAAAATCAGCTGTAAACTGTACAGGAAGAACGATAACTCCGTTTGATCGATAGTCTTCAATCAGTTGCAGCTGTTCAGTTGAAATGCTGACATCACCGATAAACACCTGATCAACACAACTGTTCCTGATCAGGTCCAAATAAGCAACATACGGTGGTAGTCCCCGATGTCTCTCCATGGTTGGGAGACCTTCATAAATGGGCCCACGTAGTATATCATCCCCTGGAATAAATGCAACTACTTGAGTAGACCTGTTTTGCTTGATTGCTAGATTGATTGTTTCGAAAAGGGGCCAATCCAGCCCTGTTTCCGGTCTTGGATAAAAGTTATGCATGGCGTATATCTGATGACCTTCAACAATCATTGGAGCATCTGGATCAAAAGTGGATGCATTAAAGGCAATTGGCATTTGCTTTGCAACCCTCTTTATTTCTTCTTCGTCAAAACCATAATCCAGACGGAGCACCGAAACTTTCATATCTTGTGCGAATTGTAAAAGATCGGATTGAGCAAAGATTTCAAGCGTCTTCGGTGATACATCCGCTATAATAGGAAAACCATGTTGTTGCAACCAGCTACACATATTTTTTGCGTTAGTTACATAATCACCATCCAACTCTTCGGTAATATGAAAGGATGTAAAAATGAAACTGTTAGTACCCTTGAGCTTTTCTAAAATCGGTAATTGCGATGTAAAAGTAGAGACATATACAGAAAGCCCTAGTGGTTTAAGCATTTGCAACATCTTCTTTTTTGATAAATAGTCGGGTTATTACAAAACCACCAATATAAGCAATTAAAATACCGATCACATAATGAATCATTTTATCTGCCTGCATAAGAGGAACCGCTACCAAACCAGATGGACCCCAGGCATTCGCCATGACATGCATCATCATCACGTAAGCTCCACCAAAGCCAGCTCCCAAGCCTGCAGTAATAAATGGTTTCCCCAGTGGTAAAGTAACACCGTAAATCAAAGGCTCCCCAATACCAAGAATTCCAGCTGGTAAGGCACCCGCTATAATTCGCTTCATCCGTTGATTCCCTACTTTTTTGCAAATTAAATAAATAGCGATAGATGCACCGACCTGCCCTGCACCTGCCATCGCCAGTACTGGGAATAGTGAAACACCGCCGAGTACGTCTAATTGAATCGCGTAAATAGGAATTAAACCGTGATGCAAGCCTAGTAAGACCATTGGTAAAAATACTGCAGATAGAATATAACCGGAAATAATACTAACGATTGCATTGTCAGAACCAATGATGACACTCAGTCCACTAACCAGCCAATCAGAGAATATTCCAGATACAGGCATAATAATAAAGACAAAGATAGCTACTGTGATAAGCAGTGTCAGTACTGGTGTTAAGATTAAATCTAGTACATCAGGCACACGTTTACGAATCATTTTTTCTAATTTAGCTAATATAAAAACTCCCAGAATGACACCGATAATCCCGCCTTTTCCTGTGGTTAAGATCGAATTCAACGGTTCATCTGCATCATAAAGTCCGAACAATTGTGAAAGATCTACAATTGGTGAAGCAATTGAGATAGCACCAATCATCCCGCCAAGTGCTTCGGTGGCTCCGAACCGTTTCGCAGCATTTACACCTGTAAAAATAGCGAAGTACCCCAGAAACCCTGTTCCAATAAGGGAAAATAGCAATCTTGTCGCTTCCCAAAAGTCCCCTGTCAGTGTACCTTCTCCTTGTAATGTTCCAATTAAGCTGCTGAATCCATTGAAGATACCTGCCGCAATAATTGCCGGAATCATTGGAATAAAAATACCGCCAATCGTTTCCAAAGCGGATTTTATTTTTCCTTTCTTCTGCTTCTCTTTAATAGAAGCTTTATTTTCCTGCCAATCTTCTGTAACTGTTTGATTTCCTTCCGGTGGCGTCTGACTGTCTTCCTTTATATCATACCTTTCCAATAATAAATCGGTTAATTTTTTTGCCTTTCCTGGTCCAACTATAATTTGCAATGTATCAGACTGGACCACACCTAAAACTCCGTCAAGCTCTCTTAAACTTGCTTGATCAACACTAGCCTCATCCTGGATCCGAATGCGCATACGTGTCATACAGTTGGTTGCGGATTGAATATTCTTCGTGCCACCGATCAATTCAACAATTTCATCAACGAATCTCTCTTTTTCATTCGCCATAATAGCCCCTCTCCCATCTCTTTATTGAAGTGTTTTTCTAATATGCCCTTTTGACTTCTTCAACTGTTCTTTAGCTGTGGCAACATCACAATCCAATAGAATCATGGTGATGGCTAGTTTCACATTCCCTTCTCCCTCCTTTAATTTTTGCTCTGCTATTTCAATATTTACTTCTGTGGCTGCCATAATTATACGCAATGCTCTCATTTCCAGTTTTTGATTAGTAGTTTGTAAGTCAACCATTAGATTTTGATAAACTTTGCCGACTCCAACCATGGAAATAGTAGAAAGCATATTTAAAATTAGTTTCTGTGCGGTAGCTGCTTTTAATCTTGTAGAACCTGATAAGACTTCAGGACCTGTGGTTACTTCTATCGCAATATTAGCAACCTCGCCAATTTCCGAGTTTTGGTTACAAGCGATTGCAACAGTCTGTGCGCCAACTGTATTCGCATAGTTGAGCGCGCCAATCACATAAGGGGTTCGACCACTTGCTGCAAGACCTACTACAACATCCTTAGATTGCAATTGAATTTCTTTTAAGTCTTGTTCTCCCATTGATTTGCTATCTTCTGCACCCTCAACCGCTTTGATAAAGGCCTGCTCGCCCCCGGCAATTAAACCAACTACTTGACTTGGATCAGTACCAAACGTCGGTGGACACTCCACTGCGTCTAGTACACCGAGACGTCCACTCGTACCTGCGCCGATATAAATTAATCTTCCCTCTTGCTCAAAGGCTTCCGTAATCGCTCTAACAGCCTCCTCAATTTCTCCAAGATGCGGTTCAATCGCTTTTGCTACCTGCTGATCTTCATCATTCATCACCTTTAAAGCTTCCAGAACGGACATTTGATCCAAATTCATTGTTTTATTATTTTGTTTTTCTGTTGTCATTTTATCTAAGTTAATCATCTGTATGAGACTCCTTTTTTATTTGATTTTTCTCTAATATTTCAATGGATTTTTCATAATGCATATTGACGTACGCTGTGTAGAGAATATCGATCAGATTTAACTGAGATATTCTGGACGACATCGCACCACTTCGAAAAGCGTATTCATTGGCAGCAACAAAAAGCTTATGATTGGCCATCTTCGAAATGGTCGCGCTTCCATACTTAGTTATCGAAATAAGCCCAGCCTGATTTTCTTGTACGGTATTGGCGCATTGAATCATCTCTTTTGTCTCGCCGGAATAGGAAATGACAATCCCAAGATCCCTCGCTGTCATATTTTTTGCCATTAATAATTGTGTGTGCCAGTCTTCTGCAACATAGACCATTTTATTGATTCTGGTAAATTTAAGCTGGGCATCTTTAGCAACAATCAACGAAGCACCGATACCGAATAACACAAGCTTCTCACACTGATAAATGGCTTGAACACACTGATCAATAACATCATAGTCCAGCAGGCTTGCTGTTTCTTCCAGTGACAGGATGTTCTTATTGGTTACCTTATCGACGACTTCCTTCACACTATCCACTTTGGTAACATCCGTCATTTTCTCGTTTTTATAGCTTTGCCTGACCGCCTGTTCGAATAAAAGCGATTTAGAAAACTCTTTAAATCCACTAAAACTGTTTTTCTTGCAAAGCCGGATGATCGAAGCTGGTGAAGAATAGGTCCTCTCGGCTAGCTGGTAAATAGTCTGCTTCGATGCCTCTTCCGGATTGGCCAGAATATAGGAAATAATCTCTTTTTCTGTTGTACTTGCCTGTTCATAATATTCCCTTAATCGAACGGTTGCGATTTTCAATGGATCGCTCCCCCTTCTATAGTTTGATCTTAATTAAAATGAAACTTAGTGTCAATGTTATACGATATTTATGAAACATTGTACCATATATTGAAATTTATTGGGTGAAAACGTTGGCATGGATGAAACTTTTGGATAGGATATATCAATAATGTAAGGATGAGAAGAAAAACTGCCTGTAATAGTCAAGAAGATGATTCTTATGAACAAAATTTTCAATGGTCATAAGACACAGGAATCGGATTATATATCAGGGGCTTTGCTACGCATAAATATCAAAAATACCGTATGATATACAACTGCACTTTTATTTTTTCAACAATCTTAAGTAACAGTTTCTGCAAATCAACTTCAGTGAAGAATTGCGTGGTTTCTTAAATCATAAAAATAGACTACTTCCTTTCGTTAGGAAGTAGTCTTCATAAATGCACTTATCTACGGCTTAGAATATGATGTCCTTTTTGCAAAAATTGACTGCGGGAAATTCTCATGCGCTCAATTCTTTCCTCAGCTAAGCGATCTGCTGCTTTATATGTTGGGATATTGTCACGCATTGCAATGTCAATAACTTGTGAAATATTATCATAAATCGATTCAACTTTCTTTAACGCTCTTTCTCTGTTGTAACCATAAAGTTCATCGGCCACGTTAATAACGCCACCTGCATTAATTACATAATCAGGTGCATAAACAATGCCCATTTCATGAATAATGTCTCCATGTTGATTATCTTTTAATTGATTATTTGCTGCACCTGCAATTACTTTTGCTTTAAGTTGTGGAATGGTTTGATCATTTATCGTTGCTCCTAGAGCACATGGTGCATAAATATCACACTCGACTCCGTAAATATCATTTGGATCAACAGCTCTAGCATTAAATTCCTTTACAGCTCGATTAACAGCTTCTTTATTAATATCCGTTACAATTAGCTGTGCTCCTTCTTCATGAAGGTGTTGACACAAGTTATAAGCAACATTTCCCACCCCTTGAACAGCAACAACCTTTCCTGCAAGAATATCTGTGCCAAACGCTTCCTTTGCTGCAGCTTTCATTCCACGGTATACTCCATAAGCTGTTACTGGAGAAGGATTCCCTGAAGAACCAAATGCAGGCGAGATTCCAGTGACATAATCTGTTTCTTCGTGGATTATATCCATATCAGCAACCGTTGTTCCAACGTCCTCTGCCGTAATGTACCGTCCATCCAGTCCTTGAATGTAACGACCAAATGCACGGAACATTTCCTCATTTTTATCTTTATGTGGATCACCTATAATAACCGTTTTCCCTCCACCAAGGTTTAAACCAGCTACAGCATTTTTATACGTCATGCCACGTGATAAACGAAGCGCATCCTCAATCGCTTCTTCCTCTGAAGAGTATGTCCACATACGCGTTCCACCTAATGCAGGTCCTAACGTTGTATCGTGGATAGCAATAATTGCTTTTAAACCTGATTGCTTATCCTGACAAAACACCAATTGTTCGTAGTCATTATTTTCCATATACTTAAAAATTTCCATGTTGTGTATCCTCCTATGTTTACTTTCCAATGAACGAAAAACTAACTTTTATAAATAAATGTAAGTCCGTCAGCTAGTTAATATGATTGCCGCTTTTCGCCTGTTATCATTGCTCATATCTTTGCTTTCCACTTTGAATCCTCTAATTAATATGTTATTTTTCTTTCCCTATTATGAAGAAATATAATGTTGCAATTTGATGCCAATCTCTTTATTTTATCCTATTCCGGCACCCGATTCCACCATATGCTATAGGAGTACGATAAAAAATATTAAGGTGCTTTTTATTATAGGCGAACAAAAAATGGCTACCTATACTTTTGTTAAGATAAGTTACGTGCTTTTTCCAGTGCTCATAATTTTTATGTACATTATCCATTGCTAGTACCTGAATAAGCAGGATCATTAACAAGTGCAATAAAAAATAACACTTAATTATGGCAAAACTGATCGGACTAGAGAAGAAGTATCTACGAAATATGATAACCAATAATCCTCAAAGTAAGCAACTAGCATTCAATGTTACGACATGCAAAGTCAGAACATTAGAATTAAAATATGTTAATATAGATTACTAACAAACAAAAAGAGGGTTTTATAATGAAACTATTATTTTCTTGTAATCACAAAGGAAGCGCAGATTTTAATGAAGATGTGGTGGATCACCATCAGAATACAGCTTGGGTAATTGATGGAGCAACACCACTTTTTTTCAACCAGTATTTATCAGAAGAAAACGATGTAGTATGGCTTGTGCAACAAATAAATGAACAATTACCACGATTTATCACAGACGAAAAATCCTTAGAAGAAATTCTGATCACGGTATTAGATCAGATAAGTCAGATTGCGTTAGAAATAAACCCAGCGTTAAAGCAAATCCATCATTATGAATTACCCACTTTTACGATAGCTATGGTAAGGTTTATTGATCAGAAATTAGAATATTACGTGTTAGGTGACAGTGGTATATTACTAGAGACGACGGAAAAGTCAGTATACATAACAGATAGACGACTTGATACTTTTGCGGAAAAACACCAAGACAAATCACAGACAATAAGAAAACATTTAAATACAAGAGATGGTTATTGGATAGGGTCGTTAGATGCAAAGGGCATTTCTCATGGTCTGGCAGGGGAATATAATAAGAAGGACATAACGAACGTATTATGTTTTACCGACGGATATTCCAGGCTGTTTGAATTGTATAAAAAGATGGATGTTACACAGATGCAGTTTAATGAAACATTTATCAAAGACACTGTTTCTATGATACGCAATATAGAAGAAGAGGACTGTGATTGTTTAGTGTATAAACGTTCTAAGAAGAGTGATGATCTAAGTGTTATCTTATTGGAGAATGAACGTTGATTTTGTTTTTTAAAAATATGTAATTCGTTATCCAGACCGTTATCACTTATTCTTGTATAAAAAAAATAGAAGCTTTTTAGAAGTATACTGTACCTAGGTAGAACATGAAGATTACGTGGAACGCATAACTGTCTGTTGAAAAAAATGCTGTTACTTCTATAATCATTAGAAAAGATGAAGAAGTGTCCATCATTAGACACCTTTTTATGAGTTAGGTTGATTATAGAAGTGAGATCACTATTAACTTTAGAAACTGCATTAGCTAACATTGCCCGACACCATAACTGAATAGTCTAGCATCATTAAACCCTTGGGTGATAGGAATAAAAATGCTGAAGTATTATTTATCCGTTTACTGTTTTTCATAGGTTTTAAAATGAAAAGGGACATGTAAAAGCCCCTTTTCATCAATAACCGTATATATTTATCCGTTTATTTACTAGATGCAGTCTCAGTATTTTCATCCGCAACTAAGTCGTTTCCTTTTCTTTCTCTTTCTAAAATTTCCAAAGCTTCTTCGTTTGTAACCGTGTTTTTTGGGGTCACTAAACTAACAATAATTCCAGCTGCAAACGCTCCGCCTAGTGATGGAAGGATTGGGTTTCCCCAAAACGCTTGAAGAGAGTCATTGCTTAGTACTATAAACGAGATAATAGATCCACTAATCAAGCAGGCTAACCCGCCCTGCCATGTTGCACGTGGCCAAAATTTCCCTAGGACAGAAGCTACAAATAATCCAGACATAATGGTAGAGACAAAATTGGTAATATAATCAATTATATTTGAAGCACTTAAAGTGAAAAGTAGAGCCAGTCCTAAGGTAAATACTAACGCAATCCTAGAGTAAGTCACCATTTTTTCCTTATTCAATGTCTTACCTGTAAACACCTGATAAATGTCTGTAACTAGAATGGTAACTGCTGCAATGAAATCTGAACTTCCAGAGGACATTGTAGCACTTAGTCCGGCGGTCAGGATTATCGCACCAATCCCTACCGGAAAGACTTCAGTTGCTAGGTAAGGGAATGCAAAACCAGGCTCCAATTCAGGGTTCATGAAATGAGTAGCCATTCCCACTATAGATGGAAATAAAGAAAAGGCCGCAAAAAGGATAGCCGATAGTAAAAGTGCCTTTTTAAGAGTGAACGTATTTTTACTTGAGTAGATTCTATGGCGGAATGAAGGCGCTGCCAAAACACCAATCGCTATAACTACTATGAGAGAAATAGCAGGAATGACTCCCATCTTATCTATTCCAATAAATGATACCATATCGTTAGGTAATTCCTGAGACAAGGTTTTGTACCCGCCTATTTTAACTAAAGAAAGAACAGTTAACATAATAAAACCTAAAAATAAAATAATCCCTTGAATGGTATCTGTATAAACCACAGCTAAATACCCACCAATGAAAGTATAAACGGCGAATCCGAGTGCGGTTATGATTTTCGCAGTGAGAAGATCAAATCCTGTAATCCAGGATAAATACAAACTCCCACCCATGATGTGTGCACCAAGCCATCCAATAGAAGCTAGATATAACAGAACTGATGTCAATCCCCTGACTAATTTGCTTGCACCGAAGTAAAAACTCAATTCTTCAGAATACGTTGTAAAATTATATTTTCTAACATTTGCAAACAATAATAGTAAAGCAAAAATTCCAATAGAGCCGCCTAATCCATATAAAGCTCCCGCCCATCCATTTGTATAGGCAAATCCAACTGCTCCCATACTTGAACCTGTACCAACCAATGTTGCTAAGGTTGTACCAATTAATAACGGTAAGGGTAACCCTCTTCCCCCCATCAGAAAGTCTTCACCATTTTTTACTTTTCTTGAAGTCCAGATACCGACTAAGATCATTACTATGGTAATCCCTATAAACACAGATAAATAGATTAGTCTATTCTCAACCATGATTATCCCCCTTTAGTCTACGTGCTTTTTCCCAAACACACCTATATTAAAAGTCTAAAACGATAATTTATTTTTAATTAAACGCTTTCATGAATCCGTAAAGGAAGTCGTCTTATTACTTCCTTTTACCACCTTAAACATCATAATTCACGATATAATTCTGCATTTCTGTGTTATAGTACCCTTCACTATATTCAATAATATCTTCATGCTCATCATAAGAATAACGTGATCTCTTTAATACCGGCGTTCCTTCTTTGAGACGTAATGCCTCTCCCACACTAGGAGGAGCAACGACAGCGGCAAATTCATCACGAAACTCTTCTAGAGAAATATCCTGCTCTTCGATTAAGCGATACAAAGAATGAGCCTCTAAATCCGACAGTTCCATATTTTCCATACGTGTAGACAAATAATGAGTATAGTGGATATAAGGGATCTCATTATAGTGATACAATCGCTCTATTCGGAGACAGCGCTCCCCGAATAATCGATACACTTCTGATCCCTCTTTATTAGATACGATATCTGCTTGTACCAATTGCTTTTGGATTTTGTGACCTTCACTTACTAAAATTTCTGTAAACCGTTTCCCTTTGGAGAGTCTGGAAGCAGCAGCATTTCGAATAACTCTCGTTCCTTTACCACTCTTCTTTTCAAGATATCCTTCCTGGGCAAGTTCTTTAATAGCATTGCGAACCGTTATCTTACTGACATCAAACTCATTCTCAAGTTGTGGCTCTGACGGGATATTTTCACCAATTTTGTACACCCCGTGCAGAATACGGTCCTTTAATATATTCTTTATTTGTAAATATAATGGTCCCTTTTTTTTCGATATGGTCATGTTCCATTCACTACCTTTCCATATCACCCACTGATTTAGACATCGCTAAAAGCACTTCACTCTGTGATGCCATGGGTGTATCGCCTACAATAGTATGGGCTAACATTCCTGCTGATGCAGCAAAATGAACTGTTTCATCAGGCGAAAAGCCTTCTAGCTCACCATGAATAATACCACTTGTGTAGGCATCTCCAGCACCAATTCTATCATAGACAGGAAACGTGAGTGTCTCTGAGAATGTGAATGTTTGATTTTTAAAAAGAAAGCCAGATAATGAATGCGTATTGTTACGGTTGATCGACCGATGTGTACCTGCCACAACGGAGATGTCATAATTTTTGGCCACCTCTGGAATCAGTTCCATCAGCTGTTCTTGAGGGCTTTCCTTTTCTGTTTTCATTCCCAGGGTGTATATTGCGTCCTTTTCGTTCATCATGACGTAATCTGCTAAATGAAGCATTTCTTCATAATGTGGTTTTGCTTTTTCATATCCGTCCTCACCCCAAAGCGCAGGACGGTAGTTACAATCAAAAACAACGGTTCCCCCATTAGCTTTAACAGCTTTAGCAAAATTTTTCATATGGGTTCGGACAGACTCGTTCATCGCAAGTGTAATGCCACAAAAATGGACAACATCCATTTTTTTTGAGATCTCTAAGAAATCATACGTTCCTTCTGCAGCTCGATTGAAGCTACTCTCCAATCGATTAGAATAAGTAACACGACTAGGACGTGAACCAAATCCATTTTCCAAAAAATACATCCCCATGTAATTCCCACTACGTTGAACAAATGATTCGGTTATCCCTAATTTTCTTAGATACGAGACAGCAGCGTCTCCAACAGCATTAGCTGGTATTTGAGAAACGAGATATCCGATATGTCCAAAGCGTGCTAAAGCTGAAAGTACATTCACTCCCGTACCAGAAAAGGAATAGTTTAATGTGTTAGCTTGTGACAAAAGCTCATATCCTGGTACTTGCAGACGCATCATAACTTCTCCAAACGCCGCAATCTTATTAACCATAGTAATCAACAAGTTTCTTTATGATTTGAAGTAAATCACGTACATCCTCGGAGTTTGTTTTGCCAGTCTCCTTATCGATAATAGATGAATATACGTGAGGAATAACTTTTGGTACATTAGCTTCTAAAGAAATACGTAAGATGGCTTCAAAGTTATCTTTGCTAATTCCACCTGTTGGTTCTAAGGCAAATCCTTCTTCCCCACACGCTTTAGCAACGGCACGGTACTCATCTTCATACGATAGCCCTTTCATTGGGAAGTACTTTAAAGCATCTCCCCCCATATCACGTACAAGTGCGATTGCTGTTTTAATTGGTACAATTGCATGCTCACTATGAGCAGCACTAATTGGTCCTGTTGAGATATTGACATACCCTGTACGTCCTGTCGGCGATACCAAACTATTAATCCACCCTGTTCTTTCGTTAAGGTTTGCACGTGTTGCACCTACAGATGGAAACACTTGGTTAATGTGACTTCCAGCATAATAACTGGCAATCTCTGCTACTACTGCAGCCTGCCGATTGTCTCCAGCTCCAAGTCCTATAGAAACCGCTTCCTCAATTACTGCGCCATATTCTTTCATAGCTACCACAGCTTCTTCTACAGTTGCGTAGTTTTTTGAAAGAACACCGACCAAAACATGACCTTCTGCCGCTTTAAATACTTCTTTGGCATTTTCTACACTATTTGCTAAAACATTAAGTGCCACACGGTTTTTGTAAAAACGATCTGTAATGTTTTTCATATTATTCTTCTCCTACTATTTCTTGAATTCTTGTTGCAATGACATGAATATCATCACGCTGCAAAGGTCGCGGGTCGATATCGAAATAGCCTTGCCTTACACCATAATCACGTGTGTATATGGCAACTTCCCCCTCGCGCAGGGCTGTCACAACATCTTGAGCTGTTGTTCCAGCTTCTATTGGATCGATTTGAATACGCGCCCGGAAGATTGCTCGTCCAGCCTCATCCTGAACAATTTTGATATGAATACCATTCCGTTCATTTAAATGCAATAACGCATCTAGTGTTGCTTTTTGGTCTTCACTGTTATTCTCTTTGGCTCCATATTCGTCAAGTGCTTGAAGTAATCCAAAAGTCGTTTCTTTTCCAACCTTCATACTTCTCCCAATACAATGGAATTGTACTTTGACCCATTCAATATACTTTCGTTTTCCCCCTACGATACCGGACGTGGGCCCCTCAATTGCCTTTGAACCACTATAGATGGCAAGATCTGAGTAATTCACATACTTTTGAATGTCTTCTTCTGCTGCAGCATCAACAATTAGCGGAACACCATTACGTTGTGCAACCTCCCAAGCTTCTTCTACAGAGATCATATTTTTTTGAACGGCATGATGTGATTTCACATAAAAAATTGCTGCTGTATTTTCACTAATAGCATCTTCGATATGATGTGCTTTGCCTTCATTGGCATACCCTGCTTCAACCAGGTTTCCACCACCTAGATAGATCATTGTTTCAACAGGTGCCCCATATTGGACGTTGTGACCTTTTAGCATGATAATTTCATTCTTTGCGATATCTTCTTGATGCAGACGTTCACTTTTACGCTGATTTCCTTGTGTTACTAGTGCCGCAACCGATAGCGCAATACCGCTTGAAGCCGAATTGACAATCACCGCTGCCTCCGAACCTAGTAAACGTGCAACATAATCTCCTGATTTATCTACCAAATCAGCAATTTCTACATAATTTTGGCCCCCCTGTTTCATCGCATCCATAACGGTGTCAGTTGGAGCTGATACCCCAAGGATGCTCATACGCCCACTAGCATTAATGACGCGTTTAAGTCCATATCTAGCATTCAATGTACTCCCCATTAACTACCACTCCTTTTGCTTCTATTTTTCTATCGGCTACACACCTGTACCCAACGGAGTCTTCGAGTGTCACTCTACCATGTTTAACGTCAAAAATCGTTAAGTTGGCAAGATCATCCGTTTTTATTCGACCAAGCTCCGGTTTATCAAGCCATTTCGCTGCATGTGTTGTAACTGAGGCAATAACGTTCTCCAATGAATATCCCAAATGGAGGAATTTTGAAAGCACATTCCCCATACTATAAACTGGCCCGTTTATCCGATTTCCACGGTATATATCTGTGCTGATGGTATCAAACCTAATATTATATTTTTTCGCATCTTCTGCTACTTTAAATGAATAGCTTGAAGTACCATGGCCAACATCTAAATGGACACCACGTTCAATAGCGTCTATTAACACTTGAAGTGGCTTACCATCCCTATCAAAAAGGTTATTCTCTTTTCCATTAAGATAATGTGTAATAACATCTCTTTTCTCTAACAGAGGTATAACTTCTTCGACATTAGGTGGTCCAGATCCAATGTGTACCATTAACGGAAGAGAAGTTTGCTTAGCAATTTCTCTCGCAACTCGTAACGGCTTAATCCCATTGTCACCAACGACGCTTTTACTCATTCGCACCTTTAATCCAACAATGACGTCATGATATTTATTCACTGTTTGGACAGCCTTGTCTTTTTCTAGCCATTCTAATTTAGATAATTCATCCACTCTTTCCAAGCCAATTTTAGACACATTCAAAAATGCGTACAGGTTTGTTTTTGACCGATCTCTACTTTCAACAAGCTCTGCAAAACGATCCGCTCCGCAGCTTCCAGCATCGACGATTGTTGTCACACCTTGCTTGACTCCTATTTCATCAGCTTCATCACCATACGGATCAAATTCAGGAAATGCATGAACGTGCAAGTCGATCCAGCCACTGGATACATAAGCACCTGAACATTCTATTATAGTTCCTTCACCATTTCCTGCCTCGGTTATTTCTGCAATTTTCCCTCCTTTGATCACAATATCGACCATTTCTCCACTCACACGCTTTACATTGCGTAACACATACCGTTCATTCATTGCCTTCACCTTTCCCAAATCCTATTTGAATGTGCTTTGAAAAGTTTCTAAATTTCCATTGGGTGATTATTAAAAAACTCAAAATCAATTATAACGTTATAATGTTATGGTACCACATAAAATTTTGATAGTAAATGAAAACATTATAATGTTATGTTGTTTTGGGTTAATACTTTAATTTTCAGCCTATAATTAAACGAAGAAAATACGTTCAACCTTGATTAAAATGCACAAAAATACTAATTGGTAATAAAGGTTGTTACTTTTCCCTTTTTTCTTTCTTTCTTTATTAAGTGAGACGAGAAAGGAAAGCGATGAATCAGAAGGGGAGTACAAGATCCGCAAAATTAAAAATCGTTTTAAATTTTCGTCATAAAATTTAAAAGGAGGAAAAATATGATTCAAGAAAGCCAATTACTAAAACAGTCAGAATATGATGATTATAAGGAGGTGTTTAAAAACAGTAAAATATTAAGGGAAATAGAAGTTGAACGAGGTATTAATATAGCAAAAGAAACACACATACACAATACCAAGATGGCAATTATTACAACTAAAGATGATAATGGCGAACAATTTGATCAATTAACTATTAAATATTTGTATTATGGAGAGAACTTGCAAGTCTTACTAGAAGAGCTAAGGAATAAAAAAGGTGGAACTCAATTAATCGAAAAGCTTTGGGAATATAAAGAAGAAGCAAATCAATTTTTACACAAAAAACTTGTGAATGGAAGAATCGTTTATACTACTATGATAGAGGAAGGCTATACAAAACCCAATGAACTCCCAGAACTTAAAGGGATTAATAATAATGAAAAAGATTCTGTACAAACCTCAGGCATTGAAGACTTACACTCATGTACAGCTTCTGGAAGTTGCTGTAAATTTGGATCTACTGAATACAACCACTGCGGTAAATACTGTGGAGATCGAATCTGCGGGGGGAGGAAGCCATATTAATTCAGTTGATGGATGCTGCGAAGAACACGATGATTGCCTAAGATATAACAACAATCCTTGCCCCTGCCATGAAGATCTTTTAAACTGTTACGGAAGATATTCTGTACCAGGAGATACTATAATGGGATTAGGTATTAGATATCAGGCTAACGTTCGAGATGATTGTGATATTCCATTATAACAAGAATATTAATGATTACTAAGTGCCACTTTCTTTAAAGTGGCACTTTTCATTTACATATTTTGAATATTATAGTAAAATCCAAGATGTCGAGTAAATTTCTGTTAGGAGGTTTGTAAATGGAGAAAAAAACCACTTTATTGAGTTGGTTATCTCTCATTTTTAGCATTGTACCAATATTCATTTTCACAGCAATGCTCGGAGGTAGTAACTTTTCCGAGATTGAATTATTTTCTCCTTTAATAGTTGCTTTAATCTTAGCTGTTTTGTGCTTAATAAAGAAAAATGAGAAGAATCTCTTACCCATTATTTCCTTGATAGTAAGTGTAGGAAGTGGATCATTCATGTTATTAATAATAACCGTTTCTCAAATGGGGCAACCTTCATAGAGTTGTTTTAGGTTACATTGATTTGAAGTGGGCGTGACATCCTCATTTTTTTGAATTAACTTGTTTTTTTTTAAGCGTAGCGCTATCACTAACCGCGCACACAAATCTCCTTTTGTTCCTCATATTAATCACCAATCCGTAAAAATTACTTTATTTACTTATAGGATAGTAACAATCCCCCCCAATAAGAGATAATCATACATGTATTATATTGTCTGCTTGTTCATTCCAAGACACAAATGATAAATATATAACCTTTTTGTCTAACCTCTATTTGCTACTCTTATTAAGCATAATAATTACCATAGTATATTTGAAGTACGCCAACATAGATTAACTAGAAAAATAACCATCCAACTCCAACTCCTTTGAATTATATCAAAAAGAAGTCACCAATAATGAAATATACAGTTAACAAAAATGACAAATAATTATATCTATAAAGATTGGACGGTACTTTAAGATAAATCTTTATGCGAAATCCCATAGCTTATCTATTTCCATCATAAATTCATTCGTTTCAATGGACTGTATGAATCCGCTCCCATCACTTATAGAGCCTCTTTTTATTATTTTGAAAAAAGCCACTCGAAATTTATGAGAACATTAAAATTTATATATTTTAAATAAGAGTTGTATTTTCTCCCGTTTTTTCTTCTTTATAAACTGAAGACCATATAAAGGAGGGAAATTATCGTTTCAACCGAGAACAAACTAGTCTATAACATTTAAAAATAATAAGGAGGAATATCAATGTTAGTAAAATCTTATTTAGCAAACTCTTCATTCACAAAACTTGTAACGGCAATAGGTTTTAGTCTGCTTATTCTATTATCCTTTAACACTGTTACTGAAGCAGCAGAACATCTAGGCAACGCAGAATCTTACTTAGGGGTTATGATTTAGAATCTGTTTCTAGCGATAAAGTAATTTATAGCGATCGTGTAGAAGCAAACTATACAGATATGGTTATGAGAGTTAAAACGTCCAATCATGACTTTCCTGCAGTATGGGGCGTTCAACATAGAATTAATGGACAATGGGAACATTACTTTACTGCAGGTGAGGTTAAAGACTCCGCATCTGTCAACAAACATTCTTTTTTTTCACTTCCGGGAAGGGAATATAGAATTTTTATGCGTTACACCTATAATGGTGTTTTGGGATCAAGTAGTGGTTATTTTACTGTCGCAACAGAATAAAAACAAAAAAGTTGATTTAAGTTAAACCAAATCTCTTAATAATAGATTTTCAACCAATAAATTAAATGGGAGTTAGGATCGGTCGCACTTAATTGGACAAGTTAATTAAGTGTAACCGATCCATTTTATGGTTTGCGAATGGTTACTCGAATCAAGGACCAATATGAAATCTTTAGTCTCACCAATACAGATAAACAGATTTATTCTGTAGTGACAGTAAATATGTGAGAATAGTTCTTTATGTGTGCTGTTTCAACTTTTAAGAGAATTACTCTCCTACCATTCCATCACCATCTCGATCGTCCATATATTTATAAAGCCAGTGGTCGTCCTGGATCGGCATACTGAAACCCGCATCTCTTGCTTCTTGTATCGTTACTTGTCCATTGCCATTAGCATCCACACTGGAAACGTCGCCTTCTTCATCGGAACTAGATGAATCTGAATTAGAAACATCCTCACTACCTGTTAAACCTAGTGACTCATTGACTTCGTAAGGATTGACATTTTCAAACGTATCTACTACCTCATTGCCATTTATCGTGTACATATACTGATACGATGAAGGGATCTGAGTTTCTATGTCAGCATAAGAAATAATACCTTCAAAATTCGTTGCGCCACCTGCTTCTTCTGGTGCCGGCTCCTCGACATCCGCCGCGGTATCTTCTTCCTCGTATATTTTAATATTATTTATGTTAGATTTATAAGTATATATAATAGTAGAAACTCGTCTCACAAAAATTTATCTACGGTTTTATCGGACACGTTTAAATAATGTTCCGCAAGTGTTTGTGTGGAACTGTGCCCCGTTTGCTTCGTGATCGTGAGCAAGTCAGCCCTTTTTTCATGCATCGACGACACCTGGGTTTTTCTTAAATTATACGCCGTAAGCCCAATCGTACGGTGCAAGAACTTCCGGTACGCTTCCGTAGAGACCTGCGTGCTTTCGTATTTTCCGTTTTTATAGACGCGCCCTACCAAATAATCGTCGCCTTTTAAACGGTATGCCGCTTGATAATCTTTGACGGCTTTCACCGTGATCGGGTTCAATCGTTTTTCAAACCAGTTCTTTTGCTTTTGAATATAAATCGCCACTGCATTTCCCTCTAAGTCAAAATCTTGCAACTTCATCGCAACCATTTCGCTTGGCCTGCTGGCCGTCACGAGATTGACCAGGCAAATGGCTTTTTCTCGGACGGGTAAGGTATGGATAAACTGCAGCAAGCCCTCCTGCTCTACCCGTTGTTTGCCTTTAATACGCGTTAAGTCTTTATTTTCGATGTCGTCATACAAACTACGAATATAAGAAACATCGCGCAAAATCTTTTGTTCTGACGCGAAATCAATGTCCTGCTGAACGGTCAGGTATCGCTTGAGTGCGGACAAGCGTTTCTCCCAGGTGTTCTTTTTCACGCGCTGATCCACGACCGATTGATACAAATAATCAAGCATCGATTCCAGACCTTCTTCTTGAGAGGTTCTCGTACAATAATTCTGATATTAGACAATGTCACTTTGATAACCGGTGCTTATTTTCCTGGATCGCTCCTGGATAAAATTTTCTCGCTCTGTATATCGCTTTCGATTACGGAAATGATTCACAGGTAAAACATCTGCCATTTTTTGTCACCTCGCTTTTTGGTTTTTATTTTCATGTTTTGTTAAGTGTGAATTTTGTATTTTATTACCAATAATAGAACATCCATCTATTGGCATTTTATACCATTGTTAATTATTGGATAGTAAAGCATGTTTTATTTTCTGTAATCATTATACCACTTTTGGATGCGTGAAATTTTAAATAAAGCTTGCGCGCAACTATATTCATAACAAAATAGCAAGAATCTCTGAAAAGGTTTGTTATTTTTATAGTTATGGCTTCTTTTCTATATTGTGGACGAATTGCTGGCCAGCAATGAAAAAAGTTTACATCACTAAGGAGGAGTATTAATGGATACAGTAAAAAGTAGATTTGTAACTTTGGAACAAGCTGAGAATGTGGTAGGAGATCTGAGACAAAGTGACCTAGTTAAAGGAAAAATTGGTGAGGGTAGTAAACCATCACCTACAACTGCAGTTTCCGAGTTCTTTGTAGAAGGAGAGCTATACTTCAGATTAGTAACAACATATTACTATGTTAATAAGAAATTACAGTTGCTAGTAGCAGAAACCAAAGATCATAATAATAATACTCTGGAATTCACCGAAAAGTTATGGGAATATGACTCTAAAATTGATCTATATAATCATGAAAAACATATAAATAATGAGCTAACTTTTCGAGAATTACAAAAAGAAGGTTATGGTAAACCAAACGATATTGCTGAATTCACAGATGCCAACCGTACTGATGGAGATATAGAAGCACAAGATGACGGTAATGCAGCAGCAGCTTGCTTTCTTGAGAACCCTCCATCTGGTATAGAACCTTGTTGCTTATTCTCAGGAATTACCTATAACTATTGCGGTGCATATTGCGGTGTTCTTCAAAGTGCAGGAGGGGAAAGACCTGTAAATAACTGTGATTATTGTTGCTATGATCATGATAATTGTCTGTTGAGCAATTCTGATCCTTGTCCTTGTCATGAAGACCTTCTCAATTGTTTAGGAAATCATTCTTGTCCGGGTGATACAACAATGGGGATTGGGATTAGGGTTAGAGCCACATCGGATGGTTGTTACTTTTAAAAAAATAACTTGATTCATTAATTTAGACCAGAAAGCTTGGACTTTCTGGTCTTTTAGTTTCTACCGCCTCATCTCATTCATTATTAAAATAAGAATCACTAACAATGCATTTCTATCTGACAAAAATGCTTACATTGCTCAAGAATTATACTGTGAATAACTGCCACTTAGTTGAAAAGTTTATCCTGAACAATATGGAAAATCATCCTGTTGGACCACTCATTTGGGACATTAATAAGGCAAAAATGAAAAATGCTCCACTTCCTATTGAGATTATTATTGCTAAAGTCGCAAGGGAATTTCTTTCCGTATTTTTAGAAATAGCTATAAAACCAAAAATCAAGGATAGAATGATGGACAATGAAACAAGAAAATAACCGAAATAAGGATGGATTCTTATTATTCCATACATCAATGCAAATAAAAACGGCATTGAAAATATACTTAAAATTAATGACCAGTAGCTTAACCAAGAGAACTTTTTCAAATTAATCACTCCTTAAAATATTTAGCTGTTCTACAAGTTTTACTATTTTCTTTTTCCTTTCTTCATTACAAATCGTATACAAATAACCCTTATACGATCGTGTTTATTATTGTTACGACTAATTCTTAATAATTAATTAACTCGGGAAACCATAAAAGTATGAAACAAACAATGAAACATAAACCTAAAATAATCATCGTATACCTTTTTATCTTTTTATCGAGCGAATCAATATTATATTTGTACAAAACAGGTATTAATACCACACCTATAATAGAAGCAAGCACGATACCAAAACCAATAATGCCATAGGTCATCCCTTCCCAACCATTATCTGTGCTTAGTAACCCATACCCAGTACAAAGGATCGCTAACAAAAAGACGATGATCGGGGTATAAATAAAAAATTTGTTTTATTGATTTTCAGATAACTGTAAAACAAAACATTTAACCCCAGAAAAAAACCAAACAAAATATAAACGAACAACATATACGTACCCTCCTTATATGAAATAGGAAATAAAATAACTACCAAACAAAAGAACGCCAACGTCAAACACTAAAAAGCCCGCAAAGATTTTGGGTTTTAAAAAAATAAACGTGAGTAACAACAGAAAAATGGCAGACGGAAGATAAAATATCGTAAAGCTCGCTTGTAAGACATCTTCAAATAAAGAAGGATACGTTTCGAAAGAATTTCCATAGACGATATACAAAAGAACACCAATCCTTACAAGTATCGTAAAGACCAATACCCCTATATTTAATTTTCTTAAACTTTTCAAAGGCGTAATATGGGCCTTACTCGAACTGTTATCAATAGTTGGTATTTCGTTTTTTTTAATGTCTGCGCGTAAATGACGGCATTCCTCACAAGTATTCACATGGTCATGAATAATACATTTTGCGGTTTCATCTACCTCTTCCTCCATAAATAGTAATTCTTGAACAAGGGTATGAATTTTTTCTTCATCGTTCATTTTTTCACCTCGATTTTTACCAGTCGCTTTTTGATACGAAACACTTTTGATTTAAGGTTTGGTGTCGTTAAATTGAAAAGGTGTTCCATTTCTAAATAACTATAATATTCTTTCGCCAATATAATCGCCTTGTCAATCGGATCTAATGTATTCAATAATGTCTCTAATTGATGGTTCACTAATACTTCTTTTTCTGTCGATGTTGGTTCTATAAGTAATTGCTCGATTAATTCTTCATCGTTTAATAAAACGGGTTTCTTTTTTTTGTAATAATCGAGGAATGCATTTTTAGCACATGTGAGCAACCAGCTTCTGGTATACGTCACCTTAAACATATTTTCAGGGTTAAATAGAATACGAGTGAATAGATCTTGAAGAATATCTTCAGCCTCATTTTCATTTTTGGTTAAACCTATAAGAAAATTCCGTAAAAACAACTTAGCCATCGTACATCTTGTACGATATGTAGGGGTTCGCCCGAAAGAGATCGCTCTGCTGAACATAAACAACGTAAACTTGGCGCAATCCCTGATCGAAATAAAAGGAGAGGGTTCTCGTAGAACCTATAGGTTACCCAAGAGTCATATGACTTATATCCGTGACTATTTAAAAACGATTGATCCTCTTAAAAAGCCAACATGGAAATCCGATCAACCATTGTTTGTTGCCTTTAATAACCAGAGTAAGGATTATCAGTATGATTATAGAAATGATCAACCTAAGCGCCTATCGGCAAGAAGCATACAAAAAATGATTAAAGATGAAGTGCAGCTGGCGGGACTTCGGAAACTGTCAGCAAAGCATTTGCGAAATAGCTGTATCCTCGACCATATTCAAAGAGGTCGATCAGAGAAGGAGATCTTGGCGCATTTTCATTTAACGCACCGGTATTCGTTACGCCGATATAAACAGTATGCGATGGTATTAGAAGATTAAAAAAAACAGAACGCTTACAAACCGTGTCATCACGGCAATTTATTTAGAAAAACAAAAGAAATGAACGGGAATATATGGTATAATAGAAGACAGGTACTCATTCGACAACTTGTACCAGACGAATAGGGTGGTTGGTGTTATCCCCGAAGGGGTGATGCCATGACGACGTTCCAGGCTTTAACACTCATGATCTCGTTTTCCACGATGATCATTGCGCTAATTGCTGTCGTTGTCGCTATTTTAAACGCAAAAAAATAGCCCCCTATTCTGACCAAATGGGTAAGGGCTATTTTCTGGTAATACACTAGATAACGCCAATCCCCTATTCAAAGGATGAGTATCTAGGGACCGCAGCTGTAACTGCGGTCTTTTTTAATATGTCTTTTCTTATTACTTAGTATACCACATTTTCACGAAAAAGAAACCCGTTATTTATCACGCGCAGATAACGCCCGGTATTCATCGATGTGTTTCGCATGATGATATAATAGTGGCTTGAGGTCTTTTGCTAGATGAGAATAAGCCGTTTTACCACGATAATAATTTTATTTTTGCAACTAATGAAGGTTATCCAAAAACATTAAAGTCTATCTCTATTAGGTTGCAACGTTTGCTTAAGAAAACTAAGATTAAAAAACATATTACACCTCATTCTTTTAGGCATACTCACACCTCTTTACTTATTGAAGCTAACGTACACATTAAAGAGATACAAGAACGACTAGGACATGCTGATATTAACACTACAATGGACATATACGCTCATATGACAAAGAACATTAAAAAAGAGGCCTCCAATAAGTTTAGTAACTTAATGAAAGACCTCTCTCATAATATTATTAAGTGAAACATGAACAAAAGCATGAACATGAACAAGAATGAACGCTTATAAACGTTGTTTTATCAATGTTTATAAGTTGTTTTTACATCATGCCGCCCATACCAGGCATTCCGCCACCCATTCCACTCATATCAGGGGCACCGCCGCCTTCTTCTGGAATGTCAGCTACTACTGCTTCTGTTGTTAAGAACATAGCAGATACAGATGCTGCATTTTGAAGAGCTGAGCGAGTTACTTTTGTTGGGTCAACGATACCAGCGTCGATCATGTTTACCCATTCGCCAGTTGCTGCGTTGAAGCCGATGCCGACTTTCTCGCCTTTCAGACGTTCTACAATGATAGAACCTTCTAAACCAGCGTTCTCTGCGATTTGACGTACTGGTGCTTCTAGTGCGCGAAGTACGATGCTTACACCAGTAGCTTCGTCACCTGTAAGGCTAAGTTCAGAGACTTTATTGTATACGTTAAGCAGTGCCGTACCACCACCAGAAACGATACCTTCTTGAACTGCTGCACGAGTAGAGTTCAATGCATCTTCAATACGAAGTTTACGTTCTTTTAATTCTGTTTCAGTTGCAGCACCGACTTTAACTACTGCTACACCGCCGCCTAATTTAGCAAGGCGTTCTTGTAATTTTTCTTTATCGAATTCAGAAGTTGTTTCTTCAATTTGTGCACGGATTTGTGCGACACGGGAAGAAATTTGTTCTGGGTCTCCAGCACCTTCTACAACGGTAGTGTTTTCTTTCGTTACCACTACTTTAGAAGCGCGACCTAATTGTTCGATACCAGTGTTCTTAAGATCTAAACCAAGATCTTCTGTGATTACTTCTGCACCTGTTAACGTTGCAATATCTTCTAGCATTGCTTTACGACGATCACCGAATCCAGGAGCTTTTACAGCTACTGCATTAAATGTACCGCGAAGTTTGTTTACTACTAATGTAGCAAGTGCTTCGCCTTCTACATCTTCAGCAATTAAAAGAAGTGGTTTACCTTGTTGTACGACTTGCTCAAGTACAGGTAATACTTCTTGGATATTATTGATTTTCTTATCTGTAATTAAGATATACGGATCTTCAAGTTCTGCTTCCATTTTGTCCTGGTCTGTAACCATGTATGGAGAAGCATAACCACGATCGAATTGCATACCTTCCACTACTTCTAATTCTGTGTTGAAGCCTTTAGATTCTTCGATTGTGATAACACCATCGTTACCTACACGTTCCATTGCTTCAGCGATCAGTTGACCTACTTCTTCATCAGCAGAAGAAATAGCCGCAACCTGTGCAATCGAATCTCTTCCTTCGATTGGTTTAGAGATCTTGCGAAGCTCTTCTGTTGCGATTTCAACCGCTTTTTCGATACCACGGCGAACGCCTACCGGGTTTGCACCAGATGCAACGTTTTTTAGACCTTCCTGGATCATTGCTTGTGCAAGAACCGTTGCAGTAGTTGTACCGTCACCCGCAACATCGTTTGTTTGAGATGCTACTTCGGATACAAGCTGAGCACCCATATTCTCAAAGTTATCTTCTAATTCAATTTCTTTTGCGATAGTTACACCATCGTTCGTAATAAGTGGAGAACCGTATTTTTTATCTAAAACAACGTTACGACCTTTTGGTCCAAGTGTTACTTTTACTGCATTTGCAAGTGTATCTACCCCTCGAAGCATTGCGCGACGTGCTTCTTCACTGAACTTTAATTCTTTAGCCATAATCGAAAAACCTCCCCGAAAATTTTAAAAAATGTATGTGATTTTATTGTTAATGCTCTTCGTTATCCTTAGCCGATAATTGCTAAGATGTCGCTCTCACGAAGAATTAAGTATTCTTTACCTTCATATTTCACTTCAGTGCCAGCAAATTTAGAGAAAATAATCGTATTGCCTTGTTCTACTTCAAGGGCAATTTTTTCTCCGTTATCTGTTACACGACCAGAACCAACAGCTACAACTTTACCTTCTTGTGGTTTTTCCTTCGCAGAATCTGGAAGAACAATTCCACTTGCTGTTTTTTCCTCTTGCTCTACAAGCTCAATAATGACACGATCACCTAATGGTTTAAGCATCTTTTCGTTACCTCCTTGAATTTCACATTCAATAATTTGTCGATTATTAGCACTCTAATACAGGGAGTGCTAACACAATTCTTATAATAATGAATACAAGCATTTTTTGCAAGTATTTTACTAACGATTAATGAATTTTTTTCGCTGTTCTAACTCACACTTCTATATGTAGACGAACTATTTCAATTTTATTCTAAATTTATGTTAAAATACGTATCATGATAGAAAAAGAAAATTAAGGAGTCGTTATACGTTGCCAAAAAAATATATATATTTGATTGTCACCTATGTTGCCATGCAGTTTTCCATTTTTTTAGCGTTACCTTTTAGAGATTTAATCACTGATATGGAAACTTTCTCTACATGGTGGTCCGTAATCACATTTGCATTGGCGTTAGTTGTTTCATTCATTATATTAAAAGGTGAAATGAAAGAATTCTTCGACCTGGAACATAAAAGAATAGGAAATATTATTCTATGGTCAATACTCGGTTTCTTTCTCGTCATGATTGGACAATATGCATCCATCCTGATCGAAACATTCGTATTCGGAATTAAACCTGGGTCAGAAAATACGATGGATTTGATGAATGTAGCTCGACAAATGCCGATCTTCATTATCATCATTTCAGTATTAGGTCCAATATTAGAAGAGTTAGTTTTTCGAAAGGCTATCTTCGGGTCACTGTATAAAAAAATGAATTTCTTTTTTGCAGCGATTATTTCAGGTCTGATCTTTGCTGCTGTACACATGGATTTCAGCCATTTACTAACCTACACAGCCATCGGGATGATCTTTGCCTTTTTATATGTGGAAACAAAACGAATTATTGTACCGATTATTGCACACATGTCGATTAATACATTCGCTGTAATCGGACAACTTTCATTAGATTCAGAACAGATCGAACAACAAATGAAGCAATTAGAGGAACTAATGACGATTATTATTGGAGGATAATAGGATTATGCGTATATCACCTTTGCGTTCTGCCTTCTTTTATATTGTACTGTCTGTATTGTTTATTTACATCGCAGTACAATCGGCAGAAGACACAGTATTTAACTTTATCACCATCTTTTTAGCGACCTTTGCGACGATCGATATCGTGGTTGCCATACGGCTTGTGAACCTGCACTTTCGTATAAAAAAAGCGAATGATAAAAAGAAAAAATAACCATCCTTCATTACGAGGATGGTTATTTTTTATCATTCATCATTATCATCATTCAATGGATAATGCTTCATGAAATAAACAAGGGATTGCAGTTCCACTGCCAAATCAATATGATGAACACGGATGCTGTCGGGCACGGTAATTCGAGCCGGTGTAAAGTTAAGAATGCCACTGATGCCAGCATCGACGAGCCGATCCGTAATATTTTGTGCTTCTGACACAGGTACGGTTAGAATAGCTACCGAGATCTTATCCAAATAGTCTTCAAGTTCATCAATGTGATGGACCTGAACATCACCAATCGTACTTCCTACTTTTTGTTTGTCTGCATCAAAAGCCATTTCGATTTTCGTATTGTTGTTTTTGGTAAAATTATAATTCAAAAAAGCGGTTCCTAAATTACCTACCCCAATCAATGCTACAGGTGTATTCTCATCCTGGTCCAATGTCTTACGAAAGAATCCGAGCAAATATTCCACATTATAGCCGTAACCTTTTTTTCCAAGTGCACCAAAATAGGAGAAATCCCTTCGAATCGTTGCGGAGTCTACTTTTATTGCTTCACTTAGCTCCCTGGATGAAACTCGTGATTTCCCTTGAATATGCAAATTGTTCAAAAATCGATAATATAAAGGTAAACGTTTAGCTGTTGCCTGTGGTATTTTGTGTTGATTCGACATCATTCATTCCCCTTACTTTTAATCGCTTTCTAACTTGTGAAGGATTTTACTTACTTTTATTCTAACAGATATATCCACAAATGTCGTGAAATTATTCACTTAACACATATTGATTGCACAAAATGTTGAAATGAATAACAGCCGCTTGCAGTGCTATCTGCTTTTAGATACACTTAATACATTAGAGGTGAACCAGATGATTTATTTACAAGTAAACAATTTAACTAAAAGATTCGGTGCAGAACTGATCTTATCCAATATTAAACTAGAAATTAAAAGCAATGAACGTATTGCAATCGTCGGTCGGAATGGTGCCGGTAAATCGACACTGCTCAACATTATTTCCGGTCAACTGAGCTACGACGAGGGAGAAATTCATAAACCAAAGGAAGTATCGTTAGGATATCTTGCCCAGCATTCCGGTTTAGATTCTGATGAAACCATTTGGCAGGAAATGCTGAAGATCTTTGAACATTTTCAAAAAGATGAACAAGCGCTACGTAAGATGGAAGAGCAGATGGGTGATCCTGATTTGCTTGCAGACCACGATCGTTATCAGCAGTTACTTGCCAAATATGATCAGAAACAAGAACAATTTAAATTAGATGGTGGCTATCAGTATGAAGCAGACGTCAAAGCGGTCTTAAATGGTCTTGCTTTCCCGGAATCGATGTGGGATACGCCAATTGCTACTTTAAGTGGAGGTCAGAAAACCAGATTAGCACTAGGAAAGCTACTTTTAACAAAACCAGATATCCTGATTTTGGATGAACCGACCAACCACCTGGATATCGAAACACTTACCTGGCTCGAAGGCTATTTAAACAGCTATTCCGGTGCAGTTGTGATTGTTTCTCACGACCGCTACTTTTTAGATAAAACCGTGAATATTGTCTATGAAATTTCTCGTCATCATTCCAGTAAATTTCATGGCAACTACAGTAAATATCTAGAACAAAAAGCTGCCAACTATGAACGTGATCTGAAACAATATGAAAAACAACAGACAGAAATCAAGAGAATGGAAGACTTCATTCAAAAAAATATTGTACGTGCCTCGACTACCAAGCGAGCTCAGAGCAGAAGAAAACAATTAGAGAAAATGGAAGTCATGGACAAGCCCGCAGGTGACGAAAGTTCCGCTAAATTCAGCTTTTCCGTAGACAGAAGAAGTGGCAATGACGTGTTGAAAATTAATGATTTAGCCTTTCGCTATCACACCGCTTCTTCTGATACATTTTCCAATTTACGGTTGCACATTGAACGTGGCGACAGTGTCGCGCTTGTTGGACCAAATGGGGTAGGGAAGTCGACATTGCTAAAAACAATAATCGGTCAATTAGATCCTGCATCAGGAGAAATCCAACTCGGTGCTAATGTCCAAATTGGCTATTATGATCAGGAACAAACACAATTAAATACGAAGAAGACCGTTTTACAAGAATTATGGGATGACTATCCTTCTATGGATGAGAAGGATATCCGCACAATTTTGGGTAACTTCTTATTCTCCGGCGATGATGTCTTGCGTAACGTATCTGCCTTAAGTGGTGGAGAAAAAGCAAGACTGGCTCTTGCGAAGCTTATGATGGAGAAATCAAATTTCTTATTACTGGATGAACCGACCAACCATTTGGATTTGGATAGTAAAGAAGTGTTAGAATCTGCTTTAATCGATTATCCTGGTTCCATTCTTTTTGTGTCGCATGATCGTTACTTTATCAACAAGCTCGCGACCCATGTATTAGAAATGCAGCCTGATAAGACAACACTCTATATTGGAGACTATGACTACTATGTGGAAAAAAAGCAAGAAGAACAGGAGCTTGCTGCTTTAATAGAAGCTGAACAAGCAAAGACAGTAAAAAAGACAACAGCGAAATCTGATTTCGAACAAGAAAAACAACTAAAAAAAGAACAACGAAAAAGGGATCGCCGCATCACAGAGATAGAAAATGAGATTGAATCATTAGAACTTGAAATGGAAGAAATTCATCAGCAATTATCCGATCCTGAAGTATTTCAAGACCATGAAAAAACACTGGAATTGTCGAATCAAGAGAAAGCAGCACAAGCAAAAGTGGATAATTTAATGGAAGAATGGGAATCATTACACGAATAGTCGAAAAGGACAAATTGCCTTGTGGGTAATTTGTCCTTTTTATTTATGATCCTTTCCACTTTATACACAGAGTTATCCACTTATTCACCCCTACTAATTCAGTTATTAAGATAATTGTCCACATTATCCACAATTATAATGATATTTATCCACATTTTTTCATGCGCTTTAATTCTTGATATGACAACGTTCTTTAATTTATTCACATTATTGCTCATTTGCTTGTGGATAATGTCGAAAAGCTAAAAAAATGAAAGATTTGATCCTATAATAACTAAGGCTGTATGGCAAGATGGTCATTTTGATATTTTTTATCTGCTTAGCAAAGTTTCGGAAATAGGCTCCACGTCCTGTGGGCACGGAGCTGTATTCTTGCACATTAAATTTCTCCATATGGATACTTGGTTAGTAATCATATTAGAGAAGAGTCCAACTTCATGTTCAATTTGATTACTGCTGTGATTGCATTTATTTATTTTCTTACTAAATAAAAAGGAAAGCCTGAAGCTTATTAGTTTTAGACTTTTTATTGTGTAGACAGATGATGTTTGGTAATGTTTATCAGGTTCGTATGAAGATTACTCTTCTTCATGCGTTGGGCTTTCTCTTGCTACTCCTTTCGCCTGAAGTTTCCTCTTCTTCATGCGTTGGGCATCCTCTTGCTACTCCTTTTGCCTGAAGTTTCCCCTTCTTCATGCGTTGGGCGTCCTCTTGCTACTCCTTTCGCCTGAAGTTTCCCCTTCTTCATGCGTTGGACGTTCTTTTGCTACTCCTTTCGCTTGAAGTTTCCTCTTCTTCATGCGTTGGGCGTCCTCTTGCTACTCCTTCCGCCTGAAGTTTCCCCTTCTTCATGCGTTGGGCGTCCTCTTGCTACTCCTTTCGCCTGAAGTTTCCCCTTCTTCATGCGTTGGGCGTTCTTTTGCTACTCCTTTCGCTTGAAGTTTCCTCTTCTTCATGCGTTGGACGTTCGATTGCTACTTCTTTCGCTTGAAGATTACTCTTCTTCTCATGCGTTGGATATAAATCTCGCAGTTAGCACTTCATATCCTAGCTGTTGCATGAATTAAGGGGCTATACATCAGCGTAGGCCTATCACATATACTCCCGGCTGAAGATCCACAACGTCAACACCTGTGTTTACTAGTAATGCTTCGAAGTAGGCTTCCTCGGTGCAAGGAAGCAGAGAAGTTATCCGAGTAATAGCCTAGCTTCAGCCGTGCCCCGAGAAGTGGTTGGACGAAGAGGTATTTCAGCAACATATATTACATCAAAATGATAGCTAAATCCATATGATTTCTGCTATTACTACACTTTTATACTTTCTGTACTAACAAGAAAAACGCCAGAAAGTCTTAACTTTCTGGCGTTGATCGTTTGGCGTATCTTTCTAGACTTAAACCCGGGTTGGCGTTTAGATCCCATGTGGCACGATGACCTTGTTGGTAGGCAATTGAACCTGCCGCTGCTATCATCGCTGCGTTATCCGTACATAAGGATAATGGCGGGAACAGCAATTCCATTGTCTTTTCTGTTTGGAATTTTTGCTCCATTGCGTAGCGTAAACCTTTGTTAGCTGCAACTCCACCAGCCACAATAACTTGCTTTACATCAAATTGTTTCGCTGCTTTATACGTTTTTTCTGTTAACACATCCACCACACTAGCCTGGAAACTTGCTGCTACATCCTCCTGCTTTAAGCTCAAATCCTTTTGCTTCGCATTATGAAGCGTGTTAATAACTGCGGATTTTAGTCCACTAAAACTAAAGTCAAATGAATCGTCTTCCAGCCAGGCACGAGGAAAGTCAATCGTCTCTTCACCTTGATGTGCCAAGGTATCAATTTTTGGTCCGCCTGGATACGGCAATTCGAGCGTCCGGGCTACTTTATCATATGCTTCTCCCGCCGCATCATCTCGCGTTTCACCAATAATCTCAAATTCTCCATGACCTCTCATTAAGATTAGCTCCGTGTGACCACCGGAAACAACTAACGCTAATAATGGGAATGCAAATTCTTTTTCTAAACGGTTTGCATAAATATGACCAGCAATATGATGGACGCCTATTAACGGTTTTTGGTGAGCATAGGCTAAACCTTTTGCCGCATTCACACCAACAAGCAGTGCACCAACAAGACCGGGACCTTCTGTCACTGCAATCGCATCGATATCATCTATTGTTAAATCAGCCTTCACAAAAGCCTCCTCTAATACGAGTGTGATCTGTTCAACATGATGTCTGGAAGCTATTTCAGGTACCACCCCACCAAATCGCTGATGGCTTTCAATTTGGGAAGCTACTACATTCGATACAATTTCGGTACCGTCCTTAATGATAGCCGCCGCTGTCTCATCACAGCTCGTCTCCACTCCTAAAATATATTCACTCATAAACTCACCCACAATACTAAAGCATCTTCCTGGTTGTCAGTATAATAGTTTTTACGTATACCACCAGGTTGTAAACCGAATTTCTTGTACATTTTCTGTGCAGCCAGATTAGAAACACGTACTTCTAATGATAATTGTATAATCCCACTGGCAACTGCGTAATTGATCACATACTGAAATAATCCTTTGCCGTATCCTTTTCCCCGGTAATCCGGATCAATCGCAATATTCGTAATTTGTGCTTCATCAATTACCATCCACACGCCGCAAAAACCGACTACCTTCTTATCCACAACAGCTACAAAATAATGTGCATAAGTGTTTTTGAATAATTCCTGATCATAGATATCATCTGGCCAAGGTACCGAAAAGGAACGCTTATCTATTTCTTTAACCGCATGTAAGTCTTCTGGTTCCATTTTGCGAAATTCTACACTAGACATTTTTCTCTTGTTCCTTTAACCAATTTGCCTCAGCTTCTACAAGCCTAATATAGTTCGGCGTTAACTCATGGACATGGCTCTCCTGATAATCTGCAGCCAATAAAGCAAGGACGCCTGGACGCGGAAGATTATCCACTGCATAAGGGAAGTGCGCATAGTCCCCGAGTTTTTCTTGTATCAACTCCTGATGTTTATCTAAATCCTGACTTAGAAAAAGTACTGGTTGTGCACGTTGTTTTAAATCTTCTAGCCACTGCTCCATTAAGATATTCTGGTCCTCCGTCAATTCTTGTAAATGACCCTGTTGATACTCGTATAACCCGGTATACACCAGACCCCTTCGTGCATCAAAAAAAGGAGAAACCATCATTTTTGCATATCTTGCATTATGCGCGAGTAACGCTAAACTCGAAATCGCCACTATTGGAATCTGCAATGTCCATGCCATTGTTTTGGCCGTTGCCAATCCTATTCTGACCCCGGTATAAGAGCCTGGTCCTTTCGCGACGGCAATCCGATCTAATTGATCAGGGCTTAACCCAGCTTGATTCATCACATAGTCTATAGCCGGCATTAAACCGATCGAATGATTACGTTTTACATTAGCTGTATATTCCGCCTTTATCGCTCCATTTGAACTCACCGCTACTCCCAATATCTGATTGGAAGTATCTATCGCCAACACATTCATTAATATAACTCCTTACATACGGAATGAAAGTAATGACCAACGGGCTGAAAAATAATCTTCCGTTTCGTTTCATCTATCCTTTTCATCTGAATCGCCAATCGCTCATCAGGTAGAAATTCTTCGATAAAATGTGCCCATTCGACAACCGTAATTCCATCTCCATTAAAATATTCATCAAATCCGATATCTTCTTCACTATTCTCCAGACGGTAAACATCCATATGGTACAGTGGGATTTCACCTTGATATTCTTTTACAATTGTAAATGTAGGGCTATTAATTGTTCTGGTAACCCCCAGGCCCGCACCAAGTCCCTTAGTAAAAGTTGTCTTTCCAGCGCCTAAATCACCTTCAAGCGTAATGACATCATTAGGTCTCAGTAAAGTAGCTAATTTACTGGCCAATCGTTTCGTTTCTTCTTCAGTTGCTGTTTCAAATATATATTCTTCCATGTTATCACCTTTTCAGATGTGTATAACCTGATTTATCTAAGATTTTTAAATCACCTTGATATCGTAACCAGGCTTTGCCGTTATATTTTTCATCATCTACTACCGTACCGATTGCAGTAAGCATAGTGCCAGTAGCATTCGCATAATCCATCAGTCTATCCCAATCTTCAAGTGGAACTGTGCCTAATAATTCAAAATCCTCTCCACCACTCAATATCCATTGATACAGATTATCTGGTGAATACTTTGCAAGTAACTCGTGATATGGGATTCGATCATAGTCCAACAGCAGCCCTTTATGTGAAGACGCTGCGATTTCATTGGCTTCATTTGCAATACCATCACTTACGTCATTTAACGCCATCCGTTCTATTGGAACAGATTGATTGATAAATGAGACTCTTGGGGTTGGCATCTGGTGCCGATTAATAAAATATTGCGAGCCTTCTTGTGCTTGTTCGTTGAGTAAAAGATGTAAGCCGTATGCGGAATCACCAAGCGTACCAGTTACAAAGATTATATCATGTTCTTTCGCAGTATTACGATATCTAGCTTTACCATTGTCCACTATTCCTAATACGGTGATCGATAAACTTAGTTGATCACCAGAAACAGTATCACCACCGATTAAATCCATTTGATAAGCATGTGCTAATTCTTTCATACCTTTATAAACTTCTTGCAGTTCTTGTGGTGCCCACCGGTCAGGCACTGTCACAGACACTAAATAGGAGACTGGTTTTCCTCCCATTGCCGCAATGTCACTTATATTTGCTGCCAGTGCACGGTAGCCGATATAAAACGGTGCAGCTGTCTTCTCGTTAAAATGAATGTTTTCAACCATTGTGTCCATTGTCATTATAATATCGCTATTGGTATGTCTCAATATAGCAGCGTCATCACCGATGCCCTTAATAACAGATGATTGACGATAATACGCTGGCTTGATCGATTGAATAAAGTCAAACTCTTCCATGCCCGCACCTCCAAAAAGCAACCTAAAATTATCATACCAAATCTTTATCGTTGGTGACAGGATGAACCTCTATTATCACGTTCTAACCATCTGTAAGACTCCCACTTCAAGCTTCAAGTATATCACAAAGAAGATAAGTGAGAGTAAACAGACGCTAACATCCTGATAAGTCTTGCTTTATATGTAATGATAATTTTAAAAAAGAATATTTTAGACAAACAAAAAAACCCTAAGCTACCATACTTAAGGTTTGTTAGTCATAAACTGGCGGTCCGGACGGGACTCGAACCCGCGACCTCCTGCGTGACAGGCAGGCATTCTAACCAACTGAACTACCGGACCATTTTAAATGTACCCATTGGGCACTACAATCATTTTCTTATGTATATCATATTTCAACGTAATAAGAAAATTTGGTTGCGGGGGCAAGATTTGAACTTGCGACCTTCGGGTTATGAGCCCGACGAGCTACCAGACTGCTCCACCCCGCGATAATAAAAAATAATATTAAATTGTTGTTCTATAGATAAATATGATTTCACCTATAATGACCTCTGCATCTTCTAGCTTATTCTTAGATGTGTGATGCTTCGAGGTTACTCGCAGTTTATTCGGTGGATGTGTTGCTCGTTGCTCCACCCCGCGGTAATAAAAATATTAAGTTGCTACTCTATAGGTGTTATAGAGTATATAACAGCCTGGCAACGTCCTACTCTTGCAGGGGCGCGAGCCCCAACTACCATGGGCGCTGAAGAGCTTAACTGCTGTGTTCGGCATGGGAACAGGTGTGACCTCTTCGCTATCGCTACCAGACTATTGTGTTTTAGGGTTGCACCCTAAAAACTAGATAAGAATTTTTGACATCAACAACACCGTTGAAACATGTTATATAGATAAGTCCTCGATCTATTAGTATTCGTCAGCTTCACATGTCACCATGCTTCCACCTCGAACCTATCAACCTCATCGTCTCTGAGGGATCTTACTCACTTATGTGATGGGAAGTCTCATCTTGAGGGGGCTTCATGCTTAGATGCTTTCAGCACTTATCCCTTCCACACGTAGCTACCCAGCGATGCTCTTGGCAGAACAACTGGTGCACCAGCGGTGTGTCCATCCCGGTCCTCTCGTACTAAGGACAGCTCCTCTCAAACTTCCAACGCCCACGACGGATAGGGACCGAACTGTCTCACGACGTTCTGAACCCAGCTCGCGTACCGCTTTAATGGGCGAACAGCCCAACCCTTGGGACCGACTACAGCCCCAGGATGCGATGAGCCGACATCGAGGTGCCAAACCTCCCCGTCGATGTGGACTCTTGGGGGAGATAAGCCTGTTATCCCCGGGGTAGCTTTTATCCGTTGAGCGACGGCCCTTCCATTCGGTACCGCCGGATCACTAAGCCCGACTTTCGTCCCTGCTCGACTTGTAGGTCTCGCAGTCAAGCTCCCTTCTGCCTTTGCACTCTGCGAATGATTTCCAACCATTCTGAGGGAACCTTTGGGCGCCTCCGTTACATTTTAGGAGGCGACCGCCCCAGTCAAACTGCCCACCTGACACTGTCTCCGAACCGGATCACGGTTCTGGGTTAGAAGGTCAATACAGCCAGGGTGGTATCCAACCGGCGCCTCCACGTAAGCTAGCGCTCACGTTTCTCAGGCTCCCACCTATCCTGTACAAGCTGTACCAACATTCAATATCAGGCTACAGTAAAGCTCCACGGGGTCTTTCCGTCCTGTCGCGGGTAATGCGCATCTTCACGCACAGTATAATTTCACCGGGTCTCTCGTTGAGACAGTGCCCAAGTCGTTGCACCTTTCGTGCGGGTCGGAACTTACCCGACAAGGAATTTCGCTACCTTAGGACCGTTATAGTTACGGCCGCCGTTTACTGGGGCTTCGGTTCAACGCTTCGCTAATGCTAACGCATCCCCTTAACCTTCCAGCACCGGGCAGGTGTCAGCCCCTATACTTCGCCTTACGGCTTCGCAGAGACCTGTGTTTTTGCTAAACAGTCGCTTGGGCCTTTTCACTGCGGCTTCTCGCAAAAGAAGCACCCCTTCTCCCGAAGTTACGGGGTCATTTTGCCGAGTTCCTTAACGAGAGTTCTCCCGATCACCTTAGGATTCTCTCCTCGCCTACCTGTGTCGGTTTGCGGTACGGGCACCCTTTTCCTTGCTAGAGGCTTTTCTTGGCAGCGTGAAATCCGGAACTTCGGTACTATATTTCCCTCCTGATCACAGCTTGTGATTGCCAGACGGATTTGCCTATCTGACTCACTTACTGCTTCAACGCACACATCCAATGGTGCGCATTCCTTATCCTTCTGCGTCCCCCCATCACTCAAAACGGAATTGGGTGGTACAGGAATATCAACCTGTTGTCCATCGCCTACGCCTTTCGGCCTCGGCTTAGGCCCCGACTAACCCTGAGCGGACGAGCCTTCCTCAGGAAACCTTAGGCATTCGGTGAAGAAGATTCTCACTTCTTTTTCGCTACTCATACCGGCATTCTCACTTCTAAGCGCTCCACCAGTCCTCACGGTCTGACTTCACTGCACTTAGAACGCTCTCCTACCATTGATCGTAGATCAATCCGTAGCTTCGGTGATACGTTTAGCCCCGGTATATTTTCGGCGCAGCGTCACTCGACCAGTGAGCTATTACGCACTCTTTAAATGATGGCTGCTTCTAAGCCAACATCCTGGTTGTCTGTGCAACGCCACATCCTTTTCCACTTAACGTATACTTTGGGACCTTAGCTGACGGTCTGGGCTGTTTCCCTTTCGACTATGAACCTTATCACCCATAGTCTGACTCCCAAGGTAATATGATTGGCATTCGGAGTTTGACTGAATTCGGTAACCCGGTAAGGGCCCCTAGTCCAATCAGTGCTCTACCTCCAACATACATGCCTTGAGGCTAGCCCTAAAGCTATTTCGGAGAGAACCAGCTATCTCCGTGTTCGATTGGCATTTCACCCCTACCCACACCTCATCCCCGCACTTTTCAACGTGCGTGGGTTCGGGCCTCCAGTCAGTGTTACCTGACCTTCACCCTGGACATGGGTAGATCACACGGTTTCGGGTCTACGACCACCTACTAAAACGCCCTATTCAGACTCGCTTTCGCTCCGGCTCCGTGTCTTCCACTTAACCTTGCAGGGGATCGTAACTCGCCGGTCCATTCTACAAAAGGTACGCCGTCACCCATAAAAGGGCTCCGACTACTTGTAGGCACACGGTTTCAGGTACTATTTCACTCCCCTCCCGGGGTGCTTTTCACCTTTCCCTCACGGTACTGGTTCACTATCGGTCACTAGGGAGTATTTAGCCTTGGGAGATGGTCCTCCCGGATTCCGACGGAATTTCACGTGTTCCGCCGTACTCAGGATCCACTCCGGAGGAAATACATTTTCGACTACAGGATTGTTACCTTCTGTGATGGGCCTTTCCAGACCACTTCGTCTAATGTATTTCTTTGTAACTCCAAAGGAGTGTCCTACAACCCCAAAAAGCAAGCTTTTTGGTTTGGGCTAATTCCGTTTCGCTCGCCGCTACTCGGGAAATCGCGTTTGCTTTCTCTTCCTCCGGGTACTGAGATGTTTCAGTTCCCCGGGTCTGCCTCATTTATCCTATGGATTCAGATAAATGTTCTACTCCATGACGAGCAGAGGGTTTCCCCATTCGGAAATTCTCGGATCAACGCCTACGTACGGCTCCCCGAGACATATCGGTGTTTGTCCCGTCCTTCATCGGCTCCTAGTGCCAAGGCATCCACCGTGCGCCCTTCTTCACTTAACTATACTTACTTTACTTCAATGAAAAAGTCGTTGGTTATTGTTTGATGTCTTGTCATCAGTTTCGTTTCCACAGCTGACGAACAGTTGCTTCCACGTCCTGATTATTCTTATCTAGTTTTCAAGGTACAAGTTCAAGAGAGAATTGATCTCTCAAAACTGAACCAAACAACCAAGTATGATTTTGTCACCTTGTAAAAGGTGTTCCTATAATCCTTAGAAAGGAGGTGATCCAGCCGCACCTTCCGATACGGCTACCTTGTTACGACTTCACCCCAATCATTGGCCCCACCTTCGGCGGCTGGCTCCAAAGGTTACCCCACCGACTTCGGGTGTTGCCAACTCTCGTGGTGTGACGGGCGGTGTGTACAAGGCCCGGGAACGTATTCACCGTGGCATGCTGATCCACGATTACTAGCGATTCCGGCTTCATGCAGGCGAGTTGCAGCCTGCAATCCGAACTGAGAATGGTTTTATGGGATTTGCTTGACCTCGCGGTTTCGCTGCCCTCTGTACCATCCATTGTAGCACGTGTGTAGCCCAGGTCATAAGGGGCATGATGATTTGACGTCATCCCCACCTTCCTCCGGTTTGTCACCGGCAGTCACCTTAGAGTGCCCAACTTAATGCTGGCAACTAAGATCAAGGGTTGCGCTCGTTGCGGGACTTAACCCAACATCTCACGACACGAGCTGACGACAACCATGCACCACCTGTCATTCGGTCCCCGAAGGGAACTCCCTATCTCTAGGGACATCCGAAGATGTCAAGACCTGGTAAGGTTCTTCGCGTTGCTTCGAATTAAACCACATGCTCCACCGCTTGTGCGGGCCCCCGTCAATTCTTTTGAGTTTCAGCCTTGCGGCCGTACTCCCCAGGCGGAGTGCTTAATGCGTTAACTGCAGCACTAAGGGGCGGAAACCCCCTAACACCTAGCACTCATCGTTTACGGCGTGGACTACCAGGGTATCTAATCCTGTTCGCTCCCCACGCTTTCGCACCTCAGCGTCAGTTACAGACCAGAGAGTCGCCTTCGCCACTGGTGTTCCTCCACATATCTACGCATTTCACCGCTACACGTGGAATTCCACTCTCCTCTTCTGCACTCAAGTTCCCCAGTTTCCAATGACCGCTTGCGGTTGAGCCGCAAGATTTCACATCAGACTTAAGAAACCGCCTACGCGCGCTTTACGCCCAATAATTCCGGACAACGCTTGCCCCCTACGTATTACCGCGGCTGCTGGCACGTAGTTAGCCGGGGCTTCCTCGATAGGTACCGTCAAGGTGCCGCCCTATTTGAACGGCACTTGTTCTTCCCTAACAACAGAACTTTACGATCCGAAAACCTTCTTCGTTCACGCGGCGTTGCTCCGTCAGACTTTCGTCCATTGCGGAAGATTCCCTACTGCTGCCTCCCGTAGGAGTCTGGGCCGTGTCTCAGTCCCAGTGTGGCCGATCACCCTCTCAGGTCGGCTACGCATCGTTGCCTTGGTGAGCCGTTACCTCACCAACTAGCTAATGCGCCGCGGGCCCATCTGTAAGTGATAGCCAAAGGCCATCTTTCAACATTCCTTCATGCGAAGCAATGTGTTATCCGGTATTAGCCCCGGTTTCCCGGGGTTATCCCAGTCTTACAGGCAGGTTGCCCACGTGTTACTCACCCGTCCGCCGCTCGTTCCACTAACGTCCTCCCGAAGGATTCAGTTAGCTTCCCGCGCTCGACTTGCATGTATTAGGCACGCCGCCAGCGTTCGTCCTGAGCCAAGATCAAACTCTCAATAAAGTTGACTTGCGCTCGCTTCTATAAGCTAGCTTGTTTATTAATTCATACTGGTTGTTTTGTTCAGTTTTCAAAGATCAAAATGTTCGGTAAATGGTGGGCCTGAGTGGACTCGAACCACCGACCTCACGCTTATCAGGCGTGCGCTCTAACCAGCTGAGCTACAGGCCCATTTACATTGGAGCGGGTGAAGGGAATCGAACCCTCGACATCAGCTTGGAAGGCTGAGGTTTTACCACTAAACTACACCCGCATGTTATGAAATTACTAATCTTACTGATCGACTGGTCGGGAAGACAGGATTTGAACCTGCGACCCCTTGGTCCCAAACCAAGTGCTCTACCAAGCTGAGCTACTTCCCGGTTATGGCGCGCCCGAGAGGAGTCGAACCCCTAACCTCTTGATCCGTAGTCAAACGCTCTATCCAATTGAGCTACGGGCGCTTATCAAAGCGACAATTACTAATATATCACAGAACGCTTAGCAACGTCAATAGTTTTTTAACTTTTTTTAAGTGCGGTCGAGAGGACTTGAACCTCCACGGGTTATTCACCCACTAGGCCCTCAACCTAGCGCGTCTGCCATTCCGCCACGACCGCTCGATACCCAGTTGCCCATTATATAGTATATAGATGGTGAGCCATGGAGGATTCGAACCTCCGACCCTCTGATTAAAAGTCAGATGCTCTGCCAGCTGAGCTAATGGCTCTTGTTGTATATCAATCACGACGGTAGCTTGTTTTCTATTTTGCAAAACTGCTTTTCAATCAAGAGTAATGTATAGAAAGACTATCTTTGTTTATGATCAACATCACGTCATACTTTGTGAAGAAACGATCAAACTATAAGAATAGTATATTCGTCATAATGACGAATGACAGTAAGCTATTTTTTAGTCAAAAAAATGGCTGGGCTAGCTGGATTCGAACCAGCGCATGACGGTACCAAAAACCGTTGCCTTACCGCTTGGCTATAGCCCAACAATGGCGGTCCGGACGGGACTCGAACCCGCGACCTCCTGCGTGACAGGCAGGCATTCTAACCAACTGAACTACCGGACCTATTTGATTGTTAAAAAAGATGACCCGTACGGGATTCGAACCCGTGTTACCGCCGTGAAAGGGCGGTGTCTTAACCACTTGACCAACGGGCCATTAAGAAATAATAATGGCGGAGAAGGAGGGATTTGAACCCTCGCGCCGCTTACGCGACCTACACCCTTAGCAGGGGCGCCTCTTCAGCCACTTGAGTACTTCTCCATGGCTCCACAGGTAGGATTCGAACCTACGACCGATCGGTTAACAGCCGATTGCTCTACCACTGAGCTACTGTGGAATAATGAATAAGTCATGTTGACGACGTTAAATATAATATAATATTTGAAGTTTGTTGTCAACCGTTTTTTGGAAATCATTTTAAAATGTTTTTTTACAGTTGGACAAGTTCCCTTCAAAGTGACACCAATATAATTTATCATATCCTAAAACTATAAGTCAATAGATATTATTAAATTCTTTTAAGTTTTTCTCAATAAGGTTAAACGACCGCGGCATTTACCGCAACGATACCTGTTTACGTTCATTCTTTTTCTTCTATTATAGACTTGTTCACAGTCAGAACATTGATATTGGTATTTAAAGTCATTTTGTTTCGACGGTAACGGATTACAAAATCGCGGTGAATTCGTCTGTTTAAGCAGTTCTCTAAATTCACGATCACGATGCTGATACCCTTTTCCTTCTATATGAAGATGATAGTGGCATAGCTCATGCTTGATTATTCCTACAAACTCATCAAAACCTAGTTCATCAAAATATTTTGGGTTCAGTTCAATTAACCTCTTCCCAGGTAAGTACCTCCCACCTGTTGTCCTTAATCTGTTATTAAAACATACGTCATCTACAAACGGTTTGCGGAACTCTTTCTCTGAGATTTCTTGTGTTAATTTTTCTAATACTATTTGTGACATTACTGACATTATGTTTCACACCTGCCTTTCTATCATCATATTATAGTACAACAAACTAAATAAGGGAGGAATCGAAATGCCTACTTGGTTACAGAAACAGTTAGCAGGTGCTTTCCTTCAAAAAAATAAGTATCAAATTCGATTATTGAATCAGTGCTGGTATTTTTATTGCGATAAAGAGCAAATAAAGTAAAAGGCACCGCCGGCACCTTTTACCCCATTCTTTAATCATTCACCATACTTAATGCTATTCGTTGCTTGTTCTGATCTACCTGATCCACCCATACTGTAATCACATCACCTACAGAAACAAGATCCATCGGGTGCTTGACGAATTGATTAGACATTTTGGAGATATGAACCAAACCATCCTGCTTCACTCCAATATCGACAAAAACACCGAAGTCAACGACATTTCTAACAGTACCTTGCAATTCCATACCGCTTTGAAGATCTTCCATTGATAATACGTTCTTCTTTAACAACGGTTGTGGTAAGTCATCACGCGGATCTCGGTTCGGACTTATCAGAGCTTTCAAAATGTCTTCTAATGTTGGTAAACCAATATCTAATTGGTTCGCTAACGTTTTTTTGTCTAATTGATTAATTAATTCTTTTAACTTCTCGCTTCCTAAGTCCTCTACTGAACTGTTGATCTCTTTCAAAATTTGTTTAGCAGCTTGATAAGATTCAGGGTGTATAGGAGTCCGGTCTAGAGGCTCGCCACCTTCCATTACTCTCAAAAAACCAATACTTTGCTCATACGTTTTGTTCCCAAGTCTTGGGATATCCTTTAATTGCTTTCGATTAGTAAATTTACCATTCTCGTCGCGATATTTAATCACGTTATTGGCGACTGTCTTGTTCAAACCAGATACATATTGTAATAAGGAAGAAGATGCCGTATTTACATTGACACCAACTTGGTTTACCGCTGTTTCCACGACAAATGTCAGTGACTCCGTCAGTTTCTTTTGACTGACATCATGCTGATATTGGCCCACTCCGATTGCTTTTGGTTCTATTTTTACCAGCTCTGCCAATGGATCCTGAATTCGTCTGGCGATCGAAACCGCACTCCGTTCTTCAACCTGTAAATCTGGAAACTCCTCACGCGCCAATTTAGAAGCTGAATATACACTTGCGCCTGCTTCATTAACGATAATATAGGCTACATCCAGTTGATTGTTTTCGATCACGTTAGCGATAAATTGCTCCGTTTCACGAGACGCAGTACCATTACCAATTGCTATAAGCTCGATCGGATATTCATTGATAAACTTCATTACTTTTGCTTCTGCACCTTTAGTATCATGTTTCGGAGCTGTCGGATAAATGACATCAACAGCTTTTACTTTACCAGTGTCATCAATCACTGCCAATTTACAGCCTGTACGAAACGCTGGATCAACACCAAGTACATACTTACCTTTTAATGGAGGCTGCAGCAACAGACTTTTCAAGTTTTTGGAGAAGATATCGATAGCCTGTTCTTCGGCCTTTTCTGATAAAGCGGAACGAATTTCCCGTTCTACTGATGGCTGCGTTAAACGTTTATAGCTATCCTCGATCACCTGTGTCATAAATTCTCTTATCTTCTCAGAAACACCAGACAGAGTGACTTGTTTCTGTAAATAGGTCAACAGTTGTTCGGTAGGAGGATCAATCGAAACCTTAAGCACTCCTTCTTTTTCTCCACGATTTAAGGCTAGAATCCGGTGCGAGACAATCTTGCTGACTGCTTCACTATACTCATAATACATTTCATAAATCTTCTTCTCATCTAATTCTGCCTTCTTAACAGTCGCACTGATTAAGCCTTTCTGGAAGGTTTGCTTACGAATATACTCTCTGTATGCCGGTTCATCAGCAAGCCATTCAGCTATGATATCTTGTACACCAGCTAGAACATCTTCAACACTATGTAATTCATGCTCTTCTGATAAAAATTCTTGTGCTTTCACTTCGAGCTCAAGATTTTGTGTTTGATATACTTCTTGCGCTAACGGTTCTAATCCTTTTTCCTTGGCAACCGTAGCTCTTGTTCTACGCTTTTGTTTATATGGTCTATAGAGATCTTCTACTTTCTGCAGTTGATTCGCTTTTTCAATATCAATCCGTAGCTGATCTGTCAGCTTACCTTGTTCTTCAATCAGTCTTATTACTTCTGCTTTGCGGTCATTTAATGTATTGACGTATTGCCAGGCATCCTGAATATCTTTGATTTGCACTTCATCAAGTGATCCTGTTTGTTCTTTTCGGTAACGTGCGATAAATGGTACTGTATTTCCTTCTTCTAATAAGTGAATAACACTTTTTACTGATTTTTGATTAATCTTTGTCCGTTCGGTCACAGCTTGTAATAGCTGCTCGTATTCTTCGTTAATTGCCAATGCGTTTCCTCCTTCACTATTTGCCATCTATATTTTAACAAAAAAAAGAAAAAGAAGAAAAGGCTATGTGATCCACAAACTCGAAATAGCCAGCCAATTGACGCTTCTACAGTCTCGTTCTTTCCATTGTTATAAAATTTAAAAACCGAACTAAGCCGCCCGGTCCTTCTACACAATTGTAAGGCTGTACTGCAAAATGGTCATTTTGATACTTTTTATCTGCTTAGCAAAGCTCCGGAAATAGGCTCCGCGTCCTGTGGGCACGGCTTCAGCTAACTTAGGAAAGAAAATTCTTTTCTTTCCTAAGTGGATCTTCAGCTCGCGCTGATTCCACGGGAGTCTCCGTCTATTTCCTACGCTAATGGAAAGTACCACAACGATTGGAACAGCTAGAAGCAGTGGTGCTAGGCAATATAATTCATCAATTAAGGTGTGAATCTTGCAGATAGCGCTTCATATCCTAGCTATTGCATAAATTGTAGAGCAATAAATCAGTGGAGGCCAACCACGTAGACTCCCGCGGGACAGGCAGGCGCTGAAGTGGTTGGCCGGAGCGGTATCATACCACACACAATATTTCAAAATCACCACTAAGCCGCTAGTTGACATAATCCATGTTATAGGAACTCTCTCTACTTCAATTCAACATGTTGCTGCCATGACTGCACTTCCATACTTTATTGAATGATTAGAAATATCCGGCATTGAGCCCGGCTATTTTCCTATTGTATATAAGAAAAGGAACCTCTTGTCATTGAGGTCCCTCCTTATACTTCATTGCTATTAGAGTTGTATCATCGTCTTCCACGTTGTGCTTATACTGGTAGGAAAAAGTATCCGTTATTTGTTCTACTTCTCGGTTATGGAAATAGCTGTTGGATATTTCCTTCGATGTTACTCCGTCTGAGAACATGATGAAAATCATGTTCTCTTCGATATCGTCCGTCATTATTTTGAATGGACGGTCAAAGCCACTCAAATAACCGGCTTGGGGAATATTACGTTTCTTGGTTGAGTCAGATGTAACCGTTAGTAAACCTATATTACCAATGGATGAATAGGCATATTGTTTATCCTGCAGGTCGATCTGCAAAATCCCTAGAACAACCCCGCGTTTACCGACTAATTTCTTATTACTTTTCTTCATAATAGACGCTACCGAGTCAGTTGTGTTTTCCTTTATAACATCCATTACTATTTGAGAAGATTCCTTGGCAAATTCTCCGCTACCGAGCCCATCCGCTAATGCACAAATAAATTTATTATCGGCTTCATGATAAAAATAACTGTCACCGCAATAGTAGTTACCTTTTTTCGCTTTTTGATATACCGATACTTCTACGCGACCTTCTTTTTGCATTAACGCATAGCCTCCATATTCTCTGCCAGCAATGCTTCTCTTAGTTTTTTCAGGGCATGACGCTGAATTCTGGATACGTGCATTTGCGAAATACCTAGAACTTCACCCGTTTCTTTCTGACTCTTGTTTTCAAAATACGTATATTTAAGAATGATTTGCTCCCGTTCATTTAAAATCGGCATGATTTTTTCTAATAATAATTGACGGTCTACATCTTCAAACCCTTGGTCCTGATTACCAATTAAGTCAAGGATCGACACTTCACTGCCATCAGCATCTGCTTCAATTTTCCGGTCCACTGATAAAGCATTATAGCTCTGGCTCATTTCCATCGTTTCCAGTACTTCTTCTTCTGAAACCTCGAGATATTCAGCAATCTCTTTAATAGATGGTGACTTTTGGTTATCGGTGGTTAGCACTTCTGTCGCCTTTTTGATTTTTGGGCCAAGTTCTTTGATTCTTCTCGGTACATGGACACTCCATGTCTTATCACGGATGAATCGCTTAATTTCACCGATGATTGTTGGAATGGCGAAAGATTCAAATGACTTTCCAACATCCGGATCATATCTTCTGATCGCAGCTAATAATCCGAGCATTCCTACTTGTTCAAGATCCTCATAAATCATTTCATTCTTCGCGTACTTTCTTGCTAATGATTTCACGAGCTTTTGATAAGTTAGAACAATTTTCTCTTGAATCAATTGATTATCTGGATCTTTTTGGAAGGTGCGAATCCACTCGTACACTTCATCCTCTTGATTATTGTGAGGTCGTGATTTGGTCGTCATTAATATCCACCTCATTTTCATGGAGGTATTTAGTCATAAGCACGATCACACCATAATCGTTCTTGATTTCAACTTTGTCCATCAGTGCTTCGATTAAGAATAGGCCAAAGCCCCCTTCTCGCAAATCTTCAATTGATTCATTGTTCACAAATGGTCCTAATTCTTTCTTTACCTTTTTCAAATCAAAACTGCCGCCCCTGTCGGCTACCATTACTTCTAAACGGTCCTGATACAGGCCGAATCCGATAGTTACTTCTCCACCATCTTTATTCTCATAGGCATGTTCCGTTGCGTTTGACATTGCCTCAGACACTGCTACTTTCAAATCTTCAATCTCTTCGTATGAAAACCCCATGCGATTGGCTATTCCAGAAGTACTTAATCTGATAACCCCTACATATTCTGCTTTTGCCGGGACTTTCATTTCAATGAAGTCAAAAGGTTCCATTTAATTTCCACCTCGCACCGTTGAGTCGATGTTGATAATTCCATCTAACCCCGTAATATCAAATAGTCTACGAACTCGCTCCTGCAACGCTACAAGTCTCATTTCACTGTTATGTTCTTTTGTTGATTTCAGCGCACTGATAAACACGCCTAGTCCAGTACTGTCCATATAGTTTACATTTTCTAAATCAACGATGATTTTATTACCTTCGTGCTTCGTTAACGGTAATAATGCTTCTTTTAATTTAGGCGCTGTGTAGGCATCAATCTCACCTGACAAAACCACTTCCTGCGCTTCATTCTTATCTACTAGATCTATATTTAAGTTCAAATCAGTTACCTCCTGTCGTCCTGCTGAACTTCGCTCCGAATTACAATTATATTACAAAATCAATATTGGTTTGTTGTGTGTCTAGTTAGTTTGATACCCCTTCTGATGAAGAACTAAACTTATTTTTTTAGGAAAATCAATGTAAAATCATCTCTCAGCTGAAAATCCTGCAAACGTTCGAAGTGTCGGTATACAGCATCAACTGCTTCTTGGGCTGGCAAATGCATATACTTACGAATCACTTCCAACATTTCATCCGCTTCAATAAAGTCATCTCCTAGTCGGCATTCGGTTACTCCGTCCGTTAATAGTATAACCATATCGCCAGGATTCATTTTCATTTCTGATTGCTGGTAAATGGCTTGGTCAGATACACCTAGCACCAGACCCTTTGTACTGATTTCATAAAAACGGTCAGACTCCGCGCAGTAATAAAAGCCAGGTTCATGTCCTGCTGATGAAAATTGAAATGTATCGGTATTGGTGTCATATAACCCATAGAACATTGTGATAAACATACTCGTATCGACGTTACGTTCCACAACACGGTTCAGATTCTCTAAGATGACACTTGGGTTGCGCATCGTATCTGGAAAACTGTCCAGCGAGTACTTAATCATTGACATGGCTAATGCAGCCGGAATACCTTTACCAATTACATCGGCAATAGCAATCCCGATATTATTCGATTCATCCGTAACGAAATGATGATAATCACCATTCATTTGATTGGCAGGAACACTAATAGCTCCTATGTCTAATCCTGGAACGACTGGTTTCGTAGTTGTCAGTAACGTTTGTTGCATGTTGGCAGCTACTGCAATCTCAGACTCCAATTCCCCTTGTTTCTCCCTTAGTGTTTGAAATTCCTGATAGGCTAACCCATAGGATATCATCATTTCCAACAAGAAATTCATAGAAGAATCAATTTCTTCAGGTAAATCCGGATACAGCGCTTGTAGTGCTTGAATATGCACATTGATAATTTCTTCTGGTGAAATTTGATGTTGCATCGATGATTTACTAAATAATTCTGCTTGATATAAGGACGTTTCGTCTTGGGAAGATATATATTTTTTCAATAATTTCATGTAGTTATCAATATCAAATTTATAAGGCGCCATCTCCTTACCTCCTATCTACTAATCGTGCAAATTGGAAACTACAATCACTAAGGTATAGGAGTATGAAACATCGTACCACTTTATACAGTCTGCACTAACGAACCCACTTGATCGTAGTTATAGTTGTTCCTTTTTCCGGTTCAGAGACAATATCAAAATAGTCCATCAACCGTTTGACGCCAGGCAATCCTGCCCCTAGTCCTCCGGAAGTGGAAAAACCATCCTCCATTACTTTACTTAGATCTTTGATTCCTGGACCTTTATCTGAGGCAACAATTTTGATGCCTTTTTTGTTCATTTCTTCAATTACTTCATATGTCACTTGACCTTTTTGGGCATACAAATAGATATTCCTCGCGAGTTCTGAGATAGCAGTGGCAATTCTGGCTTGATCAACCGTTCCAAACCCTAATTCTTTGGCTAATTCTCTTCCCATTTGCCTAGCTCCAACAATATCCCATTCTTTATTTATTTGCACACTTGGTTTTGTTATCATCATCACTCCTCCAGTTCCTGGCGAAGTTTAATTAACCCCTGCTCTAAATCAAGTGCTGTCGGTACGTTTTGCAAATGTATTCCAAGATCAATTAAAGTCATCGCAACAGCTGGCTGTATTCCAGTCAGTACTACTTTCGCTCCCATTAAATCTGACATGGATACTACATCCCCTAATACTTTCGCAATAAAAGAGTCGATGATATCAACAGAAGTCAAATCGATCACCACACCTGTCGCACCGCTCTTATGAATCTTGCTAAGCAGGTCTTCCTGAAAGTCTATTGCTGTTTGATCATCTAAATCGATTTGAATGGATACCAATAAATAATTTTGTAATTTTAATATTGGTATTCTCATAACAACACCTCCCCTATTTTAATGAGTCCAATATCTTTGTTATATCTTCATTTGTATTTTCCACTTCTACTATTTCTCGGTTTGTTAACTTAAGAGCCGTGTTAAATCCTTTTCGCAATGTACTCTTCGTTGGAAATTTGCTAAGGTCAATACCTAAGTTCACAATTGTTTGTGCAATTTCCGGACGTATACCTACAAGAATACATGTTGCACCAATTAAACGCACAGCCTCAGCTGCCTGAATAATATGATGTGCTACCATAGTATCTACTACAGGTACACCAGTAATATCGATCAGTACCACTTCTGCATTGTGTTTCATGACACCTTCCAATAAATTCTCCATAATTAGTTTGGCACGTTCTGTATCAATGGTACCAATTAACGGCATAACAGTAACATTCTCCATCACCGGAATCAGTGGCGCGCTTAATTCTTGCAATGCCATTCTCTGTAAAGAAACGGTATGTTCCCAGCTGCCGGAATATTGATTGACGAGTTGATTGATAATGGGTTCCACCCAATCTTCTACTATTTTCAAAATGCGAGAGAATTCATACGTATCTACTTTATCTGATTGATGTAAAATGAATTCGATCGTTACTCTTCTAAACGTTTGTAAGCCGTCTGTTATATAACTCAACGGCCAACCCAGGTTAATGAGTCTTTCTGCGAATTCATCCATTTCTCCTGTATCCCATTGACGATTGATACTGGCAAAAATAACATTAATGAACTCTTGATTCGTGGAATGATACAAGCTATCCGAAATATTAGACGTGTAATCCGACTTACGCTTTTCCGTCAATTCCTCTAACCAATTATTTGAAATAACATCACTGTTTTCAATAACTATTCTACGTAATGTTTCTGGCATTATCTTTACCTCCGCTATCATGATTGATATAAACATTTTACAACAAAAAAATGATTTTTACGATTAATATAATTCTATTCCGACAGAATCATGCATTTTTTCTTTTTCTCCCTAAAAACACCCTTGCCTTTTACGAAAAAAAGCAAGGGTGTTTGGAAGATAGAGGATTAGAAATCAGTTAACCCTAAACTAATTTCTAATCCTCTATCAATACGTTCCATCATGTTACTGTCTAATTGAGTTATTTTATCAGTTAATCTCTGTTTGTCGATTGTACGGATTTGTTCTAATAAAATAACTGAATTACGCTCAAAACCGTATTTTTCTGCATCTATTTCGACATGTGTCGGTAATTTCGCCTTTTGAATTTGAGCTGTGATTGCTGCTACAATAACAGTTGGACTAAAACGGTTACCAATATCATTTTGTAATACTAATACGGGACGCACTCCGCCTTGCTCGGACCCCACGACAGGGGAAAGATCGGCGAAATATACGTCGCCTCTTTTCACAATCAAGACCTACACCCCGCTCACTAAGCGCTCAAGGGTGTTTTCTGCCTCCTCTTCCGCCTGAAAAGCTTCCGAAGCAATATTCAAATTAATTTTCGCCATTTCCATATATCCTCTTTGCATGGATTCTTGAATATGACGTTTTTTTGTTTCACGCAAATACGTTCTGGTTGCTTGGCAAATAAAATCACTTAAATTGCTATCTTCGCTTTTCATCAAGCCGTCCACCTCATTCAGCAGGTTTTTAGGTAATCTCACAGCAACTTCTTGCAAGTCTTCAGACAAAACCATACACCTCCACCAACATTGACAAGCCTTTTTATGATAATCCAATATTATCATACCATTATGAAACCGGCATTGCAAAGGGGTTTTTGATAATTTATCATTTTTTTCTACAATATATTTTTCATTATTCCCGGCAATTCAAGGAATTATCATGTACATCTTACTAGTATAGCAATTTTTTAAGGATATATTCTTGGAACACGGTGACTGATCATGCAAGCCACTTCATAGTTGATCGTTTCTAAATGATTGGCCCACTCATCGATCTCAATGGTTTCATCCCCTTGGGAACCAATAAGTGTTACCAGATCACCTGATTGAGCCGGACCAGCTAACCGAACCATGAATTGGTCCATACAAATGCGGCCGATAATCTCACAGCGCTTCCCGTTCACGAGGACATCTGTACCTTGCAAATGACGATTAATACCATCTGCATAACCAAGCGGAACTGTTCCAATCCATTCTTCTTCTTCGGTTATATAGGTTGCTCCGTAACTAATTGGTGTTCCTGACTCCACTTTCTTCACATGTATTAACTTACTATGAAGGCCTAGTGCAGGTTGTAAATCAATAGGCTTTTCCTTTTTTACGTCCTTGGAAGGATATAATCCGTACATGCTGATACCAAACCGGACAAAATCAAACATCTTTTCAGGGAATCTCATACTCGCGGCGCTGTTTCCGGTATGAAATAATACCTTATGCCCTTTCCAATGATGTTGAAAAACACGACGAAGCGTTTCGAAGCGCTCTAATTGCGCTTCAAAATGAGTAAGGTCTATTTCATCTGCAGTCGCAAAGTGTGTGAAAATCGCTTCAAGATGCACATTGGGATGTTGCATTAATGGCAGAATGTCCACCAACTCTTCTTCATTTCGAACACCGATACGTCCCATGCCTGTATCCCATTTTAAATGTACCTTTATTGGGTTTGGCAATTCTAAACCTTGTACGGCTTCTAGCCAGGCTGGCTGATAGCACGTTACCGTAATATCATGATCCACAGCAACTGCCGCATCCTCCGGCCGAATGTAACCCATCACCAAAACAGGAGCAGTTATACCAGCTTCCCGTAATCGCAATGCTTCATCTAACACTGCTACAGCTAGCCTCGTTGCTCCCCCTTGCAAAGCGGCATTTGCTACTTCCACGTCACCATGTCCATATGCATTTGCCTTTACAACCGCATAAATATCCGTTTTATCATACAGTTTATTTCGTAATTGTTCTATATTATATATAATATGATCTAAATTTACTTCTACCCAGGAATCGCGATAAAATTTTTCGGTCATGTTGATGCTCCTCATTTTCATTGCATTGAGACTTCCATTATAATGCATTTCATAGAAAAAGGATATGATTAAATAGTCAGGACATACTTTTAGCTCAGTGATTCGAGTAAAGTATGCAGGCATAAATGATGTAATTTGTATGAGCGGCGGGTTTATGCTTTCTTCTCTGATAAGAAAAACCAGGCATTACCACTCCGGTCCTATTGTAAAGTGACAAAAAAGTTGTTTGAATTTAATATTACAGCCATAAATAACACCGTTCGAAAAATGAACGGAGCTCAAAAAAAGTTATTTAATTTCCATCAACCTACATTCTTTTCTATCAAAACTAATAACAATAAAGTCGTTAAAAATCGAGAAGACTTAGGCAAATATTGCACTCTTTTACGGAGAACAAGAAATATCTCCTCTCACACAACTACAAAGGTAATAAAGATCTGTTATTAATTATTATAAAAATCAATAACAGACATGGCTAACGACAAGACTTTATCTGGAAGGTCTTTCCTTTATTTTGTTTGCGAATCCCTATATATACTCTATAGCCTCTTGCTTATCGTTAAATCTTAAAGTTGCTGATATCCATTTATCTGCATTTGGTTTCTCTGTTTTTATAACTTGGACAAACTTAGCTGTAAATGTAAATCTTTTTATTATTTCCAGATGTATTTCTACTTGCACATCATATTTCGGTAAATTTTATACGAACTCTGCTTTTGATCGTTCCCAGTATGCTGCCAAATTGAAAGGAAGCGGCCTTCTAAAAGTCTCTTTTTCAACTTTTGCCATGTGTATGCGAGACACCCTGTAATTGCGTAACTCTCCATCTCTTGATGCAACAAGGTACCATCTATCCTTTTTTACTACCAATCCTAATGGTTCAATTAACCTCTTTTTTGCTCTCCGTCTGCCTGTTCATAATGAATTATCAACTTTTTACTTTCCAAAACTACTTGTTGAACGGTATTAAGGGCATACATTTTTTCTTTGGATTGTCTCCAGGTACCTGAATCTATATGAATTCTTTCCCAGATTGCTTGTGCTTCGTCCCGATATGGATCCGGGATAGCTGCAAGTAACTTTTGTCTCGTATCTAGTGGCATGTTATTTAAACCTAAATCATCAAGTATTTCTTCAGAAGTGAAAAGAAATAAAGATTTCATGTCATCCATGGTTAATCCACTTAATTTACTCCGAAAATTATCTAATAGACACCAACCTCCCTCTTTTCTGGTAAGAACGGACGATATCTTCTGGTGAAAAGGTATCTTGTAAGTTTGTTACAAAAAATACATGCGAGAAAAATAACCCCCTGCATGACGAACAGATTGGATAATCACTTTTCTTGGTTTGGGCCAAGATTTTGCTTGATACTCGGTCTACTCGTAATAATATTCTGCCTCTGTCACATTGGAGGACAAAGAGGAAGGATGAATCATCTGCGAGTCGCTGCAAATTGGCATTGGATTTTAAACGAATGACGTAATAGACCGATTCAGTTTCATATAATTCATACAAAGCGGGACAGCAAAACCGCTAGACCCACGTAAAAACGGTATTGTCTCTGGAAACTTTTCATTGTAATGTTCGATAAGAGGTTTTATAAACTCTACAACTCCATTGGATGTATAGACATTTTCTGGTCGAAGTTGAGCTTTCATAAAGTCGCCCGTTATATCATCGAAACAAACCAATGGATGAAAGCCGACGTACCGTATTGAGTATTGAACACATTACAATCTTGTTCGCCATATGTATCAGCGTGTGTGGAATCCAAATCAAAAATAAGTGTTTTTGACTCTCGGAATTGATGTACTTTATCCAGGAGTTCTTGATTGCCTTGATTGAGTTGTTCCATAGAATCCGTATCAAATCGCGGATAAAAACGAGATAGGCTAGGTTGAGAAGCCAACGCATCTGGTCCAATGATTTCCGTGAAAACAGGGTCATTCGTCAATTGATCAACTGCATCATCTTCAGAATATCCGGCAATGAATTGATAAATCTTTTGACGAAACAAGTTTTCATTTGAATGTGTATAGTAACGTCTGTCATCTTTCAAATGTAGATGGTGCGCCAATGTCTTGGAGAAACCAATTTTCTCATCGAATTCTCTAAATGCCAATTCGCCCGTGTCAGAGGAAAGAGAACCTCCATCATTTGATACTTTAATTTTACGATTGAAATTCAGTGTTAATTGCGGTAAGGTAGCCATAAGAATCCTTTCTGTGGTTATTTTGTCGTTGCTTTAACCATATCAGCAACGGATTCTTTTTTCATTTATTTGATGCATACTCAATTCGGCTTGATCCCTTGGTGGATAATCATTTGAAAGTTATCTAAGACTTTCTATGAATAATTCAGGTTCAATAATATTTTTTGCAGGAGATTCTTTTTTTAATGTAAAATCATAGTTGGTTTCATTTTCAAACATTGGATCCAAGTAACTAGATTGGGGATTACTAGTTGAAGCAAGTTTGAAATCTTGAAAAGAAGTGAATTCTTCTTTCCTCCATACCCAAAGACCTGTTTTTCCCTTTTCTTTATGAAAGACATTTCTTGTTAGTACATTATCATGATTCGTTGTAAAAAAGTTGGCGATAAAAATACGAGATGGTCCTGCGGTTAGAATATTTTTTTCTATCACATTGTTTTTTATATCATGCTGTAATAGCAGTTGCCCTCCTGCTAGCCCTTTCGTATCATTTCGATAGATAATGTTTTTTGTAATGGAAGAGTTTATTGTTCCTCCCCGATTTTCATCATATCCACCAATCGATATTCCTGTATAGTGGTTGTTATACACAATGTTGTCTGTTATTTGAATGTTATCAGCATATTGTTTTGCATGCTCAGAGGTTGCCTCAATTCCGATATCACAATTATAAATAGTATTCTTCTCAATCGTTATATTTTTCCCACCATCAACATAAATCCCACCGGCACTATATTCTTCTCCATATGCTGAATTACCGTACGAGGATATTTCATACACTTCATTATTTTTAACAATACCATTTCGAACGTAGTCAGCTTTTGTATCATTGGATATACCCTCATGACCAATTAAATCGATACCGATATTATCATTTCTGCGGACTACGTTATTGTCAACGTTAAAACCATCGATATTCCCATTAAGAACGAGTGATTCACTCCATCCGAGTTTTAAATCCTCAATTGTATTATTTATAATATCAATATCTTTCATCGGGCCCGTTCCGTATATAGCAATCCCATGGGCATTCCCATCTTCTGCATGCGTTTCCATTCTTCGTACTACATTATTTTCTAACGTAATATGGCTGCTTGAGCCTGTTACATACATCCCTATTACAGTTTCATTCATTAAGTTAGAAGTTAAATCTTGAATAATGAGTCCACTAATAGTGATATAATTTTTATTATCTATGTTAACAAGGGACGTATCCCCTTCTACATTCTTTATGTCCTCACCAGTAAGAACAACCTTGTCTTGATTATAGGCTTTAAACGTGATTGGTTTTAATTTTGTTCCACTATACCTAACAACTAGCCTCTCTTTATAGATGCCTTCTTTTATGTAGACAATCGATCCCGCTCTTGCTTCTGAAGCAGCTTTATTTAGTGTGCGAAATGGTTTTGATTTAGTACCATCATTTTGATCATTTCCGTTTATAGCAACGTATATAGCATTATCATGTGTTGAATCTGTTATATTAAAACCAAAAACAAATAAAATAGCTGCTGCAAAGAGGTAAAGAATCGTCTTTTTCATTTCATCATTCCTTTATAGGTTCGTAACTTTCACTTTATACTTAAGCATAAAAATAGCCGTTTAGGCAATATTTTATCTCGGTAAATTTAAAATATTGTTTCATCAATTCAAATGAATGAATTTCATAATTCCAATCCCTTGTACCCCAAGGGATTTAAAACATAAAAAAGGAAATACCTCCCCAAGTCCTGTATAATGGCAGTCGACTAAAACATCCAAAAAGACTGGAGGATTACTCCCTATGACCATTATACGACAACCTAGCTTATTTAGCATCCAAGAATTATACGAGATGGACCTACCCCAAAATATGAAGCGATTATTTCAACGTTAGATTTGGATGCAATTTATCGTGAAGTAACCAAAAAATCACGACTTGGTGCGCCAGAAGAGCTAAACTATGCAGCCATGATTATTTCCACTTTTGTGAGATATATTGAACGCGTCCCAACAGTTAAGGATCTTATTACACGACTTCATGATGATATCGCATTTAAGTTAAACTGTGGGTTTCTAGTTTCCGACGACATACCGTCTGAAGCGTCTTATTCTCGACTTGTAACAAAATTAAAGGAATGTAACATCTTAGAGAAAGAACAAGAAAAAGTTGTCCTTCAAGCTATCGCAGAAGGCTTTATCATGGATGATACCGTTTCTATCGACGCAACCCATTTTGAAGCAAGTGATCAAGCACCACGGAAAGAAGAAAAGCCAAAACCCGAACCAAAAAAACGCGGCTGCAAGTCCAAAGAAGAGCCTGTAGAAAGGGCAAATTCCTATCTTAAGGAATTCTTTCAGCTTAACAATGTTCGTTATCGTACTGGGGAACGCGCAAAGATTCATTTCGACATGGTAACACTCGTATAAGAAAGAGCCGCTCCTTCTTTATTAGAAGAAAACGGCTCTGAAAGCATAGATATTTAATCGTATGCTCTTTTCTTAATATTTGACTTCCAGGAACGATAGTCATGTACGGCAATTCCACCAAAGCCTGGATGTCCTGCGAAGTAGTTTTCCAGTTGATGTAATTCCTGATTCATTTCATTAGGATGGGTATCGTAGAAGGTAGTGTGACTACCTTCATCTGTTTTGACCATATTCACGCCGATTACAACCGATTTATTATGGTTGGCGGCTTGTTCAATGAGTGGCGATGAAATGGATTTAATGCCATTCTTCCCTTCGGCAGAATCTCGATATGCCATGATGGTGATGGAATCAAGTTTAGAAATCATCCATTCTCCAACATTACTCTCTTCACCCGGTATTTTCACTTTGTAGATCCAAAATGGGAAATCTCCGCTGATGTTGAGATTGGCATCAGATTTCGCTTGCTGTTTCAAATAATTCATATTATCCAGCCATTGGGTTATGACAGTATCCTGGTCATTCTTCCACTCCGATAGTAAATACGGCTCAATATCGAGATGAATCCCTTGGAATCTCTCCTCTTCAGAAACATGACGATTATAATCCTTTACATTAGAGACAAAACGTTCTAAGCTATCCCTGTTTTTCGATAGGGCCCAGTATGGATCGCCGCCAAGTGCATACACTTTAATATCTTCTTCAGCAGCTTTTTTGATAAAGGATTGAATTTTCTCTTTATCAAATCCCTTTTGACTAACATGTAAATAAATTAAGTTAATGCCCTGATCATTCGCAAATGAAATGAGGTCCTCTTGACTTTCATCCAATTTTTCAAGATCCCAGATCCAGGTTACTTTCTCATAATTTTTCTGATTGAAGTAAAATCCTACTGAACATAGGATAGCGATCAGCGTGATAATGGCTAAGCACCCTTTCATCGAAAATAGGAAAGAATAGAACCTGCTTTGATTCAAAGATCTTTCTGTATGCAAAGACCTCTGCTGTTTATTTTTATTTAACATAAGACATGACACTCTGGTCATCCGCTTCAGCAGAATCTTGTTGCTTCTGAATATTAATAGAAGTATAGTTCCACAGTCTGATATCAGGGCCGACAATGCAGTTATCTCCTATTTTCGTGTTGCCTTTTAATTGTGTTCGAGGTTCAATAACCGTATTCTTACCGATCGTCACCTCCGCCTCGATATAAGTGGATGAAGGATCGGTAATGGTGACTCCATTAGCCTGATGATAGTCAATAATTCGTTTTTGCAGAATGTCCTTTGCATGTGCAAGTTGTTCTGTATCGTTAACTCCTAAACCTTCTTCAATGTCATATACAGCTGCAGCCGATATGATCTCATCTTGATCTTTCAAAATTTCGATAACATCCGGTAAATAATATTCTTGCTGCTTATTATTAGTAGATACTTGATCAAGCGCCTTAAATAATAATTGATTATCAAAGCAAAAGATGCCTGTATTCACTTCATTTACTTCACGTTCTTTTTCTGTAGCATCTTTATGCTCTACAATTCGCACCACTTGTCCATGCTCATCTCGGATAATCCTGCCATATCCAGCTGGATCTTCTGGATGCATCGTTAAAATAGTAGCTGCTGCCTCTGTTTGGCGATGATGTTCCAGACATTTCTGAAGTGTTTGTTCCGTAATTAAAGGGGTATCTCCAGTAATTATTAGCGTTGAACCTTGCTGATCATGAAGTTTTTCACGGCACATTTGCACTGCATGTGCGGTACCAAGCTGCTCTTCTTGATGTGCGTACTCAAGCGATTCGCCTAGGTGTTGTTTGATTAACTCGGACTGATGTCCTACCACGGTAATAATTCGATCCATTGATATACGTTGCAACCGATCAATTACATGCTCAACCATCGATTGACCACAAACATCATGAAGAACCTTTGGCAATTCAGATTTCATTCTTGTACCTTTTCCAGCGGCTAAAATAACAGCAAATGTTTGATTCATCTTATCTCCCCCATCCTTCATCTTTATCTATAGAAGGAAGATGGAACTTTATCCACTCCATCTTCCACAACGTTTATTTACCAAAACCCTAAGACCACACAGATCTCGGGTTATTCAGAACCCTATTCAACCGTGACACTTTTAGCAAGATTACGTGGTTTATCCACATCATTGCCAAGAGCAAGCGATGTATAATAAGAAATTAATTGTAACGGAATAACCGTTAATAACGGAGTCATGATCGATAAGGTATTAGGGATGTAACAGCATTCGTCTACATACTCCCAAATATTCATCTTTTCTTCACCAGCTATTCCAAGTACTTGGGCACCACGTGCTTTCACTTCTTTAATATTTCCTAACATCTTCTCACTAACTTCTTCCTGTGTGATAAGTGCTATAATTGGTGTCCCTTCCTCAATTAAGGCAAGCGTTCCATGCTTTAATTCACCCGCCGCATATGCCTCTGAATGAATATAAGAAATTTCTTTCAGTTTCAATGAACCTTCTAGAGAAACTGGGAAATCTACCCCGCGTCCAATGAAGAATACACTGTTAGCATCTTTGATAGATTCACTATACCAGCGAATACTGCTGGAATGCTCCAGAATTTCTTCCATCTTATTTGGAATTTCTGCAATCGATTCAAGCAGCTGATCTTGATATTCTTTGGAAATGGATTGTTTTCTTTCAGCAAGGTAGATACCTAATAGATAGAAAGTTAGTACTTGTGTCGTATAAGCCTTTGTAGAAGCTACGGCAATTTCTGGTCCTGCCATTGTTAAGAGTACTTTATCTGCTTCACGAGCAATGGAACTACCGACTACATTTGTTATAGCAAGCACTTGAGCACCTAAATGCTGGCTTTGACGTAAAGCAGCCAAGGTATCTGCCGTTTCACCTGATTGACTAACGACAATAACAAGTGTCTTCTCATTGACAATCGGGCGGCGATAACGAAATTCTGAAGCTACTTCCACATCAACAGGGATTCGCGTGAGTTCCTCGATAACGTGCTTACCGATCAAACCAGCATGGTAAGCCGTACCGCAAGCAACGATCGTGATCTTATCCCATTGTTCTACCTGTTGAGTTGACCACTGAAGTTCATCAAATTCTACCGATTTCTGTTCTTTATTAAATCTTCCCGTCATCGTTTTTTGTAAGGCAGTTGGCTGTTCATGAATTTCTTTCAGCATAAAATGGTCATAGCCATTCTTCTCTGCCTGCTCCATATCCCAGTCAGCGCGGAATAAGTCACGATTCAATTCTACTCCTGTTTCCGTCTCAAGAAGTGTCACATCATCTTTTGTTAAGACTGCCATTTCGCCATCTTCCAAGATGAAAATGTCACGCGTATGTTCAAGAACCGCAGGAATATCTGAACTGATTAATGTTTCTCCATCCCCTGCTCCAATAATAAGCGGGCTTGCCTGTCTTACCGCATAAAGGCGATCTGGGTCATGCTCAGAAACAATTCCTAATGCATAAGCGCCTTCTAATCGTTTAACGACTTTTTGAATAGTCGAAAGCATGTCTCCATCATATAAATCAGAGAATAGATGTGAGATAACTTCTGAGTCGGTTTCAGAAATAAAGGTATAGCCTTTTTGCTTAAGCTCTCTTTTAATGTCTAAGTAATTTTCGATAATACCGTTATGTACCACAGCAAATTCTTTGTTCCCATCTGTATGTGGATGAGAGTTTTCGTTTGAAGGTTCACCATGTGTTGCCCAGCGTGTATGTCCGATCCCTACATTTCCTGAGAGCGGGGCCTGATCAAGCTTGTCCTGCAATACATCTAATCTGCCTTTCGCCTTTTCTACTTGAACGGATTCACCGTTAACTACTGCAATACCTACTGAATCATATCCTCGATATTCTAATTTACTTAGCCCTGTCGTTAACACTTGCTGTGTGTCTTTTTGTCCAATATAACCAATGATTCCGCACATGTTATTTCCTCTCCCTTACCTTTGTAGTGTGTGTTTATTAATAGTGAAAGAAAGTATCAAAGTTGCGTATCTATCGAATATCAAGCGCCGAAAGCAGCCGGTACACTGCGTTTTTGTCTACGCAATGTACCCAAGACTGTCAGGCTCTTTGTCATCTCTTACAATGCGATAGATTCTTGGTGTTTTTTATTTACTTTTGATGTTGTACCTAGTTTGTGAATATGCGCTTGATGGTAATCCTTAAAGGCATTTCTTGTATCTACGATTGGAATATCTAAGTTTGCCAGTTCATCGTAATCAAAATCGCTATGGTTCGTTACTAATACCATGCAATCATAGTCCTTCAATGCTTCTTTACTGTATGTGATGGAGTGTGCAATCGAACCATCTTCATCAATAAAGCTATGGGCATGCGGATCGTAATAGTCCACGTTTGCACCATTCTCTTTATACAATTCATACAGATATAACCCCGGAGACTCACGAAGGTCACTAATATTCGGTTTATAAGCCATACCTAAAATAAGGATCTTAGAGCTATTAATAGACTTGCCATAAATGTTTAACACTTCTGATGTTTTTCTAGTAACTACGTCAGGCATGTTATTGTTAATCGATTGTGCCAAGTCGATAAATTTGCTATAGAAACGGAAGCCCTTCGCTTTCCATGATAGATACATAGGGTCAAGCGGAATACAATGACCGCCAATTCCCGGTCCCGGCTGGAACTTCATAAATCCAAATGGCTTCGTTGCTGCAGCATCAATTACTTCCCATACGTCGATGTCCATGCGTTCGCACATTAATGCCATCTCATTTACAAATGCGATATTGACACTACGGAACGTATTTTCTAAGAGTTTAGACATCTCAGCTACTTTTGGTGAAGATACAGGTACAATATTTTCAATATAATTGCTGTAAAGCAGCTTACCGACCTTATTACAGTTGTCTGTAATACCGCCCATTACTTTCGGTACATTGTTGGTATGGAATGATTCATTTCCAGGATCTACTCGTTCCGGAGAGTAGCAAAGGAAAATATCATTCCCAGGTTCATAGCCTATGCGTTGGAATTCTTTCAGGATCAACTCATCGGTTGTTCCCGGATAAGTCGTACTTTCTAACGTAACGAGCATCCCTTTCTTCATATATGGTTTAACACTTTCGATTACACTCGAAATGTAAGAAGTATCTGGATCCTGATTTTCACTGAGTGGTGTAGGAACACAAATGCTGATTGCGTCTAACTCCTTCACTACCTCATACTCATTAGTTGGAAAGAAACGATTCGTATCTAAACTTTCTTGTAATTCCTGATCTGAAATATCGTTAATATATGACTTTCCATTTCTTAACGATTGAATTTTTTCCTCACTTAAGTCAATGCCGCATACGTTAAAACCTGATTTCACCATCTCCACCGCAAGTGGCAGTCCGACATATCCCATGCCGATCACACCGATATTTGCTTTCTTCATTTCTATTTTTTGGCTTAATTGTTCATAAAAACCCATAATCATATCCCTCTTTTCATAGAATTTAAATTAGATTAACCCATTACTTTCACGAGTCGTTTGATTCGTGCTTCGAGTTCAATAAGTGAAAAAGACTTCGTCATATATTCTGCTACGCCAGATTCAAAGGTTAACTTAATATTTTCTTCCAACTCCTTATTGGTTAACACGATAATTTCGGAGTGACTGTTCGAATGTTCGTCAATCTGTTTTAATTCATTGATAAATTGGTAGCCTGCTATAGCTGGCAAATTGATTTCTGTAATGACTAAATCAGGAAGTATCTTCTTATATTGATCCAGACCATCTCTTCCGTTTTGCGCGGTATGAACCACATATTCTTTACTTTCCAAGTAATTCTTCAAGAGCTGAAGGATGGTTTCATCCGGATCTACAATAAGGATAGAACGCATTTCTGTTTTTGCTTTTGTTATATTTTCAAATACTTTGATCTCTTTCTCCTCGTTATCAGCATCTGTCATTTCCTCAATCATATAAGCTAGCATTTGTTCAGCATCGTCACTGTTTTCAGGAAAGCTTCCCACTAATACAGGACCCGTTAATTGATTGGCTTGCTCCAGGAATTCTTTTACGAACAATGCATAAAAGTGGGTATAAGCCAGATCACAACCATCTAATAACAATCCGACAATACCTAATTCAGTATCATAGTTTATTTGAAAAGCTGTTTCGGGCTCTTGTTTTTCCAACTTACCCTTTAGCTTTTCTATCGCTGATGGATCAAGATCTGCACGTGCTGTAATAATCCCGCACGTTAATCGACTTGCCTGATAATAATGAAGAAAGTGCTGAAAAGAATTTAAAATCTCGGAACCTGTTGGTGCTTTCGTCATTTTCCTTACTCCTCCTTTATATAAATAGCTTTAAGCAGATTGCTTCGTATCATTATCATCATTCCAGCTAGTCCTTGTCATCGTTCCCCAAGTATTGTTCTTACGCATAAAGTCAATGTGACCGAGGAACCTCCACAAAATCCCAAGCTGACGATAACCGAAGAACATTAAAATCGTATAAAAAACCATTTTGAAATAATCTCGCACTCTCGGATATCGCTGAAAAGCCATTTCTTCAATTAATAGTGCTCCAATTCCTAACAGTGTTCCGTATAAGACATTAATGAGCATGAACACACCGAGAATGGTCCACCCTGACATCTCTAACAAACCGTAACCTACAAGCGCCAGAAAACCAGTAATTCTGAAATAAGGGCTTAATGTTTCGAAAATAATATTATATGGAATAGTCAACAAGCCCATAATTTTATATTTTGGACGCATGAACATATACATGCCTTCTTCGAGCATATTCTTTAGATTCCCTCTGCCCCATCGTTTCCTTTGACTGCCAAGGATCTTAAAAGTGTCTGGTGCTTGCGTCCAGCAGACTGCATCTGGACAAAAATCGATTTTATATGGCAGCTTGTTATCCAACATATATCGGTGAAGTTTAATGATTATATTCATATCCTCGCCGGGATAACCTCCACGGTAGCCGCCTACTTTCACTATATAATCCTTCTTGAATACACCGAATGCACCGGATACAATAATTAATCCATTAACTTCACTCCAGCCGATTCTTCCCCCGAGGAATGCCTTCATATATTCCACCGTCTGCAACATCGGCAACAGTTTCTTCGGCAGATTTACTTTCTTCACCATCCCGTCGGAAATCTTACAGCCATTGGCAATGCGAACATTTCCTCCAATCGCTACATATTCTTCTGGATTCTCCATATACTTTCTTGCGATTCGTACGAGAGCATCACTCTCTAACAGTGAATCAGCATCGATAGAAGAAACAAGTGAATAATGTGCTAAATTAATTCCTGCATTCAATGCATCCGCTTTTCCTCCATTTTCTTTATCTACTAAATACAGATTAGGAAATGCTGGATTGTAATAGATCCCTTTTACTTTAGACGTAGGAACCGTATCTTTAATAAACGTCGGTTTATAATATTTCAGTTTGAATTCTTCAATTAAAACCCCTACTGTATCATCACTAGACCCATCATTAACGACAATGACTTCGTGCTCTGGATAATGGAGAGCTAGCAATGAACGCACATTCTCTTTAACCGTCAATTCCTCGTTAAATGCCGGAACCAGTACAGAGATAGGCGGTACATGCTTAGAACCTGATAATGGTTCATACTTGGAATAGAAAGTTTCTTTGATAATTCCAGGTAATCTCTTAAACGAAAACAAAATAATTCCACAATAAATCGTGTTAATAGCAATCACATAATACATGGCAAAAATACCGTATGCCAGCAGTATTTCTCTCACAATAGCTCCTCCTTTCTAAATGGATTTGATTAAGTATTCATCACTTTTTCCAAAGTATTTCTGATAGATATATACTTTCTGATTATAATCAGTAATATCTGCTAAATTTGAGAAGCGATGAATGGATTGTTTCAATTCTTCTTCCATAAACTCTTGAGCTACTTCTCTTCCTTGTTCTCCATGGTTACCAAAGGCTACTTCACAAATAATTTCAAAGCCTTTCGTACCTAACTGGATTAAGCTTTTTGCACTAGCTCTTGAAACCAGCCAATTGGTATCCTGTACACCTTGATTTAATAAATCCGCATACTGTTTGAGTTCTGCATTACCGATCCACTCAGCGAAATGATGACGAACCTCCCAATCAGAAACCCTCATGTAAACTTCTACGTCTTCTTTAGTGAGAGTCATAGAGATGGTTAGAAGTTTAGCTGCAAGAATTCTTACTTCTCTGTCATCAGAATCTAAGAAACGATGGATATTTTCTGGTATATGGAAATCGACCTGATTTTGCAAACCGATCAAACCAACTTTCACAAATTCTAATTTGCTTTCATTCAGGAATTCTGCATAAACTGTTCCTAAATCTGCTTCGGATTCTTTGGCTATATCTGCTACCAAGTGACTATCCTGCTTGCCATTCTCCACAAGGTATCTCAACAGGCTTTTCATTTCCGGTGTACTTGTTGAGGTTTGGGCAATAGATCGTGCAATGATGTAAATAGAAGGTTCGATTTTATTACGAAACAGCATAGAAAATAATGTAGAAGTAGATCCGCTATCTCTTAATATTCCTAAATGATATGCTGCATCGATACGGACAATGGACCATGGACTTTTCAGACGTTCTCTGTTGTACGAAATTAAGCCAATATCATCACACAATGTAAGGAGTTTCTGTCTGTGCACCCCCTCTAATTGATCCACCAGTTGCACCAATTTTTTTTGTAAAACCTTTTGTTCAAACGTCCGAAGTTTTTTTGCAGGTGCCCTCAAACGGTCAGCATTATCTAACTGCGACTGCACGTAATGAATATAGCTTCGGAATTCGGACAAACACTGTTTTTCTTTCTTTTCTACTCTTTTTTTATTCACTTTTATGCTTAACGTAATCGTTGATAAGATAAACATAAGAATGAATAAACTACCTATCATCCAGTAAGCAGCTTGTAAATTAATAAACAAAGCTTATCCTCCTTTCCTTATTCCATATTTGTAAAAGCGTCTTGCATCATATAATAGCTTTGTTTTAACTGTTCCTCATACTCGACTTTCTGCCATTCATCCCAGTTGTAAAGAGGATAATCCTTTACTGAAACAGTTTGACCCTCTACTCCTTCTACAGTTTCTGATCCTTGTTTCACGATCCACGGAATGAAGCGGATGCCTTCGATCTTTTCCATCTGCATTGTTGCCTCTTCCTGCTCTTTTGAACTGTAACTGATAGCCTGCTTAGAGCTTGGATCTGAGAGTCCTAATAATGACCAAGGAATTCTCACTTCGATTACATCACCTTGAACAGCCCAATCAGCTTGGGAAGCTTCAGATGTGGAGGACTGTTTCATTTCGCCTACAGGCACTTCTTCAAATGGTAATGTTTTATCCACTTCTGAAGAGTTGACCTTACGACTCACCGCTAATTTCCATGAATGCATGTTGCTGTCGTTGTCATCGTCCGGTGCATTGTCATACATACGTTGGTGGAAGTCATAGCTCGGTGCAATTAACACTTCACTTTCATTATCTCCACCTAGCTGAACTAGCGTCTCTAAACCATCATCAAGTGTTTTGCCTTGTAATGATTCCGGGTTTTTCTTCCCGCCATTTAGCGAATTAACACCGAAATAAACAGTATCTTCTTTTGCATCATAATCTTCAGGTAAGTGACCAGAAAGGTAAACATAGCCTTCATCATTCGCCACGTTAAAATCAGTAAGTGCTGTTGATAACGTCTGACTTTCTCCTTTATCTAGCTCGTCCCAATCTGATAAGTCACCATCTATCGTTAATTCATCCTGTTTATCGGGATACATCCCTAACAGACCATAAGACATTTCAACAGATAAATTGTTGTACCAGAAAGGACGTCGATGAGGATCTTCAAGACCCATCGTGTTCCATGTTTTTTTAAACCATTCATCTTGCCAGGTGAAAACAATAGCTCCCGCATAATCTTCTTGGTATATATGCTGCAGCATGTCCACATTTTGCTTTCCTTGCTCCGTGTCTGTGTGTCCACCCTGGTCGCGACCAAGTGGGCCAAAATGAGCATTTCCTCGTGATGCCGGCACGCCAAATTCTGTGATCATGATTGGCATGTCTTCGTGGTATTCTTTCAGTTCTTGCAAATACCCTTTATATGTATCGACCTTACCTTCTTCATTCTTCACATTGTCATATTTGTCGGTATACCTTAGAAAATCCGGATAGTAGGGATATGCGTGAAAAGAAGCAAAATATCCGGCTTCATCAGTGCGCTGAATATGAGTAGCGTCAACACTTACCAAGTCTTCCATGACAAATGGCTCGTCAGGATGTTCAAGTGGATCGGTTGTTATCCAATTCGTAAATGTAATAGGATGCTGCCAACCAATTGCTTCTTCCTTCTTGGCTAAGTCATCCATCAACTCTGCCAGCCAGCTTTCAAATGCCGAAGCTTCCTTTGTCGTTTCAAAGTAATCCCCTTGGAATAAAGGATCTTCTTTATGCTGTTTATTCGTATTCTCTACCATTTCCGGATCCCACTCAGTCCCAATATGCCAAGCCACCAAGTAGGAACTCGCATCTGCTGTGTATTCACCACTTGCATTCCCCGGATCCTCAGGCAGTGTTATGTCACCACTAACTGCACCTATTGCATCCGACATTTCATCTTTAAATTGTTTTGTCACTTCTGGTGACCATGCGTCGTTCTTCTCCTTGAGCAAATTAACTGGCGACCATACCCCTTGCATGAAATAAAGAGGATCTTCCGTATGATCTTGATTAAATTCAACTAAAGCCTGATAAAATGCTGGATCATGAATGGTATAAATACGAATGGTATTAGCTCCCATTTCATTAATCATTTCAAACCAACGAAGATAATCTTCTTTCTTAATTGCATGCGCACCTGGGAAATATCCAGGTAAAGTAGCTCCCATATTGACACCTTTCACAAAAAAAGGAGACCAGCTGTCATTTTTGTATATTTCTAACTGCTCTTCATTTGTTCTAAATTTGATTTTTGTCCCATTCTCTAATTCTTTACTCTCTGCTTCCTGTGCTGCATCTGACACTGAACATCCCCCAAGAATGGTAATGAAAAGTATAATAAGAAGCCCTTTACCCTTATATTTCATTTTTACCCTCCTCCCTTTTTCATAAAAGAAAAATATTTTCATAGTTGAAATTTTTTGTCGAAACAGTTACGTTAAAAGTATGATTTATCTTCCCCGCTACTTACGTTAACACGAGGGGTACCAATGTTCATCGAAAACTATATTTCGGAACACCGAATATTTCATTGCGGTACCGCAGTACTTTTTATCGCATAAATAGACATTTTGTCCGAAATTCCGCATCACCATCAAACAAAAAAGTTGTGATTTGATGCATGAGTAAGTGTTTTCAATTGTCCGTTGCGCGCCTCCCCTCAACACCCTGGTAAATTACCTACGGGTAGTGTCTACCATTAATTTTCAATTTGATCTTGGGAGGTCTATGAATGAATCAAAAATTATTGTTATTCATCCTGACATGTACTTTCTTTGTATTTCTAACGGGTTTCTCGAATACCGATACCGTGAAGAAAGCAATGTGGGTGGAGCACGTAGATGTTATGGAAAACGGTGAAGAACTATTGCAGAATGCTAAAGACAATGGCTACAACGTCTTATATGTAAAAACAGATCCGGAAAAAAGTTTAGAAAGCTATTCGGAATTTATCCGAAGTGCAAATGAATCAGGCATTGAGATTCATGCCTTAGGAGGAGAACCGTCCTGGTCACTTTCAGAAAACCAGCAAAAAGTGATCGACTTTGTTGAAGAAGTACAGGCCTACAATGAACGGGTTTCGGAAGAGGTACAGTTTAGTGGTATTCATTTAAAAATCCAGCCACAGTATTTGCCTGAATGGTACGAAGACCAATCATCCGTCATCAAACAATGGAAAAGTAATTTAACTGCTACGTTGGATGCTTTACCAGAAGACACTACATTGGAAACAAGTAGTTCTATGCCTTTTTGGCTTGATGATGTAGAAACACCTGGTGAGTCAGACGTGCCTTTCCATACTTGGTTAATTCGTCAATTTGACCATACGACTATTCTTGCTTATCGTGATACGTTGGAAGGTCCCAATGGCATTGTCCATTTAACAAAGGATGAACTTGAAACAGCTGATAAATACAACAAGCAGATCGTCATTGGTTTAACACTGTCTGATACAGGTCAGGACCACACCACTTTCTTTGAAGAAGGTTTATCGGATATGGCGATGCATCGCAGTTTAGTAGACAAGTATCTTAGTGAATACGATTCCTACGTTGGTACAGCAGTCGATGATTTCTCCAGCTGGCAGAAGCTAAAGGAAAATCCGCCAACCATTCAGGAAAAGGATAAACAATATCGGGGTACCTATATCTGGGAAGCAGAAACGCTGATCAACGAGAAAGACAAGATTCTTGAGTTTGCTAAAGAAAAAAATATTAACCTCTTATACACACGCTTAGACCTTACCCAGCCTTACAGTGCTTATTCTGATTTTGTTGAAGAAGCAAACAAGGCAGGAATTGAAATCCACGCAATGGGTGGACACCCGTCCTGGGCACTTAAAGAAGAGGAAGAAAGAATGTTAAATCTGGTCGATTACGTGAAAGACTATAACAATACAGTCGAGGAAAACCAGAAATTTGCTGGTATTCACCTTGATGTTGAACCGTACGTAACACCATCCTGGGCTGAGAACGAACAAGAAGTGCTTTCTCAATGGATGGACAATATCGAGTTATTTGTAAAAGAGACGAAACGCGAATCTGATTTAGAGGCGAGCATGGACTTAGCCATGTGGTTTGATGATACAAGTACGCCAGGTCATCCAGACACGCCTTTCTATGAGTGGGTCATCAACCAAATGGACCATACATCCATTATGGCATTTCGTGATGAAGCAAAAGGATCCGGCGGCATTCTCGATGTAGCTAAAAATGAAATGAATTATGCAGAAAGTGCAGATAAAAATATGATCATTTCTGTAGAATTAAAAGAGAACAAAAACAATCCGCATATTTCTTTCCACGATGAAGGTGCAGACTTTATGGAAGAGCAATTAAGTATCGTAGACGAAGAGCTGAGCTCCAATTCCGCCTACAACGGCCATACCGTTCATGCTTATCGTTACTGGAGAGATCATTAAGGCTAGTATTCAGCTAACTTTAAAGAAAAACCGGGCAAATGCCCGGTTTTTTTAATCAATCAATAAAGTATAAAAATGCAGTCACAGCAGTAATCACATTGAACATGAAGCTGAGTTCCTATAATATGGATTATGTAAACTAGCAGCTTAGTGGTCATTTTGAAAAATTATGTGTGGTATGATAACGCTCCGTCCAACCACTTCGCGTCCTGCGGGGCACGGCTGAAGCTAACTTTGTGAAGAAAGGGCACTTCACAAAGTGGATCTTCAGCGCCTGCCTGTCCCGCGGGAGTCTACGTGGTTGGCCTACGCTAAGAAATGGGCTCTACAACTTTTGTAAGAGATAGCATATTGATCACTGTATATATAACAGCAATTGAATGAATAACATAATGCCTAGATCCACTGCTTTTAGCTGTTTCAAATGTTGTAGCACTTCCCTTAAGCGTAGGAAATAGGCGGAGACTCCCGTGGAATCAGCGCGAGCTGAAGATCCATTTATGAAAGAAAAGAATTTTCTTTCATAAATTAGCTGAAGCCGTGCCCACAGGACGCGGAGCCTATTTCCGGAGCTTTGCTAAGCAGATAATTTATATCAAAATCACCATTTTGCAATACAGTTTACATAATCCATATTATAGGTAGTTATCCTAATAGATTATGCAATGAGGAACTTGATATCAATGTGGTAATGTTGAAATGTCTTATATGCGAAGCAAAGTGCCGGATGTATTTTAGACACATCGTTCAGCTCAATCCTTCCATGCCTGCAATGATGCCTTCTTCACTTACAAGAAAAGCAGCCAAGGAAGGGACTCACCCGCTGGCTGCTTTTCTTATTTAATATCTTCTGTGATGACACCTAGTTGTTTGGATTTCAACACAGCTTCTGCTCTTGTTTTGACTCGAAGTTTCTTAAAAATCTCTGTCAGATTATATTCGATCGTTCGAGGACTTTTAAAGAAGGCCTCTGCAATTTCTTTGTTACTCTTGCCTTTTGCCACTTCTGTTAGAATATCCTGCTCTTTTGAACTAATAGATACTTCATTTGCTTGTTCCACACTATTTTTTTGTGTTTCCTGCACACGAGCTTCTACTTTTCGCAATTGTTCCAACAACGAAACCGGAACAATTGCTTTCTCTTCTACTCCATAACGAATGGCTTGAATAAGCTCTTCTCTTGAAGCTGTTTTACTAATAAATCCTGTCACACCAGCTTCCATTAATGTATTAAAATACGGTCCTACATCATGCCCGGTATAGATTAGAATCGGGGACATCTTGCCCATCGAACGAACCTGCTTGGTCAATTCTATCCCATTCATCCCATCCATCCGCAAGTCAAAAAGCATTATGGTAAAGTCTTCTTCTTTCAATATATCGATCGCTTTACCTGGACTATCGGCGATGGTTACTTCCATATCATCCTCTTTTTCAATGATTAACTTAGAACCCTCACCTATTACTGGATGATCATCCACTAACATAATTGAAATCAATCTGATTCCTCCCATTACATCACGTCAGAGTAATGTCTTATTTCTAAATCTGTTTGAAGTAAAATAGCAACCTCCACCCCAGCATTTTCGGAAGAGAACACCTCCATATTGCCTTGAATACTATTAACACGTTGTCTAATACCTACAAGGCCCATATGTTTTCCTGAATGATAGGATCTGTTAGGGGGAAAGCCTACTCCGTCATCTTTATATGTCAAAAATACAGCATTGTCTTCACTTTTCATCTCTATTACAATCTGGCTTGCTTTGGAGTGCTTAGAAGCATTATTCAATAACTCCTGAACTACCCTGTAGATAACCAAGGCTTGATCATCTTCAAGATTTGCGCTGAAATCGTAAGAGATAAATTCAATAGCAAAACTTTCGCGAGAGCGGTATTGCTGAATTAAATACGATAATGCTTCAATAATACCTGTTTCCTTGAGAAAAGGAGGCCTTAACAACGTACACGTTTCACGAATTTGGTCGACAACTCCCAGCAATCCTCGTCGCACATCTGTTAATGGTGCTCTTACAGAACCCGGCAATTGATCGTCTTCCAGTAATTCTTCCACTTTTCTATACCAGACTAATTGTTCCTGCAGGGCTGAATCGTGTAAGTCTGAAGATAATCTTGTCCGCTCTTTTTCAGATAGTCTAAACAGTAGCCTTAACATCCAGGATGGCATAGACTGATCATTATCCAACGATTGCTTCATATCCTCGGTTACGCCCTCTATCAACTGGAAATTTTCATAAACAATGCTCGTATAATGCACAAGCATTTTGAGCCAGCTCTGCTCATCCTTATTGAATGGTGTAAAGTTTGCCTTTCGTTGAATCCATAATATATGAATGGAATCATGCTGCTCACTGATGATATAGCATAGCCCTCCTTCAATGGAGAATTGAGAACCAATCGAAAGCATGGGATTATAATACTTTATGTAAAATTCGATAAAGTCCTTCGGATATTCATGATCACCAGCAGACAGTTCTGTATTTACTCCCTTTTTATCAAATTTTACAAGTGAGACTTTTTGAATGGGGAGCACTTCTCTAATTTCTTTGATTAACCGTTTATCCAATTCCTCTCTTTTTACAATTTTTGCTATATCATATGAATAACGATCAAGATTAAACTTGTCCTTAAATAATCGATGCCGGATGTTCAATTTCTCTTCTAAGTAAAACATAATAATTAGCGATCCGTACGTTAAAATAGAGACTCTTGCCCACTCTATAAAGGACAAATTAGTAAAAAACAGCATGATGCCGATAATAATTCCTGTGAGTATCAATGAGATAAACGCGTAGTATCGTAAGCGGCTATTGATAAAATCAATATCAAACACTTGATCCATGATCACTAAATACAGAAAAAATACCGGTAAGAATATGAGGCATGCAGCCGTTAAAGAAGCGGGTATTAATTCGACTCCGAATATCGTGTTCGGTAATGCTGTTAAAAAGATAAAAGGAAAAAATGATACGACAATGCCAAAAATCGCATTTTGTAAAATAGGTTTTTGGACCATTTTCCGATATTTAAAATAATGATAAATAAGAACAACAAAACTTAATAATATTTCAAAAGAAAATAAGAGTAATTGCGCGTTTCTAAAGAATACATACATGTTCCCGACATACACGAATATCGACAACATCCCAAGCAATACCACAAGAAAGTTAACCGCATAGATGATGACCAGATATTTCATTTTCATGAATTGAATCTGGTACTTAAAGAAATACCGATAATGAAAATGAATAAACAACGAAGGCACCATCATCATCGATAAACTGTTCATCATACGCGCAAACGAATCAGTACGAGCTGATGCCCCTGCACTGACATAACAAAGACCAACCGCAACAAAAAAAGCTACTAAAATAAAAACTACTTTGTCGTCTCGTTTCTTCCAATAAATATAAATAGAAAAACCAAAAAGCACTAAAAACGCAAGCATTGGCAATAACGTATGGTATAAAAGGGTATTATAATTCCTTGGCACTTGCACTTCAAATTCCAGCATACTCCCATTACGCAGCACTTTCATTTGATCGAGGTGGCCAACCACTCCGTACTGTTTAATAAAATGAAATGACTCTGGGTCTTTGCCGTTGATTTCCGTAATAATATCGCCCGTTTGAACCTTTCTTTGCGCTGCCCATCCAATCGAATCTACTTTTGTGATCTCCCATTGCCCATCAGTAGTTTCTTTTACATTCAGGCCTACATAGGTTTTCGTCACTGTTACATAAGTCATATACAGACCAATTAACAGGACAATGGTTAAAAAAAAACATATTTCTTCTTCATATCCATCCCCTTTCCCTGCGACAACTATTAACAGCTCGTCGTTTCAATATATATGTATTGCTCTCCTTAAACGATGAAACGAAAAAGCCAGAGAAACTCTGGCTTTTTCATAGAATATATCCGATTTTACTGCCAGTAACAATTTTTTGCTTGCAGTTGCTGATCACTTTTATTATCCGCGAAAACATCTAACACTGCTGCTTTCTCCATTTCTGAAACACCTGCGAGTTCAAGGTTTCCCTCTTTCAACCTTTTGATTAGATCAGGATTCTTCGTTAACTTCTCTACTACAAGTTGTAACATACTTTCTCCTCCTTTATTTTAAATGTGTTCTATATATTCCTGCATGCCATCTTTCCAAGCTTGGCTAACCTGCAGGTCCAACATTCTTTCTAATGCTTTTCTCTGGTACAGGCGTTTTAACACTTTGACATATGACACAACCGGTGAATGATAAATCCACTGAAACAACTCCTCTTCCCTCTGCACCATAAATTCCTTGTCTACCTTGCCAGCATAATAAGCACGTATCCAATCCGCTTCTCGATCACTTTCCTTCGCAAGCAGCATAATAGGGAGAGTCCATTGTTTATGCAATAAATCATTCTTGGTGTCCAGTCGGAGCAATCCTTCGATATCATTTGCTAATTGTGCTGCAACTCCGAAGTTTTCTGAGTAATCCCGGATGATTTCATGTTGTGTGGTACACTGAAGCGTCGCCCCTACAAGTGTCGCACAAGCCATCAAGGATCCTGATTTTTCTTTCATCATGCTAACAAACTCTTCTTCGGTAGCACAAGAACACTGCAGATCTTTATGTTGACCTTCCACCGCACGTAGTACTTGCTCATCTAAATACTGAAGTGCTTCTATCTTTAACTCGTTTTCAAAACGAGATTGTCTTAGGACAAGCGTACTTAACATTAAAAAACCCGTTGAAATATTCATAGAAGTAGACAAAGACACCAGAGACCAGGGCTTTTCTTTATCATCTTGATCCTGTAAATCATCGAGTATATCCAAGGCCAGCATCAAAAACTCTATTGCGGCAGAAGCATGGACGATCCCTTTACTTTTATCATCAACGACCATATGATAATGAAACTGTGTTAAAGACGAGAAAGAAAAACCTTCCTGGTTCTTATATAATATGTAAGATATTGCATATTCCTTCAGGTTATCATTATCCAAATATGCATTCACTGTCCTAAGCATTACTTCTTTTATTTCATCAGATGGATAATGTGGTATCGAAATGAGGTGTCACCTCTTCTTTCTATTTAAATTCATGATTAGCTTATCATAGTCTATTATCCAAAAAAAAGGTTCTTTAGTACTGTTTAAAAAATCTTATAAACTCCTTCAATTTCTAACTATTTTTACTCAGTACACCCAATGAAAGCGCGCACAACAGTGCTTTGCATTACAAAGAATTAATATTCTTGTAACAATAAAAAAGAGAGGAAAAACTAGCATATAATGGAACACCAATCATCTGAAAAGGTGGACTGAAAATACATGATACACTTTTTGTCTATCTTTTTAGATCTGGTTACTATTTCATTACTATTAAATTTATGTTACTTTTTCAACCGTTCGAAATTCGTTGTATTCTTCATTCAGAATAGTCAGAGTGCTCACGTGTTAATATATCTAATTTATTTACAATATTTGTATAAATTAGAGCTTAAAATCACGGTTTTTTTGAAAATTAACGAATTATTAATTTTATATTAATTCAATAAAAATAACATATTTTGTCGCTTACCATGCTATCACTTCCTGCCCACTGCTTTGTTTTGTAAAGAGTTCCTTTAATTATTGTAAATCGACTGATTCTGATTTATTTATCCGCTAGAATAAAAGAAAAGGAGGTTAGTCTGCTGTGCTAGCTGTCTCTTATCAGTTAAACCAGAATGTGCTGGAATTCTCTCGTGTGAAGGATCATCTCGGTAATATTTTGTTTCAAATATCACCTAGTGTAAATAAATCAAGGGTTGAAGTACTCTCCGAAGATGGTCAGACACTCTATTACGGAACAAAGCAAACTTCTTTTTTCAAAAGGAACTATACTTTTACAGGTGAACAGTCTAACACTACTTTCACGATGAAAAAGAAACACAATTTGCTGGTAAAACAACATTTCATTATTGAACATAAAGATTTTTCAATCGACATTAAGAAGAATAATAACGATTGGACAAGATTTTATGAGGGCAATACCGAAGTGGCGAGATGGTTAGTTCGCTTACAAAAAGGAAACACACACCACGTACAAATTGAACATAATGCAACGATCCAATCCCCAGCTTTCTATATTTTTCTTGCAGAATTAATTTCCCATGCCTAGCCTTATCAAAAAGTTAATTTATTTGCTGACTTTAAGAACACCAGGCACATCTCGCACGGTCCTATTTGAAATAATATATATTCAACTACCTATAATATGGATTATGTAAAGTAGCCATTGCTAGCCGTGCGCCCATATTGAGATATTTAATGTGCTGGGATACCGCTCCGGCCAACCACTTCGCGTCCTGCGGGGCACGGCTGAAGCTAGGCTACTACTCGAGCTACTTCTTTGCTGCCTTGCACCGAGGAAGCCTACTTCGAAGCATTACTTTTAGACACAGGTGCAGACGTTGTGGATCATCAGCGCCTGCCTGTCCCGCGGGAGTCTACGTGGTTGGTCTACGCTCTACAACTATTGAAATTGCTAGCATATTGGATGCACCATAAATATCAGCTTTTGAATAACACAATGCCTAGAACCACTGCTTTTAGCTGTTTCAAATGTTGTAGCACTTCCCTTAAGCGTAAGAAATAGGCGGAGACTCCCGTGGAATCAGCGCGAGCTGAAGATCCACTTAGTCTGTGCCTGCGTCTTCTAGCATCACTTCGAGGTAAGCTTCCTCGGCACAAGGCAGCACAGATGTTATTTCAAGTAGTAGCCTAGCTGAAGCCGTGCCCACAGGACGCGGAGCCTATTTCCGGAGCTTTGTTAAACAGATAAAATATATCAAAATGACCATTCTGCAATAAAGGTTTTGTTGACATAATCCAGATTATAGGAACCCCTCTCCATTTAAATTCCCCGACGTTGGTCTGCTTCAAAATTTCTCCCTCAGGAAAAAGAAAAAAGCAGTTCCTTTTGAAATACAGGACTGTATTCCAAAACGGAACTACTTCATTTTTATTTCGTTGCATCTTCTGATGTCATCGAGCTAGCTACTTCCTGCATTTCTTCTTTTGTTAATTGTTCACTAGCCAAGTAGTAATTAACTCCTTGATAATGCCATTCTAAAGAGGATTTGGATTGGGCACCTACAGTGAAACCTAAGTCAACAGGCTCCCCATTCACTGATTCTGGAGATGCTGCACTGGTTGGCATAACATCAACAGTTTCTTGAATAATCGTGTAATTCTTTTCACCTTGATAAGATAGAATAACACGCTTGCCATTTTCGAGATCCATTTGATTCTCTTCTACTAATTCAGAGCCCATATTTGCTGAAGGATACAGTACTGACAATTGTTTTGGCATATCTTCCTGTGCCATCACCGGTACACCGAAGATACTGCTTGTCATGTTTGTCTCCATATCAAACGTATTATCAGGTAACTCTGGATCTAATTCAAAGCTTGTGAATTCTACCTCTACCAATGTATTTTTATCACGATCGAGCACCTCTACCAATACCGGTGCATAAGTCTTTTTATCAAAATAAATTGTTTGATAAGGTAAGTTACTGTTGCTCTCATAGCTTGTTTTCGTCTCAAATACATAATAATTCTCTGTCGCTGTGAAAGTGGCTTCACTGTCATCTACTAAGTCCTGAATAAGTGATTGGAACAAATATGGCTGGCTATTATTAGCAGGCCATTCACTTTGGAACTTGAAGCTTTTATTCAATGCTGGCGTCAGGACAAACACACCGTCTTCATTACGTAAAATGATCTGACTGCTTTCCTCATCATTTTCATTCTTCAACAAAACACGGTAGAAATCTTTTTTCTTGTGCGTAACATCAACACGATAAACCTGATCTTCTTTCCCTGTTTTCAAGGTCATCATTGACTGTGACTGATAAGCACTCATATTCTCTGCCATACTTTCTAATTTTTCAACCACATCATCTTTTGATTTGTCTCCACAAGCGCTTAATACAATTAACAAAATAATCCCCATTATTATGCTTGTATATTTTTTCATCGCGACATCTCTCCTTTGTCTCATCTGAGTGGACAAAGGGAACACGATCACACGTTAAGACAATGTACGAAATACTTGCGATAGTCCTTCAATCACATCGGTAGCCAGTAAGTCGATTTCTGAATGTTTTTCCTCAACCAGGTATTCTGCTGAAGTACCATGCAGATAACAACCATTTGCTAAAGCGATCAAGACATTCTGATGTTGCATTAACATCGTTAACAGAATTCCTGACAGAACATCACCTGTTCCACCTTTTGCTAACCCTGCATTACCTTGATCACTTACGATCTGCTCACCATCGGGTGCAGTTATAATCGTATTCTTCCCTTTAAGCACCACGTAAACTTGATGCTGCTGAGCAAATTGCCTAGAAATTGAAAAAGGATTTTGTTTTAATTCTGCAACAGATCGGTCTGTTAACATTGCCATTTCACCAAAGTGGGGCGTAATAACAGTCGGTGCGTCTCGTTTTACTTGTGAGCGTAGCAAGTCTTTCCAGTGATATAAGCCATCAGCATCAATCAGTACAGGACATGTCGTCGATTCCAATAACTCGCGTAGCATCGTTGCATTTTGTCTGCCTATTCCCATTCCAAAAGCGATTGCGTCCATTTGTTGGAATGCTTCCCTATTACGTGATTGAAAGCCTCCACTAAAACCTTCCAGCAAATGATACGTAGCCTCTACACATTGACTGGCAACGATCGGTATATTCTCCCTAACAGTTGCAACGGTAATCAAGCCTGCTCCTGAGCGAAGTGCCGCTCTTGCTGATAGAAGAATAGAACCAGGCATCAAGGCTTGTCCGCCTATTACCATGCCTTTACCGTTCGATCCTTTATGTGCGTACAGGTCTCTTTTCGGGAAAGATGCCAGTACATCTTTTTTACGCCAAAGATGATTAGGGTTACACGACTGATGAGCTGCATCTGGAATACCTATATTCATTACTTGCCACTTGCCATAATACCGACTGGTATCTTCTAGAAACACCGTCGTTTTTGGTGCATCTATGATATAAGTCAAGTCCGCTTTAATGGCTTTATCAACATGGATTCCTTCATTTGCTGGCAAACCACTTGGAATATCGATCGCTACTTTTACTAATCCTGATTGATTGATCACATTAATGAAACTTCGTATCGGCTCACGAATTTCCCCTAAAACGCCTATTCCGAGAATCGCGTCAATTATTATGTCATATGCACACAAATGTTGTTTCAGCTCTAATGGTTCTGTGATCTGGTATAATGGATGAGAAGTATTTAACCATAAATGCTTATGAAAGGCTGCATCCCCTTTTATTTTTTCGTCAGCCACTAATTGAAAAACAGTCACATCAAAGCCTTTTTCTGCTAAATAACGTGCTATAACAAAGCCATCTCCGCCATTATTCCCGCTACCAACTAAAACTGCCATCTTTTCACGCTTTGTAAATGTCTGAGTAAGTTGTTGTGCCACCTGTGATCCGGCATTCTCCATCAGAATCTTTCCTTCGATTCCCCCTTTTTCTATCGCATACCGATCTATTTCGTACATTTCTTCCGCGGTTACGATGTACATCTTGTTCCCTCCTACCCGCACTAAAATATTATGAGACAACCTCCTTTAATATGCAGATTATGCTTCAATTATTACTTGAGCAATTGCATATTGTTCACTGTGAGAGATTGATATAAAGCACTTTTGACCTGTTAAAACAATCGAATTCAATATGGGTGCTCCGGACGAATCAGTCGTAATTTCGATATCTTGAAAACTTAATTTACCAAGTCCGGTACCCATTGCTTTTGCAAAAGCTTCTTTGGCAGCAAACCTGCCCGCTATATATTCGATTCGTCTTTTCTCAGAGCGCATTGCTTCTGCAACTTCTCTTTCTTTATCTGTAAGTACACGTTTTATCATACGTGGCTGCCTTTCCATCATTTCTTTTATCCTGAAAAGCTCCACAATATCTATACCTGTTCCTTGAATCATCCACATCACTCCATTTATCACGGCGTTAACCGTCCGTAATACCTCCACTAATTGAAGTCTCACTTTATATCGATAGTATAGCTTATATCACATGTTAATTAAAACGGATACTTCTACTATAAAAAACAGTTCCCGGTATGCTAAAATAATAATCACTAACAGACAAAGGGAGAATCGTATGTTTATAAGGACAGAGAATTTTCGAGAGTTTTTAAAATTTTATCCCGTTGTTTCTACGATCATAGCGATCCAGATTATTCTTTGGGTACTGCATTCTTTTGTTCCCATTATAGGAGAATGGATTTATGCAATGGGAATTGGCTGGAACGGGTTAGTCGCACAAGGACAATATTGGCGAATAGTAACACCAATATTTCTACATGCTGATTTTCCACACCTTATTTTTAATTCCTTTTCACTAGTTTTATTTGCACCAGCATTGGAAGTCATGCTAGGCAAAATTAAATTTTTGGTAGCGTACCTGGGAACTGGAATCATTGCGAACGTCCTTACTTTCATTGTTGAACCAAGTTTTAATTATGTTCACCTTGGTGCTTCTGGTGCTATTTTTGGATTATTTGGACTGTACATTTTTATGATCTTTTTTGAGAAACAATTGATTGATCCACAGAACGCCAGAATTATCCTTATCATTGCCGGTATTGGCTTGGTTATGACATTTTTCCGGGCAAACATTAATATCTCTGGTCATATCTTTGGTTTCATCGCAGGTTTTGCATTTGGCCCTATTCTTTTACGTAATGTGAGACCCTTCTCGCCAGTCCGATTAAAACGACGTGTGCGAAAACAAGGAGATATTGGATTCGATCCAAACCGCTGGAACAAAAAAAGATATCGTTACAAACCATATTTAAAACCGATCCTCTACGGAGTATTGATTGTATTGGTGCTGTTAGGCTTACTATCCAGCATATTGTAACAGAAAGGAGAAATACCTATGATCGCTATTTGGCTATTCACCTTCGCCGCTGTTGTTGCAGGCTACGGCATTCTGTTTGCGTACAAACGGTTGATGAGAGGCTTATCTTACCGGATTAAGCGAAATGAATTTCATTTTAAAGGGCTGCAGAAGGACCAAATTTCATTTTTTATTCAAATTGCTTTAATCGAAGCCGTTCCTATTTTTTTAATTATATTAGGTTTTACTTTTATGGGAGGGGCATCTATTTCTGCTCTGGGCAGAATTATACCATTACTTATTATACTGGCAGTGATTGTCACCTGCTTTCTCCAGGTTCAAAAAGCAAAACGGGATGTAATGGAAATTGCCACAAATTTAAACGGCCAGGAACTAAGTTACGTACGCTCGCTATCCTTCATCGGCTACATGACGGTACTGGGTATTCCTGTCTTAGCCTTCGCCGGGATATTCTTAGTCTAAGCTAGAGCTCAGAAAGCATCACTATGGGCGATTGCTTTAATGGCTGTTATTATATTCTTAATTAGCTTACAAAAAGGAGCTGACGATTGTCGTCAGCTCCTTTTGTTTTATCTATTTTGATTTCCTTTGGATCGTTTGTTCTGGAATTTACGGTTGGATCCGCCACCTTGTTTTCCTTTACGACCGTTATATCCGCCACGTTTATCATTACGGAATTTTTTGTTGTTGCCACCTTTGTTTTTTGAAGCCTTCTTCACACTTACCGGCTGAACCGAAGTAAGTGTTACAGGTGTTTGTCTTCTTTCTTTTGTCAGCATTTTCAACGCAGCTGCAACAACTGTTACAGAATCATACTGATCTAACAACTCAGATGCTGTTTCACGGTAGTCCTGTAATTCTCTTTTTTCAATGGTTTTGATTAGTTTTTCCATAGTTAATTGTTGCTGACCACGTTTTGCTTCATCATAACTCGGCGCACTCATACGCTTCATTTTACTCTTTGTTACTTTTTCAATTAAATGCAAATGTGGTACTTCTCTTGGCGTGATAAAGGAAATTGCTTCCCCCATCTTACCAGCACGACCAGTACGTCCAATACGGTGTACATAGCTTTCTGGATCCTGTGGAATATCAAAGTTATAAACATGTGTCACACCTGAAATATCAAGACCACGTGCCGCTACATCCGTTGCAACTAAAATTTCAATTCGGCCAAATTTAAATTTCTTAAGTACGGAACTACGTTTACCTTGTGTTAAGTCACCATGAATGCCTTCTGCACGGAAACCGCGAGCCTGCAATCCTTCTGTTAACTCATCAACACGCTTCTTGGTACGACCAAAAATAATCGCCAATTCTGGTACGTGAATATCCAAAAGATTGGTTAACGTATCGAATTTTTGCTTTTCGTGTACTTCTACAAAGAACTGATCAATATTAGATACCGTCATTTCTTTTGATTTTACTTTTACTTCTTCCGGCTCTTTCATCAATGTCGTTGCAATATCGCGAATTTCTTTCGGCATTGTAGCTGAGAAAAGCAATGTTTGTCTTTCTTCCGGAATTGCTTTAAGGATATCACGAATATCATCAATAAAGCCCATGTTCAACATTTCGTCCGCTTCATCTAATACAGCTGTATGCACGTTCTCCACTCTGATCGTACGACGACGTAAGTGGTCTAATAGTCGTCCTGGTGTAGCTACAACAATATGTGGACGATCTTTTAATGCTCTGATCTGACGTTCCATATGTTGACCGCCATATACCGGCAACGTGCGAACACCTTTGATTTTAGCTAATTTATGGATTTCCTCTGACACCTGAATTGCTAATTCTCTAGTTGGTGCGACAACTAATCCTTGTATTTTTCGTTCATTCGGATTAATCTTTTCGATCATTGGAATACCGAAAGCAGCAGTTTTCCCTGTACCTGTCTGCGCTTGACCAATAACATCCTTACCAGCCATACCCAATGGAATCGTCTGTGCCTGAATTGGTGTCGCCTCTTCGAATCCCATCTTCTCTAATGCTTGCATAATTGGTGCTGAAATACCTAATTCATTAAAATTTGTCACTATTTCCTTCTACTCCTTTTTATATATAAATCTCATTATTCTATCATCTTTTCGTCGTTATGTTTAGTGTATCCAAGTTTTTTTATTTACATAAAGAAAAATATATTCAATTCGTTATCGTAATTTTCACTCCTAAAACGAAGATACCTACGAATAACAATGAAAAAAGCCTTCCTCCACATTGGAAGAGGCTTGTTAATGACCATTCAATGGATTATTAAATCATAACATACTCTTCCTATTAATTCTATATAATATTTTGGATGGTTTCAAACAATTGATGCTAAAAGTGAATAGTTATGATTAGGAATTCACTAAAAAATTGTTATACTAAAGAGGAAACTGATACTTTTGATGATGTGGGTGATTTTTTGAATAAGCAATTTTTTCCGTTTATCGCCATTTTTCTTGGCGTTATATCTGTGTCTACTGCTGCTGTCTTCGTTAAGCTAGCCAGTGATGCTCCGGCGGCCGTGACCGCAAATTATCGTTTATTATTAGCAAGCCTTTTGCTATTACCATATATTTTGTTAAAAAAACGAGATGAATTAAGAAAATTAGCCAGAAAAGAATGGATATTTACGATACTGGCTGGAATCAGTCTTGCTATCCATTTCATTGTCTGGTTTGAGTCCTTTTCATATACGTCTGTAGCGAGTTCAACTGTTATTGTTACGTTACAGCCGATTTTTGCTTTTATTGGCACCTATTTTTTCTTTCATGAACGTTTTTCTGCTGGTACTGTTATTAGTATGATCATTGCGATTTTTGGAAGTTTTATTATCGCATGGGGTGACTTTCAAATAAATGACGAAGCTCTATATGGAGATTTTCTAGCATTACTTGGCGCAATCTTTATTACTATATACTTTCTGTTCGGACAAGGCATACGTACCAAGGTATCTGTGATGAGTTATACCTTCATCGCATACACCATTGGAGCGATCACCATATTACTTTACAATATGGTAGTTGGAAATGCCATGACAGGATACGATAGTGATCATTGGCTGATATTTGTCGCACTTGCAGTAATCCCGACAATTCTTGGATTAAACCTTTTAAATTGGGCGCTGAAATGGGTAAGTGCCTCTGTTATATCCATGGGTATTCTATTTGAACCAATTGGTGCATCCCTGCTGGCTTATATCCTGTTAGGAGAGAAAATCACCTGGACGCAATGGATGGGCGGTACCATTGTGATCTTTGGATTGTTATTGTTCATCGCCAGTACAAGAAGAAAACGAAAAATGAAAATTACCTTTGGGCATGATTAACCGAGCTTAACCCGCTCCGTACTAATTGACATAAACGATATAAAACTTTCTATAAGGTGGATTATGTCAACAAAGGCTGTATTGCAGAATGGTCATTTTGATATATTTTATTTGCTTAGCAAAGCTCCGGAAATAGGCTCCGCGTCCTGTGGGCACGGCTTCAACCGTGCACCGCAGGACGCGGAGTGGTTGGTAAAAGGTATCCCGGCACATGAAAACACGACTTCACGCATTTATGGTGAGTCGTGTTTTTTGTTCATTCTTCAAGAATTGACAGACTGTATCAATTACGATTTTTTTGTCCTCTCCTAAGCAAATCAGGTGTTTCGAATCACAAAAATACATGATTTCACTTTCTGAAGGTATTTCTTTATCCAAATATTGTACCGCTTTATACGGCACCATTCCATCCTGAATACCTTGCGCAATAAAAACCGGACAATTAATTTTCTTCAGATACGGCTTGGTAAATTTCATGCATTTGAGGAACTCTGAAATTGCTTTTAACGGAACAGAACCAGACTTACTCCGGTAATGATTATACAACGGATCTTGTTTCAATGTTTTCCGAATGGCTTTTTGGGCAAATTGAACGAAATCCAGCCCCATTTGAGAGACATTGATATATTTTCTCGAAGTAGATAACAGAACCAGTTTCTCACAGGCATATTTTGCCGCTAAATAGGCTGCAATCATTCCGCCCATCGAAAAGCCAATTAAAAAAATCTCTTGATGTGATTCCCGCAATTGTACATAGGCGTTTTCCGCTTCTTCGATCCATTCCTGATAGGTAACATGCATCAAGTCCAGATCACGACCTTGTCCCAGACCATGCCCAGGTAAACTGGGCGTCACTACTTCCCATCCAGTCTGCTCCGCAATATGTACAGCAAGCGGTTCTACTTCATAAGGACCACCAGTAAATCCATGTAGTATTAGACATGCAGGCATTTTTTCATTTCCTCCTCTGAACGATACGTCACGTGCATAATAAAACAGAGAAATCCTTGTCAGCGAGGACAAGGATACGAATTATTTATTTTTGAAACACCTTCAGGATACTCCCTACATTTTTAAACACCGGTGATACCTGTTGATACGTATTGGCCAATTGATTGACTGTGTGAAACACTTTGTCGAAATCCACTTCACCATTCTTATCCTGAAAATAATGCATCATTGGATTATTCTGTTTCCCAAAAAAGGAAGAGGTTGGTGTCTGGAAACCATCATATGGATCTGGTACCACTGGTTTTTGGTAATATTGGTAAGGTGTCATTGGTAATGGTGATGTATAAGTTGGTGGCTGATACGGGTTCATATTTTGTTGTTGATAGGGATTATAATATTGCATAAAACCGTTATTTCGTTCATCCATGAACTTCCCTCCTTCTGCTGCTATTAATAATAGCCTATGCAGAAAAAGAGGTGTTGGTTCATTTACACATTTAAAATTCGGTTAATTTTATCCTTGTTGAACCCGATTATCTGGTAATAATCATCAATGATAACGGCAGGCGTAATATAAATATCATGTTCTTGCAGTTCTGATAAATGTCGCTTATCCTCTGTCGTGTTTTTCACATCGAAATTAATGTCCAAGTTATGGATATATTCCTTGATTTGTTCACATTCTTCGCAATTATCACTAACGTACAGACTAACATGCTTTTGTCCCAATATATAGATCCTCCTAATTGTTTGATCTATATATATTATTACCCATCGGGTTCTAATATCAAACGGTGTTTCTTAATCTCTTTTAGTCAAATCATCTGCATAAATTCCTAATTTTTTCAATAAACGGATCGCTTCTTGCTTTTCTGATTCATCAAGCCCAGCTGTGATCACTTCAATTTGCTTCCAGTGTTCAGGAAAGATATCGTTCAATAATTGTTGACCACTTTCTGTAATCGAAGCATACGTTATTCTGCGATCATCTGGTGAAGGCGTTCGTTTCACGAATCCTTTTTTCTCTAATTTATCTACTACATATGTAATACTTCCACTTGCTAATAATATTTTATCTCCGATCTTCTGTAATGCCTGTTCTCCTTGATGATAGAGCAATTCCATTACGGCAAAATCAGTAGTATTCAAACCGTGTCCCCGAATATCCTTCGCAACCTGATCAAAAACCGCACGGTAGGCTTTCGACAGTACCACAAATAATTTCAGTGAGGGGTCTTGCTTCTTCTTTAAGTATGCATTCCGCTCCTGATCCATCCCTCTCATCCTCTCTGCTTGCTATATCTATTTATGAATCGTATTATATGCAATCTGCCTTAACTAGTCAATTGATGTTGGTTAAAATTGCTAATTATATAGTGGATCACCATGCCTAGAAACCATACAAGAATAGTGACAGGATAGGCGATACAAAGAGCTAACACAATAAAAGTAAACAGTTGCCATATGCTGTTCATGACAGATGTATGGGACCATTTACTGTGAAGCTTTCTGATTCTGATTTTTAGCATTTGGTCAAATAAAAATAACATAGCGAAACAGATAAACAAAATTTGGCCGATTAACAACAGATTTATCTCATTCATCACCAGCAAAATAATCGTTATTATGCCGAATGCTACAACACCTATAACAGAGATAGTCTGAACAAACGCTGCTTTGATGACGTCCAGTCTCCACGGAATACTGTGAAATAATTTATCAATAAAGATTAATCCAAATAGGCTCTGCATCGTTTTGATAAAAATAAAAACAGACACCATTACCCCGATTCCTTGTAAGATGTCATAGTCTAATGACAGGACGAACATTGCTATCATAATGCAACCTAGCAGATACATAACAATCGTTATTTGAGAAATAATTGTCTTTCTCCAGAATTGGCGGATGAGCTTTTCTGGTTTTGCATACGGAACAGGAGAACGATTTCTCCTTGATGTAAGAATCGTAGAAATGACATTGTTTTTTCTTGGTTTATCATCGATCTGATCCATACCGCTCATTTTACGGACAAAAAACATATTCCATTCTTTCTCATCGCTTTTCTCAACGACTTGCGGCCAATTTACGCTTTTTATTCTTTTTGGCCATAACCAAAGATTCGCACCTGCCAACAACAGGATGATCAGTACAGTAAAAGGCACATGGAAGTCAAAAAACAAATACGAAATGCGCAGTATTCCTAAGAACATCACTGCTAAACTATAGATGCCAATTTTTTTGAGGATAGTTAACTGAAATATACACCATTGAGGGAGAATAGATAAGACAAATACCATCAGAACAGCACTGAACCATTTTACTAAAAATAAGGAAGAAAATGGTGTAGGAACTAATAATAGTAATAGGATCAATAACAATAAGCAATACTTTCTTATTACTCCTCTAATCGTAATATTCCATATATCTTTAATAGAAAAAGGCAATGCCGTTAACTTCCATTCGGCGCTTGTAATTTTCATGCCAGCATTCTGGAATGCCATTGCCAGCTTACTAAGTGTCACCCCTATCAATACTAACGGCAACATCGGGTCGATCGCCGTTTCAATATCGGTAAAAGCAGGTGTTATTTGCCTCATCTCATCAAAAGCAATAAATAGTAATAAAATCGCAAATAAGCCGCAGTAAATACTGATTGTCCAATCAAACGCAACTCCAAATGCCATTTTATACAGTTTTGCTTTTTTGTTTCTACGATTTCTCTTCAAAAAACGCATCATCCGTCTTGTTTCTTTCATGTTTCGCCTCTCCTCGATAACAAGCGAAAATCCCCCATGGCACCTTGTTCGGCAATTTCCCCATCATGAAGCATGATATAAGAATCTGCCATCTGTTCCATCCTTTCCAATTGATGGGAGGTAAGTAGGATGGTGGTCCCGTTATTAGCTTTTTCGATTAAAAGGGTTTGTAAGTGGTGAGCGGCGTGTACATCTAATCCCATAAATGGCTCATCGATTAACAAAAGTGGTACATCCGGCAGTAATGCGCATATCGTTTGGACTTTTTGGCGCATCCCTTTAGACAATGCTTCCGGATATTCATTAAGCTTATCAGAAATTTCAAATAGCTCAGCCAGTTGATTAGCCCGTCTGGTAAAAACGGCTTCATCTAGCTGATAACTTTGTCCATATAGTTGAAAATGTTGATATGACGTTAATTCAGGTAATAGGAACGGCTCTTCAGGTATGTATGCAAGTTGTTTTTTAAAGGAGATGAAGGATCGATCCTGATCGATATCATTAATGCTAATCTTCCCTTGTGCTTTATCGTGCCAGCCCATAATCGTTTTCATAATAGTCGATTTCCCTGCCCCATTATGACCAATCAATCCAACAATATTGCCAGCTGGTAAAGTAAAACTTACATCCTTCACAATTAGCTCCATCCCCAACTTAACTGATACATTTTTCAGCATTAACATAGAATACATCCTCTCCTACGGCATGTTTACAGAAAAAACTGGTGCTGTATCACACAAAGATGCTGGTACAGTATATACGTTTAATAGAAGAAAATGGTTTCAATTACAGTCTCTTTAAGGTGACAAAACCCGACGAGAAACACCATCATTTGTCTTCTTTCTTGTTAAACGAGACAAATCTCTGGCTAATGCTCCACACTTTTAGTCCCTTTCTTCCTAAACGACACAAATCTCTGGTGACTGCTCCACACTTTTGGTTCCTTTCTTCCTAAACGACACAAATCTCTGGTGACTGCTCCACACTTTTGGTTCCTTTCTTCCTAAACGACACAAATCTCTGGTGACTGCTCCACACTTTTGGTTCCTTTCTTCCTAAAAGAGACAAACCTCTGGCTAATGAAAGCAATTTTATTGTCAGAAGCGGTATAAACATATCTTCTAGGCTGATTGACATAGTCCATATCTTAAGAACTCACCTTCTACGACTCTACTTTTATCCTTTCTTTGATTAGAACAAAGGCGCAAGCGCCCGTTTAGAGACGTAGCGAGTGGAGCGAATCAACTGAGATAAAGGAATCACGGTGAGCTTGCGAATCGATGATGACTTATCGTAGGGCGATTTCGCGAAGTCGCCTAGTCTCTGGGCGCTGGGGCCGGACGTGTCCGTTTCTGTCAGCGAACATCATATAGCCCAAAATTTATACTTTCTTGACTTATAAGAAAAAACGGGCATAGCCCACCCGGTCCTATTTTATCTAATTTTTATATAACTACCTATAATTATGGACTATGTAAACTAGAAGCTTAGTGGTCATTTTGATATATATTATCTGCTTAGCAACATTTGAAACAGCTAAAAGCAGTAGTTCTAGGCATTATGTTATTTATTGCTGTTATGTACAACGGTCAATATGATAGCTCTTTCAAAAGTTGTAGAGTTCATATCCTAGCGTAGGCCAACCACGGAGACTCCCGCGGGAAATGCAGGTGCTGAAGATCCACTTTGTGAAGCGGTCTTCTTCACAAAGTTAGCTTCAGCCGTGCCCGCAGGACGCGGAGTGGTTGGCCGAAGCGATATTCCAGCACATTAAATATCTCAATATGGATGCTTGGCTAGCGGTGGCTAGCTAGCATATTCCATATTATAGGAAATAAACTTCATGTTCAATATGATTACTATTTTCTTGACAAAAAAAAGAGACAGCTTTTTTTCGCTGTCTCTTAAGCTAATTCTTCTTGCAAGAATTCTAGTACATCATCTGGTGTTTTTGTATAAGCACTATGGCGATGGGCAAGTTTTTCACCGTTTTGGAAAATTAGCAAGCTTGGGATGCCCATTACATCATATTTTTCCGCCAAGCCTTGTACCTCATCACTGTTAAGTTGGTACCAATCATAGTTGTTATATTGTTCGATAATCTCTCCAATGAACATGTCCATTCTCTTACAATCCGGACACCAGTCTGCATAGAATTTAATAATAACCGGCTTGTCCGATTGGATAATTTCATTAAATTGATCTGCTGTTTGAATAGCTTCCATGTTCCATACCCCTTTTTTCTATATTAGTTGTGTTCCTCTATAAAAGCTAGCACCTTCCATAAAGGAACGCAACTTTTCTGTTTAATATTCGACTCTTCCTAGAAAGAATGCAAACAGCAATCCAGCAGCAAAAGTAACCACACACATCACAATTCCTATAACACTTGCCGGAAATCCTGGAAAAATGACGAATATAGAGCCAATTACCATTCCAATCACCACAGCATACGTAGCCGTCGGAAACCTTGAGAGGAAGAAGTGAATTAACTTACTCATCAGTACTAATCCTAGCAGAATTCCAATACCCACTGTTATGATTACAGGAATATTAAAATCATCGATCGCACTAATAATAGTCGAATAAGATCCTATAATTAGCAATAAAAAAGACCCGCTAATTCCTGGTAAAATCATAGCAGCACTTGCTAAGAAGCCTGATAAAAATAACCAAAGGTACGTAGATGCTTCAAAATCTGTAACAGCGGCAGGCTCTCCTGTCTGAAAGAAAATCATTGACCCTACAATGACGAGCCCTATCAAAACTAATAATACGTGATTTGATTTAAACGTTTCTTTTGCATTAGACTGTTGAAAAAGAAACGGCAGCACACCAATAATTAACCCTAAAAATGCAAATTGTGTTTGTTGCGGGTAATGTTCGAACAACCACTCGATCAATCCTGCCAAAACAAAAATGGCCGTTACAATACCGACTCCTAATGGAATTAAGAACATTAAGTGCTTCTTAAAATCCTTACTGAAAAATCCATTAATCGCTTCAATCAGTTGATCATAAATCCCTAATACAACAGCAATTGTACCACCGCTTACTCCTGGTACTACATCACTTGCCCCCATTAACATACCACGATATATATTTCGCCACTCCATGCTTCATTCTCCTTCTTATTCTATAAACTGTAATCCTTCTATATTTTGCGATACATGTTGTTTCATCTCTTCTAAGTGCCCCTTGGCATTTGAAAGCTGTTGATCCGTTACACTCTTCATAGGTAACACTTCTACATTTGTCATGGTATCATCAACCATTTCAAATTGAACAAAGGTTGGCAGAAAAGCTGGAGTATGAACGCTCACAGAATCCCCTTGTTTTTCTACTGTAAATTGAAAAACACCACCAATTCGACGATTCAGTTCGTACTGTCCAGAAAGAAAGTTTCCTAGTGAATAGGCGACAAGCGTTTGATTTCCTTGTTCTCCCACCACCCACTCAATTGGTTGCAATACGTGTGGATGATGACCAATGACTACATCCGTTCCTAAGTCTGCCGCATACTGAACCAAATCTTTCTGTTCCTGATTAGGCTCACGCATATATTCCTGTCCAAAATGATAACTTACAATTGTAATATCCGCCAGTTTTTCTGCTTCTTGTACGTCACTTTTAATTTGTGAACGATTGATCTGATTCACCAAATACTTTTTGCCGTCCGGTACAGGTATTCCATTGGTACCATATGTATAACTTAAAAATGCGGCAGAAATTCCTTCATCTGTTTCGATGACTCTAATCGTATCCTGGTCGGCCTGACTTTTAAATGCTCCAGTATAAAGCATACCGATTTTTTCGTAATACCTGATCGCATTCTGAATCGCCGCTTCTCCACGGTCCAACGTGTGATTATTAGCCATCGTAACTAAATCTACACCAGTCCTCTGTATATCATCAGCCAAATCAAAAGGGCTGTTAAACCTTGGATAATTGGATAATCCCAATTCTTCTCCGCCCATGATCGACTCTTGATTAGCTATCGTAATGGTCGGCTTTTGCAAATAATCCTGCACAGGTGCTAACATCGATTGAAAATCATAATGCTCTCCATTCCATGCATCATTATATACTCTATCATGAATGAGCAAGTCACCGATAGCTGCAATCGTAATCACTTGTTCATACTCTTTTACTATCCGTTCTTTATTATCCATATGGTGAGAAAGCCCTTGATATTCCTGTTCAGATGTACACCCTGATACTATTAATAGAAGGATAATCATAAGCTGATATTTCATCTGCAACCAAACTCCCTCCGTAAGTCATCTTTATTCTATCATATTTGACATGAATTTTTTGTCAAAACAGAAAAGAATATGATGAAAACCATCACTTCTTCAAATCATATTTTGTCCGAAGACTTTCCGGAGCCATGTTGATCATTTGCTGCAGAATTAGGCTGACAATCATTACATCATCCAAAGCACCAAATACTAGTAAATAGTCAGGAATAAGATCAAATGGGAAAACGATATAGCCTATCATTAACAACACACTTACCGTTTTGGAGAACATGGATACTTCTTTTGACAGAAAGAACTCTTTCAAAAACGGCAATGATTTACGAAATTTAAATAAAAATTTTAATCTGCTAAAAAAGCGCATGGAATACATCCTTTTCTTGATAGATTACTTATCATTATACCCTTCATGTACGTTCGGGAAAAATCTAAGCACAGATCTCTTTCTCTTACATGTAAAGCCGTTCAACGGACATTTAACATCTTTCACCAGACAACCTTTGCTCCGATATTTCTCTCTTCACTAAGCTTCCTTTTGTCCGTTTGGAATGTAACCAGCGATTTTGCTTCTCAACTATCACTCTTATATTGTATTTTCGCCGTAGTTGCCACTTTTTTGGAGGGGTAACGATAAAAAGTACAAACTAAATATTATAAAAACCGGCCATAGCCCGCCCGGTCCTAATTGACTTAATCAATAAACAACTTCCTATAATATGGATTATGTTAACTAAGGCTGTATGGCAAAACGGTCATTTTGAAATATTTTATCTGCGTTGCAAAGCTCCGGAAATAGGCTCCGCGTCCTGTGGGCACGGCTTCAGCTAACTTATGAAAGAAAATTCTTTTCTTTCATAAGTGGATCTTCAGCTCGCGCTGATTCCACGGGAGTCTCCGCCTATTTCCTACGCTTGAGGGAAGTGCTACAACTTATGTAACAGCAAAAAGCAGTCGTGCTAGGCAATGTATTTCATCAATTAAGGTGTAAATCTTGCAGCTAATGCTTCATATCCTAGCTGTCGCATAAATTGTGGAGTTATACATCAGCGGAGGCCAATCACGGAGACTCCCGCGGGATTGTGCAGGTGCTGGAGATCCACTTTGTGAAGCGTTCTTCTTCACAAAGTTAGCTCCAGCCGTGCCCCGCAGGACGCGGAGTGGTTGGACGGAGCGGTATCCTAGCACATTAAATATCTCAATATGGATGCTTGGCAGCGATGGCTAGTTGACATAATCCATATTATAGGAACTAAAATTCATGTTCAATGTGATTACTGCTGTGACTGTACTTATATACTTTCTTTACTCATTATAAAAACCGGGCATAAACCTGCACGGTCCTAATTGACATAAATCATATACAACTACTAATAGCATAGATTATGTAAAGCAACTGGCCTATTGCTTATTTTGAAATGATTCATGTGCTGAGACACCTTTACTAGTCACCCAGTGTAGTCTATGTCCTAGCCAGCGTATGATACAAATTCTTAAAGGAGACAAAACTAGCCGGGAAACACCATTATTTGTCTTCTTTCTTTTTAAACACTACAAATCTCTGGTCACCGCTTCCCACTTTTGGCTCCTTTCTCCCTAAACGATACAAATCTCTGGTCACTACTTCCCACTTTTGGCTCCTTTTCCCCTAAACGATACAAATCTCTGGTCACCGCTCCACACATTTGGGCCCTTTCTCCCTAAACAATACAAATCTCTGGTCACCGCTCCATACATTTGGTTCCTTTCTCGCTAAACACTACAAATCTCTGGTGACTGCTTCCCACTTTTGGTACCTTTCTCGCTAATCGATACAAATCCCTGGTGACCGCTCCACACTTCTGACCCCTTTTCTTATCTAGCGTTTATACTCATAAAAAAACCAGTGAGGATGGGCTCACTGGTTTTTCGTTATCGTATTTATTTTTTCTTAGCTGCTTTTTCACGTTCGTTTTTGTTTAGGATTTTCTTACGAAGTCTTACTGTTTCTGGTGTTACTTCACAATACTCATCATCATTTAAATATTGAATTGCTTCTTCTAATGACATCTTACGTGTTTTACGGATTGTTGCAGTTTGATCTTTTGTAGCAGAACGCACGTTAGTTAAGTGCTTTTCTTTGGTAATGTTAACTGTTAAGTCATTTTCTCGGTTGTGTTCGCCGACGATCATTCCTGCATAAACATCTGTACCTGGTTCAACAAAAATGACACCACGGTCTTCCAGGTTCATAATGCCGTAAGTTGATGCTTTACCATTTTCTAAAGCAACAAGTACACCTTCACGACGTCCACCTACTTGTCCTTTGACAAATGGTGCATATTCATCGAACGTGTGGTTAATGATACCGTAACCGCGTGTTTGGGTCATGAATTCTGTAGCATAACCGATTAAACCACGGGATGGTACTTTGAATTCCATACGTACTTGACCAGTACCATGATTCTGCATGTCTAACATTTCACCTTTACGTGCACCTAACGACTCCATAACTGGACCAGTGTAATCTTCAGGCACATCAATTTGTACTCGTTCTACTGGTTCACATTTAACACCATCGATTTCTCTAATAATAACTTGCGGTTTAGATAGCTGCAATTCGTAGCCTTCACGTCGCATGTTTTCTACTAGAATCGATAAGTGTAATTCACCACGTCCAGAGACGATCCAGGCATCTGGTGAATCTGTCGGATCTACACGTAAACTTACATCTGTTTCTAACTGAGATAATAAACGTTCTTCAATTTTACGAGAAGTAATATGTTTACCTTCACGACCTGCGAACGGACTGTTATTAACAACAAATGTCATCTGTAATGTTGGCTCATCAATGCGCAGGATCGGAAGTGCTTCCTGGTGATCGTTCGGGCAAACTGTTTCACCAACGTTAATGTCCTCCATACCTGCAAGAGCAATGATGTCGCCTGCTTTTGCTTCTTCAATTTCAATTCGCTTCAAGCCAATGAAACCAAATAATTTAGAAACTCGGAAGTTTTTCACAGAACCATCTGTTTTCATAAGTGCAACTTGCTGGCCGACTTTGATCGTACCACGGAATACTCGTCCTACTCCAATTCGACCAAGGTAATCATTATAATCAAGCATCGTTACCTGGAATTGTAATGGTTCTTCCCCATTGTCGACTGGTGCAGGGATCTTCTCCAGAATCGTTTCAAAAATTGGTTCCATCGTTTCCTGCTGATCTTCGTCAGGGAAGCTAGATGTTCCATTTAATGCAGATGCAAATACAACCGGAAATTCCAATTGATCGTCGTCAGCACCTAACTCGATAAATAAATCTAATACTTCATCTACAACTTCGTCAGGTCTAGCGTTAGGACGGTCAATTTTGTTTAACACGACAACTGGTTGCAGTTTTTGCTCTAATGCTTTCTTTAATACGAAACGAGTCTGTGGCATACATCCTTCATAAGCATCTACCACAAGTAATACCCCGTCTACCATTTTCATGATACGCTCTACTTCGCCACCGAAGTCAGCATGTCCTGGTGTATCTAATATATTTATACGCGTATCTTTATAATTAATCGCTGTGTTTTTGGCTAAAATCGTAATACCGCGTTCCTTCTCAATATCATTGGAATCCATTGCACGTTCTTCCACTTGTTCGTTCTCACGAAACGTACCAGAATAACGAAGTAACTGGTCTACTAATGTCGTTTTACCGTGGTCTACGTGTGCAATAATCGCGATATTGCGTAGTTCTTCTCTCAATTGCGTCATTTCATTCTCTCCTCTTATAGATGCATTGATCGTTTAACAACTTATCTAGTATATCATAATAGTCAGTAATTGGTAGCCTTAATCATCATTTTTTTCAAAATCTATAAAAACGATGGTAAAGCGTGCACCACCTTCAGGGGCATTCTCCGCTTTAATAGAACCACCAGAACGTTCGACAATCGCACGGGCAATCGCCAGACCAAGGCCTGTTTCACCACTCTTTCCTTTGACAAACCGGTGGAACAGTTTGGAAAGAAGTGCTTCATCTATTCCCTTACCATCATCGGTTACCTGGATGAAAAGCCGTTTATCTTTCACAGATGTCGAGATCGTCACTTTTTGCTTAGCATGACGAATGGCATTGGCCACAATATTCATGACTGCTTGTAACATTTTTTCTTCATCGACAAATAATCGTGCCTTCTCCAAACCTTTATCATCAATCTCAATACCTTTATCATTTGCAATTGGTACAGCTCTATCCATTACTTTTCTCATAAACGGCTGGAGTGCTACTGTTTCCGGACGATATATATCTGTCTCACTATCTAATTTCGCCAGTAAGATAATCTCATTGATAATCTTCTTGAGACGATGTATTTCATCTACCATTACTTGCAAACCGCGGTCTGCTTCTTTCCCTTCAAAAATACCATCCCGAATACCTTCTGCATATCCTTGAATCGCCATAAGTGGGGTTTTCAATTCATGACTGGCATTCTGGAAGAAATGATGCTGAGATTGAATAAAACTGTTTAACTCATTGGCCATTTCCGTCACGCTTTGTTCTACTTCCTTGATTTCACCAGTTGCCTTAATTTCTTTGATTTGATCGAACTGACGTTTCTCAATCTTTTTCAGCTGGTGTTTCAATTTGGTTAATGGTGTCACGAGTCTTCTTGTTAAATAATGACTGAGTAAAACAGCAACCGCAATACCAATAAGAAAAATTAATACTAACCTATTAACAAGACTATTCCGGACTTCCTGAAGATCATCTAATGGTGTTAGCAGAACTAATTGCTGGGTGGCTTCTGGTGAGTAAAAAGGGATGATCGACACCACATAGTTTTCTCCACCCGCTTGCCATAACGGTTGATTTTGATCCTCAAGGTCATATTCATTGACCCATCCTTTAATGGTATCAATATCGGGAATGGACGTAAATATAATACTCTCTGAACCTTGATCATAAGCAAACACTTGCAAATTATACTCATCAAGCAATTGTGTTAGTTGTTGTACATTAGAAGAATTGTTCAGATCCTGGTACAACACAAAATTTACAATAAGTTCGCCTTTGTCCTCTAGTTGTCTTTGTTCATCTTTGATCAGCATTTGCAGCATCTGTGAATAGATCGTAATTCCCGATATCGCCATAACGACAACGAGTAAGGTAGTAAAGGCAATCGTTAGCTGTGATTGTAATTTCATTGGGCATCCTCTTCATAATGCAGACGGTAGCCATATCCCCACACCGTCTCTACCGGTAAATCCTCCAGTTTTTTGCGCAATCGCTTCACCAAGTCATCCACTGCTCTATCACTGCCAAAGTAATCCTCACCCCATACTTGGGTCAATAATTCTTCGCGGGAAAAAGCGCGATTCGGTTTTTTCGCAAAAATCTCTAATATATCAAATTCCTTGGACGTTACATCGACTTCTTGTCGTTTCCAATATACTTGTCTTGCTGCTTGATCTATTTCCAAATCAGCAATCTTAAGTACAGCATTTTCAGTATCACTTGTAATCGGCTGAGCAATTGCACGTTTAAAAAGTCGTTTCACCCTTGCCACAAGTTCACGAGGACTAAAAGGTTTTGTTAAATAGTCATCACTACCTAATTCCAATCCTAAAATTTTATCTACTTCTTCATCCTTAGCTGAGATGATAATAATCGGAATCTCGCTGGTTTGTCTTATTTTTTTACACAATTCATAACCATCCATACCAGGCAGCATAATATCCAGGATCCACATATCGGGCTGGTGCTCGGTAGCCTTCTTCCAAGCATCCTCTGCATTTTCCATTAGCGTAACCTGAAATCCTTCTTTCGATAAATATGCTTTTACAATATCTCTAATATTCGGATCATCTTCTACAATAAAAATCTCCTGATTCATCAGATTTCCACCTTTCTCGGCATCTCGCAAACATCATAAGCTTATTTTCTCACAAATACAACTAAAAATGAAATATGCATGTTTACTGCGTTTTTACTGTGGTATGAGTATCTATAGGGCATTCTGGATGAATTTTTACACAAATATTCTACATTTATCACATTTTTATGCCATAAGTCTTATGTACAATAAACATATCAAATCATTTAACCAAACCAAGAAAGGTGTGAATAGATATGAGTGATGAATTCAATCGATTCGATCAAGAAGAACAAGAACAACAAGCTCCACAGGCGAAAGAAATGCATGTAAAAAAGAATAAAGATGCTGGTTTAAGTAAAATGCTTTTTAGTGGGGTAGCAGGTGGACTTATTGTAGCACTATTTAGTGGCGGTATTTTTATTTCGATCCTGGACGACGAGGAAAGTAATACAACAGACGTGGCTTCTAATACTACGGAGCAAACCGAATCGTCTTCTTCTAATCAAGAAAGCGTTCCAACCACTAACATGGCAAATGAAGAAGATGAAGCAACAACAAACAACGCCATTCAACAAGTATCCGATGCAGTAGTTGGGGTATCCAACATCCAACAAGTAAATCTCTGGGAAGAATCCAATGCATCCGGTACTGGATCAGGAGTTATCTATAAGAAAGAAGGCGACTCCGCTTATATTGTAACCAACAATCACGTTGTAGAGGGAGCACAGGAAGTACAAATCACACTTACTAACGGTGAACAAGTAAAAGCTGAAATTCTGGGAACAGATCAACTCACCGATCTTGCTGTATTAAAAATCCCTGGTGATCAAGTAGAGACCGTTGCAACACTCGGCTCTTCTTCTGATGTAGGTGTTGGACAAACAGCAATCGCGATTGGTAACCCACTTGGTCAAGATTTTGCAGGTTCTGTAACGAAAGGAATCATTAGTGGAGTTGAACGTTCTGTAGATGTTGACCTCAATGGTGACAGCCAGCCAGATTGGACAACAGAAGTTCTCCAAACAGATGCGGCAATTAACCCAGGTAACAGTGGTGGTGCATTAATCAACAGTAAAGGAGAAGTAATTGGGATTAACTCTATGAAAATTGCACTTGAATCAGTAGAGGGTATTGGCTTTGCTATTCCAATTGACGATGCAAAACCGGTAATTGAACAGTTAGAAACTGAAGGAGAAGTAGTACGCCCATTTGTCGGTATTAGTGCCGTTGACCTTTCTACTGTGCCAGAACAACATCGTCAACAAACACTTAACTTAAGTGAAGATGTTCAAAATGGATTAGTAGTAGCTCAGGTACAATCCGGTTCACCAGCCGCTAATGCAGGATTACAGCAATATGATGTTGTTACATCAATCAATGATAAACAATTAGAGTCTATGCTTGACTTGAAAACGTATCTGTACAATGAAACGGAAATTGGCGAAGAAGTGAGCCTTACCTTCTATCGCGATGGTGAAAAACAAACTGTCAACTTGACCCTAAGTGAGCAAGGTAATTTGTAAAAGAAATACAGCTTGCTGCAAAAAAGTATACGAGTAATATGGAAAGCCGAACATGACATATGTGTTATGCTCGGCTTTTTTCTTTTATGCTGTGTGGATATACTGCGAAGTAACTTCTAAAACAGATCTAGAAAAAGCGTGAATCAGAAGAATAGGAAAACTTTTATTTCAATTTGGTCATTTTGATATTTTTAATGTGCGTAACAAAGCTCCAGAAATAGGCTCCGCGTCCTGTGGGCACGGCTTCAGCTAACTTGGAAAAGAAAATTCTTTTCTTTTCCAAGTGGATCTTCAGCTCGCGCTGATTCCACGGGAGTCTCCGCCTATTTCCTACGCTTAAGGGAAGTGCTACAACAGTTGCAATAATCAAAAGCAGCAGTTCTAGGCATTATTCTAGTAGTAGTGTAGGATGAACGCTTATGAATAACACTCAAAATACTACAACCTACATCAGTTGTAGAGCCTAAATATTAGCGTAGGCGAACCACGGAGACTCCCGCGGGATTGTGCAGGTGCTGGAGATCCACAACGTCTGCACCTGTGTCTTCTAGTAAAGCTTCGAAGTAGGCCTCCTCGGTGCAAGGCAGCAGAGAAGTGATTCGTGTAGTAGCCTAGCTTCAGCCTTGCCCCGCAGGACGCGGAGTGGTTGGATGGAGCGGTATCCCAGCACATTATCTATTTCAAAATGATCTCATCGCTAAAGTCTTTTTACTTCGCAGTATGCTTCCACTCCTTCACTTCAACTTACCTCTCATTCCCCGTGAAATGATACTTCGAAGCGGTCACGGAAGTGTATGAAGCAAATAAAAAAACAGATCAATCTCTATTTAATGAATGAGACTGATCTGGTAATGTTGACCTGATACTATTTTTTAAGCAGAGACAGCACTTGTCTCGTCTACTTCTATTTTTTCTTCTTTATTTCGTTTCGCTTTTCTAAAGAATAAATACGTCAAGCCGATCGTCAGCACTATGCCGATGATAAAAGATAGATTTAGATCTAAATTAAATCCGATCTGGGCATTTAATATATAAACAAATACCATATAGGACATGAAAATCGCTGGTACTAAGGAGACCACATAATTTTTGCCCTTGATATATAAATACATTGTCGCTATCCATAACGCAATAACTGCCGTTGATTGGTTAGCCCAGGAAAAATATCTCCACAACATATTAAAATCAATATTCGTTAATGCATACCCGATTACAAATAACGGTATCGCAATCATTAAACGTTTCATGACACTTCTTTGTCCGATCTTTAAATAATCGGCAATAATTGTTCTAGCAGCACGGAAAGCAGTATCTCCTGATGTAATCGGAAGAACAATAACTCCGATAACCGCCACTGTACCGGCAAAAGCACCTAATAAGGTAACAGAGATTTCATTTACTGCCGCAGATGCTGTACCAGTCGCAATTACTTCACTTAGTGTCTGGCCATCAAACAAACTCATCGCTGCTGCCGCCCAAATCATAGCGATAACACCTTCTGCAATCATCATGCCGTAAAAAATATAGCGCCCTTGCGACTCTTTTTGTGTGGTTCTGGAAATAATCGGTGATTGTGTCGCATGAAAACCGGACAATGCCCCACAGGTAATTGTAAAGAACAGTAATGGGAATATTGGTGAATTCTCAGGGTGTAAATTCTGCAACGTCATTTCAGGAATTGTATAATCAGAAAACACTAAAGAAATTCCAATGGATATGGTTCCAAGCAGTAGAATAGCTCCCAATACCGGATAAATACGTCCTATGATCTTATCAATTGGTAAGATAGTAGACAGGAAGTAATATAAGAAAATACCGCTTAAAATCACACCAAAAGCCACTTTCCCGTCAAGCAATATATCTATTAATGATGCCGGAGTAGTGATAAACACTGTCCCAACAAGAACTAACAATAACAACGAGAATGCGTTTACAACATGACGAGAAACTGCCCCCAGAAATTTACCCGCCAGTTGAGGTATATGGGCACCGTTGTGACGAATGGAAATCATACCAGTGAGGTAATCATGAACAGCCCCTGCAAAAATGGAGCCGATAACAATCCATAAAAACGCAACAGGTCCATATAAAGCTCCCATAATTGGTCCAAATATTGGCCCCGTACCCGCAATGTTCAAAAGCTGGATCATCGCATTTTTTTGTTTATGCATCGGTACATAGTCTACACCGTCATTTACACTATTCGCTGGTGTATCTCTTTTATCTGTCGGATCAAATATCTTCTCTATAAATTTACCATATGTGAAATATCCAATAATTAATAATGCAATAGCAATAAAGAAAGTAACCATTGTGTGAATCCCTCCCAAGATGAAATCGCTACCAAAATAATTATAACTTATTAAAATTCATTTACAATGGATTTTTGCACTTTTTATTCTAACAATTAATGGAAATGATCAACTCCCACAAACAATGGTCCTGAGGATATACATGGCATACGAGATAAGGAAGGGAATAGCTGGAGATGAGTATCAATAAAGTTACCTGTGATATGTAATATACTTACTAGCCTTGCGATCATTTTGAAATAAAGACTTCGTTATCATAATCCATATTATAGGAACTCAGCTTCATGTTCAATATGATGACTGCTGTGGCTGTACTTATATACTTTTCTGACTGATGATAAAAAAACCTAGGCTTTCTTAAACCTAGGAGCCCTTTTATTCTGCGTGGTCGATGCAAAACCTTGTTTCCGGTAATGCTAGCAATCGATCTTCATTAATTTCTTTGCCACACTCTTCACACAAATGATACGTACCTTCTTCTATTTTGGCTAATGCATGGGCAATTTCATTTAATTCCGATTCCTGATGTTCGTTTAATGCTTGATCTTTTTCTCTTTCGTATAACTCCGTTCCCATGTCACCGGGATGATTATCAAAAGTGGTTAACTCTCCGACTTCTTCTTCCAACGTTTGATCCTGACTATCAAAATCTACTCCGCCTTCATTCAATTCTGCTTTTCTATCTTCTAATATTGCCAGACATTTATCTATTACTGATTGATCCATAATCATCCTCCTTGTAGTCCTTCTATTCCCGCAATCGATTCATTGAAAACTATCATTAGTATGCTCGTCGTTTTTTTTGTTACTATAGAAGAAAGACAATCGATAAAGGAGAATGGTGATGACAACAATCGGCTTTATTGGTACTGGTGTTATGGGGAAAAGTATGGCGACTCATTTACTCGAAGCAGGTTTCGATCTTCACATATTTACAAGAACTCAGGAAAAAGCAAAACCCTTATTAGCTCAAGGAGCTGTCTGGGAAGATTCAGTCTCTTCGCTAGCACAAAAAGCAGACATTGTCCTAACAATGGTCGGCTATCCGAAAGATGTAGAATCTATCTATTTAGACGCGAATGGTATCATAGCAAACGCGAAGCCTGGTTCTTACCTAATCGACATGACTACATCTGATCCACTACTGGCAGAACGAATTTACAGCAAAGCAAAAGAAAAAGGATTACACAGCATGGATGCTCCTGTGTCTGGCGGAGATGTCGGTGCCAAAAATGGGACACTCGCCATAATGGCTGGTGGAGAGCAAGCTGATTTCGATGAGGTACTGCCCGTTTTTAAGAAAATGGGTGAAAATATTGTGTTGCAAGGACCTGCTGGTGCTGGTCAGCATACAAAAATGGCTAATCAGATTACAATCGCTTCTAATATGATCGGGGTTTCCGAGGCAATCATGTATGCCAAAAAGGCAGGACTTGACCCTGTTCGTGTATTAAAAAGCATCTCAACAGGAGCAGCTGGCAGCTGGTCACTTTCCAATTTAGGACCGCGAATGATCAAAGGAGACAGTGATCCTGGATTCTATATGAAACATTTCATAAAAGATATGACCATTGCTTTAAGAAACGCGCAGGAGATGGGATTAAAAACACCAGGACTGGCACTTTCCCTTGAGTTATACCAGGAACTTGCTGAAAAAGGATTAGAAGACCGCGGTACGCAAGCGCTTATCAAATGGTTTGAGGGAGATATATAAGATACAAAAAGCATCTGCTTTTGCAGGTGCTTATTCTATTTCGATATTATGCTTAGCAACCCCAAGTTTATGGATAATCCCTTCCTTCAATTGCTCAATCGTGTGGTATTGATACTCAAAAAACAAGTCCTCGATGGCAACCTGATTTCCCTCCTGATCATAGCCTGTAATTTCATTTATTTGAAACACATGGTCATCATAAGCATTATCACGATTACGAAATTCGAATATGGACAACTTCACTTTTTCTATATCCCTCATTCTTATCCCCTCCTTATTTCCTGATACCAACCGTCTGAAGTCATTATTAGTGTTGCAATAAATTCTTTTGCTATTCGCAGTCTTCCTATTATTCGTAATTATGTAAAGAATGTTGTTTACACTATAAAAACATGGTAAAATATTGTCTTGCAAGATTATAAAAGTATAACACCAACCTAAACACATTTATATCTTGCAAATATGAATTGATAGGTGGTAGAAAAATGGAGAATAACGAAAAGTATCAAGTATTACTGTATTATCAATATGTAGAAGTAGAAGATCCTGAAGGATTTGCGCAAGAACATTTAGCGTTCTGTAAAGACTTAGGATTAAAAGGTCGTATCCTTGTTGCCAATGAAGGTATCAATGGTACAGTTTCGGGTACTGTGGAACAAACGAATACGTACATGGAAGCAATGCACGCTGACCCTCGTTTTGCTGATATGCCATTCAAGGTAGATGAAGCAGATGGTCATGCATTTAAGAAGATGCACGTTCGTCCAAGACCGGAATTAGTGACTTTGCGTCTGGAGGATGATATTGATCCTCGTAAGACAACTGGAAAATATTTAAATCCACAAGAATTTTATGAAGCGATGCAAGGTGAAGATACCATTATCCTGGATGCTCGTAATGATTATGAATATGACCTTGGTCATTTCCGTGGAGCTATTCGTCCAGATATTGAAACATTCCGTGAACTTCCGCAATGGGTGGAAGAAAATAAAGATAAATTAGAAGGTAAGAAAGTGTTAACGTATTGCACAGGTGGTATTCGCTGTGAGAAGTTTTCTGGTTGGTTGGTCGAACAAGGTTTCGAAGATGTAGGGCAACTTCACGGTGGTATCGCAACATACGGCAAGGACCCTGAGGTAAAAGGTGATCTTTGGGACGGTCAACTATACGTATTTGATGAGCGTATTTCTGTTCCGGTTAACCGTAAAGAACATGTTGTGGTTGGGAAAGACTACTTTGACGGTACACCTTGTGAACGTTATGTAAATTGTGCTAATCCTGAATGCAACCGACAAATTCTCGCTTCTGAAGAAAATGAGCATAAATATATGCGCGGCTGTACACACGAATGTCGTGTTCATCCTCGCAGCCTTTATATTGCCGAACATAACCTTTCGGATGATGAAATCCAGGCTCGATTGGATCACATCGAAAAAGAAGACGGCGTAACACAACAATAAGCAATGCACGAGGATGAACCTCGTGCATTTTTTATTTTGGGAATTTTATCGATATAATTTTGCTGGTAAATGGGTTAAAGACTGTCCTGTTGCTGACTCTACAAGATTGTCCTCCAATTTGAATGGTACTGCTTCGATCTTAGAAAATGCTTTGACAAATGCTGTTAAAGTAAGGTTTGATTCCAACCTTGCTAGTGGTGCGCCCATGCAAAAATGCGGGCCTTTGCCAAATGTAATATGTTTTTTGTTGGATGGACGGTGAATATTAAGATGAAGAGGATCCTCAAATACTTCTTCGTCTAGATTGGCAGCACTCATCCATGCCACAACTAAGTCCCCTTCTTTTAAATCAACACCTAACAATTGATTATCCTTCTTCACTGTTCTGTCTCGCTTAGAAGAATGGAAACGATATCTTAACATTTCCTCGGTTACTTTTGGAGCTAATGATGGATCTTCTCTTAATTCCTGATATAGAGATGGATCATCATACAACAAGGAATAAAAGGTATTAGCGAGTAGATGTGCTGTCGTTTCTACACCTGCCCCTAACAGTAACATCGTTGTCCGAACGATTTCATCATCTGTAAAACGTTCCCCATCTACTTCTGCTCGTATTAAATCAGAGATAATATCGTCAGAAAGATTTTGTCTCTTTTCCACAATAATTGGGAACAAGTATTGATAGTATTCCATAGCGGCTTGCTGTTTTTCCTGTTCAATTTGTTCCGCATTTTCTGACCTGATCGGTTTAAATAAAGTATCTACCCATTCTTTGAATTGGTCTCTGTCTGTGATAGGAATACCGAATAAATCAGTAATTACAATGCTCGGTATGGGGCCAGCAAAATCTTGAACCAAATCGACTTGCTCTTTTTCTTTCAATTCTTCGACTAATTCTTCGATTATTTCTTGAATTCTCGGCTCCCAATTTTTTAAGCTCCTAGGAGTGAAAGCTGCTTGCAGTAAGGATCTTCTTTTTCGATGTTTGGGCGGGTCCGCGAAGTTAAGGTTTGTTTTATCAGGGACTTCCCCTTCTTCGCTTTTGGAACCTACCTGTATTGTCGTACGAGCTCCTTCACTGGAAAAATACTCATAATTAGTCAACACTTCGGTCACATCTTTGTGTTTAAAAACATTCCACGTATCTGTCGCTTCATCATAAAAAATAGGTGATTCCTCAAGTTTTTGTGTATACCATTCGATTGGAAAAAACTCTTCTGATCTTGTCTGGAAATTTGTTATTTTATCGAGCTGTGTAACATTGTTTGCCATTTTGGTACTTGCTCCCTTCCATTTTTAATCATTTCTTAGTCTTTTAATGGATGTTCTTCTAGCACGATCGAACTTGTAGGGCATTCATCAGCGGCTTCCTTCAAACCCTCTACCTGATCTTCAGGAATTGGTGTTACACCTTGATTATCATCCAGTTTAACGAAGGCAAGTCCTTCTTCATCTAAGTCAAAAATGTCTGGTGCAATTGCTTCACAGTTACCACATCCAATGCATGTATCTACATCGACCTTTGCATATAATGCCAAAATGGCACCCCCAATCAATTCATGTATGACTATGTCGTTCTATTAAAAAACTTAATAGTCATTTTTATCTTAACACTTCCACATTGGATGAGCATCAGACTTGAGGAGCAATTTCTTCAGAAGGGATAGCAGAAAAGAACTAGGGGAAAAAACGGGCCTAATGGACATAAATTGTAGAGTCCCAATTCTAGCATAGGCCTACCACATAGAATCCCTCGGGATTAAGCAGGCGCTGAAGATCCACAACTTCTGCACCTGTGTCTTCTAGTAAAGCTTCGAAGTAGGCTTCCGGTGCAAAGTATTTCGCGTAGTAGCCTAGCTTCAGCCTCATAATCCATATTATAAGAAGCCATCTTCTTGTTCAGCATTAATTATTTTCGCTTTCTTAACACAAAAATCCCAGGGGAAGGCCCTGGGATTGGTGTTAGCTTTAGCTATTATTATGAAGTAGTGCTTCAATATCTTTTTCCATTTCTTTTGGTTCCGTCTTTGGTGCATACCGTTTCACAACATTTCCATTTTCATCTACTAGAAATTTAGTGAAATTCCACTTGATTTGATCGGAAATGATACCTGGGGCTGCTTTTGTAAGTGCCTTAAATAATGGATGGGCATCTTTTCCCCGGACATTTGTTTTTGCAAACATCGGGAAACTAACACCGTAATTTAGTCGGCAATGCTGTTCCGCTTCTTCACTTGAGCCTGGCTCTTGATTCATGAACTGATTACTAGGAAATCCTAAGATCTCTAATCCATCTTGTTTATATTTTTCATATAGCTCCTGTAATCCATCAAATTGCGGTGTAAAGCCACATTTACTAGCGGTATTTACGATAATCAGTGCTTTTGCTTTATAATCTTCTACTTTCTTCTCTTCGCCTTTGGATGTTTGAATTTGCATATCATAGATAGACATTTACTTCGCCTCCTTATTCAAAGGATAGCATAGAACGCATTAAACATTGGAAAGTTTTGCTCAAATCATCGTCCTTTTGATACAGAAACTACAGACTATTTTTTCACTTGTTACATTCACTCCATCATTAAACTCTCTTGCAGTTTTTGATGATGCTCTTTCAAGAGGTCTATTGTGGCCAGGTTATGCAGCATCCCTTTAAGAATGACTTTTCGTGGCTGAATGCTGGTGAGTTCCTGTTCGATAACATTTATCGACGCTTTCGCCTCTTCTTTTTGTTCCATTGAGATATCTTGTTGTTCCAGTTGTTGTTTCATTTTATTTAATAGCTTTAACGGATGTTTCTTTTCAGTGTTATCTTCTTCTAGGTATAATGACCAAAGGCTTTCATTCATAATGGGAGACATGGTATTTTCGTTCATACCTTTTAGGATAAATTCTAATTGAATAATGGCGTAATCTACTAATCTATCGACATCCAATGAAAAATGTTTCCAAAATATTAATTCCATATAATGACGTATGATTGCTGCTAATAAAAATGCACCATCCACCGCATACCGTTCGATTTCCTGACCATATATTTTTACTATATACTTTTTAAACCATTTAAGCTGGACCGTATTATGTCCTCGAAAATATTGATAAATAATGTTGTTCACATATCCAGAAAGATCCTTACTTTGAAGCTTGTAAAACTCCTGATTTTTAACATAGTGATTCATTTTTATTGCTAAGCCTTTTTTAAACTTCTCCATATCAGACAAATTGTGATCCGATTCCACAACAAGTATTTGTCCTTCCATATTATGAAAAAAGTATTTTAAAATTTGCAGAAGCAGATCTTCTTTTGATTTAAAATACATATAGAGGCTGCCTTTCGACACGCCACATACATCTGCAATTTCCTGCATCGATATTTGATTAACACTTTTGGTAGAGAATAAGTGCATGGACGTTACTAATATATGTTTTTCTTTCTCAACATCTTTCTTTCGCATCATGATCCTCCCTTCTTTCTGCCTCTTTTATTAGGGTATATCATGATAAGTTTAATAGAAAAAGTTTTCAAGAACAATGACCCGCATCTACTTTACCCCACCAAATACGGCAAGCTCCATCCATTTAAAGTAACAATCTGCATGATCAAATCCAATGTCACGAAGCCAATTCACTTGTACATCTACTCTTTCCAATATATTATCTTCTTTATCCGGACGCTCATAGTATTCAGTTGCAACTTCCTGCCGATCCCTATCATTGCAAACTGCCAGGTGATCAATGAATAATGCATCATGCAATCGCTCCAACTCAGCTGTAGCTGACGCGGTATGCTCGACATTGATAAAAATACCACCAGGTGCTAAAAGATCATATATTTCCTGATATAATTCTTTTTTCTTCTCATGCGTTAAATGATGAATGGCATAACCAGACACAATACAATCTATTGAATTTCTCTCACCATATTGTGTTAGTGAATGGGTCAAATCATCATAATAAATATTACACCGGTCTTTATAGGGATGCAAATGACGCTTGGCAGCCTCTATCATTGGTTTGGAATGATCTATTAGGATAGCATGTGAACCAGGATAAGTCCTTACTAATAATGCAGCCAAAAAACCGTTCCCACAACCTAAATCGATAATCTTCCTCGGATTGGGCGTAAAATGTTCTATTACTTGAAGCATCACTCTTGATTGCTCCGCTCCGAATGGAATCCCGCCCCTTACTTGTTCCAAATAGTTATCTGTAATGTCCTGTCGCTGCCAATTTGATTTTTGCATGTTTGTACCTCCTTTTTAAAATTATCAGGCATTTCTTCATTGTTAAATTATATAAAAAAACCCATCAACTCCTAAGAGACGACAGGGTTAACCTACGTGGTACCACTCTATTGATTCAAAAACGAATCCACTTTTTTGACTTCGTTACGGTGTTCAACCGTTAAGCCTTACTTATCAGCTTTACCATTCATGGACGAGTTAGGAATTTATGGACTGTCTTGCACCAGCCGACAGCTCTCTGTTCCATAAAGTGAGACTTCAATCAGTGGGGGTATTACGGACCGTTAGCGCGTGAGTAAACATCCTTAGCACTCCCAGTCATTATGTTTTTTGTATAAATTTTCTAAATTTTATAACAAGACACCCTTTATGTCAATATAGAAAAAATCAAAAACATTCTTTCTACCTGGAGTCTTTCGTCTTACTTTTTGGTCAAATTGACAAACATTTCTTTTATTATCACAAGTACAGCCATACCCGAACTTTTTACAATATGCTTTTTGCTATAATATCAAGCTTTCTCCCTGCTTCTGTAAATAACAAAGCCAGAAAGAAGGATGTCAGAAAAATCCGAAACACTGTTAAATAATCTAACAATTAACATGACAATTTTTCCAGTAAAATAGTATTATATGACTACTTAATCAGATTTGCATTGTGAACATATTCACCACTTATATAGTTGGAATTTATAGAGAAAAGGATGACACGTATGGAAATCATTCAGCTTCATGTTAATTTTGTATGGATTACAATCGCTGCAATTTTAGTATTTTTTATGCAGGCCGGTTTTACTGCATTAGAAGCAGGGCTTGTACGTGCCAAAAATTCTATAAACGTTGCAATCAAAAACGTAGCAGACTTGTTAATCGCTACTGTAGTTTTCTCTTTAGTTGGTTTTGGGATTATGTTTGGCCATTCTTCAGGGGGATGGTTTGGAACAAGCTTATTTTTCTTTGATCAGTTAGCAGAAGATCCTTGGAATTGGGCCTTTTTATTTTTTCAAATAGTTTTCGCAGGTACGGCGGCAACGATTGTTTCAGGTACCATTGCGGAACGAGTTAAATTTGGTGTTTACATAGCAGGTACTGTTTTTATTGTTTTACTAATTTATCCTCTATTTGGTCACTGGGCTTGGGGCAGTCTACTCAACCCTGAACAAGCTGGCTGGCTGGAGAATATAGGATTCGTTGATTTCGCTGGTTCAACGGTCGTACACTCCATTGGCGGATGGGTCGCATTAGCGGCAGCGATCGTCGTCGGGCCTCGCATTGGTAAATATAAGGATGGTAAAGTCAATGAAATGAAGCCTTCCAATGTCGTCTTGGCTGCATTAGGTGTATTCATCCTATGGCTAGGTTGGTTCGGTTTTAATGCTGGATCCACGACTACAGGAGATACGTCAATCGCTCTTATCGCCTTAAATACACATCTCGCCGCTGCAGCTGGTGGATTGTTTGCGATGATTACAAGCTGGATTGTCTTTTCTCAGCCAAAAGTAGAAGATATTCTTAACGGTGTCTTAGCTGGATTAGTGTCTGTTACAGCTGGTGTCGCTGTATTAACACCGCTAATGGCACTGTTAACCGGTGCAATCGGAGGTATTCTCGTTGTCTTTTCCTTACTCTTCATTGATCGCGTCTGTAAAATCGATGATGCAATAGGTGCCATTTCTGTTCACGGTGTATGTGGTGCCTGGGGAACGATTGCTGTTGGATTATTCGGCACCATGTCATTGTTACCGGCGGAATCGAGAATGACCCAAATTTTGATACAAAGTCTAGGTGTTGGAGTAGCGTTTCTTTGGGCCTTCGTCCTCGGATTTATTGCTTATAAAATCATTGGTTTCTTTATGACAATACGTCCAGAACCCGATGAAGAAATAGCTGGATTAAATGTTAGTGAGCATGGCGCATCCATTGCTATGCTTGATACAATCCAATCGATGCAAGCTATTGCTGATTCTGCTGGAGACCTAACCAAAGTAATGAAGACCAACCCAGGTGAAGGCACATATGAATTGAATATTGCTTTTAATCAAGTGATTAATAAACTCGATCAATTAGTTGGACAAGTGAAGACAGCGTCTCATTATGTGGAAAACTCTGCAGATGATTTAATACTTGTGACAAGCCGTTTGCAAGAGGAAAGTAAAGAGCAAGTTCAAACTATTGGTGTGACACATGATGTATTCCAGGAAACCGACCTGCGACTGGAATTAGAATTAGAACGGGAAAATGAAGTAATCGCTACTATTCAGCAATTTTTCTCATCAGTCGAACAAGTTGGCAAAAAAGTATCGATTTTAACCGAAGAGATGACATCAGTGAAATCAACCGTCGATAACATATCGGAAATGAATCATAATGTAGATGAAACGATGAGAAATTATCAACAACAAAATGAGGAAGTTCAGAAGTTTTCCAATCAAAGCCGGTCTGTCATGCAGGTTATTCGCGATATTGCAGAACAAATCAATTTATTAGCTTTAAATGCCAGTATCGAAGCCGCGCACGCTGGGGAATATGGAAAAGGATTTGCTGTGGTAGCTGAAGAAATTCGAAAACTTGCAGAGCAGTCGAAACACTCGACGACAGAGATACAAGAAATTATCACCGGTACAGTAGATACGATTCAAAAAGGACAAATCGATTTTTCTGATTTTAATGATCAGCTGCAGAATTTATTTGAGCAATTGACATACATGCCGGAAAAATTTACGCTAATTGATCAAGAAGTTCAGGATATTAATCACGTAATCGATCATTTTACCGACAATTTAGAAGTTATGAGTAAAGATACTTCTGAAATGCTCGATAGCAAGCAGGAACAGCGGATCAGCTTCCAGAACATGTGCGGGAAAATCGAAAAAATCTTCGAACAAATGAAAGAGAGTGACGCATCCATTGAAGATATGACACAACGGATCGCTCAAATGAAGGAACAGAGTGTCTCTTTATCTAATAAAGTGAGTAAGTTCACCACTAGCTAAAAATAAGAACGGTTCTCTTGTTCTGGAAATAATAGAACGAGAGAACCGTTAAACTGTCATGTATTAACCAATTTCTTTCAATAAGTTTGCCATTTCTACTGCAGATATAGCTGCTTCTGCTCCTTTGTTTCCAGCTTTTGTACCGGCACGTTCGATGGCTTGTTCGATTGTATCAGTTGTCAATACACCGAAAATAACTGGAATTCCTGCGCCCATCGATACACTTGCTACTCCTTTAGATACTTCATTGCTGACATAATCAAAGTGTGGTGTCGATCCACGAATCACCGTTCCTAATGTAACAACCGCATCATATTTTCCTGATTCCGCCATTTTTTTCGCTACTAATGGTATTTCAAAAGCGCCTGGTACCCATGCAATTTCTACATCTTGTTCTGATACACCGTGACGACGCAAAGCATCTTCTGCTCCTGCTAGAAGCTTGCCTGTAATAAATTCATTAAATCTGCCTACAACAATTCCTACCTTTAATCCTGTACCGACTAAATTGCCTTCATAAGTTTTTCCCATATTAAATTCCTCCTCCATTTTGATTACCTGTAACGCTTAATAAATGATCTAATTTTTCTACTTTTGTGCGCAAATAAATTTCATTATTTTTATTGGCGGGGATTTCTATTGCTTTTCGGCCAACCAATTCTAATCCGTATTCCTCCATACTGGACAATTTGCGAGGATTATTTGTTAATAGATGTAACTTCCCGACACCTAAATCCCTTAATATTTGAACACTAATCGCATAGTCTCGCAGATCATCTGGAAAACCTAACTGGTGGTTGGCTTCCACAGTGTCATAGCCTTCTTCCTGGAGTTTATATGCTTTCATTTTGTTAACTAAACCAATACCTCGACCTTCTTGCCTCATATATACCAGTACGCCTCTTTTTGCTTTTTGTATTTCCTCTAATGCTTTTTCCAATTGAGGTCCACAATCACAGCGTTCTGAGCCGAACACATCACCTGTTAAGCACTCCGAATGAATACGGACTAGCGTTGGCTGATCTGCTTGCAATTCACCAGTATAAAGAGCCAAATGCTCTTGACCAGTGTATTTTTCAGTATAGGCAACCAGCTTGAAATCACCGTATGCTGTGGGCAAGTTTATTTCCGTTTCCTTCACAATTAATTGATCATATCGTTTACGGTATTGAATTAATTCCTGTATCGTAATCATTGGCATGTCGTGCTGTGCAGCGATTCTCTCCAAGTCTTTTCGCCGTGCCATCGTACCATCTTCATTCATAATTTCACAAATAACCGCAACAGGCTGTGATCCCGCTAGTCGTGCCAAATCGATTGCTGCTTCGGTATGACCGGTTCTTTCTAAAACACCAGCGCTTTTTGCGATTAACGGAAACACATGACCCGGCCGCTTAAATTCTGCTGCTGTTGTTGTCTGGTCGACGAGTTTCTGTACAGTTAGTGCTCGTTCCTGCGCACTGATACCAGTTTTTGTAGTATGATAATCAATACTGACAGTAAAATTGGTACCATGGGCATCCGTATTGTTTGTCACCATTTGACCTAATTGAAATCGTTCAGCATAGTCCTTTGTCATTGGAGTACATATTAAGCCACGGCCCTCTTTTGCCATAAAATTAATCACATTAGGGGTTGTATGTTCTGCCAGGGCAATAAAGTCGCCTTCGTTCTCACGGTCTTCATCATCCATGACAATCACGATTTCTCCTTTTTGAAGTGCTTTTATCGCTGCTTCCACTGAATGCTTCATCTTAGCACCTCCTAAAATCCATAGTTTCTTAATTTTTCTGCTGTAATGCCTGTCTGTTGATCTCTTGTTTCCAATAATCGTTCCATATATTTCGCTAACATATCAAATTCTACATTCACAATATCTCCCTGTGTTTTAGCGCCTAGAACTGTGGCCTGTTGGGTTTCGGGGATTAAGGAAATGGTAAAGCCTTTATCATCAACCCCAAATACTGTAAGCGATGTACCATCCACTGATATAGATCCTTTCATGGCAATGTAACGAGTATCCGTGACAGTAATGTAAAAGTACTTCGCGTTATCCTCTGTCCATGTCCGTTCGACTTTGCCTGTCGCATCGACATGACCAGAGACAAAGTGACCACCAAATCGGCCATTACTATGCATGGCTCTTTCTAAGTTCACTTCAGACATTGTGCGGATCCTTGCTAACGAAGAACCACGAAACGTTTCAGGTATCACATCTACAGTAAACCAATCCGAGGCATAGCTGGTGACAGTCAAGCAGACCCCGTTAACTGAAATACTGTCCCCAACCTGAACATCTGCTGTTACTTTCTTTCCTGCGATTTTTAATTGTAGAGCTTGATTTTGTTGGATGATCGAAAGTAATTTCCCTTTCTCTTCTACAATGCCAGTGAACATCATGCTTCCTCCTTTGGAATAGCGATAAGCTTAATATCCGGTCCAAGCTGTTCCACACTTACAAACGTCAAATCGTGTGCTTCACTCATCCACTCCGGTGATTGTCCACCGATGACAGACTGTGCATTTTGACCACCTATTAATTTCGGTGCGATATACCAATGACAGGCATCGACTAATTTCTTTTGCAGAAAGGATTGGTGAATACTCGCACCACCTTCTACGTATATTGATTGAATTTTTTCTTCATTGAGCATGAATAGAACTTCGGCTATGTCTATCGATTCCAGCGGCAATGATAGAACCCGGACGTGCGGATATTGTTTCTGGAATGCTGCCCGGTCTGCATGTTCCGCGCAAACTATCCATGTCGATGCATCCTGGTTAAAAATATGATAATCACCGTCCGCTAGTGATAAATGGGTATCTAAAATAATACGAATTGGGTTTTTCCCACCTTCGGGGAGACGGGTTGTCAATTTTGGATTATCATGCTTCACTGTATTCTTTCCAACTAAAATAGCATCGTGCTGATGACGTTGTTTATGGACATCTTCTCTTGCCTGCTCTGACGTAATCCACTTGCTATCACCTGTTACCGTTGCTGTCTTGCCATCTAACGTCATTGCGGCCTTCAGAGTGACGAAAGGACGTTTCTTCTGATGAAAGTGAAAGAAGTGCTGATTAATTCGAAGTGCCTGCTGCTCACAGACCCCAGTCTCCACTTCGATATCCGCTTCCTCCAGTATCGCCACTCCTTTGCCAGCTACTTTGGGATTAGGATCCAGGCAGCCAATGAAGACTTTTTTGACCTTGCTTTGTACGAGCAGTTCTGCACAAGGAGGTGTCTTACCATAATGAGCACAGGGTTCGAGAGTGACGTACACATCAGCACCTTCCGCTTTCTCTCCTGCCTGTGCAATTGCATGCACCTCTGCATGTGCTTCGCCTGCTTTCAAATGAGTGCCAACACCCACCAGTTCACCATCCTTAACAACGACTGCACCTACAGATGGATTGGGACTCGTTTGCCCAATGGTACTTTCAGCAAGATGTAAGGCCAGTTCCATCCATTCTTCGCTTGATTTCATGTCATCACCTTTTCATCGATTAGCGTTATAAGTATCAAAAAACGGCATTCGCCTCGTTTTTTGCGAGTGCATTCTTGGTACGGTTTTAATTCTCAATACATAAGAAAAAGCCCTAGGTATACAGACCTAGGGCTTGAGTTTATATTCATAGTAAAGTACTTGGTTTAATCGATAGATATCTACTTTGCTCTTCGCGGTGTATGCATAAGAAACCAATTCCAATAGCAGAATCAGTACTAACCGCGACAAATAAGCTTTTACATAGAAAAGTCGATACGTCACCAATTTCCTTTTCCCATCCAGACTTTAACTGTCGGCTTTGGATTCGCACCAAATCCACCTTCACACCATTAGAGATGCTCCGGGTCACGGACTGAAGAGTAAAACTGCTCTATCACCGTCGGTCGGGAATTGCACCCTGCCCCAAAGGAATGTTATTCGTATATTTTATTATGGAAATAGTATATAGAATAATTCAAAGGATTGCAAAGTTTTTGTTTTACTATTTGTTGGGAAAATGTGTTAATATAGTGACGAAGTCTGAATAAAGTGAGACTTCAATCAGTGAGGGATTAGACCCTCTCTGATTGCTAGCGAAACTTATCAAGAAGTTATCGTCCGTTTATCCCCTCTTGCTTCTTATTTATCTCTCGAATCTTGAAGTTGGGAGTATATGGACGGTTAGCGCCGTGATAAAAATGTTGTCCATAAGATTTTTCAGTTTTGTTAGTCTTCCCCTAATATCCGAACCTCACGTTCAAGCGCCACGCCATAGCGTGCTTTTACTTCTTTTTGCACCATTTCGATGACACCGATATAATCTGTAGCTGTTGCATTATTTTTATTAACGATGAAACCGGCATGCTTAGTTGATACTTCCGCACCGCCGATGCCTTTCCCTTGCAGTTCACTATCCTGAATCAATTTTCCGGCAAAATAGCCTGGTGGTCGTTTAAAAACACTGCCGCATGATGGATATTCCAGTGGCTGTTTTGACTCACGTTTATACGTAAGGTCGTCCATGACTGCTTTAATTTCATTCACATCGCCAGGCACTAATGAGAAGGTTGCCTCCAAGACAATATAGCCCTTTTCTGCAATATTGCTAGTTCGATAATCTAAGTCAAACGCCGCTGCTGGTAAACGGTGAACATCACCTGCCGCATCGACAACCAATGCACTTTCCAGACAGTCTTTCACTTCACCACCATAGGCACCAGCGTTCATGTACAATGCCCCGCCTACTGTACCAGGGATTCCACATGCAAATTCTAAGCCTGTTAACTTCTCTTGCAATGCAAAACGAGAGGCATCAATAATGCGGGCACCACTCTCTGCAATTACACTATCTTCTTCTCTGCGGATGGCAACAAAACGTTTCAAACTCAAGACAATTCCTCGTATGCCACCATCTCTAACGATTACATTTGAACCGTTGCCGAGCATAGTGAACGGCACCTCGGTTTGATTAGCATAGCGAATGACAGCCTGCACATCTTCAATCGATGATGGAGTAACGAAAAAATCTGCGTTGCCCCCTAGTTTCGTATAAGTATGGTTCTTTAATGGTTCATCTATCAAAATGTGTTCCGGATTAATGATGTTTCGTAAGTCTTTGATTATATCTTGTTTATTCATGAAATCAACCCTTTAGTATTCTATTGTGTTTTGCCACACAATTAATCTTTATTATAGCAAGAATAAAATATGACCTGCAAACTTGGCCAAATAATAGTATATACTATTTTATTTCGTCCTGCAGCTTGACTTTATGACTACACACATTAAAAAAACCGGCCAGTCCTATTTGATTTGAATTTTATATAACTACCTATAATATGGATTATGTAAACAAAGAACGTATTGCAAAATGGTCATTTTGATATATTTTATCTGATTAGCATAGCTCTGGAAATAGGCTCCACGTCCTGTGGGATCGGCTTCAGCTAGGCTACTACTTGAATAGCACCTGTGCTAACTTGTGCCGAGGAAGTCCACTTCGAAGCAATACTGGCAGACACAGGCACAGACATGTAGATCTTCAGCTCGTGCTGATTCCACCGGAGTCTCCGCCTATTTCCTACGCTTAAGGGAAGTGCTTCAACGTATGGAACAGCAAAAAAGCAGTGGTTCTAAGCATTATGTTATTCAAAAGCTGAGATATTTATGGCGCAATCAATATGCTAGCAATTCCAAAAGTTGTAGAGCAAACATTCTAGCGTAGGCCAACCACGGAGACTCCCGCGGGACAGGCAGGCGCTGAAGATCCACTTTGTGAAGCGCCCTTCTTCACAAAGTTAGCTTCAGCCGTGCCCCGCAGGACGCGGAGTGGTTGGACGGAGCGGTATTCTTGCACATTAAATATTTCAATATGGATGTTTGGCTAGTAATGCTTAGTTAACTTAATCCATATTATAGGAACTCAACTTTATATTCAATATGATTACTTCTGTGACTGCACTTTAATACTTTCGTAACAGAAGAAAAAAAGCCAGGCCTTTTACTTGGCCTAGCTCATTAACGCTACCATTAGCGCTTTTTGTGCATGCAAACGATTTTCTGCTTCCTGGAACACGACTGACTGTGGTCCATCGATTATGTCTGCTGTCACTTCTTCCCCTCTGTGGGCGGGTAAGCAGTGCATGAAGATCGCATCGGATTTGGCATGTGCGAACAATGTACTATTTACTTGATATTCGGCAAAAGCTTTTTCCCGTTCGATCTGTTCAGCTTCTTGACCCATGCTTGCCCAGACATCTGAGTAGATTACATCAGCATCTTTCACCGCTTCTGCAGCATTCTCGGTTACGATAACCTCAGATCCGTCTGCGAATGATTTAGCTAATTCGATAATTTCTTTTTTCGGCTGATAATCCTTCGGCGCAGCAATCGCTACATCTAATCCCATTTTGGCACAGCCAATCATCAAGGAATGAGCCATGTTATTACCGTCACCGATATAGGCTAATTTCAGCCCATCGAGTTTGCCTTTTTCCTCTTTTATCGTTTGCAGGTCTGCCAGCACTTGACAAGGATGATAATCATCTGTCAACCCATTAATAACTGGAATCGAAGCATTTTCCGCCAAATCCTCGACATCCTTCTGGGAAAAAGTACGGATCATAATTCCGTCTAAATACCCTGATAAAACTTTAGCTGTATCTGAAATCGGTTCGCCTCTTCCAATCTGAATATCATTGGCACTCAAAAATAGACCAGTTCCGCCAAGTTGATAAATTCCTGCTTCAAAGGAAACACGGGTACGGGTAGACGATTTCTCAAAAATCATCCCTAGTGTTTTTCCTTTAAGAGGCTGATAGACTTCACCGTTTTTACGCTTTTGTTTAATTTGCTCCGCTAATTCCAATAGATAGGCAATTTCCGCTTTCGAATAATCGGCAAGCGTCAAAAGATCTCTACCTTTTAACTGTGCTTGAAAACTCAAGGCATTGCACGCTCCTTTTTGTTTAAATGTAATTGGCTCTTCCGATGTTGCTGGATCGATAGTGGCGATTCTAACGTTTCGGTTGTTGCTTTTAAGTACGTTGATAGCGTGTCATTTGCTGTAAAGTGCAATGTATCAGAACGTAACGCTGCTTCACGTAATAACATATGGCTATCTTTCTCTCCATTTCGATGGGTATCTGCGATAAAGGCATACTTCTCATCAAGACAATGTTGCGACGCCTCTTTGGTCTCTGTGATTTGCGCTACAGGAATGCCTTGCGCTGTTAATAATGCAGCTGTTTCTCCATCTGCTTCGATCGCAGCTGGAACTAATTTTAATTGTTCAATCAATTTTTCATCCAGTTTCGTTAACGATAAGAAGACGACATCCTGTTCATTAAGTTTCTTTAAACTGGCTTCTTTCCAACCGAATGCTTTGGCCATTGCTTGCTCTACAGTAGATCCAAGACCAATTGCTTCACCCGTTGACTTCATTTCAGGACCTAAGATTGGATCAACACCAGGCAGCTTGTTGGTGGAGAAGACCGGCATTTTCACTGCATAATAAGGTACTTCTTCATGTAAACCAAGTTTCCAATCCTGAGCAGCTAATGCTTCCCCCATCTGAACACGTGTTGCGAGGTCAACCATCGGAACGCCCGTTACCTTGCTAGCAATTGGTACTGTACGCGAAGCACGAGGATTCACTTCTAATACGTAAATCGTCTGACGGTCTTCACTGATTACAAATTGAATATTCATTATTCCCTTTACATTCAGTTCCTGGGAGATTTTTTGAGCGTATTGTTCGATTTGTTGTTTGTGTGCTTCCGTTAAACTCGGCGCTGGAAAAATAGCTACACTGTCTCCTGAGTGTACTCCCGCTTTTTCGACGTGTTCGAAAATTCCTGGGATTAAGATATCAGCACCATCACAAATCGCATCAATCTCCACTTCATATCCTTCAATATAACGATCAATTAATAATGGAAAAATACGATTGTCATGTGCTTTTTCCTGCAAGTCTGTTAAATATTCGATCAGTTGTGCTTCATTATGCAAAATCACCATACCTTGCCCACCAATAACATATGATGGACGCATCAGAATCGGATACCCGATTTTCTCTGCTACAGCTTTGGCATCTTCAACTGCTGTTACCGTATCACCCGGAATATGCGGGATGCTCAGTTTTTGTAAGAGCTGATAGAAAAGATCACGATCCTCCACCGCTTCAATTGCCTCTAATGCCGTTCCAGCGATTGGAACGCCTGCTTTCTGTAATCCGTCTGCTAAATTAATCGCAGTCTGACCGCCGAATTGCACTAATACTCCTTGTGCTTGTTCTTTGCGAATCACATGCAATACATCTTCAACTGTTAACGGTTCGAAATACAAGTGATCAGCGGTATTGAAATCAGTACTGACTGTTTCAGGATTATTATTAATGACGACAGCATCGATTCCTTGGCCTTGCAGAGATTTAGCGGCATGGACCGAACAATAGTCGAATTCCACCCCTTGTCCAATACGGATAGGACCAGATCCCAGTACAACCATTCGTTTATCTCCTTGTAAGGATTCGACCTCATCCCATTCGTTCCAGGAGCTGTAGAAATATGGCGTTTCTGCTGAGAATTCTGCGGCACACGTATCAACCATTTTATAAGACGGCGCTAAGTCTTCTTCTTTTATTTTTTGCTGCACATCGCTAACTGTTACATCTAGTAATTTCGCTAGTGTAATGTCAGAAATACCGAACGATTTTGCCTCTTTTAATGTTGCGGCTTCGATTTGGTTCCAACCCGCGGATGCAATTTCTCTTTCTTTCTGGATCATCGCTTCCAGTTCATATAAAAAGTAATTATTAATTGCTGTAATAGCATGGATGTCATCAACCGTCATCCCTCTTCTTAGCGCTTCAGCTACGATAAACATCCGCTCATCTGTCGCTTTATCCAATGCTGTATGCAATGCTTGATCAGATAATTTTTCGACACCTGGCAAATGCAGTGAATCCAATCCTATTTCTAATGAACGAATTGCTTTATTAATGGCCATTGGGAAGTTACGCGCCAGTGCCATAACCTCTCCTGTTGCCTTCATCTGCGTTCCAAGTAAACGATCTGCCTGTGTAAACTTATCAAAAGGCCAGCGCGGAATTTTGGCTGCAATATAATCAATCGCAGGCTCAAAGCTAGCATACGTGTCACCAGTAATCGGATTAATAACTTCATCCAAGTGGTAACCGAGTGCCACTTTTGCCGCAATTTGAGCGATAGGATAGCCTGTTGCCTTCGATGCGAGCGCACTGGAACGACTTACCCGCGGATTTACTTCAATGATGATGTAGTCATCATTTTCCGGATTTAATGCGAACTGGATATTACATCCACCGATAACGCCTAATTCACGAATAACTCGAACAGAAGAGGTACGCAACATTTGATATTGACGATCTGTTAGTGTTTGTGAAGGTGCTACAACAATACTGTCTCCCGTATGAACACCTACCGGATCGAAGTTTTCCATGTTACAAACAATGATGCACGTATCATTAGAGTCACGCATCACTTCATATTCGATTTCTTTCCATCCTTTTACACTTTGCTCAATAAGCACTTGACTGATCGGACTGTAATGCAGGCCATTCTTCACTATTTGACGTAATTGTGCTTCATCATCTGCAATACCACCGCCAGCACCACCTAACGTATAGGCAGGACGAACGATCATTGGATAGCCGACTTTACTAGCAAAAGCAACTGCTTCTTCAACCGAAGAGGTGGAAAGACTTTCGGCAGTTGGTTCATCGATATCTTTCATCATCGACTTAAAGATTTCGCGATCTTCCCCTTTTTGGATTGTCTCAAGCGGCGTTCCTAATAATGTCACTTGATACTTTTCCAAAACACCCGCTTCATCTAGTAAAACCGCCATGTTTAATCCGGTTTGTCCGCCTAGAGTTGGTAAGATACCATCAGGACGTTCTTTTTCAATGATTTTGCTGATCGATTCACATGTTAAAGGTTCCAAATAAACTTTATCTGCAATATTTTCATCTGTCATAATCGTTGCCGGGTTGTTGTTGACAAGAATGACCTCTACACCATCTTCCTTCAGTGCTAGACATGCTTGCGTACCGGCGTAATCAAATTCTGCAGCCTGGCCGATGACGATCGGACCAGAGCCAATCACTAATACTTTTTTTATGTTGTCTTTCTTAGGCATGCTGTTTCTCTCCCTTGGTAATAAACTGCTGGATAAAATCTACGAATAAATGGTGCGTATCAATAGGACCCGGGTGAGCCTCAGGATGAAATTGGACCGTCATTAACGGTTTGCTTTTATGTTTTAGTCCTTCTACTGATTTATCGTTTACGTTGACATGGGAAACGTACCAGTTTGTCATATTAACAGAATCATAATCTACTACATAACCATGATTTTGTGAGGTGATCATTACTTTCCCTGTCTGTAAGTCTTTTACAGGATGGTTACTTCCTCTATGCCCATAAGGCAGACGTTTCGTTGTTGCACCATGCGCAAGCGCAATTAACTGATGTCCTAAGCAGATTCCCATTGTCGGAAAGCTTTCGGAAATTTGTTTCATTTCTCCTAATAATGGTTCTAATGCTTTAGGATTTCCTGGGCCGTTGGATAAAAGAACACCATCGGGATCGATTGCCTTCATTTCTGCAAAATTTGTATCAAATGGTACTACCGTAACGTCACACCCTAATGCTAATAATGATTTTGCAATCGAATGTTTGTAGCCAAAGTCCATGACCACCACATGCGGCGTAGGATTATTAGCCGGATTCTCTGTTTTGAAAAATTGTTTCTCTCTCACAGAAACAGTGGAAACAATTGTTTCATTTACTGTGTTCGTTTCCGGCTTCTGTTCAGGATCTGTCGTTATCTTCCCGTACACTTCTCCGTGTTCGCGGATAATTCGGGTAAGAGCTCTCGTATCGACATGTGATAATGCCGGAATATAATGCTGTTCAAGCATTTCTAATAATGTATTGGTTGATTCATAGTGTTCCGGATTGTGACTAGGTGTCGAGACAATAAACCCTTTTAATGATGGTTTCAAACTTTCATAATCGATGTCATTCCATCCGTAATTTCCGATCAGCGGATAAGTCATCGTCACGATTTGACCTGCATAAGAGGGATCTGTCATAACTTCCTGATATCCAGTCATTGCTGTGTTAAAAACCAGCTCTCCCTCTGTTTCTTTAGGGGCGCCCAACCATTGACCTTCTAACACATCACCAGTATTTAAAACAAGATAACCTGTTGTTGCTTGCATCATGTCTCTCCTCCAATAACTAACATACTTCAATTTAATTATTTATAATTATACTATAAACCTTATATTTATGCATTATCTTTTTCAAACTTTTTCGAAACTTTAGGGATATGCTCCTCACTGCCAAAAAAGCAACTGATAAGGATCAGCTGCTTTTTTGTTTATTTTTTTAATACATTTACTTTTTCAGCGTGGGTTGTAGTCCATTGTTTGCTTGTTTCCAAACGTTGATCGGCTTGTGTTATTTGCTCCTGTACACGATTTTTGGCGGTACCGCCTACTACATCACGTGCATTTACAACTGCTTCCGGGGACAGTACATCATAAATATCCTCATCAATTAAGGAAGAAAAGCCTTTAAAGTCGTCCATGCTTAAATCTAATAAATAAATATTCTCCTGGATACAATGAAGCACTACCTGTCCTACAACGGCATGCGCTTCACGGAATGGCAGATCTTTATTCACTAAATAATCAGCTAGATCCGTTGCATTGGAGAAGTCCTCTGCTACCGCTGCATACATGTTATCTTTTTTCACTTCCATCGTTTCAATCATCGGGGCAAAAAGGGCTAGCGCTCCTTTTAGCGTCTCCATCGTATCAAACATACCTTCTTTGTCTTCTTGCATATCTTTATTATAGGCAATAGGTAAGCCTTTCAACGTGGTCAGCATTCCAATTAAATTACCGTAAACGCGACCTGTTTTCCCTCTGACAAGCTCGGCAACATCCGGATTTTTCTTTTGCGGCATCATGCTGCTTCCGGTACAAAACGCATCATCTAGCTCAACAAACTTGAATTCTGCACTGGACCATTGCACCAATTCCTCACTCAAACGAGACAGGTGCATAATGGTTAAAGAAGCATTCGATAGAAATTCAACGACAAAATCACGATCACTTACCGCATCTAAACTGTTTTCCACGACGCCATCAAAATTCAACTTGTCCGCAACATAATGACGATCGATTGGGAAAGTTGTCCCAGCCAATGCACCAGCACCTAGAGGCGAACGGTTCACCCGTTTAAAACTGTCACATAACCGTTCCACATCACGTTCAAACATTGAAACATAGGCCATCATATGATGGGCGAACAACACCGGCTGTGCACGTTGTAAGTGTGTATAACCAGGAAGAATTGTGTCTAAATTGGCTTTTGCCTGTGTAAGCAAAGCCCCTTGTAAATTCGATAATAACTCCACTAACGTTACTAATGAATCCCGCAAGTACAAGCGCATGTCTAATGCTACTTGATCATTACGACTTCTTCCCGTATGCAATTTACCGCCAACAGCACCGACTTCGTCAATTAACAGCTTCTCCACATTCATGTGAATGTCTTCATTTGCTTCTGTCAATTCTGCCTCTCCGGCTTCAATCTTTGCAGCAACTGAAATTAAGCCTTTTTTGATTGTTTCCGCGTCTTCAGCAGGAATGATTTCACAGGCAGCAAGCATTTCTACATGTGCCAGGCTGCCCTGAATATCATATTGTGCCAGCTTCTGATCAAAGCTGATCGATGCTGTATACTCATCGACTAATTCATTTGTTGGTTTTGTAAATCGTCCGCCCCATAGTTTCATTGTTTCACTGATTCCTTCATATCAATTTTTGTTTTTTCCATAATTTTCGCTTTATCTGCATGCACATTATTCACCGTAGAATGAACTTTTGTCGGTAAGCCCCAAAGCTTAATAAATCCAAGTGCTGCTTCATGATCAAATTCGTCTTCTTTGTTATACGTTGCCAATTTGAAGTCATAAAGCGAATTGTCTGACTTACGGCCAATGACAAATGCTTGCCCTTTATATAACTGTAACTTTGCAACACCATTTACAAATTTCTGTGTTTCTGCAATAAACGCTTTTAATGCATCCGTTAATTGCGTAAACCATAAGCCATCATAAATAGCTTGCTCTAATTGCTGTTCCACAACTGGCTTGAATTTCGTTACTTCTCTTGGCAATGTAATAGACTCGATTTCGTGGTGTGCTTTAATAAGCGTAATTGCCGCTGGTGCTTCGTAAATTTCACGAGATTTAATACCTACCAGACGATTTTCGACATGATCAATTCTGCCGACACCATGCTTACCAGCAATTTCGTTTAATTCTAAAATCAACTCATGTAATGGGTACTCCTGACCATTAAGTGCAACTGGCTTTCCTTGCTTAAACTCGATTTCAACAATTTCCGGTTGCTCTGGTGCATCAATTGGGTTCACCGTTAATTCATACGCATCTTCTGGCGCTTCTGCCCATGGGTCTTCTAAAATACCACATTCATTTGCACGTCCCCATAAGTTTTGATCAACACTGTAAGGACTGTCTAAATCGATCGGAATCGGAATACCATTCGCTTGTGCATATTTAATCTCTTCATCTCTAGTCATCTTCCATTCACGAACGGGTGCGACAATCTTAAGATCTGGATTTAGTGACGTGAAAGCAACGTCGAAACGTACTTGGTCATTTCCTTTTCCAGTACAGCCATGCGCAACTGCTACCGCGCCTTCTTTTTCAGCAATATCAACTAGTACTTTGGCGATCAATGGACGAGAAAGCGCAGATACCAATGGATATTTATCTTCATACATCACATTTGCTTGTAAGGCTGGTAGTACAAAATCTTCTGCAAACAGTTGCTTTGCATCAACAGAATAAGACTTGATCGCTCCTACATCGAGTGCTTTGTTTTTCACAAATTCTAAATCTTTTCCTTCGCCAACATCTAATCCTACTGCAATTACATCATAATTATATTTGTCCTGTAACCATTTAATTGCAACGGAAGTATCTAATCCCCCGGAATAAGCTAATACTACTTTTTCTTTACTCATGAAAAATCTCTCCTTAACTGAATATCTGTATTATAATTATTTTCGTTTGATTAATTATGTATTATTATGCACCATTTAGTATATTAATGCAACCGTAAAACGGAAATTTTTTATTTTTTTCGTCGAATTTATGAAGAACTTCTGTCTGTTACCTGTACTGATTGCTTTTATTCATACATATGTATAAATATAAAAATCCAGTTTTTACAGCTTTCTTGTAACCCTTTTGTCCTTCCTGCGTCTAATCTGTAAAGTGAGACTTCAATCAGTGGTGGGTTTTGATCCCCACTGATTGCTAGCGAAACTTATCAGGAAGTTATCGTCCGAATATCCCCCACTCAGCTTCTTATTTATCTCTCGAAGTGGCGGTATTACGGACAGTTAGCGCCGTGATAAAAAAAAAGAGGTGGTCAATTTGAAGAAGTGTTTGTTAGCATTGATGATGCTGCTGTTTTTCACTGCTTGTTCTGATCAAGATGATAGTTCCAGCAATGAAGCTGCAGACATGGCAACAGTAGAATCTTCAAACGAATCTGGCATGAGTATGAGAGAGGAAGCGGAGACAGCACCTTCGAACGATATGGATAGTGCAGAAAATAAAGTGGTGGAAGAACAGGCTGCAGATGAAGAAACTTCGAGTGATACCGCAGTAGATAATGCCTCAGATCGAAAAATTATTTATAACGCCAATCTTCATGTCGAAACGAAACAATTTGATGAAACCGTTACCTATTTAGAAGACCAAACAGAAAGCCTGGGTGGATATGTTGTTTCTTCCAGTTTTAATGACTACGAAAATGAATCCAGCAACAGATTTGGAAACATCACAGTTAGAATACCTTCAGAAAAATTTCAGGATTTTTTACTGCTTGTTGAAGAAGGAAAAGTTAACGTATTGAATAAATCGACGAGCGGTGAAGATGTTACGGAACAATATGTTGATTTGTCCTCCCGACTGAAAGCAAAAGAAGTAGTAGAAGAACGGTTACTCTCCTTTATGGAAAACGCAGAAAAAACAGAGGATTTATTAAAAATTTCAGATGATCTGGCAGCAGTGCAGGAAGAAATCGAACAAATTAAAGGAAGAATGCAATATTTAGATAATCAATCAGATTTAGCAACGATCACTATTCAAATCGATGAAACGAAAGTCAATGTCCCATCCGTACAGGATGAAACGTTAAACACATGGGAAAAAACACAAGAGCAATTCTTGAAAAGTATTCAAACCATCCTCGCGATTGCATCGGCTGTCTTTGTAACTATTATCGGGAATGCGCCATTGCTGATTCTCTTGCTCGTTATTGCTGCTATCGTTATTGTCATCATTAGAAGAAGAAAAAAGCGAAATAAATCCACTGTCCATGATGATAATATGAGCGAGTAATAATAAAACGCTTAGGTCGTTAGTTCCTAAGCGTTTTTTAGTATTTATTTATGGTTTTAGGAAATCCTCGTCCTGGTATGCGGGATTAGGATACGTGTAAAAACCTTCGCCTGATTGCACTCCCTTTTTCCCTTTATCGATAAATTCTTTCTTCACTAAATCAGCTATTCTTTTAAACTTAGCTTGCTCTGGATTATTAGGATCCTCTGCTTTTGCACTGACGATATTATATATCGTATCTACTCCAATAATATCCATGATACTGAATGGTCCTAGCGGTGCACCAGTAGCAACCATCCACGTTTTATCAATGGTATAAGGATCTGCAACATCGCCTTCCCATAACCCTTGCGCAGCATCAAGTAATGGCACCAACAGGCTGTTTAAGATATATCCCGGTTGTTCCTTTTTGATATGAAGAGGCACCATACCAATAGCAGATGCGAATTCCAGAACCTGTGTAACCACTTCTGAGTCAGTTCCAGGATGCTCCATTACTTCTCCAGTGTTGTTCATCCAAATACGGTTTGCAAAATGCAATGCTATAAATTTATTCGGTCGACCAGTATATTCCGCAAATTGACTAGGAAGCATCGTAGAACTATTCGTTGCAAATATTGTTTGAGGAGGAGCTACTTTAGCAAGTTTTTGATAAAAATCCTTCTTTATTTCTTCTTTTTCAGGTACAGCTTCTATTAACAGATCTGCATTAGCCACCGCTTCTCCTAAATCCGTAACGAAGTGAAGACGTTGTTTTGCTGTCTTTGCAGCCTCTTGTTCATCTTTAAAGTAATCGACATAGGTTTTTTCTAAATTGTCCATCCGTTCTTTTGCTTTTTCAATAGCTTCGTCATTAATGTCATACACGACAACCTCAAAACCTTTAAATGCCGTTTGGAAAGCGATTTGACTGCCTAAGACACCACTGCCCGCTACCGTAATGTTTTTAAAGTTCATATTCTATTCCTCCCTAAGTATTTACTTACTTGATTTTCTTTTATTATTCTACTTGTTATGTAAAAAATGCACGACCCGCTCAGTGTTATTATTCTTGATAATATTTAATACGATGCTCCATCAGCATTAATTGCTCTGTCCATTGACTCATCATCTCTTCTGAGAACGGTTCTGTTGTAAAAGCTTGAAGCTGCTTTACCTTCTTCGCTACCGCTTCATATCTTTTCTTACCTTCCATAGTCAATGATACATATTTTTGGCGTTTATCTTCCTCACCACTCGTGACGTTAAGCAACTGTTGTTCCTTTAATTTTCGCACCAGTGATGACACAGTTGGCTTTTCTACCGACCACGCTTTTACTATGTCCATACTCGTGCATTTATCCTTTTCATAAATATGGTGCATGACGAGCCACTGTACTGGTGTAATGTCGTGTGTCGAACACAATTCCTGAAGACGAATAACGTACCATTTGTTCAGACGGTATATAGTCGAGAATAAATTCATGTTAGTCCTCCGCATTTAGTTCGTAACCCTAACTAAATTAACTATAAAAGAACTTTCCAAAAATGTAAAGAAATTTAGTCATAAATTACTAGGATTAAAGACCTTTTCATTTTAAGGGCAAAATAATATACTTTCTTACCTCAAAACAAAGACCAAATCACTAAAGGATTTGGTCTTAAAGTTAATTTTATTCTGTTAATACTGTGTTATCACATCTTGTTTTGGCTTTCTGACAAGGCCCATAATTCCGGCAATGACATAGAATATACCGGCGAATATTGCGCCTCCGAATGTAATGAGGGTTGTTCCAGCACCAACTACTAATAAAATAATACTGGCCGCCATTGGTTTGCTGTTTCCTCTAAAGAAAAACATTGCAACGATACCTGCTATAATAGAAATCAGCGAGCCGACGATTATTACCGTTCCGATCGTGCCGATTGCATTTGGAATTTGCATTTCTAAATTAGCAATATCCCCTTGATTCAAATTCGGGTTCTGTGCAAGTATTTCCTGCATGAAGCCCTCTTGTCCTTCCATCATACGAAAGATTCCACCAAATAAAATACCAAACCCATAAACACAAGCACCGATAATTGCTAATACTACTTCTACCGTTCTCTTCATTTGTTGTTCTCCTCCCACATCTTCTTTCTATAGTGATCATATGCGCGTGAGACTCCAAACATGTAGCCTGTCAATGAAACACGCTATTATGTTGTACGATTCTCCAAGTCAAAACGTTTCACTTAGTCAATACTATCTTTAACTTGTCTGCTTGCACCATGCCTGACAGAGCCGATACCTCTTCCAAATGATAACGCATGCGTAATGGCTTGATGAACAAACTGCTTACTTCCCTTTACCGCATCAAGCATCGGTACTCCTTTTGCCAACTCTGCCGTCAGACATGCTGCAAAAGTACAACCTGCTCCACTTGTATGAACTGTATCAATTAAAGGAGCTTCGATAACTTCCAATTTATCACCATCATAGTACAGATCGACGGCCTGGTTCTTTATACTTCCCGCTTTCAGCAGTACAGATTGCGGACCCAATTGATACAACTCCTTTGTTGCATCCACTAGTGCTGACCATTCTGATGGAATAGGCTTTTCAAGCAATTTCTCTGCTTCCATCTTATTTGGCGTGATAATGGATGCTTGCGGAATTAACTGTTCTTTTAATACCTCGATGGCATCATCCGCTAATAGCTGAGAACCCATTTTTCCAATCATAACGGGATCAATCACTTTATACTGAATAGCAGATCCATCCAGCAAATCACTTACAAGTTCAATAATTTCCTTTGAAAAAAGCATACCTGTCTTAACGGCATCGACTCCGACCATTTCATTAATAGCAAAATATTGTGCTCTAATCTCTTCTGGATCACGAATAAAGATGCCATTAGCTGTTTGACTATTGTTTGCCACAGTAGCCGTAATTACTGACATACCATAGACATCACGTTCTTGAAATGTTTTTAAATCAGCTTGTATGCCTGCACTTCCTTGTGCTGCTGCACCAGCTATCGTAACTACACGTTTCATGCTCTACACCTCGATGTTCTTACATTAAATTGCAATAAAAAACCAAATAATCATAATCAGTTGAATAATTATTTTAGCAAATGTACCACTTAGGAAGCCAATTAATGATCCTACCGCAGCTTTAATTGCATCCTGTACGGTTTTCTTTAGTATTAATTCTGTCACAAAGACGAATACGAAGGGTACAATGATAATACCAAATGGCGGAATGATAAAAGAACCGACGATGACACCAACTGCTGCCAATCGTTCACCTGTTTTACTGCCACCAAATTTTTTAACAAAATAACTGTTAGCAATGATATCGGCAAAAATGAGTATGAGCGTCCAAATCACCATGGCAATCCAAAAGATCCAGCCTATATTACTTGCTGCCAGAGCAAACTGGTAAATCAAAAAGCCGACCCAAATTACTAATACAGACGGTATAATAGGAAAAATGATACCGACAAACGCTAAAACAAAGCAGACAACTATTAATATCCACCATACTATATCCATTTCACACACAGCTCCATTCCTAAACATTTATGTCTCCTTTATACTATAAGCAAACATAAATGTATACTTTTATACTCCCAGACTCACGAATTGCAAAAACTTATCACTTGTCTCGTACTTTGACAAGCGTCGTAATCTTTTTTATGCACTACACGGGCTTCTTCATATTTTTCTGCCGCACAAAAAATAATCCCCGTTTCCGACTGGTGAAACGGAGATTATGATGATAATTAATCAGCTAACACATCAGCATATTCTTTCACATAAGGAGGTAAGTCTGGTGGTCGGCGACTGGAGATAATATGACCATCTGTTACCACCGGCTCATCGAACCATAAACTTCCCGCATTCGTCATATCATCTTTAATACCTGGTGTACTGGTTACTTTCTTGCCACGTAAGATACCTGCAGAAATCAATACCCAGCCTGCATGACAAATCTGACCTATTGGTTTTTTTGCATCATTCATATGCGTTACCATTTTGATCACTTCTGGGTATCGTCTCAATTTATCCGGTGCCCAACCACCTGGTACTAGTATGCCATCATAGTCTTCTGCTTTCACTTCATCAAAAGCATAATCTGACTCTGCAGGCACACCGTATTTTCCGATATATTTTTTCTTTGCTTCTTTTCCTACTAAATCAACTGTGGCACCTTCTTCTCGCAAACGGAGAACAGGATACCATAATTCAAGATCTTCAAATTCATCTTCTACTAAAGCTATTACTTTTTTGTTTTCAAGACGCATGCCGTTTTCCCTCCTAGACATTGATACTTCTAGTGTATCAGATATTCGATCCAGAATACGAATAATTCATTTATGAATAATACTGGTTATAATCCCAGAAAGTATTAGCCATGAGCTGAGGTTTTTCAGCCTGACTTATTGCCGTTATAATCGACACACCATCAGCCCCTGCCTTTCTGAGTGATATCACATGTCGCAGTTTAATGCCTCCAATTGCTACAATTGGCAACGTTCCTACTTGCTTACGAATACGACAAAGGCCGTCAGTACCTATTGGTTGCTTTGCGTCTTCTTTCGTATTTGTACCAAAGATAGGGCCAACTCCAATATAATCGGCACCATCTTTGTGAGCCTGTACAGCTTCCTCAAGATTAGTGGCAGATACTCCGATCACACAATCTGCTGGTACTATTTCTCTCACTCTTGCGATCGACATATCATCTTGTCCGACATGAACTCCATCCGCACCCATTTCAATAGCTAAGTTGACATCATCGTTAATGAAGAAGGGAACCCGATATTGCTGACAAAGCTTTTGCATCTGCTGTGCCAATTGCTTTTTTGCCGACCCTTGTAACGCATCCTTCCCTTTTTCACGGAATTGGAAGCAGGTAATACCACCTTTCAACGCTTCCTCTAATACCACAAGGGGATCTTGGGCTGTATTGTTGCTTCCCATAATAAAATATACTTGTAACCACTCTCGTTGCATGTCTTTAGGCACCTCTGATCATACGAATTTTCCTGTTAATTTCTTCACTTTTCAAGTTATATAATTGATCAATAAAACTCACCTGAAAGCTGCCCGGCAATTGTTGTTCATTAGCTGCATTTTCTGCCGCAATACCATAATAACTGACCGCGTCTGTCATTGCTTGTAATACATCATCCGTCACTGCCAAAAAAGCTGCCAGTACAGATGATAATAAACATCCCGCTCCTGTTACTTTTGTTAAAAGCGGATGACCGTTTGAGAGGATGACTTTTTCACCTCGATGAATGAGAATATCCTGTGCTCCTGTAATCACAAGGGATACTCCTAATTTCTGGTGGGCTTGTGCTGCCAAAGTTTCCATATCTACATCACCAGCACCATCTACACCTCGAACGGTTGCAGAGAGACCAGCAAGACTCGCTATTTCCCCAGCATTACCTCGAATACAAGTTACCTTCACTTGCTCCAGAATCCGCTGAGCCGATTGGGTGCGGAATGTTGTCGCCCCGACCCCAACCGGATCAAAAACAACAGGAGTTCCTGCCTGATTGGCAGCTTTTCCCGCTACTATCATGGCATCTACCTGCATATCAGTTAAAGTCCCGATATTCAGTACAAGTGCATTTGCTAGTGCAGCCATTTCTCCTACTTCTTCTTTAGCATTAGCCATGACAGGTGATGCCCCAATCGCATACAGGCCATTTGCTGTAAAATTCATAACTACTTGATTTGTAATATTGTGAATCAAGGGCTGATTTTTTCTTACTTCTTCTATTAAATGACTCATTTATCCACTATCTCCTTCTGAGCTGGCAGTCCTTCTAAACGATATCCCCAATGATTAGTTGGTCCATTCCCTTTTCCTAGTTCTAATGGGTACTCAATCGCTTTGGTAATATAGGCTTTTCCTAACTCTACCGCATCTTTCACTGATTTACCTTTTGCTAATTCCGCAGTAATAGCTGCAGAGAATGTACAGCCGGTACCATGTGTATGCTTCGTATTAAACCGCTCAGATTGGAAGTAATAGAGTTCGTTTCCATCATATAACACATCAATCGCTTCTCCAGTAAGGTGACCACCTTTCACAATAGCCGCTTGAGCACCCAACTCATCAACAATCAATTTAGCTGCTTTTTCTGCATCGTCGTTTGTCTGGATATCAAATCCGACTAGTATCTCAGCCTCTGGTACATTGGGTGTAACGACTGTTGCAAGTGGGATTAACGTTTGTCGAATTACTTCTCTTGATGTTTTATCCATTAAGGAATGACCACTCTTTGCTACCATCACCGGGTCAATGACATAAGGAATTGTCGAATTTTTTAATTTTTTTGCAATCAATTCCATCATTTCCACTGTTGCAATCATACCTGTTTTGATTGCTTGTGGCGGAATATCAGTAAGGACAGCGTCGAGTTGTTTTTCAATAAAATCAACTGTTAGATGCTGAACATCCTGAACACCTTCTGTATTCTGTGCAACCACGGAAGTGATGACACTCATGCCATATACTTCTCTTTCCTGAAACACTTTTAGATCAGCTTGTATGCCAGCTCCACCCGTAGGATCTGTTCCTGCGATCGTAAGTGCTGATGCTATTTTATGCATAAGAAGACTCCTTTCCTTTCAAAGAGAAAGGCCATTCTTCCACCTGATAGGCCATTTCCCAGAATAAATATTCGAGCTGACAGCTCTTCATAAAGGCTAGTTTTGCCTTTTGTTTCTCTTTCTCACCAGCGTCCTCTGCCCATTTATCTAATCGTTTTCGCAACTCAGTCGTAACAGATGCTGTTTCGTCCTGTGCATAGAAAGATATCCAATCATAAAACGGATGATTTTCTTGAGGTTTGTATTGTTTATTTAAGTAGTGGCCAATCTCTAAATAAGTCCAAGGACATGGTAATAACGCGGCTATCAATTCTCCAATGCTGCCTTGCATCGCCACTGTTTTCATGTGCGTCACATAATGGTCTGCCGTTGGTGGTAATGGATATCCTTGTAATTCCTCATACGAGACACCTGCAACTTCGCATAAATTGTTATGAGGGTGAATCTCACTGTGGAGAACAAAACCGATTTGCTCATAAAAATAGTTCATTTCGTCTCTTACATCACTTTTTGAAATAGCTAAACCATAAATATTAATAAACGCATTTAAGTATTCAAAATCTGCTTTCACATAATGAATAATTGCTTCTTTCTTTAAATCGCCCTTACCTAGTCCTGTCACAAATGGGTGTTGAAAAATTCCTTCAAACACATCGTCGGCCGCCACTCGTAATTCTTCACTAAATGTCATTTTGTATTCCTCCAACATATTTATTTTCACAACAAAAAGCCGCTCAGCTAAGCGGAGCGGCTCATTTTTGAATAATAAATATCAAAAAGTCAGGCGTATGGACGTACACCTTCCGACTCCACTTTCCTACGCTGGTACTAACCAGTTCAGGTTCAAAGGGATCAAGAACATCATTCTTATCTCAGCTGCTACCCGCAGCACCCCTAGCGGAATTTCGTTATGAAGTTAATTCCACTAAAACATGGAAACCGATCTTTGTCAAGCAACACGGGCACTGCTCTACTGAAATTAAAGTACGGCTTCTATATGAATATACAACTTTCTTAAATGTGGATTATGTCAACTAAAGCTGTTTGGCAAAACGGTCATATTGAAATATTTTATCTGCGTTGCAAAGCTCCGGAAATAGGCTCCGCGTCCTGTGGGCACGGCTTCAGCTAGGCTACTACTTTGAACTACTCCTTTGCTGCCTTGTGCCGAGGAAGCTCCCTTCGAAGCGGTACTTGCAGACGCAGGCACAAATGAAATGGATCTTCAGCTCGCGCTGAGGCATGAGGAGTCTCCGCCTATTTCCTACGCTTAAGGGAAGTGCTACAACATTTGAAACAGCTAAAAGCAGTGGTTCTAGGCATTATTTTATTCATTCCATTCCTGTTATATATACAGTGATCAATATGCTATCTCTTACAAAAGTTGTAGAGTCCACATCCTAGCGTAGGCCAACCACGTAGACTCCCGCGGGATTGTGCAGGTGCTGGAGATCCACTTTGTGAAGCGTTCTTCTTCACAAAGTTAGCTCCAGCCGTGCCCCGCAGGACGCGGAGTGGTTGGACGGAGCGGTATGCCAGCACTTGAAACATTTCAAAATCACCGTATAGCTAAGGCCATTTGTTTACATAATCCATATAATAGGAACTTAACTTCATGTTCAATAGATTACTGCTGTGACTGGGTTTTATACTTGCTGAGTGATAAAAAAGGTCCGATCATTGGATAATGACCGGAACCTTATACTAGTTTATAATCCCAAATGAATCAATTGGCCAGATGCGCATTTTCACATCACCAATTACCGCATCTTCATCAATAAAGCCGAATTGACGACTATCTTTACTCACTCTGCGATTATCACCCAAAACAAATAATTTTCCTTCAGGCACTGTATCACTACCTGTTATTTCTTCCAGTGTGAAATCATATGTGAGTTGATCCCCATCTGAAAGAACGGATTTATACTCATCCAGATATGTTTCCTCATATAATTCACCATTAATGTAAAGCTTGTCATCTTTCATTTCAATCTGGTCGCCTGCAAAACCAATCACTCGTTTGACATAATTATCATCTGAGTCAGGAGCTTCAAAAGCAATTTCATCAAATCGCTCAATATCACTTACTTTACTCAGGATAATTCTGTCTCCATCATGTAAATTCGGCATCATCGACTCCCCTTTTACGACAGAGGGGGTAATAAGGAAATGCCGACAGACAAGTACGATTACCAGAGCGACTAATAATGCCTTCAGCCAGGAAAGCACTTCTTTTACAATTTTGTTTTCCATGGGGAAACCTTCTTTCATTTGTTAACTCTTTTCCTTCGGGTGATTGTATGATATTCTGTTTAAATGCAATCTACCGTAAACGCTAACGATATCAGTTTAGCATATTTTGTATATTATAACATAGAAACAAGGTGAGAAAGTGCAAACTTTTAACAAAAAACATTACACAATACTTTTTATTACCGGTATTATCCTTCTAGCCTTTAACTTACGTCCTGCCATAACTTCAGTAGGACCTATTATTGGTATTATCCGTGAAGATTTAGCAATCAGTAACTGGAGTGCAGGATTTTTAACAAGTCTTCCTTTAATTGCTTTTGCAATCATGTCGCCGTTAGCTCCTCGAATTGCCAATCGAACAAGCAATGAAAAAGCATTATTGTACGGGTTATTCGTCCTGTTAGCTGGCATTCTCATCCGCTCTACTTCTTCTATTGTATTGTTATTCGCAGGTACTGTATTAATAGGTGTGGGGATTGCTATCATAAATGTTATCTTGCCAAGTCTGATTAAAAGTAACTTTCCTAACAAGATTGGCTTAATGACTGGAGTCTATACAACTTCCATGTCCGTTGTGGCTGCCACAGCCTCAGGTTTAAGTGTACCGTTAACGACATCGTTAGATTTAGGATGGAAATGGTCCTTGGCCAGTTGGAGTATTTTAGCAGTGGTCGGGATCATCACATGGACATTTGCAATGAACAAGTCACCAGTTAAACACGAACAGGAATTATATGAACCGAGCACTACAAAACTATTGCGCTCTCCTGTGGCCTGGCAGGTTACCCTTTTTATGGGTTCGCAATCTTTCTTATTTTATGTCACGATCTCGTGGTTAGCTGAAATTCTGATCTCTCACGGATTTGCTAGTTCCAGTGCTGGATGGTATGTCGCATACATGCAATTCATCAGTTTACCTGCTACCTTTTTTACTCCTGTCATTGCAGGGAAACTTTCCAATCAGAAACCAGTTGTTGCTGTTTTTGGCGTCATTGGTATGATTGGTTATCTCATGCTGTATTTAGAGCCTGGCCATTTAGGAACTTTCGTTGCTATAACCTTAATCGGTATTATGTTAGGAGCAAGCATCAGTCTGGCTCTTGCATTACTAGGGTTACGTTCTACAAACGCTAGACAGGCTGCTGAATTATCAGGTATGGCACAATCATTTGGCTATACATTAGCTTCCATTGGGCCGATCGTTATCGGATTGCTGTTCGACATGACGAACAGTTGGAAACCTTCTATACTCACAATATTAGTGATGGGGGTTGTATTAATTATATTTGGTTTAGGTGCAAGCAGGAATAAATTTGTATTAGATGAATAAGATGTATTACCAGAAACATTTCCTTTCATTTTCATGATTGAGGGTGTATAATAACGGGTATACATGTAAGGGAGATGATTGCATGCAAAAATACATCACCCTCATTTTATTAGGTTTTATTATAAGTCATTTTACTATTTTTGATAAGCAAACTAATGTTCCAGCTAAGATCAACATCGAAGTAAATGAACATTTACAAACTTACAATAATATTGATGAAAATGATGGGTTGTCTAGTAAACTACTACAAAATCCTGTCGTCATTATACTTGCCATATTAAACACTGTATGTATCTTACCAATCGTTTATCTGGTTGTTAAGCGAAAATTTTTTTTACATGCAGTGTTTTTCCAATCTAGTTACCTAATCCCACATCGTTAATTTTCTTATCTACTATATGAGAAGATGAAGGAGGGAGAACGATGTGGTTTAGAATTCTAATGATTGGTTTATTCTCTTTCTCAGCAATCAGTGTATGGCTTTACCAAGGAATTGAAATTTTCCATATAATCACTGATTATTTCAGACAGAAATAATTACTAAAAAAACACCTTTCCGACCATAGCAGTCAGAGGGTGTTTTTTAGTACAACTTGTCCACATAGCTGCCATTAAAAAAGAGCCCCACTTCAGCAATCGCACCAAAACCGAAAAAGATAAAATAATAGCTAGCTTTTGTTATATCTTTGTTAAATAGTTCTTTAAAAGCCTGAATGAAAAACTGTTCAAACTTAAACCAGCTCAACACCCAAGCTGTAACCAGAAAACTCAAAATTGCCATTTTCCAATGACCTCCTCAAAGGTGAACATCTCCGCTCATTATGTTGATTTTAACACATATCAATCAGAATCTTTAACTTTTATTCTGCGTCATCCTTATTTCAAGATACTATTTTTTTGCATTCTTTATTATCGTTCAAATCAGGATATCCTTTGTGTATATTTTGTGTGCTGGAATGCCGCTCTGGAAATATGCTTCGCGGCCTGTGGGGCGGGAGTGGTTGGACGGAGCGGTATCATACCACACATAATTTTTCAAAATGACCACTAAGCATAAAGCGGCTAGTTGACATAATCCATATTATAAGAACTTACTTTCCTATTTAGCATGATTACTTCTATGACTGTACGTATATACTTTCTGGACTGATAAAAAAGGAGCTCATCTAAGTGATGAGCTCCCTTTTCGGCTTTATTACACTGCTTTTGTGTTCAATTCAACATCGATGTTTCCGCGTGTTGCTTTGGAATAAGGGCAGAAGTCATGAGCTTGTTTTGCTAATTCTTCAGCTTCTTCTTGGGAAACACCTTTAATTTCTACGTTTAATACGACACTTATTTTAAAACCACCATCTGCTTCGTCCTTGTTTAGACTGACTTCTGCAGTAATGGAAGAATCAATGTCTTTTTTTTGTTTGGATGCCATTAGGTTTAAGGCACCATCGTAGCATGCAGAATATCCTGCTGCAAATAGTTGTTCTGGATTAGAGCCTTTACCGTCTCCATCACCAGCTGGATTTACTAAATTTAAATCGATTAAACCGTCATCGGATTTTACATGACCGTCACGGCCACCTGTTGCTGTTGCTTTGGATGTAAATAATTTGTTACTCACTCTAACCACTCCTTTAAATTGTTTAGAACGACTACTGTGTTCTATATTCAATATTCTATCAATACTATTCCTTTTCCATCAATTATTAAACATTTTAATTAGAAACAAATTACTTTACACAAGAAAAATTTATTGCGATAGTAAAAGAGAAATTCAAAATCAAGGAGGTCCTATCATGCAAAATTTCAGCTTTTACAATCCAACGAAATTGCACTTTGGTAAAGGACAGTTAGACAAACTTCAAGAAGAATTAAAACATTATGGTACAAACATTCTCCTTGTTTATGGTGGCGGAAGTATTAAACGAAATGGTTTATATGAGCAAGTCACCACTATTTTAGAAAAAGAAAACAAACAAGTATTTGAATTAAGCGGCGTAGAACCCAATCCACGTGTTACTACAGCCCGTAAAGGAATAGAGATTTGCAAAACAGAAAATATTGACTTCATACTCGCTGTCGGTGGCGGAAGTACAATTGACTGTACGAAGGCTATCGCTGTAGGAGCTAAATCTGAAGCTGACATATGGGATATTGTCACCAAAAAAGCACACGCTACAGGAGCACTTCCATTTGGAACAGTGCTAACACTTGCAGCGACCGGTTCTGAAATGAACCCTGGTTCTGTAATTACAAATTGGGAAACAAATGAGAAGCATGGCTGGGGCAGCCCCTATTCATTCCCTGCCTTCTCTATTTTAAATCCTGACTTTACCAAAACAGTACCAAAGGATCAAACTGTATATGGCATGGTCGATATTATGTCTCATGCGTTGGAGCACTATTTCCATCACGAAGAAAATACATTATTGCAAGACCGGATGGTAGAAGGTATTCTACAAACAATAGTAGAAACAGCTCCTAAATTATTAGAAGATCTCGAAAACGAAACGCACCGTGCAACTGTACTTTATAATGGTACGATGGCCTTAAATGGTATGGTAAATATGGGATACCAAGGGGACTGGGCAACCCATAACCTTGAACACGCGGTATCTGCCGTTCATGATATCCCACATGGTGGCGGGCTCGCGATCCTGTTCCCTAACTGGATGGAATACGCAATAGATGAAAATATAGCTCGCTTTAAACAGTTCGCAATTCGCGTATTTAATGTAGATCCAGATGGAAAATCTGATAAAGAGGTTGGCTTAGAAGGCATTTCCAAACTTCGAGAGTTCTGGAACAGCATCGACGCACCTTCACGCTTAGCTGACTATGATATCGGAGAAGACAGCATTGAAGATATGGCAGATAAAACAGTCATTGCAAAACCGGAATTCGGTAATTTCAAAAAACTAACACGCGATGATGCTGTTGCTATCTATAAAGCTTCCTTATAAGAAAAGAAAAAAAGTGACCAGTAAAATTGCTGGTCACTTTTCTTTATCTTCTTCTTTATCCTCGTTTTGTTCCTTTTCTTTTACCTCATCTGGTAATGGATCAATTGTCTGCTTGTAGCCGTACCCTTTATTTAAAGTCAGAATCGACAATGCTAATACACCAATAACGATAACGATACATACTATAATGACTACCCACATAGGAAAAATCCTTTCCTTTCTTAATTTCTACACCCATTATAACACATAGTAGCGTAAGCGTTGTCTTTAAAAGAGTAACATTCACAGGACAGATGCACTCTTTTTTTATTTTGTCGAACGCTTTTATCACGATTACATAAACTAAACATGTGGATAGTTTTACTAAACCTATTAAATGAAGGAGTTTTGATTATGAATAATGCCAATCCAACTACTGTTGTGAAGCGTCAGAAAAAAGGTCGTAAGAAAAAATCATGTGGCTGCAGCAGCTTTAAAAAGAAAAATACATCAGATAGCTCTAAATAAAATACGAAATCATTACTTCAATAATAGATGCTACACCTGCTATTGCTAATATAATGATTATCGGTATAAAGATCGTTGAGAAATGGTGAAAGCCTATAAATAAGAAAATTGCTGACCAAATGCCGGTACACCAATGACACCTTAGAAGCTCTCCAATCCATCTTCTAATACCATTTCCTTTAAACATAACAGTCTCTTCAACCGTTCCATCTGACAGCCATTTCTCTTCGACCTCAAAAAATGGTGCACGAATAAAGCCTGTGATTTTATCATATACAATCAACCTTGTTAATCGAAATGATGCAAGCGATAATAAAATAAAAGACAACCACGTAATCATACAGGCACCTACCTCATCTACATATAGTTAATACCATCCTATTAATAAATTCTTGTTTTCATGCACCAAAGAAAAAAATAGCTAATCTCCAAGCTTTCTTTTCCTTAAACTTTGCTCTTGAAAACTTTATATTTTCCTGGCATTTAAAAAGCGGGCGCGCCTGCGCTTGGTACAGACTCTTTAAAGAGACAAAACCAGCCGGGAAACAACCAGATTTGTCTTCTTCTTTTAAAACACTACAAATCTCGTTGGACTGGTTACCACTTTTGGTTCCTTTCTCTTTAAACGATACAAATCTCGTTCCTCTGCTTACCACTTTTGGTCCCTTTCTCCCTAAACGATACAAATCTCGTTGCGCTGCTTATCACTTTTGGTTCCTTTCTCCTTAAACGATACAAATCTCGTTGCGCTGGTTACCACTTTTGGTCCCTTTCTCCCTAAACGATACAAATCTCGTTCCTCTGCTTACCACTTTTGGTCCCTTTCTCTTTACACAATACAAATTTCATCGCACCGCTCTCTACTCTTGGATCCTTTTCCTATAGAAAAAAAGCGGCATTCGGCTCGTTTCATAGCGAATACCATCGTTTTTCTTATACTTGGTACATTCTAGTTTTTCACTACGCCGAACTACACCTTCGTTAACATTTTCTTAACCTAGAACAAAGGCGCAAGCACCCGTTTAGAGACGTAGCGAGTGGAGCGAATCAACTGAGATAAAGGAATCACGGTGAGCTTGCGAATCGATGATGACTTATCGTAGGGCGATTTCGCGAAGTCGCCTAGTCTCTGGGCGCTGGAGCCGGACATGGCCGTTCTGTCAGCGAACATCATATAGACCAAAATTTATACTTTCTTGACCTATAAGAAAAACCGGGCATAAACCACCCGGTCCTAACTAAACAATAATATACAACTACCTATAATACTTCTCGACTGACAAAAAGCCAGGCTATGCCTGGCTTACGTTCGATGTTGAAGAAATTTACTATATAAAGAGGCAAGTACTTGTTGAAAAAGCATTCCCACTACAACAGGAACGGCCACCGCTCCCGGAAAGTATTGAACTGCAATGACCGCACCTGCACTAATATTGCGCATACCACTGCTGAAGGTTAAGGAAATAACATCCTCTCCTTTTCGCTTACACCATTTTGCAAGCAACCAGGCTAAATAATAACCACTTGCTGCTACAAAAAACATAACAAGCGCTATTTTTATCAGCTTAAAATCAAAATTCGTTAAGTAATCCGCCACTTCTGAACTATTGATCATAATTACTAGTGCCAATGCCATTTTGGAAAACGGCGCTAAGCGAGGACTCCACTTCTCATGAACCCGACCGTGAGTAACTTCATGCAATATCATCCCTAATAGTGAAGGAATGACAATCATAATAAACAACCCTTGCATCATTCCCCATACTTCTAAATCGACAGACGTTCCGATAAATACTGACAATGATAAGGGAACGATGAAAGGCGATAATATCGTATCAATTAAAATAATCGATAAGGTTAATGCAACATTCCCCTTATTCATGGATACCCATATAAAACTGGTAATACCGGTGGGGATAATCATCGCTAGAACGAAACCAATAACCGTTAATGGATCTTCAAAAGTAATGTGACCAATCAAAAGCGCCCATAACGGCATCAATATATGAAGGGTTACTAGTGCAATAACTACGGATAGTGGGTGTGCCACAACACGGTATACTGCTACGAAATTCAGACCGAGACTTCCCGCAAACGTCATAAAAGCAAAAATCCATATCACCCATCCATCAAGCTGCAGAAAAAAGTCAGCGAACCAGACACCCAGGATAACACTTGATGGTGCGATGAAAGGCATAATTCGTTGTAATAGTTGGTTTAATTGGTTTAACATTGCTGTCTGCTCCTAAGCTGTTATAGTTTCTTTAACCTTGGCCGCGCTTCAGACCAGTCCACTTCCACGTCCATTCCAAAGAAAGCCGATAATCTATCGGTACTGATCATGTCTTTTGTCATTCCCTGATCAAACACTTCTCCCTTTTTTAATAATAACGTTTTTGTAAAAGTCGGAAGAATCTCTTCTACATGATGTGTGACGTAAATGATCGAAGGTGCTAGTTCTTCTTTACTTATCGTTTCGATTGAAGCCAATAATTTTTCTCTCGCAATAAAATCCAAACCGTTCGTCGGCTCATCCAAAATTAAAAGCTTGGGATTATTCATCAATGCACGTCCAATCAGCACCCGTTGCTGTTCCCCTTGTGATAACGTACGATAAGCACGATTAGCATAAGAGAAGCAATCCAGTTCTTTTAATAACCGCTGGGCTCTTTCCCTCATTTCATCAGTTGGTGTTTCATAGAGGCCGATTGAAGCAAAGGCACCACTTAATATAACCTGGTATGCACTATCTGTCCCGTAAATTCGTTGTTTTAACGTGGAAGATACAATTCCGATTTGCTGCCTTAATGTTTCCCCAAGTATATCCTTCCCAAACTGTCTGCCAATTACTTTCACACTGCCTTCTGTAGGGAAATAATAAGAACACAGCATATGTAAAAGCGCTGTTTTGCCAGCACCATTGAGACCTAATAAAGCCCAGTGCTCCCCATTTTCTATCTTCCAATTCACATGCTTAAGTATCCAGTTCCCCTCTTTTTTTAAGGCAACGTCCCTTATATCTAATACCATCTTCCTCTCACTCCTTCTCTATTTTTAGTATACACCTCGCCCATTCAAATTTCCTGTCATGAAATTTTTTAAAAAAATTTATAGTTTTCTATTGAAAATGATTCTCATTATCGATATAATGTATGTAATCACATCCAGTGATGAAACATTCCCTTTACACATATCTTTTGTTACCCCCAATCAACAAAAGTTTTTAAGGATGTTTCCCAATCCATTGAGAGAAGCCTGGTTCAGGCTATCTCTCTTTTTTTTAACACTTTCTTAATTAAAATAATTTTAAATAAATATTGATTTTTATAAAACTTGTATTATAATAAAAGATGTACTACTAATAACAAAGGAGAGGTGCTTTACATGAGCCAAGATAAAAGATATTTAACAACAGCTTCTGGCGCGCCGGTTGGCGATAATCAAAACTCTATTACAGCCGGACACAGAGGACCGACTTTAATCCAAGACGTACATTTACTAGAAAAATTAGCTCACTTTAACCGTGAAAGAGTACCTGAACGTGTCGTGCACGCTAAAGGTGCAGGCGCACATGGCTATTTCGAAGTAACTAATGACGTTTCAAAATATACAAAAGCAGATTTCTTATCAGAAGTTGGTAAGAAAACACCAATGTTTATTCGTTTTTCAACCGTTGCAGGGGAATTAGGTTCTGCAGATACTGTACGTGACCCACGTGGATTTGCAGTTAAATTCTACACGGAAGAAGGAAACTATGACTTAGTTGGTAACAACACACCTGTTTTCTTTATTCGTGATGCAATCAAATTCCCAGACTTTATTCACACACAAAAACGTAACCCGCAAACACACTTAAAAGATCCAAATGCGACTTGGGATTTCTGGTCTCTATCTCCAGAATCATTACACCAAATCACCATCTTACACTCTGATCGTGGTATTCCAGCGACATTACGTCATCAAAATGGGTACGGAAGCCACACTTTCAAATGGGTAAATAAAGATGGCGAAGCATTCTATATTAAGTATCACTTCAAGACTGATCAAGGTATTAAAAACCTGGATCCAAAAGTTGCGGATGAAATTGCAGGTACTAATCCTGATTATCATATTGAAGATCTGTTTAATTCAATTGCAGAAGGTGACTATCCTTCTTGGACGTTAAAAGTACAAATTATGCCTGAAGCAGATGCTACTAACTATCGTTACGATCCATTCGATGTAACAAAAGTTTGGCCGCATGAAGATTATCCATTAATGGAAGTAGGGAAAATGGTATTAGACCGAAATCCGGAAAACTATTTCGCAGAAGTGGAACAAGCTGCCTTTTCCCCTGCGCATTTTGTGCCTGGAATTGAAGCATCTCCTGATAAAATGCTTCAAGGTCGTCTGTTCTCTTATTCTGATGCACATCGCTATCGTATTGGAGCGAACCATGAAACACTTCCAATCAACCGTCCAAAAGCACCTGTTAACAACTATCAGCGTGATGGCTATATGAGTCATAATGGAAATGGTGGAAGTGCACCAAACTATGAGCCAAACAGCTTTAGTGATGCACCAAAAGAAACACCAGAAAACAAAATCAATCCTTTTGAAGTATCTGGTTTTGCAGACAGTGCTCCTTATGATGCTGATGATCACTACTCACAGCCACGCGCATTATTCCGTGACATCATGGATGATGGTGAGCGCGATCGCTTAATGGAAGCTTTTGCTGGCCATTTAAGTGGTGTAACACGTGAAGGAATCGTTGATCGTCAATTAGAAAACTTTTATAAAGTAGATCCTGAACTAGCAGAAGGTGTCGCTGCTAAATTAGGCGTAGAAGTACCAGCTCACGTAAAAGAACAATAATAGTCAGCCGAAAAGGTTCCCGCTTCATTCTTAATGACGGGAACCTTTTTTTATAGCATATTCTGTATAATTGTGCAGATAATATAATCAAGCTGTCTTCATTAATCCATAGGCACAAGCAAAAGAATCAGATAATCACCACACTAATCAAACTAATTGCCATTATGGCTCCATAATTTTTAGTAATAATCTCAGCAACCAACCTCATACACTAATTGATGTGTGCTATTCAACAGCTAATAGCCTGTCATACATACTACACTCAAACACTTTTTGAAAATCCCCAAAAATTCAGGTTTCAATATTTTGGATAAAGGGTATTTAAAAATTGTTAAAGCCGCGATCAAATTCTGCTTATATGTGAGAATACATGACAATTTTGGAGGATTTATAAAGTTATTCTAAATGAATACCGCTCAGCATAACTCAGGCAGATTTATACAGTTTAATCACTCTATAAGCGGTTTGCGAATAAGTTCTGTTACCGATATTATATATAATGTACTATTTGCGCAATTAGAGTTGCCCGATAAGAAAGGAGCAAATTGTGATTAATAACGAAAACAATCAGTCTCCATCTGAACACGTTATCTTTCAGAAACCCACGAAAGAAGATGGAGCAGCCATGTGGAATTTAGTTACAAATTCAACTTTAGACACAAATTCTTCTTATAAATACATCTTGATGAGTGAGTATTTTAGTGACACTTGTGTCGTCGCAAAACAAAATAACCAAGTGGTTGGTTTTATTACCGCATTTATCCCTCCAAAAAAACCAGATGCTGTGTTTGTCTGGCAAGTTGGTGTAGATGCTTCACAACGCGGAAAAGGGATAGCATCCAAAATGCTGAACTATTTAGTAAAAAGCGATGCCTGTCAAAACGTTCAATTTGTTGAAGCAACCATTACACCGGACAATAAAGCATCACAATCTTTATTCCAGAAATTAGCTCGTGATTTTAATACCGAAATTACTTCCAGCGAGTTTTTTACCAAGGATATCTTTCCTGGTGATGAACATGAAGAAGAATTAAAATTTATTATCGGTCCTATTCGGAAATAATTTTTTGCAATTTTCCGAATGTTAAAAGAATGAATGTAGTATTAATGTAATTCGAAATATAATACAATTTTTTAGGAGGAACTTTAAAGATGAGTAAAAATCTTGATATTATCAATCATTATGAATCAGTAGTACGTAGTTATGTACGAAACTTCCCAACCGTATTTACAAAGGCGAAGAAACACAAAATGTGGGACGAGAATGGCAAAGAATTCTTAGATTTCTTCTCTGGTGCAGGTGCGCTTAATTATGGACACAATGATGATCATATGAAAGAAAAATTAATCGATTATATTACAAGTGATGGTATTACACATTCACTTGATATGGCTTCTGATGCTAAAGCCGAGTTTTTACAGAAATTTGATGACGTGATTTTAAAACCACGTGATCTTGATTATAAAGTCATGTTCCCTGGACCAACAGGAACGAACTCTGTTGAAAGTGCGCTTAAACTAGCTCGTAAAGTAACAGGCCGCACAGATATTATCAGCTTTACTGGTGGTTTCCATGGTATGACTATCGGTTCTCTATCCGTTACCGGTAACTCCATGAAGCGTCAAGGTGCAGGTATCCCACTGCAAAACACGGTAACAATGGCTTATGATAACTATGTAGATCACGATACACTTGTGTATCTTGAGAGATTTTTAGAAGACAACGGTAGTGGTGTGGCAATTCCTGCCGCTATGATCGTTGAAACCGTACAAGGTGAAGGTGGAATTAACGCTGCTCGTTTTGAATGGTTGAAGAAAGTAGAAGAAATCTGCCGTCGTTGGGGTATCCTTCTTATCATTGATGATGTGCAAGCTGGTATCGGTCGTACAGGTACATTCTTCAGCTTTGAAGCTGCTGGCATCGCACCAGACATTGTATGTCTATCCAAATCTTTAAGTGGTTACGGACTGCCGCTTGCTGTTACCTTGATCAAACCAGAATTAGATATCTGGAAACCAGGTGAGCATAACGGTACTTTCCGTGGTAACAACCATGCATTTGTTACGGCAACAGCTGCATTGGATTATTGGAAAGATGAAAATTTCGAAAAACAAATCCATGAAAAATCTGAACTAATCTACAGCTTCCTTGAAAAAATTGTTGCCAATTATCCAGAACTTAAAGGCGAAGTACGTGGACGTGGATTTATGGTAGGAATTGCTTCAGAAGTAGAAGGACTTTCCGAAAAAGTCACTGCTCGTTGCTTCGAAAAAGGATTAATCATGGAAACTGCTGGACCGAACGATGAAGTATTCAAATTGTTCCCAGCACTGAATATTCCAAAAGAAGACCTGCAAAAAGGGCTAGACATTATTGAAGAAAGTGTAAAAGGATTAGTGAAAGATCCCGTTACTAACTAATAGTAATAGGATAAATATAAAGTAGAACTAACTTATCTGGAAGTTAATGTCCATCACCCCCACTTAGCTTCTTAGCACCATTGGAAGTGGGGGCTTTTTTCCGGACATAGCACAAAGATAAAACAGACAATACAGGAGGATATACACGAATGAAAGTAGTAAAACTAGAAGACATTTTAGGTACTGAATACGATGTAGACGGAGGTAACTGGGTTAGTCGCCGTCTAATTATGAAAAAAGACAATATGGGCTATTCTGTAAATGATACCATCATTAAAGCTGGTACAGAGACACATATCTGGTACCAAAATCACCTTGAATCTGTTTATTGCATTGAAGGTGAAGGTGAAGTAGTAACACTTAGTGATAACAAAGTATGGCCTATCAAAAAAGATTCACTATATGCTTTAGATAAAAATGATGAGCACTTACTTCGTGCTACTACTGATATGAGAATGGTTTGTGTATTCAACCCACCTCTATCTGGTAAAGAAGTACATGATGAAAATGGTGTTTACCCGGTAGACGAAGACTAAAAACATCCCTTATTTTTTAAAAATTGATCATAACATTCCTTAAAATAATCTATTCCTATTAAAGGCTCCCTCCCCAAGGGAGCCTTTTTCCGTACTTGCAGAAAATATGACACAACTACGCCCATAACTATATAGTGATACTTTGATCATTAGGGTTTTTGAGCCCCACTGATCATTAGCGAAACTTATCAGGGTGTTTTCTCACTTTGATGCTGGTGATACTCGAAACTTGAAGTGGGAGTCTTACAGACGGGTAGCACCGTGATAAAAGCATATTACACGAAAAATGCTGACTTTTTCGTTTATACTAGGCATGAGGTGAATGATATGGCAAACAAAGAGATCGATGAATATATACAGGAAGGCATATATGGTGAGAAAGAGCTGCACCCTGATCAAAAAAGACAATATTTAGGCACATACCGGGAACGAGTCATCCTGGTAATGACGAAGCCACAAATACGTGGCGAAAAAGGGTTAAAAGAATTAAAAGAACTTTTCATGCAAAATCGAGACGGAACATTACGCTTAAACGGAAATATGAATACAAAGTTCTTCAAACCCTACCGGGAGCTCGCCAGCCAATACCACATCACCTACACGTATGTATCAAATATTGAAGCTGACAGTGAGTACGGCTTAGTGTTTTCAACGGATTATGCTGTCGATAAAGAGGATATTCAGTTAAAAGAAGAGAATAATGAATCAACAGAAACCAAACAAAAATCATGGTTTAAAAAACTTTTCGGAATTTAAAAACCGTGCATTACTCGCCCGGTCCTAATTGAAATAAAGTGAAACTTATCATGGTGTTAGCGTCTGCTTACTCCCACTTTGCTGCTTTGTGATACTCGAAGCTTGAAGTGGGAGTCTTACAAACGGTTAGCACCGTGATAAATGAAATACAACTACCTATAATATGGATTATGTAAACTAGCATTGCTATCACTTTGATATATTGTATGGGCTGGGATACCGCTCCGTCCAACCACTCCGCGTCCTGCGGGGCACGGCTGAAGCTAACTTTGAGAAGAAGGGCGCTTCACAAAGTGGATCTTCAGCACCTGCCTGTCCCGCGGGAGTTATTATGAACGAAACTAGCCCCTTTTCGTATTATCGAAGGTTAATCCGGGTATAGCGTAAATGAAATGAAAACCCAAATCAGAGCTAAAATACGAAAGGAGCTAGTACCATGAAGTATAACACAAAATATGTAGGATTAGACGTATCGAAAGAGAAAATAGCAGTAGCCGTTGCGGATGAAGGACGTTCTAAACCAAGGTATATTGGGATGATTGACTATACGGTAGGAGCCATTGATAAGATAATGAAGAAATTAGGAGAATCCGCAGAGCTTCAAGTTTGTTATGAGGCCGGAGCTGTTGGGTATGGACTCTATCGATTGCTTACACATTTGGATATCCCTTGCGAAGTTATTGCGCCATCCTTAATCCCTCAGAAACCTGGTGATAAGGTGAAGACCGATAAGCGAGATGCTTTAAATCTGGCAACCCTTTATCGCGCAGGGGAATTAACACCGATTTTTGTCCCCACGGAAGATGATGAGGCTTTACGTGATTTAGTTCGGGGACGTGAAGATGTGAAGGAAGATGAAAAAAGAGCCAAACATAGAGTGAACCATTTTCTTCTTAGAAATGGAAGAAAAGAACCGGAAGGAGTCAGAAAATGGAGTGTGAGATATTGGGAATGGCTTCACACCTTAACATTTAAACGATTAACATCAAGGAGCATATTCCAAGAATATGTGCAACAACTTAGGGAATCTCAACAACGATTAAAGCGATTAGAAAAGATTATTAAAGAAGAAGCCGAAAATGGTGTACATGCCCCCATGATTCAAAAACTTATGTCACTTCGAGGTGTAGCCTTAATCACCGCAACTAGTTTAGTGGCAGAAGTCGGTTCATTTGAACGCTTTCAAAAAGCCAGCCAATTTATGGCCTACACAGGTTTGGTGCCGATGGAAAGTTCCAGCGGGTATATACGGAAGCAAGGTAATATAACGAGAACAGGAAATAGACATGTTCGAAGGCTTTTGATTGAGGCTGCATGGAGTTATCGTTATTCACCTGCCGTGAAAGGAGAGTTGGCAAAGAGACAAAAAGGACAACCAGCTAATGTTACAACTATTTCGTGGAATGCCCAACAACGCTTGCATAAGAAGTATTTCCGACTAATGCGACGAGGAAAAGAAAGTGGTAAAGTTATCACAGCTATTGGGAGAGAGTTGGCAGGTTTCATATGGGCAATTGCCAACGAACCAACTAATGAATTTACGTAATCATTAAAGTAGGCATGCGCGAATAAAAGGAAGAAGTGATCTGTAATAAAAGGAAATGAATATAGGGCTTGAAGGCAAAGATAAAAACCGTAAAGGATAACGCACGACGTAGACTTGTGCTAGCTATGTTTTAATAGTGAACGCACGCCAGGAGTTCGTGACAGATCCTGAAACGGAAAGATAAAATGTGAGAACCCACGGATATCAGTATGCCAATCGGAGCAGAGAATTTTTGCCTTCATGCCGTGTGTTCACCTCCTTTATAACTGAAAAGGAAGGGTGAATCCCATTATTTCTTAGCTTTGCATAAGTGTCTCTCCTATCAAAAGGATCGTCAAGGAGAACACTTGACAATCCTTTTGATAGGAGAGGAGAAGTTGGTAAGCTAAGAAGAAGGAGATATTTTGCATATCTCTGCTTATTGAATAGTATTTAAAAAAAGAGCCAACATAGACTCTTAGCTTAAGGTTGCCCAAAATTAGAAACTTTCCATTGTTTGCGAGAGGGCCTTGACAGTTTCGTTCATATCAGTCTACGTGGTTGGCCTACGCTAGTATGGGGCTCTACAATTTTTGGAATTGCTAGCATATTGAATGCACCATAAATATCAGCTTTTGAATAACATAATGCCTAGAACCACTGCTTTTAGCTGTTTCAAATGTTGTAGAACTTCCCTTAAGCGTAAGAAATAGGCGGAGACTCCCGTGGAATCAGCGCGAGCTGAAGATCCACTTTGTCTGTGCCTGTGTCTGCTAGGGTCGTTTCGAAGTAAGCTTTCTCGGCACAAGGCAGCAAAGAAGTAATGCAAGTAGTAGCCTAGGTCGAGTAAGCGGGAATACCCTTCTTTGCTAGAGTATTCCTCCCTCCTCACAGAACCGTGCGAGCGCTATTTACGCACACGGCTCCTCCTATCATCTTTCACAGAATATACTTGATATGGGATCGTAAGTCATAGATACTGACCTTGATGGTGGGTAGCGGCAATGGGTACTTCTGTAGAAATAGTTGAAATTTATCCCAACTGAAGGATTTTCGCTGACTTCTGCGATTCATCCATTTGTATATCAGTTGTTCCACTTTATATAGAAATTGTTCCACAGTGTGATAATTATCCGTGATACAATAATAATTGTAATACCCTACTAGTGATTGGTACATTTTATACATGATGTCTTTGATGTCCATCGTTCGATGTGCTTTCAGCCAAGCTTTTTGTTTCTTCAGCTTGGATCGCACCTTCTTGTTACTAGTTTTCCTCTTTACGCGAAAGTTGCCTTTCTTGCTCTTTCCGCAGTAATGGGTAAAACCAAGAAAATCGAACGTGGACGGCTTTTTCTTGCCTTTACGCTTCGCATCTCTCATCGCATAGGGTCCAAACGAAATAATCTTCGTTTTCTCCTCTGCTACTTCTAAGTCAAATTTATGCAATCGATGAAGGAGCGCTCCATAAAATCGTTCGGCATCTTCTCTGTATTGAAAGCAACAAACAAAGTCATCCGCAAACCTCACCATATAGGCTTGTCCTCTACATTGCTTCTTGACGGTCTTTTCAAACCAAAGATCAAGGACGTAATGTAAGTATACGTTCGCTAATATCGGAGAGATGACGCCACCTTGTGGTGTTCCTTTTTCCGCATCAAAGTATTTCCCTTCCTCCATATAGCCGCCTTTTAGGAATCGAGCTATAATTTGTAGAAGTTTCGGGTCTTGAATACGATGTTGAAGGAATTTCATCATCCAATCATGACTTACATTATCAAAGAATCCCTTAATATCTGCATCTACTATATAATTGGTCTTGCGCTTCTCGATATATACATTAAGTACCTTTAATGCATCATGACAGTTTCTCTGCGGGCGAAAGCCAAAAGAACAATCCAGAAAGTCATTCTCATAGATAGCGTTTAGTATTCTAGTGATTCCCTTTTGAACGATCTTGTCCTCGTGGTCTGGAATACCTAAAGGTCTTTTCTTCTTCGAACCTGGCTTATCAATATACGTGCGTTTAACTGGTACTGGTCGATAAGCCATTTTCTTTAAGCGATCCACTAAGTTTTCAATATTACGATCCAATTGTCTTTCATAATCGCCCTTTGTCACTTCTCTCACACCTACTGCTTTGTCCTTGGGTAATTGATCGTGACATTGTTTGAGATTGTTCTCATTAAGCAGATGTACTAAGGATGTGAATGCAAAGTTCTTATCCTTTTTCGCTGATTCTGTTATCCTATTAAGTTTCGTTTCCATAATAATTCCACCTCTGTGTATGGATCATGTTTCCCTCGCAAGGTTGATGACAGGTAACGGGCTTCCCTCCATCGGCATTACCCGATTTCATTGGTACTATACCGTTATCCGACTTCCCTTAAGCATTTGACAGCCCTCACTTTATTATCGCTTGTTCGCCATTACTCTTCTGAAGTATTTCCGTTCAGAGAGACCTAAAGGATCTCCCGAGTTGCCGCAACATATCCATGTGTAACGTGCCAAGGTCACCGACTCCGGAGAAGTTATCATCCTCTCACCTCTAACGTGAATGATAATGTTGTCTTCTGTGCTTCAGAACACATCGACCTTCTCGATTTTGGGCACATTTCGAAGCTCTATCCCTTCAACACTATGGTTTTCGGCCCGTTACCTCACTGTCTACGCTTAAAGGCATGTGTTGCCACATAACCCTCCAAGACTCGTTACAAGTGAATGGTTAGTTCTTACTTGACGGGAATCCCACCCGCTATATGTTGCGACCTACGCTCGGTCGCACCTGAAGCCGTGCCCACAGGACGCGGAGCCTATTTCTGGAGCTTTGCTATCCATATAATAACTATCAAAATAGCCACAAAAGTGAGACAGCTCCACTTTACATAATCCATATTATAGGAACTTAAATCCATCTTCTTTATCTTAGGGCGATGCATGCAGGCCCGCGTGGACTTGGCTGTTCATGTTAGAAAACGCGAGGAAAACTAAAAATTTCATACAATCTTACCTCATTAAAAGAGCTGGGTTTACATCACCCAGCTCTTTTTAACCTTTATCAACTTATCGTTAATATGGCCAAAATGACCATTATCAGCACTCATTATACACTCACAGTTGCAGACTCCAAAACGTTTACCAACCGTTTCATTCCTTCTTCAATCAAGGCCGGCTCTGAATTGGTAAAGTTTAATCGGAATGTGTTTTCTTCAGGATCGGACACGTAAAAAGGTGCACCTGGAACGAAGGCTACTCCTGCTGCTACTGCTTCGTTTAACAATGTAGTCGTGTTGATATGTGATGGCAATTTAACCCAGAAGAACATACCGCCTTTTGGTACGATATATTCCAGACCATCCAGTTCAACAGAATCTAATAAGCGCTTCATAACGAGCATTCGTTCATAATATGTTTTTCTAATCGTCTGAATATGGCCATCGATATCAAAATCGTTTAACAAATGAACCAAAGCATGTTGGCCAATTGAATTGGTATGCAAATCGGTTGCCTGCTTGGCTTGTGCCATGATTCGAATAATTTGATGTGGCCCAACAATCCAGCCAATTCTCACTGCAGGGACAACCGTTTTTGAAAAAGTGCTCGTATATAGAACAAGCCCATTGTCATCTAATGATGCAATTGATGGCGGTGCTTCTTGTTCATCGAACTTCAGCTCTCCGTATGGATCATCTTCAAAAATCACCACATGATATTGATTGGCTAATTCTAATAATTTCTTGCGTCTTTCTAACGACCATACTTTTCCTGTAGGGTTTGAATAAGTCGGAACTACATAAATACATTTGGGTTTATGCTTGATAATCTTTTCTTCTAAATCGGCAAGCATCATTCCGTCATCATCCGACTCCACTGCTACCACTTTTGTTTCATATGATTCAAACACTTGTAATGCTGCTAAATAGGTAGGGTTTTCTGTTAAGATAACATCACCTTCATTAAACATTACACGCGAAAAGAGATCGATGGCCTGCTGACTACCTGATGTAACCAATATATTGTCAGGAGATCGGTGTAATCCTTTTTGTTTCATTCTTTCAGATAACAATACTCGAAGCTCTGACACACCTTCTGTTTCACCATATTGCAGTGCCTTTTTGTTAGTTGTGATAGCTTTATGAAAAGCCTGATCCACCGCCTCGACTGGAAATAGTTTCTCCTCAGGCAGTCCCCCAGCGAATGAAATAATATTACCTTGATTAATAATTTTCAGAATATCCCGAACTGCCGACGACTTTAAATGCTTAACTCGATCTGAAAACCCATATTTCATCTTTAATCCCTTCTTTCCTATTTTATCTTTCTAAACTATTTTTGATAATCTGCTATTCTATATAGTGGAAAAGACAGCTACCGTACTAAGTAACTGTCCGAAAGCATTATCCTAAAATTGCACGGTCATTATCCAGCTGTTTCCCACGGATTCGTTGGAATTCATGTAATAACTTCTCAATCGTCAGCTCCTGTTTCTCTTCTCCCGAAACTTCTAATATGATTTGACCTTTATCCATCATAATCAATCGATTACCCAAATCTAAAGCTTGTTGCATATTATGTGTTACCATCAGGGTTGTTAATCCGAACTGTTCGACGACCTCTCCAGTTAAATTCGTGATTAATTCCGCTCGAGATGGATCCAATGCTGCAGTATGCTCATCTAATAATAATATATTCGGCTCCGTAAAAGTTGCCATCAGCAGGGATAAAGCTTGACGTTCCCCACCAGATAAAAGTCCGACTTTAGCGTTCAAACGATTTTCCAACCCTAAATGGAGCGTTTCTAAATGCTCTTTAAACAACGATTTCCGCTTTTTACTTACTCCGATTTTCAATGTTCGTTTTTTGTTTCTCGCGTAAGCCATTGCTAAGTTCTCTTCAATTGTCATCGTTGGAGCGGTCCCGGCCATCGGATCTTGAAACACACGCCCGATAAATTGAGACCGTTTATACTCTGGTAACATCGTGACATTTTTGTCATCAATCGTCACAGTACCAATATCCGGTTTTAATGAACCAGAGATCATATTCATTAACGTTGATTTACCAGCACCATTACTGCCAATCACAGTAACGAAATCACCTTTTTTCATATTTAATTGTATACCTTGTAAAGCTTTCTTCTCATCCAGCGTACCTTCATTAAATGTAATCGCAACGTCCTTCATACTAAGCATTATTAGCCCCCTCTCCACTGGCTAACAGTGCCCTTTTTCGTCTCTTCCGGCTTGCTTCTTTTTGGGACGCGATAATTTTAGGTGCGATGAGGGCGGCGATAACTATGACTGCTGTTATTAATTTCGTGTCACCTGTTTCCAGAAATTCTACTTTTAATGCTAATGTCAATACGATCCGATAAACAATTGCACCACAAATAACAGCTAAAGTAGTTCTTGCAATCGTCTTTGTTCCAATTAATGCTTCCCCAATAATTACAGAGGCTAGACCTATTACTATCATTCCGATTCCCATGCTCACATCAGAGAATCCGCCATATTGAGCAATAATTGCGCCTGCTAGGGCAACTAAAGCATTCGAAATTCCTAAACCAACGATGGTCAAGTTATCTGTATTCGCTGAGAAACTACGAATCATTTTTTCGTTATCACCAGTAGCTCTTAACGCTAGACCCACGTCTGTTTTCAAGAAATAATCTGTCAGGACTTTAATCACAATGGTGATAAAAATCATTAATATTAGAACTGCCCAAGTGCCGGGAACTCTCTCCGCTCCCATTGAAGTTAATAGTCCATTCAATGCCTGGTCAATTCCTAAACTTCCCCAGAAACCTTCTATTTGATTAAATATAGTCGGTTCATTCAACAACGCGACATTTGGCTTACCCATGATTCGCAGATTAATAGAATAGAGTGCAATCATCATTAATATACCGGATAATAAAGGATTAATCTTTCCTTTCGTATTCAAAATTCCTGTAACAGCTCCTGCTGCAAAGCCTGCTAAGACTGCGTAAAAAGTCGCGATTACTGGAGGTACTCCATTCACAATCGATATCGCCGCAACTGCTCCTCCTGTTACAAAACTGCCGTCTACCGTTAAATCCGGGAAATCTAAAATACGAAATGAAAGATAAACACCTAGAGCCATCAGCGCATAAATTATGCCTGATTCTATTGCGCTGAACATGGAAATTAACATCAAACTCTCCCTTTCTGTCCTTCAAAAATCATTGGATAGAAAACCCCGACCACTTTTTCTTGCATGTATGTCGAGGTTTTCTTCCAAATTATTCTGCTTCTTCTGTTTCTAACAATTCTGCATCTGCATCCCAATCACTATTCCATTCCACACCTTGTGCTTCTGCTGCTTCTTTATTAATAAAAAGCTGCATACTAGGGGGTATTTCAACAGGTATATCTGCTGTTGTTTTTTCACCTGTTAAGATCTCTGCTGCCATTTCTCCGGTACGATAACCGATCGTGTAATAATCTATACCGTATGTTGCAAAGCCACCACGTTTCACGGAATCTGGTTCTCCGACTAATAATGGAATGCTTTGTTCTTCTGCTACATTTACTACTGTTTCAAGAGCAGATACCACCGTATTATCAGTGATAATATAGAAAACATCAGCATTTCCTACTAATGAAGTCGTAGCTTGCTGCACTTCAGATGAATTTGAAACAGTTGCTTCAGCAGTAGTTAATGAAGTACCTTCCACCGCTGCATTTACTGCATCTATTTGAGCTACTGAATTAGCCTCGCCTGCATTATAAATTAAACCAACAGTAGAACCTTCAAAGTACTTATCAATAAAATCTACCGTATTTTTTATAGCATCCGGATGTAAATCCAATACACCTGTAATATTTTCACCAGGTTGCTCCAATGATTCTACTAGTCCGCCTTCAACGGCATCTGTTACAGAAGTAAAAAGAATTGGAATATCACTAGTTGCTTGTAATGCACTTTGAGCACTTGGCGTCGAATTAGCAAAAATTAGATCTACCCCATCTGCTACAAAGTTATTAGCAATGGTCGCCGTATTATTTTGATCTCCTTGCGCTGATTGGAAGTCGTATTCAACATTCAATCCAGCTTCTTCAATTGCTGCCTGGAATCCCTCATATGCTGCATCTAATGATGGATGCTCGACGATTTGTGTAGCACCTATTTGATAAACTTTGTCTTCCGTTGCTTCACCTTCTGTATCGTCAGCTGTTTGTTCGGTGTCCTCACTTCCACCAGATCCACTCGTCTCTTCGTCACTTGTTCCACATGCCGCCAAAACAAGAACACTGAAGAAAGCCGTTAGTAATAAAAATAATAAGTTCTTTCTCATGCTTCCCAACTCCCCTATTTTTCTATAAATTTTAAATTTTCAAACTTTTTAAAATACATTATAGCACAACTTTAGTAGCATAGGTACAACTAAAACGCAAATATTCTTTGAAATAAATGGGTATATGGATAGATTGATAGTCTAGCAGTTGAACAATACTCATTCGATGCTGTTGATAACATTATAATTAAGGAAAGTTTTACACTTTATACACAGCTTTATCGACAATTTCCAAAACTGTTAGGTAGATTCAACACAAGTTATGCACAAAATTAACAGATATTCAGGATAATTGGCTAGTTATTCACATATTTATAAAGTGAGACTTCAATCAGTTGGGGGGTTTCCCCTACTGATTACTAGCGAAATTTATCAGGAAGTTATCGTCCGTAATCCCCCACGTATCTTCTTATTTATCTCTCAAATCTTGAAGTGGGGGTATTACAGACGGTTAGCGGAGTGATAAAATATTAACTAACATGTTTTTGAAAAATACTATTAATTTATCCTAAGTATGTGGATAAACCATTGAATAACTGTGTTTTTCCACAGTAAATCCTTATATCTCCTTTTAACCTAGCACTTATACACGGAGTTATCTACATACCAACACCCACGACTTATTAATGGCAAACAAATGATAAAGCAGGGTGTGGATAAGACAACCGGAACACATGATAAAGCCCCATCGACAATTGTGATTAACGAAAGTATTATAACTTCCTTTAATACGATTTATTTCAACTAGCTGCGTAGTGTTTATTTTGAAATGAATCATGTGCTGGGAGACCGCTCCGTCCAACCACTTCGCGTTCTGCAGGGCATAATTCCGGATCTTGGCTAAGCAGATGAAAACTATCAACAAACAAATCCGTAATGTAAGAACCCATCTTTAGCATGACTCTGCGATTCTGACTATACTTATACTTCTTATTCTCACCACAAAAATAGCATACCAAGTAATGTGCTACTTGGTATGCTATCCATTGTCTTATGTCAATACTAAACAGTGTATACCTCTGTCGTTATTGATCGTTTCTGTTGATAAAGTCTGTAACGGCTCCCAGTGAGGAACAGGATACATTGTGTGCATATTTACCTAAGACACCGCGTTTGTACAATTCTGGTGCTTTCCAGTCTGCACGTCTGTTTGCTAGTTCTTCTTCGGATACGTCCATTGACAGCTCTTTTTTCTCTGAATCGATCGTTACCATGTCACCTTCCTGCAATAAACCGATTGGTCCACCGGATTGTGCTTCAGGTGCGATGTGTCCTACTACAAGTCCATGCGTACCACCTGAGAAACGACCATCCGTTAATAATGCTACCTTTTGGCCAAGTCCTTTACCGACAAGGATTGCGGAGATAGACAGCATCTCTGGCATACCTGGTCCACCTTTAGGTCCTACATAACGAATAACTAATACGTCACCTTCATTAATTTCATTATTCATTACAGCATTTGTTGCGTCGTCTTCATTCTCAAATACGCGCGCAGGACCAACATGCCGTTTAACCTTTACACCCGATACCTTAGCAACGGAACCGCTTGGTGATAAATTACCTTTTAGGACAATTAATGGACCGTCTGCACGATATGGATTGCTAAGTGGGTGGATAATATCTTGCTCATCTGTTAATACAGGTGCATCCGCATAATTTTCAGCGATTGTTTTACCTGTAACCGTTAAGCAGTCACCGTGCAAGAATCCATTATCCAATAAAAGGCGCATAACTGCAGGTACGCCTCCAATTTTATGAAGATCTTCCATTACATATTTACCACTTGGCTTCAAGTCAGCCAAGTGAGGAACTTTTGCTTGAATACGATTAAAATCATCGATCGTTATGTCCACTTGCGCTGCATTTGCAATCGCTAATAAGTGAAGAACTGCATTCGTCGAACCACCTAAAGCCATTACAGTTGTGATCGCATTCTCGAATGCTTTTTTCGTTAAAATATCTTTCGGATAAATATCTTTTTCTAATAAATGATACGCAGCTTCTCCTGCTTTGCGGCAATCTTCAAATTTCTCAGGAGATTCAGCAGGATTGGAAGAACTTCCTGGCAAGCTCATACCAAGCGCTTCAACCGCTGTTGCCATTGTATTCGCCGTGTACATACCACCACAAGAACCAGCACCCGGACATGCATTACACTCAATACCTCTTAACTCTTCATCATCTATATCGCCGTTATTGTGTTTTCCAACACCTTCAAAAACCGACACGATGTCTAATTTTTCACCCTTACGATATCCAGGTGCAATCGTACCACCGTATACGAATACTGCTGGTACATCAGAGCGTGCAATCGAAATCAAGCAACCCGGAATGTTTTTGTCACAGCCACCGATTGCTACATAGGCATCCATGTTCTCTGCACCCACTACTGTTTCAATCGAGTCTGCAATGACATCACGACTTGGCAACGAATAACGCATACCAGATGTACCCATGGAAATACCATCGGATACCGTAATTGTATTAAAGATCATCGGAACACCGCCCGCAGCACGTGCACCATCTTTCGCCTGAATGGCAAGATCATCTAAGTGAATATTACATGGTGTTACTTCACTCCATGTACTCGCTACCCCAATCATCGGTTTCTTAAAATCTTCATCTGTTACCCCAACTGCACGTAACATCGCACGGTTTGGAGCACGTTTTGAATCATCAAACACTTTACTTTTGATACGCAAGTCTTTCCCCATACCATTTGCCTCCCAATTATACTTTCTAATAAAATTGAATTTTAAATTTTCTGTAAAATCAAGATAAAAAAATAATCTCTTTAATCTCAATAATAATATAGTATCATAGATTTTGAATATACGGAATGACCGAAACTATTTAGCAAAGGATAATAACATGAAAATTCGCACATTTTTAATTATTTTGATCGTATTTGGCGCTTTTTATCTATATACGCAGTTTCAAAAATACAGTTCTCGACCAATGCCGACGGAACTCAACTCGGTAGTGGAAGAAAAAATGAACAGCTTAATAACGACGACAGAAGAGCGGGGGATTGTAATTGTAATCACAGATGGATTTCGTTCTGAAGCAGAACAAAACGTGCTTTACCAACGCGGAAGAAGCACGGACGGACAAATTGTCACCTATGCAAAAGGCGGAGAGTCTTATCATAATTATGGTTTAGCTATTGATTTTGCCTTACGTAATAAGAACGATGAGGTTATTTGGGACATGGATTATGACGGCAATCAGAATGGAGAAAGTGACTGGATGGAAGTTGTCAGCGTCGCCAAGGATTTAGGGTTTAGCTGGGGTGGAGACTTTTCGCGTTTCAAAGATTATCCACATTTACAACTGGACTTTGGTCTCAGCATTCAAGAACTTCAATGGGGAAAACGACCACGTGATGTGGTCGATTAACCCGTTACTTTCGGTATAAGACCGTACTGTACAATTGTTCAGTTACACTTGGATCGATAAATTTATGAGCTTTATTAACCGCTGTAATCGCTTCTGTATAACCGGATGCGATCAGGTTTGTTTTTCCTTCGTACTGAACTACATCGCCAGCTGCAAAAATGCCGGGTACACTAGTTGCCATATCACCTTTTACCAAGATACGACCTTTATTCAGTGCTACATCCCAAGCATCAAATGGTGTCGCTTGAAGGGCAAGACCGTAATAAGCAAGCATATAGTCCGCTTTCAGTTTCACCACTTGCCCATTGTGATCCTTAATCTCGACAGCTGTCAATTGTTCATTATCGACAACCAGATTGGTGATCGTGGCAGCGTTATAAGCAATCGTGTCACTACTCTCTAATTGTTGAATGTCTTCTTCTCTAGTCTGCTGTAATTTATCATTCTCATTAACGATTGTAACTGATTTTGCTTTCCCTTCTAGATGCAATGCCCAAACAATTGCCTGACGATTATTGGATGCGATGACGACATCTTTTCCTTCATACTTGTCTTCATCCATAAGATTGGTTGCAACCGAGTCGCGGTATTCAGGAAAAGGTAAGTCATCCCAATTGTCAGGCTTTTTCGTATGGAATGTACCAGAACCAGTGGCCAGAACAACAGCTTTGGTAACATGTTGCATACCATCTAAAGTTTCTAGTACGAAATGATCGTCCACTCTATCGATCGTTTCTACCCAGGTTTTAGTTAACATAACCGGTTGATGTCTGTTTACCTGCTGGATCATTTGTTTCACTAAGGTATCACCAGAAACATCTGGATATCCGCCAATATCGTAGATCAATTTCTCAGGGAAAAATTGCATGACTTTTCCGCCAAATTGATCCTGAGATTCAATTAATTTCACTTTCAGGTTCCGCATTGTCGCGTAATAAGCAGCAAATAAACCAGTAGTACCGCCACCAATAATCGTAACGTCAAATACTTCATTTTGCCCCATTCAAGAACACCTCTACCTTGTTTGTAATCTATCTGTTCGTTGTAATGCCTGAATATTGTGTGCTCCAATCCCAAACATCACCATGCGTAATTCTAATTCTCGTACCTGCATCCATTCTACCACATTTTCCGCGGATTCGATTGCTTCCTTTAAGATCGTTCTGGCGAAGCCGACATGATCTGCTCCTAAGGCGATCGCTTTCGCAGCATGATGACCATTGCGGATGCCACCACTTGCTATTATTTGTTGCAGGTTAGACAATGATCTAATTTCTTCCAAGCAGGTTGCCGTTGATAATCCCCAATCCGCAAAGGCTTCAGCTGCTTCCTTTTTGATCCTGTCCTTCGAACGAAGTTTCTCCACTTGGCTCCAAGAGGTTCCCCCGGCTCCAGCGACATCGATAAAATCTATACCAATATCAATCAGCCGCTGAGCAGTGCGTCCATCAATTCCAAATCCTACCTCTTTAACTCCGACCGGAATCGACATCTCCTTAATTAAAGCCTCTATTTTGGGCAACAGCTGGCTAAAATTTGTATCGCCACCTGTTTGGATTACTTCCTGAATCGAGTTCAAATGTAAGACTAACGCGTTAGCATCTGTCCATTCTATAATTTGTTTAATTTGATGAATGGTAACTCCATAATTTAATTGTACGGCACCAATATTCGCAATAATCGGTACAGTCGGTGCATACTTTCTAATTTGGAAGGACTTACGAAACTTCTCACTTTCGAGCATCACCCTGGTCGATCCTAAGGCAAACACCCAGCCCTGCTGTTCCGCAGCAATTGCAAGATTTTGGTTTATCTCTTCCGCCAGCTCCGCGCCACCTGTCATCGAACTAATTAGAAATGGTGTCGCCATTGCTTGTCCAAAATAATTGGCACGAATATCAATCTCATCAAAATTAATTTCAGGGAGTGCATTATGCTGGAATCGAAACCGGTCGAAGCCGTTCGTAATTCCTTCTCCCAATGAGTCATTCTTTAAGCTTAACTCAATATGTTCACTTTTACGTTTATGAATCCCATCTGTCATAAACTCAGTCCCTTTTTCTAAATTTCTTCTACTATATCACCAAATGCAAGCACTTATAATGAATTTACTTACCTGTACTTATGCCATCATATCGTATATGACAGGTGACTGAAAAGAAAATGAACCAGCGTAATTTTATCCTGACCAAAAAATCAGTTTGTCAGTCATTCGCATAATATTTCTTAAGCTTATATTAGGAATAATTATGCTAGAATAGACAATAGTAATATACGGTTTTAAAGGGGCATAAATGCCATCATCTAAAATGGAAACAGTGGAGTGATAACTAATATGAAAGATAAACTAATTAACCGGCTTACAACCTATGCCAAAATAAACACGCAATCAAACGAAGACAATGAATCCTGTCCATCAACCGAAAATCAGTGGGAGCTTGCCAATTTATTAGTAGAAGAATTGAAAGCAATCGGCATGCAAGATGTCACCATCGATAACCATGCTTATATTATGGCTACATTACCAGCAAATGTTGAAGAACAGCTGGAAACTATCGGCTTTCTTGCTCATATCGATACAGCAACAGATTTCACCGGAGATGGCGTCAATCCGCAGCTGGTGGAAGATTATCAAGGAAATGATATTGTTTTAAATGAAGAGAAACGTATTGTATTGTCACCGGAGGAATTCCCTTCTCTTCATCAATATCACGGACATACGCTGATGACGACAGATGGTACGACTCTTCTTGGAGCGGACAATAAAGCAGGCATCGCGGAAATTATGACGGCAATGGAATATTTAATCGCACATCCAGAAATACCACACGGTCCTATTCGTGTCGCCTTTACGCCTGATGAGGAAATTGGCCGTGGTCCTCATAAATTTGATGTAAAGAAATTTGGAGCAGCTTTTGCATATACCATTGATGGCGGACCATTAGGTGAGCTGCAATTCGAAAGCTTCAACGCTGCTGCTGCCAAAATTACAGTCAATGGAAGCAATGTGCATCCTGGCACAGCAAAAGGAAAGATGGTCCATGCTTCTAAGATAGCAATGGAATTTCACCAGGCTTTGCCTGAGGAGCAAGCACCTGAATTCACAGCAGGACACGAAGGTTTTTATCACCTGCTTTCCTTCGCAGGCGATGTAGAAGAAGCTAAGCTTTATTATATTATCCGCGATCATAACCGTGACAAGTTCCAAGAGAAAAAGCATTACATCCAAACCCGTATTGCGAAGTTACAGCAAAAATACGGAACAGATCGGATTCAATTAGAAATGAAGGATCAGTATTACAACATGGCAGAAAAAATCAGACCTGTTCAGCATATCGTTGATATTGCCGAACGATCAATGAAAAATATAGGTATCGATCCCATCATACAGCCAATTCGAGGTGGAACAGACGGCTCACAGCTTTCTTTTATGGGATTACCTACACCAAATATTTTTACTGGCGGAGAAAATTTCCACGGTAAATATGAATACATTTCGGTCGATAATATGGAAAAAGCAACAAAAACCATCATTAAAATTGCCGAAAACTTTACAAAACAGCGCTAAATATAGTGCTGTTTTTCTTTTTTGTAAAGAGCTTTCAGATAGATTGACAATACTACCATTGTTCTATAAAATACTCCTTGTGACTAATCAGTCAAAAATATGACCTCAAAGTCATTACGGGCAGGCGGGATCTAATGGAAACGAAACAGAAGTTGATGCAAACGGCGTTACAACTATTTGCTGACAATGGCTATAGTGAAACATCTGTCCAGGAAATCGCAAAGCAAACCGGTATTTCCAAGGGCGGATTTTATTCGTACTTTCCATCTAAAATCGATCTGATGCTCGAAATGGTAGATGATTATCATCAAAGCATTCAGAATATCACAAGAGAAATAGATGGAACCAAAGCTGAACTTGCTTCGTACTTACACGGAGAACTCGAAATATGGATTGAACATAGACTGTTCTTCCATGTCATTTTCAAGGAACTCCCGCCAAAGAAGGACGAGACGTTCACCAAAAAAATGGAACAGCTTCACGATACCCTGCATTATCACCATCAGGAGTATTTTTATCTTACTTATGGTCAGCAAATTGCACCATATGTGACTGATCTGGTGATTATGTTAGAAGGTATCATGAAAGAATATATGATGTACATGATGCTTCATGACAAACAAATGGATGCCAGACAATTGAGCAGTTGGATTAGCAGACAAATGGATGGAATAGTGCAAAACCTTGCGAATCAAAAGCCTTTTCTACAAGGTGATGAAGAGCGCACCATCGAGCAGTTGCTAGAGGATACCAAAGAGATTGTCCTCCAATACCAGCTTTCCAATCAACAGATGCTATTGCGCACCATAGATGAGATCAACCGGCACATACATGCAGATCGAGATCCTTTTCAATTAGAACTGCTTATTCACTATTTAAAGCGTGAAAAGGTAATCGAAATCCAAACTATTCAAATAGAGAAAATGTGGAAACAAGGAGGACTTTAATTGAATCAACATACGGTAAATCCAGAAAATGTGAAGCGCGTGCCGATGATGGCCGTCATGCTGATCGGCGCATTCGTCGGCTTACTGAATGAAACACTGTTAGCAACCGCGTTACCTAGCATAATGAATGACTTCGGAATCGAGGAAAACCAGGTACAATGGCTGACCACAGCATTCCTGCTTACAAACGGCGTTATGATCCCCATATCCGCCTTTTTGATTGAAAAATTCACCACCCGTCAATTATTTATCACTGCGCTGACAATCTTCGCGACAGGAACTGCGATTGCATCGATTTCACATACATTCGAGTTATTATTGGTTGCACGCGTTATTCAAGCAGCAGGTTCCGGAATTATGCTGCCGTTAATGATGACCGTAATGCTTCGAATATTTCCAGTCGAAAAACGCGGAGCCGCTATGGGTATGGCAGGAATCGTTATATCTTTCGCCCCGGCAATCGGACCCACTTTATCCGGCTGGTTGCTTGAATATTTCTCCTGGAGAGGTTTATTCTATGTCGTGCTTCCTATCGTTATCATTGCAATCTTAGTAGCGAGTAAATTCGTCAAAAATGTCACAGAACAAACCAATCCAAAGATTGATATTATATCGATTGTGCTTTCTTCCTTCGGTTTCGGAGGTCTGTTATATGGATTCAGCAGTATCAGTGGTGGTCATGGCGGAGCAGAAGCATCGTCTGGTATCAATGTTCAGGCAGTCGCCATCGTGATTGCGGCCGCGATTATTTTAACCATTTTTATCGTTCGCCAATTAAAAATTGCGAAGCCCATGCTTGAATTTCGTGTATTCAAATATCCGATTTTTTCTCTTTCACTGATCATCACTATGATTGTATTAATGGCATTAATCGGAGCAGAGACTATGCTGCCATTATATATGCAGAACACAAGAGGGTTTACTGCTCTTGAATCCGGATTAATGCTTCTGCCAGGTGCGATTGTAATGGGGATCATGTCTCCTATAACCGGTATGTTATTTGATAAATTTGGAGCGAAGTGGCTGGCAACGATCGGAATGTCTATTGTAACTGTAACAACATTCCTATTTACCAGTTTAGAAATGGATACTGCCTACAGCTATTTGGTAATTATTTATGCGATTCGAATGTTCGGACTATCGTTAGTTATGATGCCAGTAATGACTGCTGGATTGAATCAGCTCCCAGAGGAATGGCATCCACACGGAACTGCCATGGCTAATACGATGCAGCAAGTTTCTGCATCCATTGGTACGGCCATTTTAATTACAACAATGACTACATCTGCTAGCAATTACGAGCCGAACGCATCCGCTCTGGAAGGATTATCGGAGACAGAAGCGATGACACAGATCGCCTCTAATGCTTCGATTGCCGGTTACAACGCCGCTTTCTGGCTGGCAACTATTCTGTCCATTGCAGGTCTATGCTTAACATTTTTTATTAAAAACAAATCAAAACCACAACAAGAAAAAAGTGAACAGATGGCTCAATAAAGTGACGCTTCAATCAGTGGTGGGTTGCCCCCTACTGATTGCTTAGCGCCGTGATAAATACGACCATGTATAAAGTGATATGGAGATGACCTTACGAATCATCTCCATATTTTTATAGATTTTCTTATCCAAAAATCGTATAACATGTTAAAATAATAAGTATCCAACTAAAATATGGAAAGGAGTATCAGAATGAACGGAAATGTACAGAAACCATTACGTTTTGCAGAAATCTTAGACCAGACTTTCCGGATTATAAAGCAAAACATCAAACCCATTTTTTTGATCTCATTTTTTATAATGGTACCGATTTTTGTAATACAGGCAATCGTTCTTATTCTGACAGGACGCGAGTTATTTATTAGCGTTGACCCCAGTCAATCAATTTTCAGTTCTTTAATGGGGAATATAGAATCGATAGCAAATACAAGTTATGAAGAAAACGTAATAAGTAATGTGGTCAGCATGATTAGTTTATTAGCTGTTCCACTAATAGCTGGCGCTCTCATTCTCGCAGTTAAACAAGTACGAAACGGGGAGGAAATTGTCGTAAAAGACATGATTAAAGGAGCATTACCTCGCTATTTTCCTATTTTGTTTAGTACATTACTTATTAGCATTATTGCGATCGCAATTATACTCCCTGGCTTCATCATTACCGCTATAATCGGGGGAAGCAGCAGTATAATCTTTCACCCAGTTGCCGGTGTAATGATCCTTTTACTATTAATGGCTGGCTTTTTTCTTGCGGTAGGCTTACTTTTTACCAGATGGTCTCTTTTTCTGCCAGCAGTATTATTTGAGAAAGTGGCACCCGGTTTATCCAGAAGCTGGCACCTGACTAAAAAGCAAACATGGAAATTCTTTGGACTGCTTCTAGTCTTGATCATTATATCATTGATCATTACAAGCGTACTTCAAATACCTTTAATCTTTTTGGGTAACAGTGTCTTGTATTATGTATTAACGAATATTTTCTCTCTGATTTCCTGGATTATCACTTACGTAGGGTATAGTGTGATGTATTTCGATGCATCGATACGACAAGAAGGATCTGATTTACAATCCCTAATCAATGAATATCAAGGAACATAAGAAAAACCGGCCATAACCCGCCAGGTCCTAATTGACTTAATCAATAAACAACTTCCTATAATATAGATTATGTCTAGCTGCTTAGTGGGGATTTTGAAAGGATTCATGTGTTGGGATACCGCTCCGTCCAACCACTCCGCGTCCTGCGGGGCACGGCTGGAGCTAACTTTGTGAAGAATAACGCTTCACAAAGTTAGCTCCAGCACCTGCACAATCCCGCGGGAGTCTCCGTGGTTGGCCTACGCTAGAATTGAGACTCTACAATTTTTGTAAGAGCTAGCATAGTGATCGTATGCATATATAATAGCTATTGAAAAATGCCTAGAACCACTGCTTTTAGCTGTTCCATATGTTGTAGCACTTCCCTTAAGCGTAGGAAATAGGCGGAGACTCCCGTGGAATCAGCACGAGCTGAAGATCCATTTTGTTTGTGCCTGCGTCTGCTAGGGTCGCTTCGAAGTAAGCTTCCTCGGCACAAGGCAGCAAAGAAGTAGTGCAAGTAGTAGCCTAGCTGAAGCCGTGCCCACAGGACGCGAAGCCTATTTCTGGAGCTTTGCTAAGCAGATAATCTATATCAAAATGACCATTTGGCAATACAGCCTTTGTTTACATAATCCATATTATAAGAATCTATCTTCATGTTCATCATTGTTTATTTCTATGACTTTACTTTCTTACCACACAAGAATCATAAAGGAGTTTGATAATGTCGGATTATCAAAAAGAACGAGAACAATTAGAGAAGATCCTTCAACAGGATGAATACCAAGTCTATCAGCAGGATAACCGGTCGATTATAGAGAAAATCTATGACCGAATCTCCAATTGGCTAAGTGATCTGTTAGATAATCTGTTCCAATCGTTTGTACCTGGCTCTACTACAGGTAATATCATAGTAGTAGTGCTGGTTATCAGTATTGCAGTCATTCTGATTCTTGGCATTCTTGCTTTCACAACTTTTATGGTCCGCAAGAAAAAATGGTCAAGCTACCAGCCATTCGAGAAAGATGCAGAATTAGCCTGGGACTATCACCAGCACATGCAAATGGCGGCAACATATGAGACAGAAGCAAATTATCCATTAGCCATTCGTCACCAATTTCTAGCCATGCTGTTAAGACTTGAAGAATATCAACTCCTCACGATTCAACAATGGAAAACAAACCGAGAATATTATGAGGAACTAAATAGTCGTGACCGCCCTATTGCATCATCCTTTTACCAATTGGCACTGCAATTCGAACATGCTACCTATGGAGAAAAGACTGTCCAGCAAACTGATTATGCCAAGTATCAAAAACAAACCGACAGACTGACCACTCACATAGGTCATCAGCAAGTTCACAAGAAATTAGGTGATCACTAATGTTTAAAAACAAAACATGGATCGTTGGTATCGCTTTTTTTATTATCCTGATTGCTGTCAGCTACTATTCATCCAGCAACGCTCCAGAACAATATCCCAACTATGCGATCGAATCACCTTCCCTTACTGGAGTAAAAGCGTTATATACATATTTAAGCGAACAAGGTAACCAAACATCCATCGAAAAGCAAGCCCCTGATCAACAGGAGAATACGTTACGCTTATTAGTGAACCCTCCTGTCTTTACAGACCAGCAGGTGTCAACCAAGTATATAGATTATATGAAACAAGGAAATACACTTGTCGTAGCAAAAGAAAATCCGGATGGCTTATTAGGGATAAAAACAGAGTATGCGCTACAAGGAATGTTACCTGATTCTGAAGAAACTTCAGAATTACAAATAAACGGAACGACACGCAAAGCTGTATATAATACACCTGTTAGACTGATAGCCAGCGGAGATGATCAGATACTAGCAGAAGATGACTTTGGGCCGCTAGCTATTAAACAACAAGTTGGCGATGGCTCATTGATTATTCTGACAGAACCAGACTGGTTTACGAATGAACAAATTCTCGATCAAGATCATTTGGCGATCATTCTTGAGATAGTTCCATTCGATCAATTCAGCCACATAGTTTTCGATAGATATAGTGTTAGTAATGCCGGCGGGCAAGTTTCACCATTTGAGCTATACCCTGGATGGACGTATGTATTGTTAGTGCAAGGCATCATACTGACATTCTTCATCTTATGGTACCAGGGGAAGCGTTTCGGCCCAATCTATCCTGTACGGGAAGAAATCGTCCGATTCAGTAACGAACGATCCAAGGCGATTGCTATTTGGCTTGTGAAAGGAAAAAATTATCAAGCATCCCTTCACTATCAAATGGACTATCTGAAAGAAATCATCCGGATGCGATTTGGTATTCCCTATCATAAAAACTGGCATGATCGATTACAAGATATAGAGTCACATATTAGCACCATCAAGCCAAAGCAATTACAGAAGCTTGCGTCTGAACTCGAAAACTTACAACAGCAGTCGTCTTTAAATAAACAACAGTATCTGTACTGGTCGCAACAACTGGATAAAATTAGAGATGAGGTGAAATAAAATGACAGCTATTACGTCATTATTGGAAAGATATGAACAACGAATTCTAGGACAACAAAAAAACTTGCGCTTATTATTATGTGCTGCATTAGCAGGAGGACATGTGTTAATCGAAGGGGTTCCCGGAACCGGGAAAACACAAATGGTAAAAACATTAGCTAGATTACTAGACGGTGATTTCAAGCGCGTTCAATTCACACCGGATTTATTACCGAGTGATATTACGGGAAGTGCTATCTACAATATGAAAGTACAGGATTTCCAAACATTAAAAGGGCCGATTTTTACCAATGTTTTGTTAGCAGATGAAATTAACCGTACGCCAGCGAAGACACAGGCTGCTTTATTAGAAGCAATGGAGGAGCAACAAGTAACCATTCAAGGTGATACCTTCCGTTTACCTGATTTCTTTTTTGTCGCTGCGACACAGAATCCGATTGAATTCGAAGGTACATACCCTCTGCCGGAAGCACAGCAGGACCGTTTTTTCTTCAAATTAAAAGTGGACTTCCCCTCACTTGAAGAAGAAGTATCTGTATTAGAAATGGTGATCCATGAACAAACAAACCCAGAGCCAATCACACCTATTTTCTCACAAGAATCGATTGCCGATATCCAGCAATCCGTTCAAGCAGTTACTATTAGTCAGGAAATAATGGATTACATCATTACATTAGTTCGCAAGACACGAGAGTTAGAGCATATACAATATGGGGCAAGTACACGAGCAGCCATCGCGATTGCCAAAACCGCACAAGCATGGGCCTATCTGGATGATCGTGATTATATCACACCTGATGATGTCAAAATTGTTGCCTTACCAAGTCTTCGTCACCGTATTCAGCTATCTCCATATGCAGAATTGGAGGGATCTGATATCGATGAAACGATTCAAGAACTTGTGGGATCGGTTACTGTTCCGCGATAAAGGTGTAGTCCCGACAAAAAAATTATTGACCTATTATGGCGTTATCGCTTTGATTACAGGACTTTTATCCTTTTGGCTTTTTTCATGGCTGTTTCTCGGTATAGCCATCTTACTTAGCTTGGCTTTACTCGTCATTGATGCATTTATGTTACCGCCAAAACAAGCCTTTAATCTTTCCAGGAGCGTAACGGAACAAATCGAACGCCACCAGCAGGAAACTGTCACCATACACATGCACAATCAGACAAACGAAACCTATACCGTACGAATTGTAGATAGCTGGCCAACTTCATTTCAGGCGAATTATCCAAATCAGCAACATGTATCGAAGTCAAAGCATACTGCTTTAAGCTATACGATTATCCCTCACCAGCGAGGAAGATATACACTCGACAGGCTATATATTAGAGTCAAAACAAGACTGGGCTTATGGGAGAAACAATACACCTACTCCCTGCCGCAAGAAATAAAAGTAATACCTAATTTAGCTGAAACAAAACGCTATTTGGCAAGTGCCCAAAAATATTTATTACATGAAGGAATTAAAGTCAAAAAAACAAAAACGGGGATTGGAGACTTTGCTAAAATTAGAAGTTATGCCGCCGGGGATGACCCACGAAAGATTAATTGGCGACAGTCTGCGAAATTACAAACAATGATGACAAATGAGTATGAACCAGAGCATGGCAAGTATATTACGATATTAATAGACTGTGGAAGAATGATGGGGATGGAGCTGGAAGAAGGAAATCGATTGGAGAAATCAATAGAAGCTGCCATCACTCTGGCCGCTGCCGCCTTAGATAATGGCGATCATGTTTCACTGATCGCATTTTCTAAAAATATCCAGACGGTTGTCCCTCCTGGGAAGGGACTGCGGCACATCGAATCCATTTTACAAGCCGTTTATTCGATAGAAGTAGATGCACAAGAATCCAACTACCCATTGGCCTTACAGCATGCACAGTCCATTCAGAAAAAAAGAAGTATGATGGTTCTCTTTAGTGATATTCAAACATTCGCCAATGAGGCTTATCCATTGTTTTACATGAAGCAAATTAGAAAAAAGCATCTAATTATGATGCTTGGAATTGAAGATACCATGCTGTACAAACAGCGCAACAGTCAATCAGACGGCGTACTTTCAGCAATGGAGAAAAGTGTTGCCCAAAGCCAATACCTGAAACAGCAGCAAGTGATGAATAAATGGGAAAAGCATGGATTGCCTATGCTGGAAGCTTCTGCAGAACGTCTGGCGGCAACCGCGGTTTCCCAATATATTCAGATCTTAAACAGAGGTTTGTTGTAGCTTTCTTTTTTGTTGAAGATAGGAACCAAGTAACATATACGCCACAATTCCAAATGCCGTTACAATGGCAAATGCATATTTCATTTCTAATGATAATCCGGATGGCGTTATATATCCTTCGATGATACCGGCAATAATAAATAACGGGACCGTTCCAATTAATAATTGTACAGACCTGTTTGTTTGGATCTTCAGCTGGTATCCTCTCGAATGATTACCAGGAACAAATAATTTATATCCCATTAACAACCCTGAACCGCCCGCAATGAATATAGCAATTAATTCGATTACACCGTGCGGAACAATATAAGCCCAAAAAACATAGCTATTTCCATGATTCCAGAACAAAGCAGCGATGGCACCGATAAGAATCCCATTTGTAATTAACAAATAGACTGTTAAAATACCGAATGTAATGCCTCCTGCAAATGCGAGAATAGCTACCTGGATATTATTTGTCATAATCTGTGCTGACATCATCGGGGCGTCTACGACACGCGGTGATTCATTTAAAGTGCCGGGATCAAAGGCTTGAGCCATCTCTTCTGAAAGAATTCCATATAGGTGGGATGGATTTTCAAGCACAGCAAAAAAACTCGCAATGCCAGCAATAACAAACAACATCATTGCCAGTACAACAGCTTTCCACTGCTGTAATAATAACCCGACAAATTTGCTGGAAAAGAAGTGATACGCTTGTTTCCACGAGGAATGTTGTGATTGATACAAAATATTGTGCGCTTTGCCCGTTAATTCATTCAGATAGATCGTAACATCCTCATTTGGAAAATAAGTTTGACTAAACGATAATTGCCTTGCTACTTTTTGATAGGTATGTTGAAAATCTTCTATACTATGACTCGTTTTTTTCTTAGGTAATTCACTGATTAACACTTCTAAACGCCCCCAATCTTGGCGGTGTTGCTTAATAAATTGGTTTAATTGCATATCATCACCTTTTTTTCTATTATTTTACTTTATTATAGTAGATTAAGAGAGAAATGAACAGCAATCTTTCCTATTAGGAGGATCGATATGGAACAGGAACAACTGAATGTAAAGACACCGGAATACGTCACCTTACAATTCGATTTAGCAGGAATAGGATCGAGAGGCGCGGCTCAGATCCTGGATTATTTACTCGTTTTTTTAGTACAGATTGCCATTATTCTGACCTTAACTTTCTCACTGGAAAACAACCCTTCTGTCGTTTTGTTATTCAATGAATACGATAATGTTATCCTTGCACTGGGGTTAGTGATTATCTTTGCTTTAAATTTTGGGTATTTTATCTTTTTAGAATTTCTCTGGGGCGGACGGACCATCGGAAAGAAACTTGTAGGTATTCGGGTGATTCAAGAGAACGGACACAATGTAACATTCTTATCGAGTCTGATCCGCAATCTGCTACGGATAATTGATATGTTGCCAGGCTTTTATGCTGCCGGTATTCTGATCGTTTTTTTTCATTCGAAGCATAAACGATTAGGCGATCTGGCGGCAGGTACACTTGTCGTACACGAACGTCGAAATAAAACAGCTAAAAGACATGCACTGGATAAGTACATGGAACAATTAGCATTAGACCTGGATGAGTTTCCATTAACCGCACAGCAATTGAAACCATTTAATCAAAAGGAATGGCGGCTAATCCAAACATATGCGCATCGAATTGCAGAAATAAGACCTGAACAAAAGCCGATCGTCACAAAACAAGTAAGTGACATTGTATTGCCGAAACTCGAAGAAAGCACGTATCAAAATAAGGACAAAGAAAGAGTCCTGTTATTACTTTATTTATATTTAAAGGATGAATGGGAATTTTAAACTAAGATCTACTCCTCAACTATTAGTGCGGGGAGTTTTCTTTGTTCTTCTTGCATGAAAATAATCACCGCCTTTATATTTATTGTTGTTGGTATCCCAATGAATCGTTTTTTCTTCTTTTTTCAATTTCGGTATATGCTTCGAACAATGCACATACGCTTCATCAACAATGATATGGACCCATCTTTCAGCTTTATCTCCCTCACGCTGATTCATATAAGTTAATTGTTCAGTCGAAAGCAGCAAGCTCGATAATTGTTCGTTTTCAACAATTTCAGCTCGCCCATTTATGTGTAAACCAATTTGATCCTCAAAAAAATCAACAAACATCAAGCCAATATGAGGATTTTCACTAATATTACCAAGACTCGCCAAGACACCATTGCCACGGTATTCAGGATACATTAATGTATGCTCATCAATCGTATATACAAAACCTTCCTGGCCGGCTCGAAAGGATGCGTCGCAGTTCCCATCGCTATCAGATGTTGAGATAAATACCATCGTTTGCCTGGCTATAAACGCGATCATGTCTTGATTCAGAAAGTGAAGCATTTGATTTTTATAGAATGCATTCGCTCTTTTCTCTGTTCCATATTTCGTCTGCAACGTTCTTTCCCCTTTTGACACAGATTATCCCCCTCTTTTTATCTAACTATTATACTAGTCCTTTAGCCTTTTCTCTATCAACAAATGATCAGATTAAAAAAACTGTAGAATCTCACAAACATCAGACTAATTATTGAAGAATATAGCAAATCACTTTGGTTAGCTTTAACCATTAGGCTTGCTCTACATGATTCTTGCCACCTGTACAAAAGAAAAAAGGATAAAAACCCGTAAACGAAGGTTTTTATCCTTTGTTACTATACTAGTTATTATAATGGATAGATGATCCCGGACCAAGGTCGAAGCCAAACATTATCCAGATGATCAACATCAATGTCCAGCTGATCATGAAGAAGATTGCATATGGGAACATCGTAGATATCAAGGTACCAATTCCCATCTTCTTATCATATTTCTGCGCGAACGCAATGATTAATGCAAAATAGGTCATCAAAGGTGAAATAATATTTGTTGAGGAATCAGCAATACGATATGCCATTTGCGTCAACTCCGGTGAATAACCCAACTTCATCATAATCGGTACAAAAATCGAAGCCATCATTGCCCACTTCGCAGTTGCACTACCGATGAAAATATTTATGAAACCAGCTATGATAATAAACACAATCAATAGCGGAATACCTTCTAAACTGATATTCTCTAAGAATTTCGCGCCATAAACACCAATAAATATTCCCAGATTCGATTCATTAAAATACGCAACAAACTGACCAGCAGAAAATGACAGAATAATGAACAATCCCATTGACCCCATCGTGTCAGATAAGTGATTAGCCACATCTTTGTCGTTTCGGATATTTTTTGCTACGATACCATATACAACTCCTGGTATGAAGAACAAAATAAAAATAATTGGAACAAGACCATCTGACATAAATGGAGACTCAATTATTGCACCATTCTCCCCTCTTAACGGTGCATTTTCAGGCACAATTAAAAAGGAAATAGCAATAGCTCCCGCAACTAAAGAAAGTCCTGCTAATTTCAAGCCCTTTTTCTCTACTTGCGTTAAGCCTGTAGCTTCTTCTTTAAAGCTTCCCGTATAGGCTCCTAATCTTGGTTCTACAATTTTTTCCGTCACCAAAGTACCGACAAGTGTTAATAAAAATACAGATGCAATGGTAAAGTAATAATTCATTAAAATATTCATTGTATCCGCATAAGCAGGATCCTCGATTGCCGCCGCACCGATAGTCATTTCGCCTAATAATGGTTCTAATGCTGTTGGTACTAAATTTGCACTAAAACCTGCTGATACACCAGCAAAAGCAGCAGCTAGCCCAGCCATCGGATGTCGACCTAAGGCAGCAAAAAGCACAGCCCCCAATGGAGGTAATAAAACATAACCTGCATCTGTTGCCACACTAGACATAATACCTGCAAACACTAACCCTGCAGTGATCAATGCTTTTGGCAAAGATAGTACAAAAGCTCTTAATGCTGCACTGATCATTCCCGTTCTTTCGGCAAGACCAATTCCAAGCATCGTCACAAGTACAACACCAAGCGGTGCGAAGTTAATGAAATTATCCACCATACTTGTGAAAATATAACTGATACCTTCTGCATTTAATAAGTTCTTCACAGCAACTTCTTCTTCAGGATTACTCGGATTTTCTACCGTTATACCTGTACTAGAAATGACAGCAGATAGAACTAATACTAAAAATGCCAATAGCATAAAAAGTGTTACTGGGTGGGGCAATTTATTACCAATATATTCGATACGATTAAGACTTCGCTGGAAAAAACCCACCCTTTTTGGTTTCTCCATTTTGATTCCACCTTTATTAATGTGATAATTTTCAGAAAATTTAATAAATTTTCTGATCAGCTAGGACACATTATAAGTGAAACATGGACAATTTCAAGAGGGTATAAACAAGTTCTACTATTCAAAAAATTCGCTAAAAATCGGAGAAAGTAGACATAAGCATTTTTTGTACTGCATGCATTTAGATAAACTGCTCATAAACCGCCCGGTACTAATTGACATAAAGATTATACGATTACCTATAATGTGGATTATGTTAACTAAGGCTATATGGCAAAACGGTCATTTTGAAATATTTTATCTGCTTAGCAAAGCTCCGGAAATAGGCTCCGCGTCCTGTGGGCACGGCGGTCTGCAAGGCTACTACTTGAAATAACATCTGTGCTGCCTTGTGCCGAGGAAGCTTACCTCGAAGCGATACTAGAAGACACAGGCACAAATGAAGTGGATCTTTAGCTCGCGCTGATTCCACGGGAGTCTCCGCCTATTTCCTGCGCTTAAGAGAAGTGCTTCAACTTATGTAACAGTAAATAGCAGTGGTTCTTGGCATTTTTCCATAGCTATTATATATGCATGCGATCAATATGCTAGCTCTGACAAAAATTGTAGAGTCCCAATTCTAGCGTAGGCCAACCACGGAGACTCCCGCGGGACAGGCAGGCGCTGAAGATCCACAACGTCTGCACCTGCGTCTACTAGTAATGCTTCGAAGTAGGCTTCCTCGGTGCAAGGCAGCAAAGAAGTAACGCAAGTAGTAGCCTAGCTTCAGCCGTGCCCCGCAGGACGCGGAGTGATTGGACGGAGCGGTATCCCAGCACATGAATCATTTCAAAATTACCACAAAGCATAAAGCGGCCAGTTAACATAATCCATATTATAAGAACACACCTTCATGTTCAGCATGATAACGTATATGCTTTTTTGCTAAACAAAAAACCTCCTGAAAGAACAGGAGGCTCTATTTCGACTAGTTCTACAACGGACTAGTTTGGTTATCTGATTTCTTTGCCAGCAATTACCGGCTGTACTTGTGCTTTGGAAGGTTCCAAATTCAATTCTACTTTTAGTTTTTTTCTGCGCGCTGAAATTTTTTCCAAAGCAGATAAAACTAGAAAAGTAAGCAGAATAGTTAGAGAAACCATGTATAAAGAAGTTACCATAGTCAACTATCCCCTTTCCTAAAAAAATATTCGCATTTACTAGTGAATTCACTTATATAGTACCATATTTATTTGATTTGTAAATATAAATAATGAAATTCTTTTAAATTCTTTTTGATTCTCTACATTTTATTCAAATACTCCTAATTTGTAACGGTTTTGTAATGATAAAAACGTGATAATACCGCCCTTTTTCATAAATAGACTGAATATTTATTCAATTTATATAAAATATGAAGAATCCTTTTGATCGTTGGTTCGTATATATGCACAGACCAACAAAAAGGGAGTGGATTGACGATGAACAATCATGAAATTGACTTTACATTATACGGTGATGATATGCAGTTTGTCGAAGTAGAGTTAGATCCGCAGGAAACCGTTATTGCAGAAGCAGGTAGTTTGATGATGATGGACAGTGACATTTCCATGGAAACAATCTTTGGTGACGGATCTTCACAGCAAGGGGGATTGGTTGGTAAATTACTTGGAGCTGGTAAACGAGTCATTACCGGTGAAAGCTTGTTTATGACAACCTTTACGAATCAAGGGGTTGGTAAGAAACATGTCAGCTTTGCCTCGCCATACCCTGGTAAAATTGTGCCGATGGATCTGAGCGCACTGCGCGGAAAAATTATTTGTCAAAAGGATGCCTTTCTTGCTGCTGCAAAAGGCGTTACTGTTGGCATTGAATTCCAACGTAAAATCGGTACTGGGTTCTTCGGGGAGAAGGCTTTATCATGCAAAAACTAGAAGGCGATGGTTTGGCTTTCATTCATGCAGGAGGCACCATCCACAAACGCGTACTGCAACCAGGTGAAAAACTAAAAGTAGACACCGGTTGTCTTGTGGCAATGACTGGAGATGTTGATTATAACATTGAATTCGTCGGCGGTGTAAAAACTGCTCTGTTCGGAGGAGAAGGCATATTCTTTGCGACATTAACTGGTCCAGGGACCGTCTGGGTACAATCGTTACCTTTTAGTCGACTTGCCAGCAAAGTATTTGCCGCCTTACCTGAGAAGGGCGGAAACAAAGGTGAAAGTGGAATCGGTGGCCTTTTTGACCTCTTTAATAAATAAACATCATTAGAAAAGTGCAAGCGTCCGTATAGAAACGTAGCGACTGGACGGCATCGACTGAGACAAAGAGATTACGGTAAGCAAGTGATACAGATGATAATTTTCGCCCAAGTACATAAGGGCGACTAAGCCTCTGTTTATCACCAATCGGTAAGTCTTCTATGCTCGCATAGACACGCCTGTTCCTGTCAGAAAGTGGACGAAGCCTTAAAATTTTATGCTTTTTGTACTCACAAAAAACTCCCTTAGCTTGATAAACGACTAGGGGAGTTTAGTCTTTTAGCATTGCCTTAATACCTGCAATATTGATCCCTTGATCAATGAGTTTTTTTATCTCTTTCAGTCGGTCAATATCATTTAACGAAAACATTCTCCGGTTCCCTTTATTTCTTGCAGGAGAAATTAAACCTTGTTCCTCATAGTATCGGATTTGTCTTCCGCTCAATTGCGTTAAATCCTTTACCACACTAATCGGAAAAGCCGCTACATGGTCCGGAATATCATTATTCACACTCTTCTCCCCTTTCAGGTTAAGGCAAGCTAGCAATATGCGTATAGATATCTTTCAGGTTATGAAAACCCATTTCTTCTGCTATCTTAATATTCTCAGACCACAACTTTGCTGTTGCAGCTGCATCATATAATGCATGATGTCTGTTGCCAATTTCGACGCCATGATGATTACACCAGTCATCTAATGAGACATAGTCGATCTCTGGTGATACCACTTTTGTAAGAAAGGATGTATCAATAATACGGTGTTGAAAACTCGTCTTTAATGCCGTCCAGCTGGCATGTTTCATAAATTGCTTCTCATGACTGGAATGATGTGCCACTAACGTATCACTGCGAACAAACATAAAAAATTGTTTTAACACGTCAGGTAAAGTAGCTGCCTGATTTAATTCGAAGGCTGTAATCCCCGTTAATTCCTCAATTTCCTGTGGCGGTGGAAGAGCACTGTAAATGGTCTTATAAAATAGCTGATCCTCTAGTATTTCTGCCCCTTTCATCTTAACAGCACCTATTGAAAGAATTCGATCACCATTGTATGGAAAGAAGCCTGTTGTTTCAATATCAAACACTACAACTGAAAGATCTTTAAAAGGTGTGTTCAAAACGTCTTTTTGCTTTAATTCTCGTTGCAAATTACGCATATAGGCAATTTTCCGAGCATCCGACTGACCCGCTAAGACACTGCTGTCCGTCATTTTCCCTGACATTTGCTTTATGAAGTGAAGCATCTGATTCATAATCATTTCGAACACTCTTCTTCAATCGTATGTTTGGTACGGTCAAATAACTCTGTACCTTTTTTCATAAATTCCTTCAACTCCTGTTTATGACGTTTCGATAAATCTTTCAAAGGAATATAGTGTACTTCTTCATATTCTTCCACATCATTGGTGAACTCGAATTTAAAAGCTAGTAAATTCTTAAATAGCATCTGATAATCTGACAGAAATGGATACTTAGACTTTAAATTTTCAAACCTGGACATAGTAGGTGCCTGATTGAAATCATTGCACAAAGCCAGCAGCCGTAATGAATTGATATAAGGAAAAAGCGTCGTTGTTTTAATGTTAATCTGACCTGACATTTTCCCGCTTTGCTCGGGTAACAATTGACCGAAGACACCGACTCCCTTGCGAATGAAGTCTACATTGTCAACTAGTCTCGGTATCACTTTCGGATTGTTATCGATATATTGAAAGGTTTCCTCTTTTAATTCCTGTAATAAATCGGCTTCTCCCAGTAACACTCTTGAATCAAAAAAGGTGGAAAAGTGTCTCAGCGATTGCCAGCTTTCTTCTTCCAACCAATTCACCACTTGTTCCTTCCATTCATCTACCGATTTCGTCCATCTGGATTCTGACGACATTACTTTACCGTCACATCGCTCATAACCGGCTATTTCCAGTCCTTCCACGATTTTTTCTCCTAATTGAAGAAAATAATGCTGATAGGATTCAGAACCATCAAAAACAATGCCATGATCCTGATCACTCCAAATAGATTGTTCACTTCTGCCTGCACTACCCATTAGAAAAAAAGCGAAGGGAGCAGGGATTTCCCCCTGCTCATCCTCCATCTTCTTCATTGCTAATTGTACCGTTTTGCGCATAATATCATCATGAAATTCATTTAAATTATCGTGGTTGCTTTGCTGATGAATATGCGCTTCACGAAAATCTTTTATGTCTGTAAAGTTCATTGCGGAACTCCACTCCCTTATGGACGAACTATGCATTTATCTTATCCGCTTTTTGCTCGCTTGGATGTGGAATATTTTCTGGGTAACCGTAACTGCCGTGTTCACTTAAGTCAAGACCAATGATCTCTTCTTCTTCTGATACACGAAGTCCACCCATTACTTTATCCATCACTTTTAAGATAATGAATGATACAACAAATGCGTAAGCACCACTCGCTGCAACACCAAGGATTTGAACACCTAACTGTTCGAATCCACCACCGTAGAATAAACCTGGCTGACCCCAATCCATTCCCGTTGACAATGGCTGTGTAGCGAAGAAACCTGTTGAGATAGTACCCCAAACACCAACTGTACCGTGTACTGATAAAGCGAAGATCGGATCGTCAATTCTAGCACGATCAAAGAATTTCATACTAGCATATACAATCAAACCACCAACAGCACCGATTACGACTGCCGCCCAAGGATCTACGAAACCACAAGATGCCGTAATGGCAACTAAACCTGCTAATGCACCATTTAACGTAGTTGGAACGTCTGCTTTACCAGTTAAAGCCCAAACAAGTAACATTGCCGCAACCGCACCAGCAGCCGCTGCTAATTGCGTGTTTAAAATAACAAATCCGAAGAATGCGTCTGATACACCAAATGTACTTGCACCGTTAAATCCAAACCAACCTACCCAAAGTAGTAATACGGCTAATGCTGTATACACTTGGTTATGACCTGCGATATCATTAGACGAACCATCTTTATTGTATTTACCAATTCGAGGTTTTAAGATAATAGTAGCAGCTAATGCCGCCATCGCACCTGTTAAGTGTACAACGGTTGAACCCGCGAAATCTTGTTTACCATGATCCGCTAACCAGCCGCCACCCCAAATCCAGTGAGCAACTACCGGATATACTAACGCCGAGAAAAGAACAGCAAATACTACATATGCAGACAGTTTAGCACGCTCTGCAAAACCACCAAATGCAATAGTTAAAGCAATAAGTGCGAACATCATTTGGAACATGAAGTCTACAGCTGGGGATAATCCGTCACCGCTGAAACTTGTGTCACCGTAAAAGAAATTGGACATTCCGATAAACCAGTTTCCTTCTCCGTAAATAAATCCGTAACCGACTGCCCAGAATACCAAAGAACCGATACCAGCTGTAAAAATTGTTTTACCTGCGATATGACCAGCGTTTTTCATTCTGGTAGAACCAGCCTCAAGTAAGATAAATCCACCAAGCATTAATAAAACTAAGAAAGTACCAATAATGACCCATAAATTATCCATAAGTACCATTTCCATTTCGCTTTTCCTCTCCTTGTAAAAAATATTAACATCATCTGTTAAATACAGTTTAAGACGAAAAACCTAGACCGACAATTTTTGTGTAAGGAAATCTAACATGGTTTTTATAACACAAATGGATAACCTTTCTGGATACGCTAATACTATAATATCATCCATTATATCCTTCATCCATCACCATATGCCATACTTGATAAAAATATATACAAGTTAGTTACTATTGTAAAAAAAGCTAATTTGTATTTATTGTGTTTCCTGAACAAGAAAAAAGCACTAACCAAAGGTTTAGTGCTTTTTTACCAACTTATAAGAAAGGTCCTACTACATAATTAATAAGAAACCATAAAATTCCAAAGAAAATAATTAAATATGTTATATATTTTATTGCAGCAACGCCTACTTTGCTAGAGTCGGTTTTCTTTTCGCGCTTTTCTACTTCCACGTCTTTATTTTGTACCATTAGGTATTCACCTCTCTTTGTAGCGTTTATATATTTATTACCACAAAAAGAGGACACAAAAACATCGGTTATTATTTCGCTCTAATCTGATCCTGAAAATCAATTTCTTTATGAGATCCGTCACAAAACGGCTTATTTTTCGATGCACCGCAGCGGCATAATGAAAATTTCTGTTTCGTAGGGAACGGATTACCTTCCGCATCTACCAGTTCCACATCTCCCGTTACTAAGATTGAGCCATTATCTCTTACTTTTAATTGTACTTTATTCGCTTTTTCTTCACACATCTTTTATTACCCCCTTCTGATATTTTAGCGATTTGATCAACAAATGTCTATGGTTCCTTGTAAAATGAGACTTCCAGCAGCGAGAGTTTTGACCCCACTGATTCTAGCGAAACTTATCAGGAAGTTATCGTCCGTTAATCCCTCACTTAGCTTTTTAATTTATTTATCGAATCTTGAAGTGGAGTATTACGGACGGTTAGCGCCGTGGTAAAACATGTTCAAAAAGGAAATGAAATTGTCCATAGCAATTTTTCCAGAACTTTTTTTGAACATCTTCTTGTATAAAAAGATATGCACAAACACACATTATAGTGAAAGGTGGGATAACATGGAAAGTACGAACGGAATCAACTACTTTGATCAGGCAATCGACGATTACAAACGTGGCACAACCAAATTACAAGACCAATTACCAGAAATGATGAGGGGCTTTTTTCATTTTACTGAGGAAGCTTTTAAAGAAGGATCGATAGATAGGAAAACCAAGCAATTAATGGCACTGGCGATCAGTATCTATGCCCAGGATGAGTATTGTATTATCTACCATACAAAAGGGGCTGTCGAGCATGGCGCGGACAAAAAAGAAATAATGGAAACCTTAGCAATAAGCACAGCACTTGGCGGTGGAGCAGCATTCGCCCAAGCAGTCACACTTGCAATCGACACCTATGATCATTATCAGGAACGCATGCATTAATAGGAGAAGACCGCAGAGCTGAACATCCACTTTGTTTGTACTAGCGGCTGCCTGGGACGCTTCGATGTTAGCTTCTCGCGGCACAGTGTATTTGCAGTCTTTTATACATGGTACAGACAACGTCGAGCTTCCTTATTGTTCAAATTTGTGCTTTCCTATCGTATAAGAAAAAGCAGAGAGCTTAGCTCTCTGCTTTTTCTTATAATTCATATGGTGTTTCCTGATATACATAATAGTTTAACCAGTTGGAAATTAGCATATTGGAATGCGTTCTCCATCGCAGTTTTGGTATCTGTTCCGGATCGTCATCCGGAAAATAATCTTCTGGAATTTGTGGGTGTAACCCTGCCGCTGTGTCTCGATCGAATTCCTTCTTCAGCGTTTGTGAATCATACTCAGGGTGACCAGTGACAAATATTTGCTTTCCATCCGTAGAAGCTACCAGATATACCCCCGCCTTATCCGATTCACTTAAAATCTTTAAGCCGGGTGTATTCTCTATATCTTCTTTGCGAATATCCGCATTACGAGAATGCGGAACCATAAACTCTTCATCAAATCCACTTAATAATTTCTCTCGAGGATCATTCAGTGTATGCGGATAAATACCCGATAGTTTTGTTGGCATAATATATTTATCGATATTGAAATGATAATACAATCCAGCCATCGCTCCCCAGCAAATATGCAAGGTTGAGGTGACATTTGTTTTACTCCATTCCATAATTTGCGAGAGTTCATCCCAATACTTTACTTCTTCGTACGGAAGCTTTTCAATAGGTGCTCCTGTTATAATTAATCCATCATACTTATTCTGTTTTACATCTTCTATCGATTTATAAAACTGTTTCATATGCTCCGGTGATGTGTTCTTCGATGTATGCGTACTTGTATGCAAAAGTCCAATATCAATTTGTAACGGACTATTCCCAAGTAGGCGCAGAAGGTGTGTCTCTGTTTGTTGTTTTAATGGCATTAAATTTAAAATTAATATTTTTAATGGCCGTATATCTTGTGTAAATGCCCTGCTTTCATCCATAACGAATATATTCTCTTCTTGTAATTTTCCCTTAGCTGGTAATAAATCCGGTACTTTTATAGGCATTATTTCGTGACTCCTTTATCTTCATATTTCCGTCCACAAAACATCCTGTCAACGTGGAGAAATGGGCTCTTTTTCAAACAACACGATACATTTCATTTTACCTATTTTTCCATATAAAATAAAGTGAAATGTTTTAAAATTCTGATATTTTCTTGTAAAAAATAATTTAGTTCTCAATAGCGCGATAAGAAAAATCAGGCATAACCCGCCTGGTCCTGTTTAATTTAACTATTATATAACTACCTATAATATGGATTATGTCAACTAAGGCTATATGGCAAAACGGTCATTTTGAAATATTTTATCTGCGTTGCAAAGCTCCGGAAATAGGCTCCGCGTCCTGTGGGCACGGCATCAGCTAGGCTACTACTTGAAATACATCTGTGCTGCCTTGTGCCGAGGAAGCTTACCTCGAAGCGATACTAGAAGACACAGGCACAAATGAAGTGGATCTTCAGTTCGCGCTGATTCCACGGGAGTCTCCGCCTATTTCCTACGCTTAAGGAAAGTGCTACAACGGATGTAACAGCAAAAAGCAGTAGTTCTAGGCATTGTTCAATAGCAATTATATATGCATCCGATCAATATGCTAGCTCTTACAAAAATTGTAGAGTCCCAATTCTAGCGTAGACCAACCACGTAGACTCCCGCGGGATTATGCAGGCGCTGAAGATCCACAATGTCTGCACCTGTGTCTACTAGTAACGCTTCGAAGTAGGCTTCCTCGATGCAAGGCAGCAGAGAAGCAATTCTAGTAGTAGCCTAGCTTCAGCCGTGCCCCGCAGGACGCGAAGTGGTTGGACGGAGCGGCATCATACCACACATAATATTTCAAAATAACCACTAAGCTGTTAGATGACATAATCCATATTATAGGAAGTCCGTTATGTTCAATATGATTACTGCTGTGACTGAACGTTTGTACTTTCTTGACTGATTAGAAAAACTCGGCATTCACCTGGTTCATTAGCGAGTTCCGAGCTTTTCATACACCAGTTACGCTTTGAATTTCTGCTACGTCGATCTTCTCACTTGCTGATCCCTAAGTGTGAAAAAAAGATGCCTCTATTTCAAGCGGCATCCGTTTGTTTATATGTCACATCATCCATTGCGGTGGCGTATTTTTACCCCAGTACACTTCTGCTAATGGAATATGTTCTTCGAATTGATCATTGAATAGATGATAGTGAAATTGAAAATAGTAACCATCCGATGGTCTTTTCACTCGATTAACATGAAACTTGGCAACATTCTGCTTTTGCTTGGCGTCATATAAGTTAAATATACGTTCACCATATCCAGCAGAAGGCTCTTCTTTTATCATTAAATATTGGCTTTCCTCTTCGCCAATTTGTTCATATATATCGTGTAATACTGCTTCCAAGTTTGGTAACACGACTTGATTCAGTTCAGTATCAATTTTAGTTGATATTTTCCCTAATTTTTCAAACACTAATTCTTCCGCTTGCTTATCTAATTCTTGTAAGTAGAGTTGATTCGAGTCTTCAAGGACGACGTCACTCGTATCCTCTACAACCTGATCATCCAATTGTTTTGCTTGATCTTCACTCGGTTCAACTTCGCCTTTATCGATATCGGCATCAATATAGATCGGCGGTACATATAGACCCAGTGTTAGGATTGTTATTAATAAGACTGTCAGTTTCTTCATCCAGATAACCATCTCGATCGAACTCCCTTACATCTTCTTATTAAAAGTGTATCACGTTTTAGGCATTTGTCTATAGATCGCACTGTTTTTTCCTTGATTTACACAAATTTTACTTAAATATTCCATTCGCATTGTTTTCTTGTATAGATAGACCCATTTTGCGTCAAAATAAGAATAGTTTACGCTTCATACAAGGTGGGACAACAATGGATCAAGAACATAAGGAAAAATGGGAAGAACTCGAACGAGACTTTGATCATGCAGTACCGGAAGAGATTTCTCCTGATATAGCTTATTATCGAACGTTACTGGCAAATGTGATTATGATTGGTGCTCCAAATGATAGTGAATGGATTTTAGTCGATGCCGGTATAAAAAAATACCAAGACCGGATTTTGCATGCGTGTGAACAACGGTATGGCAACAAACCGCCAGCCGCGATTATTCTAACACACGGACATTTCGATCATATCGGGTCCGTCAAAAAACTGGTTGATCATTGGCAAGTACCTGTATATATTCATCAAAACGAAATGGATTTTGTAACAGGCATTACGCCTTATCCGCCAGGTGATCCTACTGTCGGCGGCGGAATGATATCGTTACTGTCCACCATATTTCCTACTAAACCAGATCACTTGGAAGGCATCGTTTCTCCCTTACCCAACGACGGAAGCATACCTTATTTATCGGAATGGAAATATATTGAGACATTTGGACACACACCTGGTCATATCAGTCTTTTTCGCGAAAAAGATCGTGTGCTTATTGCAGGAGACGCAATCTCAACGGAAAAAGCGGAGTCATCCTTTTCTGTGTTTTTTCCCATTCAACACGTGTACGGACCCCCTGCTTACTTTACGCAGGACTGGGCTCAAGCAGAACTATCCGTACACACCATCAATGAATTAGAACCCGATATCGTTATCGCCGGCCACGGGCTGCCGATGCAAGGAGAAACCATGAAACAGGAGCTTAGCTATTTAGCTGAACATTTTCAGGCACAGGCAATTCCTAAGCATAAAAGAAACTAATAGAAAAAAGCTCAAATCTCTGCTTCTATGCAAAGAAGGAGAATAGCTGATGCTATTCTCCTTCTTCTTCTATTTCTGCTGGTTTGCTCTTTTTAATAAAAAAGGAAAGGATTAGCCCGACCATGGTAACGATCGATAGTACCATGAAGGTTGTATTAAATGCTTCAATAGCCGGTAAAGCTTTCCCACTTTGTTCAGCAGCGGCCTGAGACTGTGTTAAGATCGTGACATATATTGCTGTCCCCACAGATGCTGATACATTCCGCAAAGTATTATCCATTGCTGCACCATGCGCAATCAGCTTCTTCGGTAGTTGATTCAGCCCTGCTGTAGCAACTGGCATCATTACCATCGAGATCCCAAGCATTCTAATAGCAAAGATAACTGTTAAATAAGTAATAGAAGTCTTGTCATCTAATATAGTAAACAGAAAAGAGCCGATTGTCATCAGAGCGAATCCAATAATTGCGAGCCATCTCGCACCAATTTTGTCAAAAATGCGACCCGTTATCGGTGACATAAAACCAGTAATCAGGGCACCTGGTAAAATAACTAAGCCTGACTCCATCGCACTAAAATCTCTGGCATCCTGCATATACAATGGAATTAACGTTTCAACAGCAATCAATCCCATAAATGCAATCATCCCTAAACTGACAGTCAACGGAAAAATAGAATAGGTAAAGACCCGAAATTCCAACATAGGGTGTTTCAGTTTTAATTGTCGCAAAATAAAACTTAAGAGCGATATCACACCAACGATCAATACGACAATCGTAACCATCGAATCCCAGCCGTTATTACCTGCACTTGTGAATCCGTAAAGCAATCCACCGAAACCTAGTGAAGATAATATAATGGAAGGAATATCTAATTTAGGCTTCGTAATCTCTGTAACATTCTTCATCACAAAATAAGCGATAATAATATCGATAATAGCGATTGGTAAGATGATATAAAACAGAACTCTCCAAGAATAGTGTTCCGTGATCCAACCTGACAACGAAGGACCGATCGCAGGTGCAAAGGAAATAACAAGCCCAACCATCCCCATAATAGAGCCCCGTTTGTTAATTGGAAAAATCATCAGAAATACCGTTTGCATTAGAGGCAGCATGACCCCTGCCCCCGCAGATTGAATAACACGACCTGCAAGAAGTACCGAGAAACTAGGTGCTAATGCTGCAACAAGGGTACCGACCGCAAACACACTCATCGCAGTCAAAAATAGTTGCCTTGTTGTAAAACGATCTATTAAAAATGCAGAAATCGGAATCATAATTCCATTTACAAGCATAAAAATGGTCGTTAACCATTGCGCTGTATTTGCAGTTATGCCCATTTCATTCATAATAGGAGGTATCGCTGTAATCATTAACGTTTGGTTTAAAATCGCAATAAATGTTCCTGCTAACAGTAAAGCTACAATGGTTCCTCTTTTTTCCACTTTTACAGTCATTCACTCACTCCTATTTCTGTATTATATTTCTAGTCACGAAAGATATTGTATGATCTTTTCGACAAAAAAGCAATAAAGAAAACTCAGTGAGTGCTGAGCCTTTGGCGAGAGCAGAGCTGTAGTTGCCTTTATCTATTTTCCACTCAAGGGCTTCCCTTTTGAAATAATTCCCTGATGCCTTTGAATAGTTTTTAAATAGGTAAGAAAAACCGGGCATAACCCACCCGGTTCTAATTGACTTAATTAATAAACTTCCTATAATATGGATTATGCAAACTAGCAGCTTAGTGGTCATTTTGAAAAATTACGTGTGGTATGATACCGCTCCGTCCAACCACTCCGCGTCCTGCGGGGCACGGCTGGAGCTAACTTTGTGAAGAAGAACGCTTCACAAAGTTAGCTCCAGCACCTGCTCAATCCCGCGGGAGTCTCCATGGTTGGCCTCCGCTGATGTATAGCTCCACAATTTATGCGACAGTTAGGATATGAAGCACTAACTGCAAGATTTAAACCTTAATTGATGAAATAAATTGCTTAGCACCACTGCTTCTAGCTGTTCCAATCGTTGTAGTACTTCCCATTAGCGCAGGAAATAGGCGGAGACTCCCGTGGAATCAGCGCGAGCTGAAGATCCACTTAGTCTGTGCCTGTGTCTTCTAGTATCGCTTCGAGGTAAGCTTCCTCGGCACAAGGCAGCACAGATGTTATTTCAAGTAGTAGCCTTGCAGACCGTCGTGCCCACAGGACGCGGAGCCTATTTCCGGAGCTTTGCTAAGCAGATAATCTATATCAAAATGACTATTTGGCAATAAAGCCTTAGTTAACATAATCCATATTATAGGAACTCAGCTTCATGTTCAAAGTGATTACTGCTGTGACTGTACTTATATACTTTCTTTACTCATAAAGAAAACTCAGCGATTGCTGAGCCTGCTTTTATCATCCATATTTATTTTAGCCAACCTTTTTCCTGCGCTTTCGTAATCGCTTCAATCCGGTTATCTGCCTCTAACTTATCTAAAATAACGGATATGTAATTCCGTACTGTTCCATTGGACAGAAACAATGTTTTAGCAATCGCTTTTGTTGTCTGACCTTCCGCTAACAGGTGCAATACGTCAGTCTCTCTTTCAGTCAGCGGATTTGTTTCTGAAAAAGCAAGATCAATTAATTCCGGGGAGTAAATCCTTTTACCAGTAATTATTTGGCGAATAGATTGTGCCAAATCCTCACTAGGACTATCTTTTAACAAATAGCCATTCACACTGGCATTCCTTGCTCTTTCAAAATATCCCGGTCTGGCAAAAGTAGTAAGAATAATGACTTTACACGGATGATCCTTTAACTGCTCCGCTGCGTCCAATCCCGTCATTACCGGCATCTCAATATCTAACAAACATATATCAGGATTTTCTTTTTGAACCAAATCTAATACCTCTGAACCGTTATTGGCCTTACCAATCACTTGCATGTCTTCCTCCAGGTCCAGCAAAGATCCTAATGCCCCTAACAACAATTGCTGATCTTCTGCTAACACTATCCGTATCATACATCCCCCTCCTCTTCTACCTGTTTTAACACTTTCGGAACAGATACTAGTACTTCAAAACCTTCAGATGATGAATGAATTCTCAACGTACCATTGACAAAATCCAACCGCTCCTTCATACCTGTTAGTCCATTTCCAAACTTATTCTTACCTGTTGTGCCCACCCCGTTATCAATTACTTGCAAATGAGTGGCTTCTTCTGTATCCCGTAATCGAAGACAACATTTACTTGCATTACTATGCTTTACAATATTAGTTACTGCTTCTTTCAAACACATACTAATCACATTTTCAATTAATATTGGAATACGGTCGATATCTGCTTCCGCTTTCACTTCACACGCAATTCCAGCTAATTTCAGCAACTGCTTCGCATGTTCGATTTCATCTTCTACTTGAATACTTTTCATGTCGGACACCATTTCACGCACTTCTTTTAATGCCTGACGCGCTGTATCTTGTACATCTTTTAATTCCTGTTTGGCTGCTTCTTGATTTCTTTCCATCAGCTTTGCGGATAATTCACTCTTCAATCCAATCATCGATAATTTCTGTCCTAACGTATCATGTAAATCTCTCGCAATCCGATGACGTTCTTCCATTATTGCGAGTTCAGCAATTTTTCGATTTGCGTCTTCTAATTGACCTTCTAATTCTTCCTGTTTGATGCGATTATAACGATTAATTGGTATCAAAATCACACCTAGAATCGTCATAATCAAAAAGGGGATTTGTTCTAAAAACAAAGAATACTTAATAATAAACCCTGCTGTCATCGCCCCCGCTGTGACAACAAGGTGAATTACATACATTGTAATAAAACCTGCTTTATGACGAATATTACCAACAAAAAATGCACTAAATAAAGCAAAATATACATATCCGTACAATAAAGTCATGAAAATATGAATGATATACTCCACACTTAAACCAATGTAGACCAAAGGACCACGCGATGTAAAAGTAACCCAGTATACGCCAAAAAATAACAGTGTAACTACACTACCGATTACAATTTCAAATAAAGAAGTAGATCGAAAAATAAAATAAAATGGCAATACACAAAAAATTATCCATATGTATAAGCTTAAACCAGTGTGACTGGGAAATATATCATACCAATGCCGCACAGCAATATTCTCCTTTTCCAACTTAGAATCTATCTAAACATATTATAGAGGTTGTTCAAAAAGTTACCAAATGATTAGCGACATATCTCTGTCATTCCATTTAGTTGTACACACATACCTCAAGGGAAAACCGATTAGTCTTGCACGAATAGAAAATATATTTACAAAAATTCCTTAGTAGAAGGGAGTCCATACTTGTTCCCTAATACTCTACAAAGGAGCACTTATGCATAGGAGTATGGGCTATAAACAGTTAATTAGTCAACGCTTATTTTTTTACCCATTTGGCAATACAGTTCCATTTAATATAATCCATATTGTAAGTACCCGTCCCCTTATTACTTCTAATACTGTAGTTTTCTTGCTTTTTGCAAAAAAGATAATCTTCTTCCTGGCGCCAGGAAGAAGATTATCAGGTTAAGAACGAACGGTATTGGAATTTTTAGAGGACAACGATATGTCCTTAAAGCTGACAAATAACTTTTTATCTTCATCAAATAATCGGAAGCGAAGCGATTCTAAGCTTGTCTTTAATGTTATCGTCGTTGCTTTTTGCAATGGTGGTGTCTCTTCATGCGCTTTATTTAATAAGTAGTTGGGAACTCTTGGTGCCAAATGGTGCACATGATGATATCCGATATTCCCAGTAAACCACTCCAGCCATTTTGGCAGTTTATAATAAGAACTTCCATCAACTGCAGCTTTCACATAATCCCATTCTGATTCATGTTCAAAATAAGAATCTTCGAACTGGTGCTGCACATAGAACAACCAAACGCCTAATACGCCTGCTACATACACAATAGGCAATTGTACAAACAGCAACGCTTGCCAGCCTAATGTCCACACCATAACCGAATAGATCAGCAACAACAAGCCGTTAATAAGATACGTATTAAGGCGTTCTTTCTTGCGGGCATCCTTACGGTTAAAACGATTACTGTACAGGAATAACATAAAGGGACCTAATCCAAACATAACGAATGGATTACGATAAAGACGATATTGAAGCTTTTGCCATTTGCTTGCACGTTGATATTCCTTTACCGTCATGATCCAAATGTCGCCTGTCCCTCTCTGATCAAGATTCCCACTGGTAGCATGATGAATAGCATGTTCCCTTTTCCATTTCTCAAACGCGAAATGAGTAAGCACACCAGTTGCCGTTCCGATTATCCTGTTTATTTTTTTGTTTTGATAAAAGGACTGATGGGCACAATCATGAAAAATAATAAACGCTCTTACCATAAATAACGCCGCTACTACTGAGATTGCCAGACTCAACCAAACTGAGACGGACAAACTTTGATAGGCTAAAAACCATAATATAAAAAAGGGTGGTATTGTATTTAATAGTTGAATGGTACTCTTTTTTGATTTCGGAGATGCATATGGCATCACATCTTTCCGGAGCTGTGCTTGCTTCTGTTTACTCACACCGATCCCTACCTTCACTCTCGTATTTACTTAAGAGTTTATAGAAAAAAAACGGTAAATGTAAGAGACAGATGTCAGGACTTTTATATGACAAATGTCATATAAAAGTCAGCGTCCGAATTCCCATTTATTTATCTCGATATATTCGCAGACCTTTTTGTAAAGTCAACATCTTGATAATAGGTGTTTTTCACAAGAATATTTGGACCTAAGCATTTTACCGCCGGACAATGACAATTTAACGATTTTGCTGTTTTGGACGCCATCCAGCGCTCATATGAAGTTTGCAATGGGATTGTCTGGATATTTCCTAATGATGGCTCTTCCTCATCACCAAAATCCGTCACAATTACTTCACCTGAAAAAATATTTACATTTAAACGCGAACGACCATCAGGATCATTCCTCACCGTAACATTTCGTTCTTGATATAACCTTTTTAATAACGCCAGCTCTTTCTCATCCTTATTACAAGGATAGAATGGTAATGTACCAAACAACATCCACGTTGATTCATCACGATGATCAAGCAATCGTTCTATCCCCTCTTGCATTTCCTGCAATGATAAGGTTTCTAAATTACTGGCAAAATCGACCGGGTACATCGGATGAACTTCATGACGTGCACAGCCCATTTCCACGATGTGGTCATGAATAGATTCTAAATATGGAAAGGTACGCTTATTCAGCATTGTTTCTGCTGACACCATCACACCTTCTGCCGCAAGTTTCTGTGAATTTTCCACCATGCGGTCAAAATATTTTTTTCTATTTTCTTCACTAGGTTTACGATCCATATTGGCAAAACCAGTCTCCGCAAACTCTTCTGGCGTTCCCCAATTATGCGAGATATGTAGCACATCCAAATACGGGATAATTTGTTCATAACGATCATATGGCAATGTCAAATTAGAGTTAATCTGCGTCCGAACTCCACGTTCATGCGCATATCGAAGCAGCGGTACAACATAATCACGCACAGACTTTTTGGACATCATCGGCTCTCCGCCCGTAATACTCAATGTTCGTAAATGCGGAATTTCATCGAGCCGCTCTTTTAACAAGGAAAACGGCAGCGCGTCTGGATCTTTATTTTTTAACGTATAACCTACCGCACAATGGGCACAACGCATATTACATAAATGGGTGGTCGTAAATTCTATATTTGTTAGCGTCATTTCACCATATTGTTCCACATCCAAATATGCTTCCCACGGATCAAATGATGGCGTAATAGGACGCGTAGCTTGGTTGACAATTGTCATGTATTAACTTCCTTTCTACTAACCTTCTCAAGTATTGTAACAAATAATATGAGAATTTTCTCTCCCCTTCGCTTTTTCCTCTTCTTAACAGATAGGGTTTTATGTTTCCTCATAAGGGTATGTTCAATAGAGAACAGATATGCCATACGTCCTGTATGACAATACTAAGGAGTGGAAACATTTTGTCAAAAGTTATCATTTTAGCTGCTATTCTTTTTATCATCATTCAATTGGTGTATTTTTTTACGAATAAAACGTATAAGGACAGCTATTTCAGTGGTGTCCTATTCAAAAAATTATTCTTCGTTCTGACAGCTGTTACATTCGGATTTGCTATCTTATACTACGCATTGTCGTTCCAGGAAACCGTGCTGGTGCAAAGCCTTTCTTCCAATAAGCCAATTGAACCTACGTTTGGAAACCTGTTGTACTTCAGCGGTGTCACTATGCTCTCTGTCGGATACGGGGATATGCTGCCAGTGAATTCCGCTCGTTTTTTTGCCTTGATTCAAGCAGCCATTGGCGTGTTATTACCTACCGCTTATTTTCTCAAAGCAATGCAACAATCCAATAGCAATAAAGAAAGCTAATGCTCACTTGAACATTAGCTTTCTCCTTTAATATCCCAAGGCAAGCCCATCACTTCTGGGATCACTTCCTGCATGCTTCACATTATTCTCATTAATCTTGATGGCACCTGCATGTCCCATCAGGTCACTGTATGCTTCTACCACTTCAATATCATGTCCGCTATCAAATAATTCCTTGCGTATATTTTCTGTGATACGATTTTCTAGTTTCAATGAGTTCGATGATGCTCCCCACGTCCTGCCAAACAGCCAACGCGGTGCTTCAATAGCTGCTTGCACGGAATAATCGTAATCAATCACTCTTGTTACCAAAGCCGCTTGCGTCTGAGGCTGTCCTTCACCGCCCATCGTGCCATAAACAAGATAAGGTTTATCATTTTTGAACAGCATCGCTGGATTTAACGTATGGAACGTTCGCTTATTAGGTTCTAAACGGTTGATCGCATGTTGATCCAACGAAAAGAAACTGCCTCTGTTCTGCAGAATAATACCAGTGTCTTCCGGCACAACAGCTGCTCCATATTCATGATAAATACTCTGAATCATAGACACAGCATTCCCCCACTGATCTACAACGCCGAACCAAACTGTATCTCCTCGAGGATCTAAATTCTTTTCAAAAAGCAATGATTTCTCACTGGAAATTCTCCCCGCAAGTTCTTTGCCATATTCAGCAGATAATAAACTTTTAACCGGCGGATTCGTAAAGGCTGGATCTGTCACCCATTTGTCTCTGTCACGAAAGGCAAGCTTCGTCGCTTCCACAATGATATGATAGTAAGCTGCTTCTTGATCATCAATCGTTGATAAATCAATTTGATTGAGAATATTTAGTATAGATAAAGAAGCAATCCCTTGGGTATTTGGAGGTAAATTATAGGCACGGCAATCCCGATATTCAACAGATAGCGGCTCTACCCAATCAGCACGATGGCTGGCGAAGTCCTCCATGGTTAATAACCCTTGTTCCATTTGACTTGCTCGCACCATCTTCGTAGCTAAATCGCCATGATAAAAAGAATAACCTTTATCCTTGGCAATTTGCTGTAGCGTATTCGCCAAGTCTTTCTGGTAAAATAAATCACCATGCTTTATTTGATCTACTAACGGCTTCACATAAATCTGATAAAATGGATCATCTTCTTGACGGTCTTCCTCCAAGAACTGGACAGCCATCTTGATCTGACTGTTTGTAACAGGAAAACCATTATTGGCATAATCAATAGCATCAACTAGCAAATCGGACCATTCCATCGATTGATTAGTAGATGCTTCCGCATATTCATACGCTTCAACCCATCCTGATAAAGCCCCAGGAACTGTGTTAGCTGCGAGGTAACCTCTTTCTGGTATTCGCTGATAGCCTAGCTGACGATAGGTTTCGCGACTGGCGAAATGACCAGCTTTACCACTGGCATTAAGTCCCTTCAATCGCCGTTCTTCTGCATTATATATCAGCCAAAAATTATCTCCTCCAATGCCGTTCATATGTGGATACACAACACCAAGCGTTGCAGCAATCGCAACCGCGGCATGCATCGCATTACCTCCATTTTGCAATATTTTCATCCCTGTTTGGGAAGCTAAATAGTGTGGAGAGGTTACTGCACCATTTCTCGCTATCGTCGTTGATCGATTAGCCTTCATTTTATCACCACCAATTTTAACATTAGTTATTATATTTAATTTAAAAGTTTCTTTTGTAAACTATTTATTTATTATTACTTAACAATAGTAACATGAATGTGGTAAAATAACAATAAGCAATAAAGAAAGGGGATTCCACAAAATGAAGCACTTTCAAATTTTTTGGGCTTTTTTCAAAGTCGGCATCTTAGGCTATGGTGGCGGACCCTCATCCATTCCGTTAGTACATAAAGAAGTAGTGGATCACTACAAATGGATGGACGATGATGAATTTTCAGATATCCTGGCAATCGGCAATACATTACCAGGTCCTATCGCCACCAAAATGGCAGGCTACATCGGTTATCGCGTATCTGGCTGGTTAGGTGTTTTGAATGCTGTCATATCGACTATTTTGCCTTCGATCATTGCCATGATATTTCTGCTCGTTTCTCTACGCACCTTTAGTGAATTACCCTGGGTGACAGGCATGACACACGCAATCGTTCCAGTAGTCGGCGTTATGCTCGCCATTTTGACATGGGATTTCGTGAAAAAGGGACACAAAGATCTTGGTTGGAAATTCAATGTTGGCCTGATCGTCGTGAGTACGATTCTGCTCCAATTTCTTAACATTCATCCCGCTATTATTATTATCATTTTGTTAATCATTGCATTTACTACCACACCGAAAGAAAAAGCAACAGAGGAGGAGGAAGTGAAATGATATATTGGGAGATATTCCTTGCCTTTTTCATCCCTGGAATAGTTGGCTATGGTGGCGGCCCTGCCAGTATTCCGCTAGTGCAAAACGAAGTCGTTAATCGTTATGAATGGTTAAGTCTGTCTGAATTCGGTGAAGTGCTTGCTATCGGCAATGCTCTGCCAGGTCCTATCGCTACCAAAATGGCAGGCTATATCGGATTTGAACAGGCAGGTATTCTTGGGGCAAGCGTCGGTATCTTTGCAACCGTTGCTCCATCATTACTATTAATGATCATACTACTAAGTATCTTATATAAATTCCGAAATTCACCAAAAGTCAAAAGAATGACCATGTTCATACGACCTACCATTGCCGTCTTACTAGGTATCTTAACCTATCAGTTCTTTTTTCAATCGTATGATAATGAAGGGGTATTCCAAACCATTCTATTAATCGGACTAAGCTGGCTTTTCTTAGTAAAACTAAAAGTCCATCCAGCCTTTGTTATTCTGGGGGCTCTATGTTACGGAGCTGTCTTTCTTGCCTGATTAAGAAACAACTTCCTATAATATGGATTGTGTAAAGTAGATCTGCCTGACTTTGTGGTAATTTTGATACATTTCATCTGCTTAGCAAAGCTCCGGAAATAGGCTCCGCGTCCTGTGGGCACGGCTTCAGCTAGGCTACTACTTTGAACTACATCTTTGCTGCCTTGTGCCGGGGAAGCTCCCTTCGAAGCGGTACTTGCAGACGCAGGCACAAATGAAATGGATCTTCAGCTCGCGCTGATTCCACGGGAGTCTCCGCCTATTTCCTGCGCTTAAGGGAAGTGCTACAACGTATGTAACAGGTAAAAGCAGTGGTTCTAGGCATAATGTTATTCAAAAGTAGATATTTATGGTGCAATCAATATGCTAGCAATTCCCAAAGTTGTAGAGCATCCATCCTAGCGTAGGCCAACCACGTAGACTCCCGTGGGACAGGCAGGTGCTGGAGATCCACTTTGTGAAGTGATCTTCTTCACAAAGTTAGCTTCAGCCGTGCCCCGCAGGACGCGAAGTGGTTGGCCGGAGCGGTATCCCAGCACTTGAATTATTTCAAAATTACCATTTAGCAGTCAGCTGACATTATCCGTAATTATAATAGCCGGAGATAACATGTATGTAACAAAGTTCATGTTATCTCCAGCTATTATTGTGGCTAAGTTCTTTTGCTCCGACCTTTTATAACTTAAGACCCTTTCTACTTTTAAACCTTCGTAATAAAATATGGCTTTCCACCCTCGTGATGCCGCTTAGACTATATAAATCTTCATTAATAAATGATTCCAGCTTTTTAAAATCCTCCACCAGCACATGCATATGTAATGTACTTGGGCCTGTCATCTGATAACAGCTTGCTACATACGGATTGTCGGCTAATGTTTCGGCCACCTCCACTAATGAAGACGGATGACAATCCACTTCAAAAAAGGCAGATACTTGCATCCCTACTTTCTCTGAATTAATGACAGCACTGAATCCTTCAATAATACCTGCATCAATCAACTGATTGACCCGCTCTCTCACCGCAACCCTGGATAGACCGAGTTCTTTGCCTATATCCACATATGACATCCGACCATTAACAGAAAGTAACTCTAATATCTTTTTGTCCTTTTCATCTAATTTCAAGCCAAGCATCCTTTCGCACGATTCTATTTAAGTATAGCATGCAAGTTGCTTAACAAAATGTCAAGAAAAGGCTTGTTTTGCTTTCGAAACGAAATAAAACAGCAAAATATAAAACAATCAGAGAAATTGCGATGAAAGGTACCATTCCTTTCGACAGTTTCAATAAACCTTGACGCGATATGCCCATCAACACAAAAAGATTTAATCCAAATGGTGGTGTGAACATACCGATTGCTGAATTCACTGTCATAATAACTCCTAAATGGACTGGGTCGATGCCATACGATACCCCGATAGCATAAAATAATGGTGCTAAAATGACGATTAAAGAAGAACCATCCAAAAACATACCTGCAACTAGAATAATAATGTTAATTAATAAGAGAATGACAATTTTATTATCTGTTAATCCTGTCATAAATTCCGTCACCTTAATGGTTTGATGATTTCCCCCTTGATTCATTATTGTTCTACTACATTAATTAATGGCTTAAATCCGTTAATTCTTGCTTCAATTGTATCCTGATCACGAATAATCACCTTGCCAGGAGTACCCGTCAGAATAATATCTCCTGGCAACAGCGTCATCACTTTTGAATGGAAGCTTACGATAAAAGATGGCGAATACCGCATATTCCGGACTTGGTTTCGGGCAACTAATTGATCATTATGGTAAGTCTCCACCTCCATTTGACCAACTTCCGGCCATTCATCTGCTGTCACGAATTCAGAACCAAAGCTAAAAAATGTATCAAAACTTTTCGCCCTCGTTAAATACCGGTGATTTTCAGCATGAATATCAGACTCTGTCATGTCGAGTGCTATTGCGTATCCTGCAATATAATGTCGAGCATCTTCAGGTTCTACATGTCGACATGTTTGACCGATAATAATGGCAAGTTCTGCTTCCGCCGTGGTGTTAGTCGAGCCTTTAGGAATTTGAATGACATCACCCGGGCCGATTATAGTAGTATCTGGCTTCATAAAACTGACTGGATCTGAATACGGAATACCTTCAAGCTTGCCTTGACTGGGGGTAATATAATTCATTCCGATACCCCAAATCTTTCTAGGTTTTCTGTATAAAGGAGCAGGACGGATTGTATCCTTGTCTATTGCATGGCATTTCTCCAATAAAGTTCTCCCTTTTTCTTCATACCATTTTTTTAGTTTGTCCAGATGATCTCCTTCAATCATTTCGAGTATTCCACTTGGCCAATCTGTATTCTCCATATCATTCAATGATTCAATTAAGTAATATTGTTCGTTTTGTACAATAACCGCCTTTTCTTCTCCCTCGTGCAAAACTGTCGCTAATTTCACTTCGTCTTCCCACCCTTCTGATTACCGCTTAAAAATTGATAGAATTTTCCGACAAATTTAATTAATCTATGATCCTGATTTTTTCCTGCTATGATAGATAGTCCTACAGGGCTTCCGTCTATTTCTATCCACGGAAGAGATAGTTGAGGTAATTGGTTCAATCCTGCAATGCTAGTCATTGTTAGTAGTTTTTGTCGATGAAGATGAAGTTTCTCTTCTTCCATGTTAAGTAGTGGTGCGATATTTGGCGAGGTTGGCATTACCAATAAAAATCCATCGGGCAATACCTCTTTCATTCTTGTCTGAATTATTTTCTGTTTCTTCTTAGCTGCCTCCACGTCTGACTTTGTGATTGTCTTGGTCCATTGAAAACGTTCCATGATTCCAGGGCCGAAGGTTGGATGCGTGGCTTCAATCCACGCCCCATGATTTTGCCAGATTTCATAGCCTTGCAGAACGCGAAATACTTCCTTCCATTCTGATAATTCATCTCCTGCAATCTCTATTTCTTCCATTCTGCAACCTAGCAATGGTATATTTTTTTGCTCAGCTTTCACAGCATCTGTAGCCATTGCCCATATGTCTGTCGGAAACAGCATTGTTGTAAACCCATGCTCTGTTGGAACAGATTGATCCAGTAACACATCGGACACTTTCTCAAGTACTTTGAAATCATTCACCATAATTCCAACCGTATCAAATCTATCAGCTAACGGAATAACACCACTTATATCAATCGCGTGATGTGAAGGACGATAACCAATAATTCCACAATAACTTGAGGGGATTCGGACACTTCCTCCTGTATCCGTACCAATAGAAAAGTCTACCAACCTTGCAGCAACCGCTACTGCCGAACCACTGGAAGAACCACCTGGAATACGATCCGCTGCTCTCGGATTAATCGGCGTTCCATAATGAAAATTCTCCCCGTTCAAACTGTACATTAATTCATCTGTGTGCGTTTTCCCTATTAACGATGCCCCATTTTCGAGTAATGCTTCGATAGCAGGAGCTGTTGATTTAGCTGGTGTATGCGTTCGTTTCCAATCAGGGTTTCCTGCTGTGTTGAGATAACCCTGTACATCAAAGACATCTTTCACCGCGAAGGTATACGGATATAAAGGGCCATTCAACTGTTTCGGAGCTACATTACACGTTCCATCCACAAAAGCTTGCCATTGATCATTCATTGCCACACCCCCAAACTAAGTTATGTGCTTAACTATACAATCACGATCATATCAACGTCAATATAGTTTACATCATTTGTTATTTACCATAACTAAGCGTTTTGTTTTTGGTTATATTCACAATGAATAGCATTACACTCGCTTACCACATTGACTTTTTATAAAAATCAGTGAATGAGTGATGGCTAATTACGATATTTTCGTGTTAGATAAACTAACAAATAAACAGGAATCCTTCGAAAGGTTCTGTATAATCATGATAAATAACAAGGAAGTTAGGGGTGTTATCAGTGCATTTAACCATCAAAGAAGCATTAGGTGTATTCCCGTTTTCTCAGTCAAAGCTAGTAGCTGGCACTCAAAGTACAACTCGCTGGATCACAGCAGTAAATATTATGGATGCTCCCGATATTCAGAACTGGGTAAAAAAAGGAGAATTATTGTTCACTACAGCTTTTATATGGAAAGACAATTTAGATAAAGCTATAAATATTATTAAAGAGTTAGAGAATAAACAGTGTGCAGGATTAGGGATCAAGCTGGGGAGATATTGGAAGGAGATTCCACAGGCTATCATTGATATTGCAAACAAATTAGATTTTCCTATTTTTGAATTACCATATTCCTATACATTTTCAGACCAGATTAAAGCCTTATATGATGAAGCACATCTCAAAAAAGAAAAATGGCTTCATGATAAATTGGTCACACAAAAAGAATTACTTACCTTTCAACAGCTTGACCATGATTTTGATGATTACTTAACGCTTGTCGCAAGATTCATTCAATACCCATTCACCTTATTATCAGCAGATCTAGAGGTGCTGCACAATTATACAAAACTAACAGCTGCACAGTTGCTGCAAAAGTGGCAAAATAACCAAGCGGAACATATCTCATTGGAACTAATCCATAAGGGAGAACACTATGGTTATTTATTCATTCTCGATGATGTTGATAATCAATTAACCAAAGAAGAAGAAATGCTTTTCGATCAAATTGGTGAAATTGTAGCAGCATACCTATCCAACCACCCGAAAAGTTTAGCAAACATAGAAAAAGAAGTGTCTTTCCAATCATTATTGAAGGATTATACAGAAAACAGGATCGATATTGCCACCTTCGCAGAGCAGTTAACAGCAGAAGAGCAGCCACTAACAGCATCACCCTATTGGACGATTCTGTTGAATAACAGCAATGATTTAACAAGCAACGAAATTTTAATTTTGAAAGAAAAAATGATAAGACATCCATACTTTAAATCTTATCTATTAAAGTTTTTCACTTGGCAAGGGTATCCATTAGCCGTTGTTTTTGATCCCAACGCGAAAGATCGAGTATTTCAGCGAACCAATCTTTTTTTACCGGTATTAGAAGAATTGCTTCATGCAGCGAATATACAAGGACATTTGATCGTGAGCAGACAACATCAGGAACTAGCAGCTTTCCCTTCTTCTGTCCAGGAATGTACAAATGCTAGTCGTTTAGCTAAAGAACTAGATTACAACGAAAATGTTATCATCACAGAAGATCTGGATTTCTTTAGTTTATATCAATATATTCCAGATCATTTAATGGAAACCTTCTACCAAAATACATTCGACACATTGCTGCATGACAGTACTAACTTCGAGAAAGACATGCTGGCAACACTGGAGACATATATTGAATGTAACGGTAACTTAAAAGAAGTAGCAAACCGCTTGTTCGTACACCGGAATACGGTCGTCTACCGCCTTGATAAAATCAGTAATTTATTGCAAATCGATTTAAAGAACATCGACGACTTATTACGAGTGAAAATGGCACTCACCTTTATTCAACTTAAAAATATCAGGAAACAAATTTCCTGATATTTTTAGTGGTTCTTCATTAGCTTTAACGCAATCTGTAATTCTAGCGCAACCTCAGGGTCCTCTATATCCACACCAAGCAACTTCTTGATACGTTCAAACCTATGAACAATTGTATGATAATGAATGTTTAACCGTTTCGCTGATATTTCCATGTTTTTGTTTTCAGTAAAATAAACACGCAATGTTTCTAGCAACATCTCGTTTTTGGCATTTCGTAACAACGGTCCCAAAATACCTTGAAGATATTCGTTCCGTTCTTCTGAATTTGGCAGCAAGTACAACAACCGATAGACATGCATATCTTTGAAATAGACACTTCTTTTTTCAAGGTCATATTCTTGATAGATGTTACGAGTTTGCATCGCCTGCTGATAACTTTCACTTACATCTGCAAGCTTTTGTACAGCTTTGCCAATTAATAACACAAATTGAACATCATTCTCTTTATGTTGCCAAAAGCGTTCTAATTCATTTTCGATCATTTTGATACTAAGCGGCAATTTCTGTTTATCCTCATCGGCAATCAAAAAAACAATCTCTCTATCATACTTAGTAACTAATAATTTACTTTTTACAGTTTTATTTAAATTATTCTTTATGATGGTATATTGTTGATCCATTAACGATGGTTCATCTGTATGGAGAATAAATACTTGCAACCACATTTTATCCAAATTCATATTGGTAATGGCTGATTGAGGTTTCATCTGATCCATCGCTGTCTGCTCCCCGAGTAATAACCCCCGCAGAAAAGACGACAAATATTCTTCTTTCTTCTGATCTTTAAATTGCAAATGCGTTAATTCTACAAGCAGAGTTGAACTTATCTTATTCAACGTTAAAAAGTCGACGTCTGTCAATGGCTGATTCGTTTCCATACAAGCAATATACGGTGTATGAGAATATATACGCTTCTTAGTTAGAGGAAAGGCATATGCAACAAACTCTTCCTCTCGTAATTCTACTTCAATAGTTCCTGTACCTGCTTTCTTCTCCAACGCAGAAGCCAGTTGATAAAGCTCATTTGAATCTAAAATAATCGATAATAGCGGGGCTATTATATTCCCAGTGAGATCTATAATAATAATAGGATTTCCTATCATTTGTTCTAATTCGGCGACTATATCTTGAAGTTTCTCCTCCGCAACAATAGAGTTTGTAAAAGTATGCAATCGGTTATAAACAGAAAGTAAATACTCTGATTTCTGATGATCGATTTCTTCCAGTACTAGCTGCACTACATCAGAAAAAACCGTGTCAGGTGCAATTTCTACTACTGGAAAGTCTAGTGCAATTGCCCGACGTACCACTTCCTCTGGAACACCAGTTAAATAGTTATCCACTTTTATCCCAATCCCCGCGGCACCTCTCTCAGAAAGCTTCTCGATAAACGTGATTAGTTCAATTGCATTGTGTCTAAATGCATATTCTGTCGTTAAGACAAATTCACCTGCGCGAATGAACCGTTCATCTGCTTGTGAACGAATAACGTGAATATGATCCACCATTACATTATCTGCATCCTGCACAGATAATTGTTTCGCTTCTTGTAATGGGTCAAGCTTTAATAATTTCTGTAAAGACATTCCTTTTCTGCTCTTTCTACTTATCATATAACACCAACCTTACTTCTTATTGAAGATTATTTTACACATTAAAGGTTCCTGCGAATAGTTTAGCGTAATATAAATTGACATAATAAAAGACAAATCGAACCCCAACAAAAGTCGCACACAAAATATTATTGTAACCATTTTCTTGATTCAAACGTCTTAATTTTAAAGCAATAACATTAGGAGGGGAAATGTAAAATGAAATTATTCAAACTTGTATTTTTCCCATCATGTGTATTCATCTTTAGTTTATTATTTTTCAGCAATGAAACAGAGGCTGCAGAAAATACAGCCACGCCCCAGATCAAACAAGACATTATTCAAATTCAGACCAGTGAGTACATTAAAGAAGGAAATTCATCCATCCGCAAAATAAATTCGCAAACCATTGGCAGTAGCTGTAGTACCTATAGCTATTCATCTGTTCAGCAAGTTTCCTGTAATATTTATCTGCAAGTCAGAGACAAAGCATCAGGAAATTGGTATACAACAGACAGCAATAAACGATTTGTTAACTATACCAGTAAATCTGTCAGTGGCAGTGTAAACTTCAAAGTGGAGAAGGGCTATCAATACCGGGTCCGAACCATCCATTCCATCTCGCATTATGGCACGATCGAGCAACTCATCTCTGTTACCGGTTCATTATCGTATTAGAAACTTTATATTGAAAATTTTGAAATGGTTCATGCACTTTCTGACTGATTTAAATAGGCATGACTAATTCTGCATTGCCACCTTTTCATTGTTTCTATATGGTCTCTTTACCAATCCAAAAAAGTTTCGTATCACTTTATGGATACGAAACTTTTCTCATTCCAGGGACTCTGCCACTTTTATGATTTCCTTTTCTGAAATAACCCCTTCAAGCAACCAATTCATGTGAGGCGTGCTCCAGATTAATTGCCTATCACCATCTCTAAATTCAACTAACCTTGCTTCTCCATCTGACAATGGGACATTCTTCACCTTCGTATCCTTATTGTCGACTACTTTTGCACTGGCAAATTCATCGGGCTGATACGTTTGTGTTAAACGTATTAATTGTCCGTCCGCCTTAACAAAGCGCAACGATACCCGTGATATTTGGGACTCTTCCTCTAACACATTCACTTTAGCCAATTCATAGTGTTCAGGTAAATATGTCGGTTTTAATAAATAAAATTGAGTCATAGACTGAGCCTTATCAAAGGATACGACATATTCCTTCTGTTCCACTTCCTCCACTGCTAAATTACTCATATCAGGCAGCCCATTTTCGTTTGACTCATCATTTGTCGTCTGAGTAATTTGGGTGGTATCGCCATTATCCGTCACAAAAATATTAACAAACCAATCAAAAGCCTGAACCTGATTCGTTTGTAAACATGCTGCACCAAGTAATACAACCAAAATCGCAGCTACAGCCAGTAAGGTTTTCGATGGTCTTTTTGTTTTATTTTTTGATAAACTTTTCTCTATTCGTTTCCAGCTTTCTTCTTTAGACGAATGCGAATCATCAATAGTTTGATAGTCTTCCTTCAAAAATTGAATAAATCGTTCCTTTTGTTCTGTTTCTCGCATTACACTTCACCACCAATCCATTGTTTCTTAGGATCGCGTTCCACTTTCTCTTTCACCATGCTTCTCGCACGATGTAATCTGGTCTTTACCGTACCATCATTTATATCCAACTTTGCAGCTATTTCCTTCACTGACAAATCATGAACATATCGAAGCAGCATCACTTCTCGATATTCAGCTTTCATTTCACGCACTGTAGCCAACAGTTCACTTTTCATCATATTTGTTTCTACAATATTCGACACATCTGGTCCAAGATCCTCTATTTGGCTCTCTTGCCTAGCCATATCCTCTGTCAAAATTTCACTCGATCCCTTGCGTTTACGGAGAATATCAATTGCTGTTCTAGTTGCAATTGTAGAGAGCCAAGCCCCCATTCTTTCTTTATCTTCAAGTCTATTCATATGCTTATAGGCCTTCACAAATGTTTCCTGCAAAGCATCCTGCGCTAAATGACTATCACGTGTAATAAAAAAAACATCTCTATAAACCCTTGAATAAAACATATCATATACTAGACGGAATTCCTCGTGAGTAGGTTCCGATTTTTTTAGGAATTTTTTAAACATTGTTATCCGCACCTTCTTCCATCATTCATACAAATTATAACATTTTTGTCTTGCTAATAAATCAAAATTTTCCATAAATTTATAATGTTATGATAAAAAGGTAATAACTTGGTGCGCAAACAAAGAGCTCTTTACATCTACTATTGCTTCTTAGCATATTATGTTAAAATAAAATGAATAACTTTACCTTAATTTGTAATATTTTTGCTAATATTAAACTACTAGGAAGAGGGATGAAAATGTCTGTATGGTTAATTATTCTAATAAGTGTTCTATCCATTATCGGGTATTTAGCTGCAGCTAATGTTTATTTCAAAAATGAAGAGGATGATCATTCCTAAAGGAGGGATATTTTGCTGACAAATTTTTTGTGGGGATTGTTTCTCGTTCTCTTCATTGCCCTATTGGTTTATCTTGATAAGCGGAAGCAAAATAAAAAATCCCACCAATCTTCTCAAACAAGAACAGATAAAATAAATGAAGTAGAAAAGGCGATCGAAAAAGAAAAATCCCGACGAAATGGCCCTCCAACTGGCGGAGGATTCGGAGGAGGACTCTGACTAGGATGAAAGAAGGGTAGTTAAGATGAGCATGTATTACACGATATAGATATGATTACTGCTGTGACTGCACTTATATGCTTTCGTGACACGCCCAATCGGTAGCGGTAATTTTTTGAAATGATTCATGTGCCGGGATACCTTCTACCAGCCACTTTGGGTCCGCTGGGGGAGTGTCTATGTGCCAACTTGCGCTATGATACATACTCTTCGAAGAAGACAAAACCACCTGGGCAACACCATGCATTTGTCTTCTTTCTTTTTAAACAATACAAATCTTCTTTCTCCGCTTCCCTCTTTTGTCTTCTTTCTCGCTAAACGATACAAATCTTGGACTTCTGATTCCCTCTTTTGGTTCCTTTCTCGTTAAACGATACAAATCTTGGACTTCTGCTTCCATCTTTTGGTTCCTTTCTCACTAAACGATACAAATCTTGGACTTCTGATTCCCTCTTTTGGTTCCTTTCTCGCTAAACGATACAAATCTTGGACTTCTAATTCCCTCTTTTGGTTCCTTTCTCGCTAAACGATACAAATCTTGGACTTCTAATTCCCTCTTTTGGTTCCTTTCTCGCTAAACGATACAAATCTTGGACTTCTAATTCCCTCTTTTGGTTCCTTTCTTACAAAACGATACAAATCTTGTTGCACCGCTTTCTACTTTTGGCTCCTTTTCTTCTCTCATTAATGAGAGTGATTATATACTATTTTAAAAAAACCGGGCATATACCATCCGATCCTAATTGACTTCATTAATAAACAACTTCTTATAATGTGGATTATGTTAACTAGCTGCTTAGTGGTGATTTTGAAAGGATTCATGTGCTAGGATACCGCTCCAGCCAACCACTTCGCGTCCTGCGGGGCACGGCTGAAGCTAACTTTGTGAAGAAGATCACTTCACAAAGTGGATCTTCAGCACCTGCATAATCCCGCGGGAGTTATTATGAACGAAACTAGCCCCTTTTCGTATTATCGAAGGTTAATCCGGGTATAGCGTAAATGAAATGAAAACCCAAATCAGAGCTAAAATACGAAAGGAGCTAGTACCATGAAGTATAACACAAAATATGTAGGATTAGACGTATCGAAAGAGAAAATAGCAGTAGCCGTTGCGGATGAAGGACGTTCTAAACCAAGGTATATTGGGATGATTGACTATACGGTAGGAGCCATTGATAAGATAATGAAGAAATTAGGAGAATCCGCAGAGCTTCAAGTTTGTTATGAGGCCGGAGCTGTTGGGTATGGACTCTATCGATTGCTTACACATTTGGATATCCCTTGCGAAGTTATTGCGCCATCCTTAATCCCTCAGAAACCTGGTGATAAGGTGAAGACCGATAAGCGAGATGCTTTAAATCTGGCAACCCTTTATCGCGCAGGGGAATTAACACCGATTTTTGTCCCCACGGAAGATGATGAGGCTTTACGTGATTTAGTTCGGGGACGTGAAGATGTGAAGGAAGATGAAAAAAGAGCCAAACATAGAGTGAACCATTTTCTTCTTAGAAATGGAAGAAAAGAACCGGAAGGAGTCAGAAAATGGAGTGTGAGATATTGGGAATGGCTTCACACCTTAACATTTAAACGATTAACATCAAGGAGCATATTCCAAGAATATGTGCAACAACTTAGGGAATCTCAACAACGATTAAAGCGATTAGAAAAGATTATTAAAGAAGAAGCCGAAAATGGTGTACATGCCCCATGATTCAAAAACTTATGTCACTTCGAGGTGTAGCCTTAATCACCGCAACTAGTTTAGTGGCAGAAGTCGGTTCATTTGAACGCTTTCAAAAAGCCAGCCAATTTATGGCCTACACAGGTTTGGTGCCGATGGAAAGTTCCAGCGGGTATATACGGAAGCAAGGTAATATAACGAGAACAGGAAATAGACATGTTCGAAGGCTTTTGATTGAGGCTGCATGGAGTTATCGTTATTCACCTGCCGTGAAAGGAGAGTTGGCAAAGAGACAAAAAGGACAACCAGCTAATGTTACAACTATTTCGTGGAATGCCCAACAACGCTTGCATAAGAAGTATTTCCGACTAATGCGACGAGGAAAAGAAAGTGGTAAAGTTATCACAGCTATTGGGAGAGAGTTGGCAGGTTTCATATGGGCAATTGCCAACGAACCAACTAATGAATTTACGTAATCATTAAAGTAGGCATGCGCGAATAAAAGGAAGAAGTGATCTGTAATAAAAGGAAATGAATATAGGGCTTGAAGGCAAAGATAAAAACCGTAAAGGATAACGCACGACGTAGACTTGTGCTAGCTATGTTTTAATAGTGAACGCACGCCAGGAGTTCGTGACAGATCCTGAAACGGAAAGATAAAATGTGAGAACCCACGGATATCAGTATGCCAATCGGAGCAGAGAATTTTTGCCTTCATGCCGTGTGTTCACCTCCTTTATAACTGAAAAGGAAGGGTGAATCCCATTATTTCTTAGCTTTGCATAAGTGTCTCTCCTATCAAAAGGATCGTCAAGGAGAACACTTGACAATCCTTTTGATAGGAGAGGAGAAGTTGGTAAGCTAAGAAGAAGGAGATATTTTGCATATCTCTGCTTATTGAATAGTATTTAAAAAAAGAGCCAACATAGACTCTTAGCTTAAGGTTGCCCAAAATTAGAAACTTTCCATTGTTTGCGAGAGGGCCTTGACAGTTTCGTTCATATCAGTCTACGTGGTTGGCCTACGCTAGGATGTTTGCTCTACAACTTTCGGAATTACTAGCATATTGATCACACCATAAATATCAGCTTTTGAATAACATAATGCCTAGAACCACTGCTTTTAGCTGTTCCATACGTTGTAGAACTTCCCTAAAGCGTAGGAAATAGGCGGAGACTCCCGTGGGATCAGCGCGAGCTGAAGATCCACTTAGGAAAGAAAAGAATTTTCTTTCCTAAGTTAGCTGAAGCCGTGCCCCACAGGACGCGGAGCCTATTTCCGGAGCTTTGCAACGCAGACAAAATATTTCAAAATGACCGTTTTGCCATATAGCCTTAGTTGACATAATCCATATTATAGGAACCTATCTTCCTATTCAGCATGATTACTTCTACGACTGTACTTATATACTTTCTTTGCTTATAAAAAAGGAATGAGAGCAAATAAACATTGCTCCCATTCCCCCTACTAACTCTGTCTGCTCACAATTTTTTTAACATTAAATAAATAAAATAAGGAGCGCCGATCAGTGCGGTTACTATACCAGCTGCAAGCCCGTCCGGCTCCAATACATTACGGCCAACTGTATCCGCTATAAGTAACAATAATCCTCCAAGCACAAGTGCCACCGGCATAAAAAGCTGATGCCTAGGACCAACGAGTGATTTTGCAATATGAGGAGCCATTAAGCCGACAAAAGAAATGCCACCAGTGACAGATACCGCTGCTGCCGCCAATGCAACTGCCATAATAATCAGCTTCCATCTTTCCTTCTCTTTATTCATTCCAACACCAACAGCCACTTTTTCATCAAGATTCAGGATATTGAGATTATTACTTTTAAAAAAGGTAATTGGCACTAACAGAAGAAGCCATGGTAATAACGTTAGTACAAACGGCCAATCATCCCCCCATATATTACCCGCCAGCCATTGCGCGATAAAATCGACTTTTTCCCTTTCAGCAGATGAGATGAGCACCACCATCAGTCCGGATAAAGCCATTGAAAACCCAACACCTACCAGGACAAATTTAACAGGATGCAGACCTACTTTCTTTTCATAGGAGAATATATAAATCAAAAAAGCTGTCATACAAGCACTCACAAAGGCAACAATAGGAAGTAAGTAAACAAAACTATTGGCATCAATTGGAGCAAACAGGAAATAGATCGCTACCCCTACTCCTGCCCCAGCATTTATCCCAACAATACCAGGGTCAGCCAGATCATTTTTGGTAACACCTTGCAGAATGGCACCGGATAAGGCAAGTGCCATTCCGGCCAAAATAGTAATCGCAATTCTCGGCAAGCGCAACGAAAACACGACAAAATTTTCCTTAAACGTTCCATCACCGGATAGAATTGCAGGAATCCGTGAGAAACCAACTGACGAATATCCCAGTCCGAGACTGACAAAAGCAATCACAATGATGGATAAAATAGAGATAAGCAGAAGCCATTTCTGTTTTCTTAACAACATAGGGTGTATCATGCGATCTCCTTACCCCCTTTTTTCACAACAATTAAGAAAAAGCACAATCCAAATACGCCAACAATTGCAGAAACCGGTGTTTCAAATGGTGCATTAATTGTACGTGCAATAGTATCTGCTAGTAACATAAAGCTTGCACCAAACACCACAGAGACCGGCAAAATCACACGATAGTCCGTACCCACGAACGCTCTGACCATATGAGGGATCATTAATCCGACAAACGTGAGATTACCAACAAGGGCGACAGATCCACCTGTTAGTAAAATGATAATGACAAATAATAGTGCCTTCGTTCGACCTACCTTCTGCCCAAGGCCAATCGCTACTTCCTCATCAAGACTAAGGATAGTTAACTGTCTTGACAGAACAAAAGCCAGCACAGAAGCAATCACTATGACGGGAACTACCCATTGCAATTGCGCCCACGCTGTACCAATTAATCCGCCTGCGGTCCACATTGATACATCTTTTGATAACTGAAAGTAAAGTCCTATCGCTTCTGCTATCGCTGTTAAAAATGCCGTAATAGCAGCTCCAGCTAAAACGATGCGAAAAGGTGAGAATCCTCCTTTTTTGGCAGAAGCGATACCGAACACAAGCGTAGCCCCTAGCGCTGCACCTATGAAACTAGCAATTAATAAACCGAGATAACCAGCAGAAGGCAGAAAAGCCAATGCAATCGTCAATGCTAAATTAGCACCCGCTGTCAACCCTAGCAGACCTGGATCTGCCAACGGATTTCTTGTCAATCCTTGCATAATAGCTCCGGCTACTGCCAGTCCCGCTCCAACAAAAATAGCACCGATTTCTCTCGGCAAGCGTAACTCATATAAGATTAATGCTTTCTCCGTCTCTACAGACATCGTTAATGCTTGCCACAAATCACGCAAATGAATGTCAGCTGCCCCATATACCATGGAAACAACAAAAGATGCTACAAAGATAACTAAAAACAATACCCATTTAATCGAAAGTGGCAATCTCCTCACATATTGCATTCTAATCCCCCCTAAAAACAACAAAAGGGAATTCACAATGGAATTCCCGTTCATGCACTATTTCCGCACAACTATCACTTAACAAAGGTAAAGCGACGGTTTTCCGCTAGTTTGCTTTCGATTCTTGCATAGCCTGCCTTAGATTATAGGTGACACACATCGGTTTATTCGTCCATGGATCTCGTGCTACACAAGCATTAATGTGGAACACTTCCTGTAACACGTCACAGCAGACAACTTCTTCTGCATCACCAGCTCGCACGACTGATCCATTCTTCATCGCAATAATGTTATCAGCAAAACGAGCAGCCTGGTTAATATCATGTAACACCATGATGATCGTTCTTCCCGACGTCTTGTTGAGATGCTCCAACAGTTCTAACACTTCTAATTGATGAGCCATATCAAGATATGTAGTCGGCTCATCTAAGAAAATGATCTCTGTCTCTTGCGCAAGTGCCATCGCTATCCATACACGCTGACGTTGACCACCGGATAACGAGTCTACCGTTTCATATTTATAAGCAATCGTATTGGTAGCTTCCAACGCCCAATTGATGACATCATGGTCTTTCTTTGAGAGTCTCCCTAACCCTGACTGGTACGGAAATCTGCCATAGGAAACTAATTCACCAACGGTTAAGCCATTGGTCAGCTCTGGTGCCTGTGGCAATATCGCCATCTTTCGCGCTAATGCTTTCGTATCTTCTTTATCTATCGATTTCCCATCAAGCATTACACTGCCTGATTGCGGATTTAAAATTCTAGTTAATGCTTTTAATAAAGTTGATTTTCCACAACCATTTGCACCGATAATGGTGGTTATTTTATGATCCGGTATTTGTATACAGGTATCTTTTACAATTAACTTTTCTCCATATCCGACATTCAACTGTTCAGCCGTTATACGTGTCAAGATAATATCCTCCCCGCTCACATCAAAACTGATAATGATTATCAATTTCGTCTCATTCGATTATAAGCGCTATCTTTTTCTTTGTCAATTGCTTGTTATGTTTCTATTCTGAACTATCTGATACTTTTTCCTTAGTCGCTCTTCTTTTTTACATAAGATTGAGATTGGCTTAACATTCTGCCGGTATACTAATAAAACTATCAACTTAAATAGACGGTATCAGCGCTTTAAATGTCTGCTGGTATCGCTTTTTTCTTCGGTATGTTAAGCTTGATCAAATGGATAAAGAGAAAGGAGTATCTTGGTATTGCTACAGTTAAAGATCTCTTTAAAAGATTACAAGCCACTTGTACAGCGCACAATTATAATTGATGATAGAAGCAGTTTCAGAGAATTGCATGATACGATCCAATTAGCTTTTCAATGGCAAGCTATGCACCTGTATGCATTCAATACAACAGGAATAAGTGACAAACCTCTCACTATTAAACCTTTTATCGAAGGGCTGGATATACCAGCTGCTGGAGATGAGCGAAATGATGAGGAAGTCATGCTTGGTGATATCTTTCATCAAACAAATGATAGCTTAACCTACCTCTATGATTTTGGTGATAATTGGGAACATGAAATCACTTTAGAAGACCAAAAAGGAAACATAAACCCTAACCTCTCACCGGTATGCATACAGGCAACCGGCATCGGTCCAGGGGAAGACAATATGGGCTTTAGTGATGAGTTTATGGAAAAAGATTGGGCAGAGGGTGAATTAGAAGAATTTGTGAACCAGGAATTAGCCATCCTGCAAACACAAGGATTCGCAGAAGAAACTCCTGTTGAATACCCTTCCCCTGAAGATTGGCAATCACTTTATGCATGGGTTGATAGATTCAAACAACTAAAGCCATGGCATTTTTTACACGATGATCAGATTATTGCGATTTGGATTCCATCTATTAAAGACTATTGTTATTGTTCGATCATGGGTGCTGGCGGACAACATTTCGGAATATCCACTTATGTTGGTGAAGAAGGACTAAAAGCACTATGCGCTACTCTAACACAGGAGATGCAGCCTGGTTATCTGACGACCATTCTTTATACCAGATCCATTGTATTAAATCTAGTAAACCGTGATGAATTGGACCCAGAAGAGTATAAGGTCATTAAGCAAGCCGATAAAAAGTATCGTGGCAAGAATCAATGGCCATCCTTTGTCAGCTATAAACCAGCCTATCATCCTTGGTATATTGACAAAGAGGAAGCTATGCTCTTGCAGGAACTTTTCCCTGCTTTGTGGAATGTATTACAAAAGGCCGCCAAAAAGAAACTAACGATTCCAGATCAAATGGATAACTGGTATGCACTAACACTTTCAAAGGACGGGCAATGGATCGACACGACTATTAATGGAATAGAAAATTACGAGCAGACAAAAGAAATACAGCCAGTTTCGCTGACTATCTCAGAGGTAGAATTAGCAAGAATGAAAAGAGAATTACCGAAAGACCAATCAGAACTGGAATATGGGGTTGTTCCGTTTCCAGAACCAGTACAAATGCAAGCTGATTCTAGACCGTATATTCCTTTCATTGTTTTATCCACTGATCCAGAAACCAAAACAGCTGTTTACTATAACATGCTTCAAATGATTAATACGGAGTTGGCCCAGGAAACATTTATTAAGTTTGTTACACAATTAGGCAGGATTCCTTCCGTTATCTACATGGATGATCTTGCTCGGGCAGTTGAAGTAGCTCCCGTTACGGAAAAACTAGGAATCGAAGTAGCCCTGGTCGAAGACACGATCGTTATCCACGAAGTAATGGGAGAAATGTTGGAAATGCTTGATCCTGGTAATTTCTAGAAGGATATTCAGCTTCTCATTAAATAATGAGAGGCTTTTTTTATTGCCTGTTCCCACAATAGATGATACGTTAAGTTAATAGATAAAGTGAGACTTCAATCAGTGGGAGGTTTTTGATCCCTACTGATTGCTAGCGAAACTTATCAGGAAGTTATCGTCCATTTATCCACCACTTAGCTTCTTTTTATCTCTCGAATCTTGAAGCGGGGGATATAGTACGGACGGTTAGCGTCGTGATAAAGAAATCGAATACTTGGAAAGAAGGTCACTTTGATGTTAGAGTTCTTTCAAGATTTTAACCCCGTGATGCAAGCTTTAATCGCTACTATATTCACATGGGGAATGACAGCTTTAGGGGCTACACTTGTTTTTGCCACCAAAACCATTAATCAAAAATTACTAGATAGCATGTTAGGATTTGCCGGTGGTGTCATGATTGCTGCCAGCTATTGGTCACTGCTTGCTCCTGCAATCGAATCGTCAAAAGATAATGCTATTGGATCTTGGTTCCCTGCCGCATTTGGTTTTATGCTAGGCGGTGTCTTTTTATGGGGAATCGATAAAATTCTTCCCCACCTTCACCCGAATGCCAAGGTGCAAACAGCGGAGGGATTTGCAGCCAAAAAACAAAAAAGAAGTACATTATTAGTTCTTGCCATTACTTTGCATAACATCCCCGAAGGTTTAGCAGTGGGGATTGCTTTTGGCGCACTTGCAAACGGGGGAACAGAGGCGGCGTTAGCTGGTGCGATTACACTAGCGATTGGTATCGGTATCCAGAACTTTCCTGAAGGAGTTGCTGTTGCCATGCCATTACGCGGAGAGGGCATGTCACGCAGAAAAAGCTTTTTTTACGGACAATTTTCCGGTATGGTGGAGCCGATGGCCGCTGTCATTGGTGCTTTTGCCGTTTCCTTTTTCGAGCCCTTATTACCATATGCCTTAAGCTTCGCAGCAGGTGCCATGATTTTTGTTGTAGCAGAAGAAGTTATCCCTAGCTCTCAGGAACAAGGCAATAAAGACCTGGCATCCATGAGCTTAATGATCGGCTTCGTCCTGATGATGATTTTGGACGTGGCATTAGGCTAAGCTAGCACACAAACGTGAAATTGAAAAATGAACAACATTTTATATCGATGCAATTACTAATACTACACAGTAGAAGCATACTGCGCAGTAATGACAATTTAGCGAGATTTCTTCATGCTAACAAGCGTTGAAGTCATTTTGAACGATTTCATGTGCTATGATATCGCTCCGGCCAACCACTCCGCGTCCTGTGGGACGCGGAGTGGTTGGACGGAGTGGCATTCTAGCAGACAAAGCATGTCAAAATGGTCTCCCAGCTGATCACGATACCTATATTTCGCGCTTCCTGTTACTTCACAGTATATTCATACAACGCAAAAGCCGAACATAGACGAGTGTTATTTACATTCGTGTTATGTTCGGCTTTTTGTAATGACCAGGATGGATTTCCCGGGCTTTTTGTTTGTCTCTTATCCGTTTACCGGAACCGGATTTTTTTGAATCCATTTAGTGAAGATAAGACGCACTAACGGTCCCATGACTACCAGCTGCAGCGGAAATGCAACGACAAAGTTCATCGCGTAGATGTGTAAATATTCACTGAGAATCGATTGATCGTGTTCAGCACCGCTGATATAAGACATAGCCAAACCAAACATGGACATAAAAAACACCATTCCGATAATCATAAATAAAGACATGAATAAGACAAAATATATTTTTTTCGATTTATCAAAGGGAATGGCTAATGTTACTTTCTTTGCTAGTGGCCCTACAATAAATAAATCTAAGAAAAGCGCAATAATAAATCCGATCATCACTTCTCCCAAAACAATCGATGCCGTTAGATCCTCAATATTGCCTGCCATCAGTAAATTATAAGTCGCCATAACAGCAACCATGCCAAAGCACATAATCGTCCCGAAAATGATACTTTCCTTTTTATTTGTTGGCATTACTTATCATCCTTTCTCTGTTTACCGGAGATCAGTATACCAAAATAAAAGAAGGCTCATAAGTGAAAATTCTGTGAACAAAAAAGAAAGCGGAGAAAACGATACCTGTCTGTCCGCTTTATCCGCTCTATAATTTCTTATTTACTGAAAAAGGCCTCTGCTTTTTCCAAATAGGGCTCTTCTTCTACCGTCATATCATATTCTTCTACAATTGCGTCTACCGGGCATACTGCCACACATGCGCCGCAATCAATACAAATGTCCGGATCAATATAAAACTGGTCTTTCCCCTCTTCGATACAGTCAACAGGACAAACTGTCGCACACTCTCCTGCTTTCTCTGTTTCACATGGCCCAGTGATTACAAATGCCATATTGTATACCCCCTTACAATAGAAAATACCACCTATCGTCAAATAATGACAAAAGGCTGCATTTTCTTTGTTCCTATTCATTTTACCACGTCTGCTTCATAATCTGAGAGACTTTTTTAGATATTCTCAGATTATGAAAAAGAGAAAAGATAGCAAAACTACCTTTTCACTTATGGCACATCTCCTATTTTACAGCCTCTTGATATTTCTCTGCAACCACACCCCAATTAATTACATGGAAGAAATTATCAATGTATTCCGGTCGGCGGTTTTGATAATGTAAATAATAGGCATGCTCCCAAACATCAATACCTAAAATAGCAGTCTTACCTTCTGAAATAGGGTTATCTTGATTTGGTGTACTCGTTACTTCAAGCTCACCATTACCATTCACTACTAACCAAGCCCAGCCAGAACCAAATCTCGTAGCTGCTGCATTAGAGAACTCCTCTTTAAATTGATCGAAACTACCAAACTTCGCATTAATCGCATCAGCAAGCGCTCCCGCTGGCGCTGTAATTGTACCAGGCGCAATTACTTCCCAGAATAAGGTGTGGTTAAAATGACCGCCACCATTATTTCTTACTGCAGTTCGAATAGAATCGGGTACACTCTCTAAATCAGCTAATAATTCGGCTAAACTTTTGTCTGCCAGCTGATCTTGCCCTTCCATTGCTGCGTTTAATTTATCCACGTACGTTTGATGGTGCTTCCCATGATGAATTTCCATTGTTGTTTGATCAATATGCGGCTCTAATGCATCTGTCGCAAATGATAAGGCTGGTAATGTAAATTTCCCCATATGTAATTCCTCCTTAATTTGTTTTTATACCATATAGTATAAAAAGTTATACTTCTAGATTATACGAGACGTTTCATTTAATCAAATAAAACGCTTTAGAAAATTCGCAATCTTTTTTCTTCTTCTATGCTTTGTAGTATAATGGATTGTATGATTACTTTTTCGGAGACTTAAACAACTGGTTAGGAGGTAGCCGATGCACGCATACAAACAAACGACAAAAGATCAGATATTAGAAATCCTTAAAAAAGAAGTAAGCTTGTCTGTCAATGAAATCATTACCCATATCAACATTACCCATATGGCGATTCGAAAACATTTAACCACTTTAGAAAAAGACGGCCTTGTTACTTATACGCATGTAAAGAAAGAAATCGGCAGACCTTTACAGAGGTATCATTTAACGGAAAAAGGCAAACGGCTCTTTCCCAGTAATTATGAAACGATCAGCATGGAATTCTTAAAAGATATCGAAGAAACGTACGGAAAGGATGCCGTAACACAATTGTTTAAAAATCGGGAAGCCAGACAGTCAAGTCAATACGGACCATTTCTTACAACTTATACACCAAAAGAAAAAATGCAGCATATGATCAACATACAGAATGAAAAAGGCTATATGGCTGAATTAAAACAGGAAGATGACCTGCACTTTGAAATGGTGGAATATAACTGTCCGATTTTTTCCGTTGCCAGAGCATATAATGTCGCTTGCCAGTGCGAAACGAATATGTTTAAACAAGTGCTCGGTACAGAGAACATTGAACGAACCCAATGCAAGACTGATGGTGATAATCACTGCAAATTCAAGGTCAAGTTTGAGGACTCCTCTTCAACCGTTTAATAATCGAGCATTGACTTCTTTCACACAATTATATAAACTAACTGTAACGAATAACGAAAGGGTGAGCCTATAACAATGAAGTTATAATCCTATTTCTCGAAGATATTTTCATAAAGAACGCTATCTGCCAAAGGGTGCAGTCTGTCTTTATGAACAATATACAGAATAGGATTGGTACTTCAACAGGTCACCATCATAATGTGTTGGTTGAATCACCAGACACGTTTATAGCGGCATCGACTTTTGTAAAGTGGCCTCCTATTCTGTATGCACAGAATATGGAGGTTTTTCTTTACCTCCTTTAAACAGGAGTGACGTGATGATACTAGAAATAAAGGATGTAACAATTTCCGTTCAGGCTAATGTTTTAGTAGAGATCGACCATCTTGAAGTTCAGGAAGGCGACCATATTGGATTAATTGGAAAAAACGGGACTGGAAAAACTACGTTATTAAAAACACTGATCGGACTGCACCCCGCCGAAAAAGGGGAAATAAAGAATTACACCAGCATGGAACTTTTGCCACAGTTAAAAGCGCAATCCGGAACAAAAAGTGGCGGCGAAACAACACAGCGATATATTCAGCAAGCCTTTGCAAATCAGGCAGAGCTGTTACTGGCAGATGAGCCAACCACCCACTTGGACACCAAGCATATTGAATGGGTAGAAAGAACTTTACGTTATTGGAAAGGTGCTTTTATCGTCGTTTCGCATGACAGAGCCTTCCTTGATCACGTTTGCAATAAGATTTGGGAAATTGATCAAGGTAAATTGCAGGAATATAAAGGGAACTATCAGCAATACAAAGAGCAAAAAGACTTAGAGTTAGAGCAACAGCAGCTTGCCTATCAAAAATACCAAGACAAGAAACAACAGTTAGAAAAAGCAATAACACTCAAATCAGAAAAAGCCAATCGAGCAACAAAAAAACCGAAAAATGTCAGTGCTTCTGAAGCGAGCATAACAGGTGCAAAACCGTACTTTGCCAAAAAACAAAAAAAGTTGCAGCAAACAGCGAAAGCTTTGGAAATGCGATTAGAAAAACTGGAAAAAGTCGAAAAGCCATTTGAAGAAAAGGCGTTAAAAATGACCTTGCCTAACCAGCACAAATTAACGAATAAAATGTTGATACAAGCAGAAAATCTCGATGGTACGATAGGTAATCGCGCGCTCTGGAATAAGGCAAATTTCCAAATAAAACATGGAGATAAAGTAGCTATCACAGGAATGAATGGGAGTGGCAAAACGACGTTATTAAATAAAATAATGACAAATAGAGAAGGCGTTCATATTTCAACAGCTTGTCAAATCGCTTATTTCAAACAGGACCTTTCTTTGTTACATCTCGACAAAAGCATTTTAGAAAATGTAAAGGAAGGGTCGCTACAAGATGAAACCTTGATCCGTACCGTTTTAGCACGTCTTCATTTCTATCGTGATGACGTACACAAAAAAGTCCACGTACTAAGTGGGGGTGAGCGGGTAAAGGTTACGTTAGCCAAAGTTTTTCTAAGTAACAGCAATACGTTAATACTGGATGAACCCACCAACTTTTTAGATATCGAAGCAATGGAATCATTGGAACAGCTGTTGATTGAATATGAAGGAACACTACTATTTGTTTCCCATGACCGTCGTTTTGCAGAAAAAATTGCAACGAGACTACTCACAATCCAGGACAAACAAGTGCACGATAGAAGAGGAAGCTATCAAGACCTTCAAAAGCAAGCAAATCTCTCAGATGAAAAAAAATATAAGCAGGATCAATTACTGGCAATCGAAACGAGAATTACCGAGGTCTTAAGCCGATTAAGTATAGAACCTTCTCAAGATTTAGAGGATGAGTTTCAACAGTTGGTAAAAACCAAAAGAAAACTGAAAGAATAACGAAGCTCACGCATTGTTAACAGAACCGCATGATTATTTTTCATGCGGTTCTTATACTACTTACCCTTTATTCTTGTTGTACACATCAAATCCAACGGCGATTAGTAAGACCATCCCTTTAATGGCCTGCTGCCAGTCAATACCGATGCCGATTAGGGACATACCATTGTTCATAACACCCATGACGAGACCACCAACAATTGCCCCTATTACGGTACCTACACCACCAGCCATCGATGCACCACCGATAAATACGGCTGCAATCGCATCAAGTTCTAACATATCGCCTGCCGCTGGTGTTGCCGAGTTAAGACGCGCAGCAAACATTAAGCCTGCTAATGCAGCCAGAACACCATTATTCACAAATACCCAGAACACCACGCGTTTGGTTTTGATACCAGATAGATCTGCCGCTTTTTTGTTACCACCAGTTGCATAAATATGTCGACCCATTACCGTGTTTTTCATGACGAAGGTATAAATGATAATAAGTACCAGTACAATAATCAGAACAGTAGGGATCCCTTTATTTAAAGCTAACTGATATGCGAACCAGTTTATAGCGAGCAATAACAAGGCAATCTTCGTAATACTCACCCAAAGTGGCACTACTTCAAAGTTGTATTGTAATTGTGTTTTTCTTTTATTAAATTCTAAATAAATGAGAACAAGCGATAAGATAACAGATAAAATCATGGTGAAGATATGAAAATCACCGCCACCAAATAAATCCGGAACAAATCCACTACTTATTTTTTGAAATGAATCTGGAAAAGGTGCCAAAGATTGACCATCAAGCAACCATAATGTCAATCCACGGAATATTAACATCCCCGCTAAGGTTACGATAAATGACGGTATACCGACATACGATATCCAAAAGCCTTGCCATACACCAATTAACGCACCCGCAGCGATCGCAATCAAAACAGCCAGCCATACCGGAACATCCATATTGATAATGAGTACACCAGCAATCGCACCAATAAAGGCTACAATCGACCCTACCGAAAGGTCAATGTTCCCAGTGATAATGACCAGCACCATACCTACTGCTAATACAAGGATAAAACCATTTTGCAGGATTAAGTTCGTCAAATTTAATGGCTTTAAGTTGATTCCTTCAGTTAAAATAAAAAAGAGCCCCGTAATTAGAACAAGTGCAATAATCATGCCGTATTCTCTAATATTATTTCGAAACAAATTAATTAACGTTTGCATCGTTTGTTCCCCCACTTCCAGTCATATAGCGCATGACGTGTTCTTGATCTGCTTCTTCTTTTTGCAGCTCAGCGGTTAACCGTCCTTCATTCATCACATAAATCCGATCTGATAACCCTAATACTTCCGGTAATTCAGAGGATATGACAAGTACTGCCAAACCTTGCTGCGCCAATTCGTTTATTTGCGTATAAATTTCAAATTTCGCCCCTACATCAATACCTCGCGTTGGTTCATCCAAAATCAATATTTCCGGCTCAGTAAAGATCCATTTACTTAAGACTACTTTTTGCTGATTTCCACCACTTAAGTTGCCAGCCAATTGCTCTAATGTCGGTGTTTTTATATTTAGTTTCTTCCGTAATGTTTGCGCCTCAATAATTTCTTTATTTTCATCAATAACCGATGATCTAGAAATGCGCTTCAGATTCGATAACGTAATATTACGTTTGATATCATCTATTAAATTCAAGCCATAGGTCTTGCGATCTTCCGAAACATAGGCAATCCCATTCTCAATTGCCTGCGAGACTGTATTGGCTTCGATTTGCTTTCCGTTTTTATATAATTCACCTGATATCCTTTTTCCGTAGGACTTCCCAAAAATGCTCATCGCTAACTCGGTTCGTCCAGCACCCATCAATCCGGCAATACCGACAATTTCGCCTTTTTTAATGTGAAAATTGACATTATCAATCATTTTACGATCATGCTGTTGAGGATGATAAACGTCCCAATTCCTTACTTCCAGCAATGTATCACCTATTTGTGGCTTACGATCCGGGAATCTGCTCGTTAATTCACGGCCAACCATTCCTTTAATAATACGTTCTTCGGATACTTTTTCTTCTTTGGCATCAAGCGTCTCAATTGTCTGGCCATCACGAAGTACCGTAATAGAATCAGAGACATAGGAAACTTCATTTAATTTATGAGAAATTAAGATCGAAGCAATGCCTTGTTGTTTCAGTTCCAGCAATAAATTTAACAAGTTCTCACTATCGGTCTCATTTAATGCGGCTGTCGGCTCATCGAGTATCAACAGCTTTACATTTTTAGATAACGCCTTAGCAATCTCCACTAACTGTTGCTTCCCTACCCCGATATCCATCACCGAAGTTTCGGGAGAATCCTTGAGGCCCACTCTATCTAATAGTTTTTTAGATTCTGCAAAGGTGTCCTGCCATTTAATAATTTTATTCGATTGCCGTTCATTTCCAAGAAAGATATTCTCTGCTATGGACAGGTAAGGACTCAATGCCAGCTCCTGATGAATAATAACGATCCCTAAATTCTCACTTTGTTTGATATTTTTAAAATGGCATTCTGAGCCTTCGAACAAGATCGATCCTTCATAACTGCCGGTTGGATAGACACCACTTAACACCTTCATTAAGGTTGATTTTCCCGCACCATTTTCACCTACAAGTGCATGAATTTCGCCCTGTTGCACCTGTAAATTCACATTATCTAAAGCCTTCACACCTGGGAAGGTTTTCGTAATATTTTTCATTTCTAAAATATAGTCAGACATACTTTCACCACCTTGATGGAATGAATTTAGTGGTGACCAGTGACCACCACTAAATTCTGCTTAGAAAACTTTTGCTTATTCTAATTCGTCTTCTGAATAATAGCCACTGTCCATAACCACTTCTTGATAGTTATTTATATCGACCGATACAGGCTCTACCAGATAAGTCGGTACTACTTTCACTCCATTGTCATACGTTTCCGTATCATTTACTTCTGCTTCTTCATCATTTAAAACAGATTCTGTCATATCCACCGCCACGGCCGCTAAATCACGTGTATCTTTAAATACCGTTTGTGTTTGTTCACCAGCGATAATCGATTTAATCGAAGCTAACTCCGCATCCTGACCAGAGATTACTGGTAATGATAAATCTCCTGAACCGTAACCTACACCTTTAAGCGCCTGAATTACTCCACGGCTGATACCATCATACGGAGAAAGTACAGCATCTACTGTTTCACCACCAGAATAAGCACTGCTTAAAATATTCTCCATACGGGATTTAGCTGTGTTGCCATCCCATCGCATCGTTGCTGCCTGTTCAAAATCGGTTTGACCACTTTGTACGACTAATTTACCCTCGTCAATATACGGCTGAAGAATACTCATTGCACCATCCCAGAAGAAGTACGCATTGTTATCATCCGGAGATCCGCCAAATAGTTCAATGTTAAAAGGGCCTTCCGCATTTGCCAGATCAAGTGTTTCTTCAATATAGGAAGCCTGTAATACACCAACTTGGAAATTATCAAACGTTGCATAATAAGTTACATGTTCACTTTCCATAATTAAACGATCATACGCAATTACTGGAATATCCTGCTCATTGGCTTTTTCCAATACATTCGTAAGAGCTGTGCCATCAATTGATGCAACAACTAACGCATCTGCTCCTTTTACAATCATGTTCTCGATTTGTTCGATTTGTTTATCGACATCATCTTCTGCATACTGTAAATCTGTTTCATAACCTAATTCCTCTAATTGTTCTACCATGTTATTACCATCATCAACCCAGCGCTGAGATGATTTGGTCGGCATTGCAACCCCGATCAGTTGATCTTTGGAAGCAGATTCGCCACCATCATCTGACCCACTGGAGGTATCGTCGCCACCACATGCAGCTAAAAATAAAATAAGACCAAAAAGTACTGCGAGTAAACTAAACTTTTTCATTTTGGAACCCCTTTCAATTTGTGTTTTTCTTTATCTTGCCTGCTTTATAATTTATCACAAACACACTTGTAAGCCTTTACATTTATTTAAACAGTTTTTATAAATTTTTAATCTAATTGTAATAAACGTTGCAGGGGGAATATTCCAATGAAGCTGAAAAGAGGGAACAAGTAGAAAAACCGTGAAAGTTCACACGCCCTAACTTAATATACAACTACCTGTAATATGGATTATGATAGGTGGCACATAGCCGTCATTTTGTAATGATTATGTGCCGGGAAACACCCCCATCCTTTGTCTTCTTTCTTTTTAAACACTACAAATCTGGTTGTTCCGCTTCCTACTTTTGGTTCCTTTTTCGATAAACGATACAAATCTCGGGGGACTGCTTCCCACTTTTGGTTCCTTTCTCGTTAAACGATACAAATCTCGGGGGACTGCTTCCCACTTTTGGTTCCTTTCTCGTTAAACGATACAAATCTCGGGGGACTGCTTCCCACTTTTGGTTCCTTTCTCATTAAACGATACAAATCTCGGGTGACTGCTTCCCACTTTTGGTTCCTTTTTCGTTAAACGATACAAATCTCACAATAGTACTTTCTACTTTTGTCTCCTTTTCTTATCTCGCTAATGAGAGTGATTATATACTTTTTATTCTTAACATAAAAAAACCGGGCATAACCCGCCCGGTTCTATTTGTTTTAAATTTTATATAACTACCAATAATATGGATTATGTAAAATAGAACAGTCTGGCATTGTGGTAATTTTGATATATTTTATCTGCTTGGCTAGCGCTAGCATAATCCATATTATAAGAACCCACCTCCATGTTCAGCATGATTACTTCTTTGCTTTCTTTGCTTATTTATTCTGCCGAATCACGACGCTTAACCAGCTAAGTGACAGGTACTCAGCTGGTCATTCGCAAGTATATTAGAAATTCCTTTTTCATTGGTCAAGAGGAAGTACAAGGTAGATATTCGTTCCCTTGCCTTTCTCTGAATCTATGTGAACGCGGCCCTCGTGTGAATGAATAATATCATAGCAGATAGGTAAGCCCATCCCTAAGCCACTTTCCTTTGTCGTAAAGAAAGGTGTTCCTAAACTATCTACCTGTTCCTCCGTCATGCCTTCTCCGTTATCCATGATCTTAATATGAACTTCTTTGCTTTTCATGTCAGAATTTAAATGAATATGAATAGTTCCGCCGCTTGAAATTGCTTCAAAAGCATTTTTAATAAAATTAATAAGTACTTGTTTGATTTTAGCTTTGTCAATGTAAGCATAAGTATCGTTCTTGGTTAATTCTACGTCAATATCTACATTATGAAGGCGTGCGTTACTATTCATTAATTCTACTGTATCCGTAATTAATTCGTTCAAATTAGAATGTTCCCTTACTAAAACGGTTGGTTTACCCAAGGACACAAACTGATTAACTAAGTTTTTCATTCTTTCTAACTCAGCTGTAATAATTTCGAGGTATTTATTCTGATGGTTGTTCTCCTTCAACAACTGCGTCAAACCGATGATCGAAGTTAAAGGATTTCTTATTTCATGTGCTAATCCCGCACCTAGCTTACCAATTGCTGATAATTTCTCAGATTCTATAAGTTTCTGCTGCAATTCATGGTATTGCGTCATGTCTCTAAATTGCGCAAAGGTTCCAATCATTTGCTGCTCATCAAATAACGGTAACACATCAAGCAGAAGGTGCTTTGAGTCCTCGCTTTCTGCTAGAGGGAATGAAAATTCAGCGTTTTCCACTTTTTGCCCTGTTTCCATTACATGATAAATGTACGATGCGATTTTACTAATGACGTCGATCCCGTTAGCTAATACCGATTCTTTGGAAATACCAGTTATATCTTCGGCACTTTCATTAAATTCCAGCAGTTCACCCTCATTATCTGTCATAAGGATTCCCAGAGGAGTTGCATCTACCAGCACTTGATTTAATAAGTGCAGACTGTGATTTTTTTCTTGTAGCTGTATTTCTCTTTCAATAGTATCAACGGCAGATGATAATAAACCAAGATGAAAATTACTAGCATAATTAATCATTGTCATCATGGATACCGTTCCGACTAAGTTACCATTGGTAAAAGGAGCAGAATAGCAAGCTACTTCAGATAAGCAGTAATGAAAGTGATCATTACCGATCAGTGCAATCGGCTCTTGATGTCTCAAAGCTAGCGATACCGAATTAGTACCAACATCTTTCTCTTCAAACTGGGCACCTAAAGATATACCAAGTGAATCTACCATTTGTTTGATGCTTTCATCACCGTAAATCTCTAATACATGTCCTTCATTATCTGTTGTAATGATTAGGGTTGGAATGCCTTCCATATAGTGAATTAATTTCTTCATAAAGTGTCGAACCACACTTAACATCTTTTGGTACAATTGCTTTTTGTATGCTATTTGTTGCTCATTAAGATCTACTTTCAACACAGGAAAGTCATTAGGATCCATCTGATAGATTCGTTCACAATTCTGTTTTGAATCTCGTATGTAGGTATCTAAGGCTCTCATGCACTTCCTCCTCATTGCTGCTGTTAATGAAAGTATAACGGAATTCAGACGACTATGACAGGGTTTGACAAAAATCTATTCTTTTTTACTTAGTTGCATTTTTTGGTGCAGGATGATTTTTTCATCTAATCGCTTACTGAGTTTCAGGATTTCCCCGCTCGAATACTGATTTGTCTCTCTACCCAATGCATATAATTGTCTTTGCAATGAACGAATTTCGGATTCCAGCTTTTTCATTTCCAAGCACAACATCCTAACAATTTACATTTTTTATAAGGATACCATAAGTGAGTCTTTACTTCCTGCATTTTACTGTAAAAAAATTGATTTATTTTATGATGTAATAAATCGTTTCTTTCTCTAAATAAAACAAATCGACTAACCTTTACGTATCTGGATTAGTCGATTTGTTTTAATGTGTTTATTTTACTATAAGAGCAGGACAGTTCACTCGTTTCATTACTTTGTGACTTACACTTCCCAAGACCATTTCCTGAAGAGCATTAAGTCCTCGGCTTCCAATCACAACTAAATCAAATTTATGTTGATTCGCATAATCTACAATTGTAGGGCCCGGCTCGCCATGTAAAAAAATTGCCTGATAATCTACATTTTGTGCTTTCAACATTTCTTCTATTGGCAGGATTTTTTTCTTTCGGGAAACCTCGAGCTCTTCTTTCCCTTTTGAATGTAAAATATCCGATTTGGCTTTAGAAAAATCAGCTACATATACAACTTCAATGGAACAGCCCTCTACAAGTGAAGCCAATTTAATCACTTCATCCGCAGCTCTTAACGAATTTTCAGATCCATCTACCGCTAATAAAATTTTTTCGTACATCCTAGCACTCTCCTCCCCATTTGAATTAGTGTGCAGATAGTTTTGCATCCCCATTATGGTATATCGCTAATTTATCCACCATTTTCTTACTGGAAGAATTTAAACCTTTTATCTCTACTTCGTTACCTTTTTCACGATATTTCAAAACCACTTTATCAATAGCTCCGACACCAGAGTCGTCCCACACATGTGCATTTGAAAAGTCGATCATAATCTTTCCGTTCGTTTGTTGATAATCAAACGATTCTACAAAATTTTCTACAGATGCAAAAAACAATTGGCCTTCTACTTTATACCAATATACATCATTTTTAACGTGCTCTTTCACCTTCAAATGGGAAATCTTTGCTACAAAGAAAATAGCACTTAACAACACTCCAACAATAACTCCTTTAGAAAGGTCATGAGTTGCTACAACTATCCCTACTGTCACTAGCATGACGACAGCATCTGTCTTAGGCGCCTTGATTATATAAGAGAATGAAGACCAATCAAATGTTCCAATCGAGACCATGATCATAATACCGACCAGCACCGGCATTGGAATTTGAACTACAAGATCACCCAGGACAATAATTAGAAACATTAGAAACAGACCAGCGATCAAAGTAGATAATCTGCCTCGTCCACCTGATTTCACATTAATAACAGATTGTCCGATCATGGCACATCCTGCCATTCCACCAAAGAATCCTGTCACAATGTTGGCAATCCCCTGTCCCCGTGCTTCTTTATTTTTGTCACTATCTGTTCCAGTCATATCATCGACAATAGATGAAGTAAGCAAGGATTCCAATAATCCTACAATAGCTAAAGCCAACGAAAAAGGAAAAATAATCATCACCGTTTCCAATGTGAAAGGAATATTAGGAATAAAGAATTCTGGTAATGATTGCGTGATGGCTCCAAGATCTCCTACTGTTCTTAAATCTGTGTTAGAATAAATAGCAATTGTAGTTAATACAATGATCGCAATTAATGGAGCTGGTATGATTTTAATAAATCTAGGCAATAAAAAGACAATTAATAACGTAATAGCAACAAACACATAAGTCATTGTTGAAATACCGATAAAATGTGGAACTTGTGCCATAAAAATCAAGATAGCTAGTGCATTTACAAAACCTATCATAACCGCTCTAGGAATAAACTTCATCACTTTGGCAATTTTAAACACACCAAATAATACCTGTATGATACCCGTTAAAACAGTTGCCGCTAACAGATAATTAAGTCCATGTTCCTTTACTAACGGAGCCATTAACAAGGCCATTGCACCGGTCGCAGCAGAAATCATGCCAGGCCTTCCACCAGCAAAAGCTAAGATTACAGCAATACAAAATGATGCGTACAGGCCTACCATTGGATCGACTCCTGCAATAATGGAAAAAGCAATTGCCTCAGGAATCAAAGCCAAAGCAACAACAATTCCAGCTAGAATATCGCCTCTAATATTAGAGAACCATTGTTTTTTTATATTTTGTATCATTTTTTCACCTCAATTATATATTTTGTTTTAACAAAATTCGTAATGTTTTTTCAACCAACAAAAAACATTCTATCACTTATATTCCCAAAAAGTAACCCTTTTTAGGAACTATTCTTAAAAAATTTAAACATGTTATGATGAATAGCACAAGGAAAATTAGGAGTGAACTTGATGATTATTGGCTACATGAGACCATATCATAACGACAATAACTGTGAGTTTCAAAGCACATACTTGTCCGGAATAAATTGCAAGAAAATTTTCACCGAAGAACATTCTTTTGCAAAAAAAAGAGAAAAATTACAAGAAATGATGAACAGTATAGAGAAAGATGACATAATTGTTGTAACCAAACTGTATATTTTTGCTGATTCAACAAGACATTTAATGGAGCTGCTAGAAACGCTAGAAATGAAAGGTGCCTATCTGCAGTCTATTCAAGAAGGTATTGATACAGCTAGTGATAAAGGAATTTATTTTACCGAGATGTTAAAACATTTACTTCATTTTCAAAGTGATTTGATTAGTGAAAGAACAAAAAAAGGACTCCACGAAGCGAAAGAAAAAGGAGTTAACTCAGGCAGACCTAGAAAAGCAGATGAGAATGTTAAAAAAGCAATTCGTATGTATCAAAGTAAAAATTATACATTAGCTGAAATAAAAACAAAAACAGGTATCAGTAAATCTACATTGTATCGGTATTTGGAAAGGTAGTGCATAATTGCACACATAAAGGAGGAAGCTCGATTCTATTATGGAATCCGTACTATATTTTAAACCTATAAAAAAAAGAACCCTTTTGAACTTCTATGGATCAAAAGGGGTTCTATCTTCTATGGCATGTTAGGCAAATTCAATTAAAATCTTGAATTATTCTCCCGCTTCTGCAAACTGCTGGATTCTTTCACCTATTTCATCACGCACCCGTTGGAATACTTCCCATTTCTCTTCCTCTGTTCCTTCTGCTTTCGCCGGGTCATCAAAACCCCAATGTTCCCGTTTTACGGATGTTGGTGTAATGGGACACTTATCTGCAGCATCCCCACATAGTGTTACGGCTAATGTTGCATTGTTTAATAATTCCGAATCAATAATATCAGACTTTTGGTCAGAAATATCGATGCCGACTTCATTCATGGCTTTCACCGCATTAGGGTTTAATCCGTGCGCCTCGATTCCAGCACTGTAAACCTCCCAGTCATCCCCTAGATGTTGTTTAGCCCAGCCTTCCGCCATTTGGCTTCGACATGAGTTTCCTGTGCATAAGAAGTAGATTGTTTTTTTAGACATTATTCATGAATCTCCTTTATTATAGAATGAGTAGTGTGACAAATAATCCTACTAATGTGATAAACAAAATCGGAACCGTCAATATAATTCCAGTCTTAAAATAGGTTCCCCATGATATTTTAACCCCTTTTTGTGATAATACATGGAGCCATAATAAGGTAGCCAATGAACCTATTGGTGTGATTTTCGGGCCTAAATCAGAGCCAATCACATTGGCATAAATCAGCGCTTCTCTCATCACACCGGAAGTATTCGTTTCTGCAATAGCGATAGCATCAATCATCACAGTAGGCATGTTGTTCATAATGGAAGATAATATAGCAGCTATAAAGCCCATCGAAATCGTTGCAATAAATAACCCTTGTTCTGCACTTGCCTCAATAACATTTGCTAACACGTCAGTAAGTCCGGCATTTCTCAAACCGAATACGACAACATACATACCGATTGAGAAAAACACAATTTCCCATGGAGCACCCTTGACAACTGATTTTGTATTTACTGCTGGACTATTTCTAGCCATAATTAAAAAGAAAATAGCAATGATACCAGCTACAATGGACACAGGCACTTGAATACATTCACTTACAAAGTAACCAATCAGCAGGATACCAAGCACATACCATGAAAGACGAAACATTCTGGTATCTTTAATTGCCTCAACCGGCTCCTTTAACTGACTAAGGTCATATTTTCTCGGTATACTTTTCCCAAAGTAAATTAATAAAACCACAATCGTTGCTGCCAGCGAGAATAGATTCGGGATGATCATCCGTGACGCATATTCAACAAATCCGATTCCGAAATAGTCTGCTGATACAATATTCACTAAGTTACTGACTACTAATGGCAAAGAAGTTGTATCCGCAATAAAACCACTGGCCATAATAAATGGAAACACCATTTTTTCTTGAAAATCCAAATTACGAACCATCGCAAGTACAATTGGTGTTAGTATTAATGCCGCTCCATCATTCGCAAAAAAGGCGGCAACAACTGCTCCTAACAAACTGACATAAACGAACATTTTGACGCCATTACCCTGAGCTGCCCTAGCCATGTGCAATGCCGCCCATTCAAAGAATCCAATTTCGTCCAAAATCAAAGAAATAAGTATGATTGCAACAAAGGCAAGCGTTGCGTTCCAAACAATCCCAGTAACCTCCAGGACATCATTAAATCCAACTACTCCTACTAATAACGCTAAGATGGCTCCGCCACATGCAGACCATCCTATCGATAATCCTTTTGGTTGCCAAATAACGAATACTAACGTGACCATGAAGATTACCGATGCAAGTATGACCATTGATGACAAATTTCTTCCCCTCCCATTAACAACACGTAATGCGTGTTCCTTTTTCCTCTAGTTCTTTTAATTTATGATCCTGATTAGGTAGTTGAATAAGAAGTTGTTCTACAAAAGGATAATACTCATTATTTTTGTTCAGTGAATAGAAAATCCACTGACCTCTTCTTTCTTCTTTCACTAACCCAACGTCTCTTAATTTTCGAAGGTGTTGACTTATCGATGGCTGACTGGTATTGAAAATTTCCACAAATTCGCATACGCAACAATCGTTATGTTCCAACAGTTTCACCATTGTCAAACGTGTTTTATCACCTAACAGCTTCAACATTATTGCCGCTTTTTCGATCTCCATCGTTGTTTTTAACATGTTAAGACACCTCTTTTTTTATTCGTATATAACCATATAACAATTTGCTTATATAGTCAATAAAAAAAGCTTGCGATTCTGTTTCCCTTTTTTTATTGACGTGGGCAAAAATACATAACAGAAACATCTGCCAGACAGAACAGATACTATAATAAAAACACTGCCATATGCGGGATACACTCTTCCGAACGAAAGAAAGCTCTGAAATGGAACAATCACACCGTATAAGGCTAATCCTCCACCAATTTCAGCTAGCCCCGCAAAAATGAAGTGAGACTACAATCAGTGGAGAGGTATTACGGACAGTTAGCGCCGTGATAAAGTGCTAATCGCTATCACTTCCTAACGTGCTGAATTCTGATTACATGATCACCTGTAAAAGGTATCCACCTATCACACCAATTATCACAATGAACCAAGCTGGTACTTTCCAAACAGTTAACAAGCCGAATAATATAACACCTAATGCGAAGTCAGTTGTGTCAAAGATAGAACTACTTATTACCGGATCATAAAATGCCGCTAACAAGATTCCTACTACACTGGCGTTTACCCCCATTAATATTCCTTGAAAGCTTGCGCGTTTTCGTAAATCATTCAAAAATGGAAGAGCTGCGACTATTAGCAAGAACGAGGGGAGAAATATTGCAATTGTCGCTATGACAGCTCCAGGTATTCCTTCCATCATCGTCCCAAGGTAACTGGAAAATGTGAACAAAGGACCTGGGACAGCTTGCGCCATTCCATATCCAGCCAGGAATTCATTGGCTGTTAACAAGCCAGCAGGAACTACTTCGCGCTCAATCATTGGTAAAACCACATGTCCGCCACCAAAAACCAACGAACCAACTCTAAAAAATATATCAAACAGGTAAAGATAAGCGTTATCTGCTAATCGATTCAACAAAGGCAAACTAATAAGTAAACTAATTAGAATTGTTAAGGAAGTCCAACCCATCCTTTTCGAAATATTAATAGACAGAGGCTGTACGTTTGATTCTGCTTTCTGCTTAAATAAGGATAACCCCAATAAACCAGCACCTATTATAATGAGTATCTGCATCCATGCTGATGGATACAATAACATGATGACAGCAGCCACTACCGCTATTGTCAGTCTTGTTTTATCAGGTGTTAATTTTTTACCTAATCCGATTAATGCATGTAAAACAACAGCTGCTGCAACTATTTTTAGACTATGGATGAAACCGGCATCTTCTAAAGAAAAGGTCTGATACATCCATGCAAATACAACTAAGACAAGGATTGATGGTATGGTAAATCCAAACCAGGAGACAAGACCTCCAAGTATTCCTCCCCGCAACATACCAATTGATATACCTACCTGGCTACTAGCAGGACCCGGAAGGAATTGACAAACAGCTATAATATCCGCATACGTTCGATCGTCTAACCATCTTCGACGATCGATATATTCGTCTTTGAAATAAGCTAAATGTGCAACTGGTCCACCAAAAGAGGTCAGACCTAATTTCGTAGATGAAAATAAGATTTCCATCAGAATTTGAAATCTACTTTTTGGATTAGACATTGATTGGCACCTCCTTCTTCTAATTTATTTCTTTAAACAACTCATAGGCTTTTTTCTTTGCCTCTTTAAGAACTTCATTTCCTTTATCCGTAGTAGAGTAATACTTTCTGATTTTTCCCTCTACATTTTTCTCTTCCTTCTCTAAGAGCCCATCTTTATCCATCGAATGTAAAATTGGATAAAGAGTACCGGAACTAATGTTATAACCATGTTCTTTCAACTCATCCACCATCCACACACCATAAACCGGTTGCTCCTTTGCATGGTGCAAAATATGGATATGAATAAATCCAAGGAACAGTTTTCGCAATACCTTATCTTCCATCATTTCATCACTACCTTGTCATAATGGATTTCGATATCTAATCTCGATATCGAAAGTATATAAGATGTATTAGATCTATTTCAATGAACTGATTAAAACTTTACAGAATCTTAACAAACGTAGGTTTATACGAAAAACAACACACAATATATAGCTGTCTTTAGCTCTGAAGCTTTTACTAAGCATATTCCATTTGTTCATATTTCCAAATAGACAAATACGATGAGCAGGTTGCTTTATTCTCCTTTTTATTTCTGTTACTTTAAGTAAGTGAAAGACATTATGTAAAAAATAGGAGTGATAAACATGACGAAAAACAAACAAATACTATTAGCAAAGCGACCAGTAGGTACTCCTGATAAAGATACATTTAAATTCGTAGAAACAGATAGTAAACAACCGGAAAATGGAGAAGTATTGATTCGTACGATATACGTATCTGTTGATCCGTATATGCGTGGCAGAATGATCGATGCCCCATCTTATGTAGCACCGTATGAGTTAAATGATGTACTTGGCGGTGGCACAATTGGCGAAGTAGTAGAATCTAATTCTGACAAATTTTCACAAGGTGATATTGTCCTTGGCGGCTATGGCTGGCAAACGTATTATACGGCAAAAGAAGACGAAGTTCGTACAATTGATAAAGACATAGCACCTATCTCTACTCATTTAGGCATTTTAGGTATGACAGGTTTAACAGCATACTTCGGATTACTTGATATTGGTAAGCCTAAAGAAGGAGAAACAGTCGTTATCTCCGGAGCTGCAGGTGCTGTTGGTTCAGTCGTTGGTCAGATTGCCAAAATAAAAGGTGCACGTGTTGTGGGCATTGCAGGTACTGACGAAAAAAATAGGTACTTAAAAGAGGAATTAGGATTCGATGAAGCGATCAATTACAATACTACCAACAATATAGAACAAGATATCGCTAAAGCCTGCCCTAATGGCGTTGATGTGTATTTTGATAATGTTGGTGGAGAAATTTCCGATGCAGTTCATGCTAATTTAAATAAATTTGCCCGAATCTCTGTATGTGGTGCAATTTCTAAATACAACATCGAAGGTGAAGACACGGGACCACGTATTCAAATGACATTGATCAAGAAAAGCGCGAGCATGCAAGGATTTACTCTATACGATTTCGTTGACAGATTTCCAGAAGGATCTAAAGCACTTGCACAATGGCTGCAAGAAGGTAAGTTAAAATACGAAGAAACGATAAAAGAAGGTTTCGACAATATTCCAGATGCATTCCTTGATTTATTCGAGGGTAATAATATTGGGAAACTGTTGGTAAAAGTAGACAATCAATAAGTAGTTAACAGATACCATATGAAAAACGTCTAAACTCTGCTGCGGAGTTTAGACGTTTTTTAGCATTTGGATAAATTGAGACTTCAATCAGTGGGGGTATTACAAACGGTTTGCGCCGTGATAAATTTCCGGCTGTCTTTCGCTAAAGAAACATACTGAAATATGGCTGGGCGCGAAGTGATTGGCAAAAGAAGTGGCAAATCACAAGAAGTCTAACCGACCTATCTTCTAAACACTAAACTTGCTGTTTAAATTGCTTAGGAGTAACACCCATCGCCTTGCGAAAGGCTGTGCTGAAGTAATGCTGGGAGTCATACCCTACTTGCTCTGCTATCTCTCTAATAGTATAGTCGGTGGTTTTTAATAAATCCTTGGCAGCCTGCAATCTCATTTTTGTTAGGATTTGCACATAAGAAACACCTAATTCCTGTTTGATCGATTTACTTAGATAGACGGTTGATACATGAAGTAAACTCGCTATTTCTTCCAATGTCAGATGAGGATCTTGGTAATGCCTACGCAGGTAAGCCAAGGCCTCTTTAACCAATGGCGATGATTTCACTCGCTGGTTCACTACCTGCTTTGCCTCATGATAGTTGGAAGCAATTTCAACATTCGAGATTGGTATTAAGTGGCCGAAAAGATGCTGACCTAATTCCTCCGATATGGTATTCTCTATTTCCACAACTACCTGCTCGGGCAACTGTTCCCATAAGAATATCGTTATCCATTGACTTTCCTCGCTGTACATTGCATAGGTGTAATCCTGCAACTTGATTTCCAAACTTTTTTGCAAATCATTTTTCTGTATGTGTTGCTTCTCTTCTTTCATAAAGTGCTGACCTGCCTCACCTTCCTGCCATTTCAGCACCAGTAATGAACAAGGAAGAGTGGGTGGCAAATGAAAGAATTGAAGCTGATGCAGCACTTCCGTTTTCGAAAGATTACTAGAAAGCAAATCTTGAAAGAAACGATTTCGTAATTGCAGCTGATTTTTTTCGACTTGTACCGAAGCCTGTTGAAAGAATTGCTCTTCCTCACGGTCTCGTTCTAACTGTGTCATCAGTTCGGTTAAAATGCCTGCAAGCTGATCAGGATCCACCGGTTTTAATAAATAATCTTCTACCTGTAGACGGATCGCTTCTTGCGCATAGCGGAAGTCATCATAACCGGAGATCACAACCATGCGGCAACCAGGAAGTTTTTCTTTAATTTTTTTCATAGCTGTAATGCCATTCATAATCGGCATATTTAAGTCAATAAGCACTACATCTATTTGATTAGCAAGTGCCTGTTCTACCGCTTCCTCTCCATCCTCAGCTTCTGCAACTACTTCCATATGAAAGTCAGCCCAATTGACAAAGGTACGAATACCATCCCTAATAATAAATTCATCGTCCGCTATCAATACCTTCCATTTACTCATGATTATCCTCCTCATCAGTTGACAGATTAATAGGAAGTAAAATTGAAACCGTCGTTCCAGCGTTTTCTTCGCTATTCATCTCCAGACCGAAACACTCTCCGTGTGTCAGCTTAATTCTAGCTTGTACGTTTAGAATGCCATAGCCTTTCTTATTGCGGGTCTCCTCAGGATTTTCTGTACGGTCCACCGCTGCAGTTAAGGCGGCTCGCATTTCATTCAATTGTGCTTGCGACATTCCTTTTCCATCATCTCTAATTTGAATCCAAAGAAACCCTTCTCTCTCTTTCGCCAGAATTTCTATATGTCCCGCTCCTCGTCGCTCTTTAATACCATGATAAATCGCATTTTCAACAATTGGCTGCAAAATGAATTTTAATACAGGTATGCGCTTGATCGATTCATCTACGTCAATGTAGTAATGCAGTTTATCTCGGTATCTGGTTTTTTGTATCTTTAAATAACTATCAATATGATCCAGCTCTTCATATAATGAAATATAATCGCGGCCTTTACTTAAGCCAATTCGAAACAGCTTGGCAAGGGAAGCAACGACTTCGGCGACATCGTTAGCTTTTTGTTTTCGTGCCATCCATTGTATAGTATCCAGCGTATTATAGAGAAAATGCGGATTGATATTCGCCTGCAAACTGCGAAACTCTGCGTCTCGCTTTTGTCTCTCCTGACGTTCGGTCAAATGCATCAGCTGATTGATCTTCCTTACCATTGTATTAAAGCTTCTTCCTAACAGACCTATCTCATCTTCTCTTTTTTCCTGGTAACGGACCTTGAAGTCTCCATGCTCTGCTTTTCTCATAAAAGAAACAAGCTGAACAATCGGTTTCGAGATTGAATAAGAGAGAAAATAGGAAACCGGAATTCCAAATAACATAATAATAAAAATAAATGCGACTAAATAAAAGTTTATTTCTTTTAATCCAAATACCGTCTCTTCTGCTGGAAAAACTGCCATCGTAATCCAATTAACAAAAGGAGAACGCTGATAAATAAACTGTGTTTTCTCTCCATCAATCACCTTGGAAAAATCACCTGATTGCGATGATCCGATCCAATCCAAAGGCACATCCGTTACGATCGGCTGATTCGGTTGAAAAATATTCTGACCATTGTCGTCCATCACCATTAAATAACCACTTTTGCCTAATGTGACATCTTGGACCTCTTCCGCAATAACACGCAGCTTTAAATCCATTAACACCACACCGTATAGTTCATCTGTGAAAGGATCGACCACTGCTCTTACCACGGTAACGACATCTTCATTCGTATAATCGACGATCGAATGCAATCGTCTGCCATCCGGTCGGCCAATCACCTTAAAAATTCCATTGTTCTTTACCGCAGCTGTATACCAGGAAGTCTTCGTTAGATCCATAATGGATGGAGCATATAATTCATTACTGACATACTCCCCATCACTATTGACAACCATAATACCTGCAACTTCAGGCGATACAGTTGTAAACGTTCGCAAAAAACGTTGAATATCATAGCGATTGTCTGTCGAATCAACCGGTCTATCAGAACTTCCGATGAATCCTGCCACATCCTCATTATTAGCGATCATGTATGAATAACTTTGCAGATTACTAATATAAAACTCAAATGACTCATTAACTTTATCAATTAATTGCAACGTATTGTCCGTAACCTGCTCTTCCATTACTCTTTCCACTGTCCAGCTGATAAATAATCCAAGACAAATAATTGGCAAAATACTAATTAACAAAAAATGCGAAATTAATTTATACCGTATCGGAAAATTATTGATTTGCGTCCATCGTTTCACAAACATCCATCCATTTCTACGCTGCAGCCGTTATTCTGCCGGGTAATAATCACTAACATTTTCCTTCGTTACGACTGTGATACCTGTATCCATATATCGAGGTAACTTCGTTTCAGCTTGCACATCCCCGGATAAGTCATGTTGAAGATGAAATAAGAACTGTAACGACCAATAGCCCATCTCCCACGTACCTTGTGCCATCGTGGCAGATATCACCCCTTCTTCAATCATATCGAGCGTACCTTTATCGGTGTCAAAACTGATAATATGCATTTGACCTTTTTTGTCTTGATCTAATACAGCCTTGCCAACACCGACACCGCCGTTCGCCTCGGAAGCAAATATCCCTTGCATTCCTGGATATTCATCCATCAGTTCTTCGGAAACCTCCTTCGATATCATTTGGTCACCACGCCCATCCTTCACAGCAACTACAGTCATATTCGGATACTCTTTCGCAATTGTATCCTGAAATCCTTGCGTGCGTTCCTGGTGATTCAGCTGATTCGGATGCGTAATAATACCGACATCACCTTCTTCTTGCAATAGTTCCGCCATTTTATGCGCAGCCGTTACCCCTGCATAATAGTTATCCGTCCCTAAGAATGCATAGGCTTTACTCTCCGGTGCATCGGCATCAAACATAACAACAGGGATACCCGCCTCAACAGCCTGATCGATCACTGGATTCAATGCCTCGGGATCCATCGTAGAAACAGCAATTCCTGAGGGATTCTTGGCAATAACCTGCTCCAATACCGTAATCTCTTCGTTTACGTCATATTGCGTTGCCCCACGGTACTCCACGGAGACATTTAAGGCTTCCGCTGAATCTTCAAATCCTTTTAAGGCTCTCTTCCAATAATCTATTCCTGCCTGAAAAGTAAGCATGACATATGTTTCTTCCATAGTCCCGCGTAATTCATGCTCTGAATAATCATTGCTTGTTGTTTCACTCGTCTGATATTGATAAACATACAAGACAAATAAACCAATTAATATAATGTAAACAACGAGTAGCTTCTTCAAATTGTAACCCCTTTCAAAAATCCATAACTGTATTCCTTCAACAGATTGTGGTTGAAGGAATAGAATAAAATGATACTTATTCACCGATCCGTTTGTACCAAAATTGTATAGGAAGTGACAGGAATATTCAACCTATTTTTGTGATAGAGATAACAACTCTTGTACTAATATATGAGGACACAGAGCTTGTATTACGCTTTAGCAATTATTATATCGAAATCAATGGTAATTGATTGAAACGGCTTTTTCACCTGTTTTCCCCACGTTAAAGGCGTCATATTCCAAAGTGCAGTATGTAATTCGCCTGGAATGTCCCAGCTATACTGAATCGTTTCCACTTGAATATGTTCAAATTGTTTTCGGCAATTATTAATAACTTCTTTGTTAGAGTAATGCTCACTATCCTGTTGCATTACCTGCTCTCGGATTTCTTTTAAATAACCGGCACGTGGAATGACTTTTATTAAGAGGCCATTATTCATTAACAACCGTTTAAATTCCTGATAATTTGCAGGCGATAATATATTTAATATCACATCAAATTTTCCACTTTGAAAAGGACTTTGTGCTAAATCAGCAACCGTCCAAATCATATCCGGATGATATTTAGCAGCAGTCAGAATACCATCTTTGGCAATATCCATACCGATAGCCGTTATCCTGTGATCAGATTGATGCTGAATATGCTGCAGATGTGATCCTTCTCCACAACCAACATCTAACATATTTAATGGTGTATTAGCTTCTGCAGCAATAATATCGACAATTTTCTGATGAAGTAAGTCATACATCCCGCTTTTAATCATCTGATAACGCGCTTCAAAAAGCTGTTTGTCATAATCTTTTGGAGAGGCTTTCGTATAGAAATTGACATAACCTTTTTTCGCTAAGTCAAATTGGTGATGAGAGGCACAGATTACCGAGGTATCCTTGATCTTAACTGCTTCTTTACAAATCGGGCATTGAAAAAGAGAGTGATGCTTATCTATTAATTGTGCTGCTCGTTCGATTTTCTTCATACTCGTACTCCATTTTTTCTTTTATCGTATCTTGAATCCGAAAGAAATGCAAACAGTGGTACATACGCTGCTAATTTGGACTTCATATTATATAGTACAAACCCCCGTCCCCATTAAGGGACGGGGGTTACTATTTCACCCTCTGACTAACTTATTCCGTGTATAATTGGAATAAAGTTCCACCATTAAAATTAGCACAACTAACCCAATCAGGATCGAACCTACTTCGTTCCAGCGATAGGCGTTCATCGCGAAGATTAATGGTGCACCTATACCACCCGCCGCGACCAGGCCAAGAATCGACGCTTCACGCAGATTCATATCAAAACGATAAATGATGACCGATAAAAATATCGCAAAAAGCTGTGGCACGATACCGAAACGAATTTTTTCAAAGGTTGTACATCCGATGGACGTCATCGATTCAAAAATGCTCGTATCCAAATCCTCAATAGCGTCCACGAATAATTTAGCAAGCATTCCCACGGAAATCAATCCGATCGTTAATACACCTGCAAAAGGACCAGGCCCTGTCACTCGAATAAACATCAGACCGTATATTAAAGAAGGTACCGTCCGAATCACTATAAGCAGAAGCCTGGTTAAAAAAGCTAACGGTTTTGGCACGACATTTGATGCTGACAAGAAAGCTAATGGTACCGCAAGAATAGCTCCAATAATCGTACCCAAAAAGGCAATCGCGATCGTTTCGACTAACAAATACAATACTCCCTGCCTGGTGACATTCAGAAGTAAATCCAAGTCCGGTGTCACAATACCAGTCAAAATGCTCTGCGCAATTGCCCAGCCGCTTTCCTCCATATTCTCAACATTCACTGCGGTTAATGACCAAATAAATAACACGACGATCATACCTGCCATCACTAACAAGTATTTTTTATTTTTCGGTGCTGCATATAATTTTTTTTCGATTACATCCATCATACGTCAAGCCTTTCCTATCAGCTTTTTCCTAAAGTGCTCACTAATGGTTTCGATAAAAAATACGGTAATGGCTAACATCAACAGCACCATTCCTACTCCGGCGTAATCACGCCAGCCTAGTGCTTCATCCAACAATAACCCAATACCTCCGGCTCCTACATACCCGAGAATAGCTGCGTAACGGACATTTCCCTCGAAACAAAACAATGAAGTTGATAAAAAATTAGGAAGTACTTGCGGAAATATTGCATAGCGAAAAGCCTGGATCCTATTCATTCCTAAAGACTCCATCGCCTCAAAAGCATCCATACTAGCATTTTCGATTTGCTCATATAGTAATTTTCCAACATAAGCAAGCGTGAATAAAAAAATAGCTACTGTTCCGGCAAACGTCCCCAGACCAAAGATAAAGGTTGCAATAAGCGCCGTCACTAAGGTGGGCATCGTTCGTAACACACTGAGAACCAATCTAGCTATCATCACAATAATTCTGGATTGAACGATGTTAGAAGCAGCGAAGTAGGCTGCTGGTATCGCCACAAGCGATCCAATCACAGATCCTAGCAGTGACATTTTTATCGTATCCATCAACGGCTTCCAAATATTCGGGAGGTATTCCCATTTTGGTGGAACCATAGCTACCACAATATCAAAAAATTTGTACCCGCTTTGAAGTAAAACCGAAAATTCAAATCCGGTAAATTTCACAGATAGATAGATTGCCATAATAACAATTAGTACAGTCAAAGGTGTACGTGAGCGTTTCTCCATAATGGTTTTTCCATTTGGCAGTATGATTTCTTTCGGCGGAAACACTTTATCAAACATAAGCACCTTCTCCATACACTTCCGCTGTCATACCTTCTTTTCTGCCTTTATAAATATAATCTAATATCTCGTCCGTTACTTCTTGAGAAGGTCCGTCATAAACTATTTGCCCTTCCCTGACTCCAATAATCCGCTCCGCATATTCCAACGCTACTTCGACATGATGAATATTCATAATTACCGATATATCCATTTGTTGATTGATTCGCTTAAAATCATCCATGACTTGTTTGGATGTAACGGGATCTAAGGAGGCGATCGGTTCATCAGCCAGTAGTATATCGGGATTTTGTGCTAATGTTCTTGCTAATGCCACCCGTTGCTGCTGACCACCAGAGAGCTGATCAACTCGCACGTATGCTTTATCCAGTATCCCTACTTGATCAAGTGCTGTTAACGCTTTTAATTTCCATTCTTTCGAAAATATTCCGGTCACCTTCCTCCAGAAAGGTAATTCCGGCACAAAGGAAACCAGAACATTTTTAAATACCGTAGTTCGTGTAACCAGGTGAAAGGATTGAAAAATCATACCGATTCGCCGGCGGAACTTGCGAATCTCTTTACCACGTAATTCTCCAACTTCGATCCCATCCACAACGAGAGAGCCAGAGGTAATATCGTGCATACGATTAATACAACGAATCAGCGTCGATTTCCCGGCACCTGATAAGCCAATAACCGCCACGAATTCCCCTTTCTCAATCTTCAAATTAATCTGCTGTAATGCTTTCACGCTTTTACCATATGTCTTATCTACGTTTATAAACTCTATCATTCTCTATCGCCATCCTTGTTAGAAAAGCCCGGCATCCGTTGCGCTTTTTATTTATATTGATTATAAACACGACGTCGAGCTTCTTCCTTGCTAAAATGCAAAATGCTATGCCTACTTAACGCGAAAAAAAAGAGAGCTGTCTCAAATGGTCAACCAGTTGATGATTGGCGCTGGACAGGAAACAACCTAAACTCCCAACAAGCCACACACGCTTTGTCCCATTGTTCATCATTGGTTTCTCTCCCTTTTGAAACAACCCCATCTAAGTTTATTTCTACTAAGTTGTATCGCAGCTTAATTTAAAGACTGTACCATTTCCTGCGCTTCACGTTCTTTATCATACTCAGCATCCGTTGCTTTTTGGTAACCTTCATGGTTATAAATAGAAATAACTTCTTTACCTTCTTCTGTTTCAGCTATATTTAGAAAAGCCTGCTGGATTGCTGCTTTTAAGTCCTCATCCATGATGTCAGCGTTTTTGCTTACGCTGATTGTGTCGTTATATATACCAGATGTAACGCCGATGACATTGGTCTCATCCCAAATCGTACCTTCACGATTATTCTCTGCTTGCCATGCATCCGCATTATCGCGGCGAGCATCAGCATATGTTACCATCACATCAATTTGTTCAGCTGCCAAACGCGCAAAAGCACTACCATAGGAATCTACTGATACTTTATTTGATAAGTCCATCAGTGTCTTATCAAAATGATCCTTTAACCATAGTGCTGGATAAATATATCCTGCAGGAGAAGAAGTAGACATCACCGCCCACGATGCACTATCCATATCTTCAAAAGTTAATTCTTCACCGCTATTCACTTTCTCCGCCAATTCCTGTCCTTTCTCAGATGGACCCGCAATCATTAAAGCACGGTAATAGGTAACCTGCTCATCACTTGCCTCTGTTGGCTTGTTATCATTCCAGTCCTTCGCATTGTCAGAATCATTGGTTAAACCAGCGCGCGTAGAAGTTAAAAGTACTTCTGCACCATCATCATAAAGGACATATGTACCACCGGGGATAAATCCAATATCGGTAGTACCTGCAGATAAGGCCTCACCAACAGCTTCATAGCTTGTCCCAACTGATATATCAACATTTCCAATATCATAGCCTAAGTTTGTCATTTCTTCTTTTAGTAAATCCTTTAAAGGCTCTGTCGCCGTTATAATCTCTTCCGGTTCGCGCGAAGGTACAAAGCTGATAGACAATTCATCGATTGCTGTTGTACTTTCTTCTTCAGATGCGGAAGCTTCATTTTCTTTATCATTAGCTTCAGCCTCTCCTTCTGTTGAATTATCTGCGTTTCCTTCTTCCGATACTCCACAAGCAATTAACATTACTGCTAAAGACGCCATCACTAATAACAACCATAATTTTTTCAACATAGTTGTCCCCTTTCAATAATATATAATATAGAGCCTATCTTTGAGTGTAGATCATCACTGTTAAGCCACAATGAAAATAATGTAAATTTTCATTAACTTTTGGAAGAATATGCATAAAAATGAGACCGATGCATAGCAAAATTTGCATATACCCAGAGATGAATGGCCAGACATTATTGCTCTAGCTACAGTCAATCAAAGTGGAAAAATCCTGTGAAGTAATGGCACTTTTATTCACTAATTATTCGAATGTAAAGTTGAAAGGGACAATATACGGTGAAAATTATATGAAACTGTCAGATTGAATGCTCTAACGGATAATATACGGTGGGAATCTTGTGGAAATGTCCAATTGAAATCCTCTGTCTAGCGAATAGTAGATAATTGCCGATCAAGTGAACATACTTCTAACACCCTACATTTTCACTACTTCAAGCGCTTGTCGTTGTTAAATTCTATACGTTCCTACCGTAAAAGAAAGTCGAACCTCCTACGAAATTCCATAAAATTCGTTGGGTTCGACTTTTGTAACTAGATTACTGTTTAAGCAAATTCCATGCTTTATTCTGCTATCGTAAAATTATCAATATTGATGCGTTCTCCACTAGTACCACTTACCACAATTCGAAAACGTACTGTATTCGTTTCATTTGTTAGAATCGTTGACTCAGCTAAAGAACTGCTACTGCTGTATGGACCTGCTACATGTGTCCAAGATGATCCGCCATCAGTGGACTGTTCTAATGACCATTCCGCTCCACTATCATGGTTAAAATTAGCATGTGATAAACTAATACTCTCTGCGCCACTTACATCGAAGTTCATCGTTATAGAACCATTGGATCGGATACGAGCCGACTGTGTACCATATTTCTTATCCGTTGATAATTTCCCAAGCAATGCATTATCAAAGGTCCATGATCCAGACTCGAGCAATACAGTTCCCGCTGCATAAGCTGCCTTATTACCTGAATCAAAATCTTCTGTTGCACCATCAACTGGCTCTTCTGGGTCCGTCGGTTCATCATTTTCTGAATATCCGTAGGAACCTTCTGCAAAGGTAGAGTGATCCCACCAATTATACCCTGCATCAGGTGTGTCCCATGGCTCTGATTGTGGTTCTGTTGAAGAAGCAGGATTTTCCATAGTTAATAAGTTTGTAGTTTGATCTAAATGAATTCCAGTTAATTGATCGAAAGATGAATAGTTTTCCTGGGTTGCTAACCAATTAATTAAATTAACAAGTAAGACATGATTGTCATGATCATAAAACCCATTATAAGTTGTTTTCGTCCCGCCTGTTTCTTCGCGTTTATACTTTGGCGTAATATCTTCAACTGGTGAAGAATCACCAATTACGGCTACTTTTCCTAGGCTGTGTTTTCCAATTGCTACATATGGGCCTTCAGCTTCCCCGCCACCATTATAGACACCTTGATCAACTGCATGTGACCACGACGCATTGGTATCTTCTATATAGACAATTCCCTTCGCTTTAGCAGGATCTGTAATGGCCACGGTAGAACCGGCATGCATCGTCATCGTTCCTACATTACTGGTAATATCAAATGACTGAGACGGAGAAACTATCACATCTGATTCCACGTTCCCCAGCGCATTGTATCGTATTCGCATACCGAAGTTATCACTCAGCCAGTCAGAACTAGTTACATTCTCCATGTAAAAGGAATTCTCTTCTTCCTGACTCATTCCCAATGCGGGATCTGACCAAGCACCTCGTCGGTACCCATTAAATACCTCGGAGGAATCCCATCTGTTTTTGTTTCGATCTGCATTATAGTGATCTGCAATAAAAAATATACTTCCACCTTGATCGACATAAGCTAGCATTGCTTGCTGTTCCTGGGTAGAAAACGGAATATTCGCTTCAGGAATAACAAAAACATCGTAAGGGGTTAAATCAGACAAACTAAATCTTCCAACTTTTCGCAATTCCTTCACATCATAACCTTCTTCAGCAATCGCATCAGCAAAATCTGAGAAAGCACCATCAATTACCCAATCCGCAGCACCTGCTGTTTGCCCGTGCGTGTTATCAAACAAAACCGACATTCCATTTGCTGACCCAATCGCATCAATCTCCGGAGCAGGGTCAGATGGACCTTCCGCATCAACTACAGGTGAACACACAATGAGTAAACACAAAACAACAATTAACAAGTAGGACAATTTCTTTAGCATTGTTCTTCCTCCCATTGATAGATTAGCTTTCATGTCTAACCTAACAAATAGATATTATGTCTATATTTGGGAGTTGTTAAATTATAGTAAAGATTAACCTATCTATTGCTTCTACCTAGTGGAATCCTCATTTGACCCTTCCTTTAATTCAGAACATCCTTTCTACTTTGTTTCCGATATTCAGATGGCGTGATTCCTTCGTTTCTCTTAAATAATCTATTAAAATAACTATGTTTATATCCAATATTTTCAGCAATCTCATTTATTTTCATATCGGTTTCTATCAACAACTCTTTCCCCTTATTTAGACGGATATTGGTTATATAATCAATGAAATTCCAACCAGTTATATCTTTAAATAACTTACTTAGTATCGATGGATTTAATTTCACAAATTCCGCACACTCTTCCAATGATACGTCTTTCATATAATTTCCTTCTATATAATGCATTACTTTCTCTACAATGATTTGGAGTCGTTGATTTTTCTTACTAGAAAGCTCTGAAATCATAGGATCAATAAGATGGACTTTGAACCATTGATCCATTTCATTCATATCCTTAATTTCATTTAATTTCTGATAAAGGTTTGAACTCTCATTAACAACTTCATGCATTAGTCCTGATTGGATAGCAATTTGTAATATAGATCCTAATAATTGGAACGCACATTGTTTATAAACAGCTTCTGACATGTCCACCGAAGAAAGTTTATAAAAAAATTCTGTAATGAGGGTTTTCGCTTCCTCTTTATCTCGTAATCGGATTGCATGTAAAATTTGTTTCTCTATATCAAAAGGATACTCCATACTTTGGCTTTCTCTGTTTAATTCATTAACATTGTCAATTTCGATTATTTGATTATTTTCATGAACATTTCGAAAGCTTAATGCACTTTTAGTTTCCTCAAAATTTTGATATATTTGCTTAATGTGCTCCGTCTTTCGACTTATACCAATCGAAACATCCATATTGAATTTTTCATTCATATATTTAATAAGTGTATTATTAATCATTCCCAGTTCTTCTTTTAAATGACGGTATGATTTATTCTCTTCAGAAATAATAAATACACCCAAGGTTAAATTATGAAAATTGATGACATCTGCTTGAATTTGATATTCCTTTATCAATTCCTCCATAATATTGCTTGCTATAAACGTAATCAACCCTTCATCTTCATCAAATTTGTCTTTAATGTTAGAAAACCCAAAAAGTTGAATGTACATCAAGCTAAAGTATTGATCCTTCAGCTGCCAGCCGAAGTGTTCCATCCGCTCTATTAAAATCCTTTCTTGATAACCATTAAAAAAGCCCTGTATTAATTGTATAAGGAATCCTTGTCTTAAATAAGGAAATTGTTTCGTTATTCTACGGTGAAGTTGTTCACTCTCTGCGGATAGAGAATTCCATTCATTCTCTATCATTTCAAATTCATTAGCTGTACCTGATTTACCTGCCTTCACCTTGCCCATTAGATTTCTAATCGGTGCATATAATTTATTAGAAACAAATACTGCTAGAATGATGGCAAGCCCTAACATACAAATGCTTACGATTAAGAATATTTTTGAAATAATCAACACAGGCTGTGTAACCGCTGACAAAGGAGCGATTGAAATATACTTCCAATCCTCCTGAAGTCTTGGAATGGTGTCATATGTTACGGTGTATGTATGCTCTCCCCAATCCATATCAAATGTATCATTAGGAAGACTGCTTTGATTAACCTTGTCTAGAACACCATTTTCAATATTATTTAATGTTGTTCTCTTATCCTCGGTAAAAGCCCACTCAGCATCCGTTCTTTGCAGAAAAACAGAGCCATCTTCGTATGGAGATTTTATTAATTCAGAAAAAATATCTATATCTAAAAAAACGATAGCATAAGCTGTATCACTAGAGTTAAACACAGGAATCTTATGAACTAATTTTATTGGTGCATAATCTTCTGAATAATTTGATTGAATCGTGTTTAGCTTAGACGTCCAAAAAATATTACTTGATGAATCTTCAAAAATATTTCTGTATGTTTCCTTTTCGTCTTTCTCTTCTAGTTTTTTATAGCCATTTTTAGTAAATACTATAGGATTATTTTTATCAATGAATAATTCAACTCTTCCGATTAAAGGATTAGAACCTTCCATAATAACAAGCATTTTATACATTTGACGAACCCGTTGATACTCATGAATGACATCAATTTCGTGAAAGGTTTGGATAAAATTTGTATCCGACACCCAACTTCCAAGTAATAATTCTACATTTGTTAGCTGTTCATCAATCGTTTCGACTGTTTTCCCTAAATAATTCTCGTGTACCTCATGTAATTCATCTTCCATTTGTGATTTACTCACAACAAATAATATAATACTTAAGATAATGCCTGGCAAACTTGTCACTAATAGAAAAATAATCAAATTTTTACGATAATTTTTGTTAATGAGCAACCCTGCAGCTTTCGAAAAATATCTTTGCATCATTTTTTTCAATAATACGGACCTCCTTTTCTTTTCCGTGTATTACTCTATAACGTTATTGTACAAAAAATCTCTCCGCCAGACTATAGCAGAGAGATTTTCCACAGATTATATTTGATTATCGATTTTGAAGGGCTTCATTTATTTCTTCCGTCATTGCTTGAAAATCAGGATCTTGCTTTAAATCTTCCACAAAGCTATCCCAAGCATCCAATGACTCTGATCCTAGTATAATCTTTGTTTTCAAATCTTGAATACGCTTTTCTAATTCCGGCATATATGTTTGTGCCGTTTCAGAATATAGACCAAGACTGACATCAGCTACACTAGTTGCTTCTCTTTCATCTTGAATCTTAGCGTATAATTCTTGAGCTTCTTCCGGAAAAGTTGGTTTCACAGTGCTTGCATACTTATCAGCCACATATACGATCTGATTAAAGTCTCCTATAGAGTCTTCCTGTGCTTTTTCAGTGTCAATAACAACTTCACCATTTTCTACGGTATGGTGAATCCCTTCGATTCCTTCTCTGTGCAGTTTAAATACGTCATCTGCCATCCAATCATTTATCATTTGTAGAATATCTTTCATTTTATCCTCCGAAACACTTTTCGGAATAGCATTTGCTCCCGAGAACCCTGGTCCTTTTGGGTTATAGCCATTAATCTGTGTTACAGGATACAAATCTGTCATCTCCAAGTCAGATGTAGTAGTCTTTAATGCATCATAATACTCTTGGAACGTACCAGTTTTTTCACTTATCATTCCCGCTTCGCCACTTTTGAACATATCTTGTGTTTGACTTACTTGTAAAGAAGCGAAATCTTCTGGAATTAGTCCATCATCATATGCATTTTTTAAAAATTCCAACGCTTCTTTTGATTCCGGTAGTAATGCAGTGTGTATCAATTCGCCATCTACATCTTTCCATGGACCTGTTGCTCCGGTATAGATTTGTTCCATCACATTTAAATTGCCCATTCCTGTTGCTCCTACATAACCCGCTAATCCCCTCGTATCGTCTTCACCGTTTTGATCAGGGTCTTCGTTTGTAAAGGCTTTCAACACTTCGTATAATTCATCTGATGTTTCCGGTACGTCCAGCCCAACATTATCCAGCCAGTCTTTTCTTAATACAAAAAATGTATCTCCTTCAGAAGGCCTCGGACCATAGCCGTCAAGCTAAGCATTATGGTTTTCGAAAAACGAAAAATGCTGTACTCTAACGGACGGAATATACTAGATGGAGGGATCTTTCTATGTCATTTACGAAAGTTATACAGCCATTTGTTGAAGCAATACATAAAGTGTTATCTGTATCAAAAATTCGGGAGTTAGCGCGAAAAACGGGTTTCATAGAACGACAAGGTAAATTAAAAGCGGAAGAATTTTTAATTATCAGTGCGTTTTTGAATCAAACAGTTGGCGGGAGTAGTTTGCGTGACTTATGTTCAGCCATGTCGCGATTATCATCAGGCACACAATTGTCGAAACAAGCATTAGACCAACGTTTTACCAAGGAAAGTGTTGTCTTTTTACGAGAAATGTTTTTTCAATTAGCTGCCCAACAAAATCTGGTGAGCATTCCATTCGATTTGGATCGTTTATTTTCCCGCATACGTATATTGGATGCTACCTCTATTAGCACGCCTAAGCATGATTCTTCTTATCCAGATGGCACCAAAATACAATTGGAATATGAACTGTATCAAGGGAGATTTATGCATGCATTATTATATGATTTAATGGACAGTGATCAAGAAGCAGCACGTGAATTAGAAGAAACCATTGAGAAAGGAGACCTTGTCCTACGAGACTTGGGTTATTTTTCAGGGGAACACCTGAAAAATATAGACAAAAATCAAGGATATTATATCACACGAGTGCCAGCTAATCAGACGTTTTGGACGTGGAATGAAGAAGGAGAAAAGGTTAAACTACATCCAGAAGAAGATGGCGAGCACTTGAAGCCAGGAGAAAGAATCGATTATGGGTGGATTCAAATCGGGAAGAAAGGCAAGAATACCTGTCTATCACGAGTGGTTGTGCAGAAACTAACCAAGAAAGAGCAACGTCAACGAGAGGTTTATTTAAAAAGAAGAAGGCAGAAAGGGGCCAAAACCCCATCTGCCAACAAAAGAACTCATATTCAAATCCTTGCCACCAATGTAACACAGGAACAATTGGATGCGCAAGATCTCTATCCTATTTATTCATTACGTTGGCAAATCGAGATTCTGTTTAAAACGTGGAAATCTCTATTTGACATAGATGATGTGCGGGCCGTAAAATCAGAGCGATTCGAATGCCATTTATATGGTACCCTCATTCATATCCTGCTTTCTTCTATGATCGCGTTTCAGTGTCGTAATTATCTTTATCAAGAGAAGGCGTTTGAGGCGAGTGAGTACAAGTGTATTGATGAAGCGAAAAACGCTATTATAAGCGCAAAAGATCGACCCATTTTTAGCTTTTCTTACCTTCAAAGTATCATAAAAAACATCTATGAAAATATTTGTAAGCATGGTGAAAAAGAACGGCGAAATCAGCAAAAGAGTATGAGAGATATTCTATATAAAACATACAAAAAAACATTTCATATGGCATAGAAAAATTTAAAAAACAGGATAAGTTACCCGTGCATCCAAACGCTAATAACTGGAAATATATTTAAAAAATTGTTTTAAAATAACAGATTAATTTATGAAGGTTTTTTTGTTTTTTCTTAGCTTGACGGCTATGAGGCCTCGGACGCGGAATGCTATAGTTTGCACCATCAATACTGGTTAATTCCCAAGCGATATCACTAATTCCTTCTTTTATGTTTGGATAATCATCAATATAAGGTGATACATCCCAGAAGGCACCTTGCTGAGCAGCTTGGCGGAACACAGGATCAAACGGGTCCGGAACTAACATTAAATCTGGCAAATCGCCTGAAGCTAACATTACATTAAATTTCTCTCCATAATTATTAGCTGACACCCACTCAATGGTTAAATCGGTATTAGTTCCTTCTTCAATTGCTTGCTCTAATTCACCCTCTTGTTCAGGTGGCGTCGGACTGAAGAAGTGACTCATGATTCTAACTTCCGTTGTATCAGATCCACCTTCTTCACTGTTACCATTATTTCCACTACTTTCCTCATCACTTCCGCTACACGCAGCTAATATAGATAATAACAGAACACTCATCAATACCAGAAACTTCTTTAACATAACTAACCCCTCCTGAATAATGTATAGTTTATCATATACCAATCCTGACTACTCTTTTATCGAACCTATCATCACTCCTTTAGCAAAATGTTTTTGTAGGAATGGATATATCATAAGGATTGGTACAATCGCAATAACTACAGCTGCCATTTTTAATGTTTCGCTTGGCGGCGGCTGTAAAAGTGGATCGACATCACCTAAACTACTACTTGATGCATCAATTAGCATATTCTGCAAAAGAACTTGTATGGGCCACTTGCTAGAATCATTTAAATAAATTAATGCATTAAAATATTGATTCCAATATTGCACAGCAAAGAATAAACCAAAGGCAGCTATAGATGGTAGCGATAATGGCAGTATAATCTTAATCCATGCCGTGAAATCATTACATCCATCTATCGTTGCTGCTTCGACTAATGTGTCTGGTAAGCTATCATAAAATCCTTTCATCAGGATAACAAACCATCCATTTGATAAAGAAACTAATATGACAGACCATAGACTATTTATCAATCCTAATTCTTTCACTAATAGATAATTAGGAATAATCCCTGGGTTAAATAAAATAGTGAACAAAACCAGTAGTAAAATAAACCTTCTTCCTTTGAACTTTTTTCTCGAAAGTGCGTAGGCAAAGGAAGATGTAATAACTAAACTGATCGCAGTCCCAACTACCGTTAAAAAGGTACTCACACCTAGCGACTGGACAAAAGCTCCCGAAGATAACAAATAATTGTACGAAGCAAACGACCAATTCTCAGGAAATAACACGATGTCTTTCTGTAGATATTCCATCGGATCTGTAAATGAAACAACTACTACATAATAGATAGGAAACACTGTCACAATCCCGATAATTCCTAAAAAAATTAAGTTAGAGACATCAAATACTCTATCACCTAAACTCTTACCAATCATGTAATCTCTCCTCTTTGTTAATAAATCCCTTCATCTCCAAAACGTTTCGCCATTTTGTTAGCTACGACAACCAGAATCAGACCAACAAGTGATTTAAATAAACCGACAGCCGTACTGTAGCTAAATTGACCCTGCTGTATCCCCACTCGATACACATATGTATCAAAAACTTCCGCAACTTGAGATACTGCTCCATTGTACATTAAGAAGACTTGCTCAAAACCTACTTCCATTACATCTCCTAATCGCAGGATCAGAAGAATGATAATAACGTTTCTAATTGCAGGTAAGGTTACGTGCCATATTTGTCGGAAACGGTTAGCCCCATCTATTTTAGCTGCTTCATATAATTCAGTATTTACACCTGCAATAGCTGCTAAAAATATAATAGTTCCCCATCCTGCCTCTTTCCAGATTGATTGTCCCGTTAATAGAAACCAAAAAATGTCGGAATTAGTTAAGAAGTCGAATTTCTCTAAACCAAAGAACACAAACAATTGATTCACAACACCTTCAGACTTCGATAAAAGCATGAACGTCAAACTAGCAATAATTACCCATGATAGAAAATGCGGCAAGTAAACAATAGATTGAACGGTTTTTTTATAAAACTGATTCCGCACTTCATTTAATAAGATGGATAAAATAATGGGCAACGGAAAAAAGAACAATAAATTAAGAAAGCTGATTGCTAATGTATTCCTTAGCAAAAGTAAGAAATCATTTCCGGAAAATAACCTAATGAAATGCTCCCATCCGACCCATGGACTTTCCTGATACCCTAAAAAAGGTGAGAAATCTTTAAATGCAATGGTGATTCCCCACATTGGCACATATTTAAATAACAAAAAATAAATAATTCCTGGCAATGCCAGTAGATACAAATATTTATCCCTTGCTATTTGGGAAAATAACTTTTTAATTTTACCAGGTGACTTCTTTTGTGTACGATATGGGTTGTCTTTTAATGTTTTTGTGTTTTCCACTCTATCACTTCCTTCACTTTCCAAAATTTTATTAATATGTTTAGCAAATAATTCTTCTAAGACAACAAGTCAAAATGAAGCTTGAACTAAATGTAAACGTTATCAAATTTTCCTGCAATAAGATTCTTTTTATTCTTATGAATACAGCACTAGTACATTTTTGATTTGTTTGACTTTTTTAAACAAATCCTTGTTATATCAACACTTACATCCATTCCAAATATTAATCAAGTTATGTTTCCTGATCAAGGAACAAGAGGCTCCCCCTTCCTGTCCTAATCATCTTACATATATAAATCTGTTTATAATATGGATTATCTTTCTTAGCTAAGTTCCTAAAATTGCTACGCGCTCTGTATGTTCGGTTTGAGTTAGGCTACTACTTGAACAGCATCTTGTTCGGCAAGCAATGGCTAGCTAACATAATCCGTATTAAAGGGACCTATAATATGGATTATGTCAACTAAGGCTATATGGCAAAACGGTCATTTTGAAATATTTTATCTGCGTTGCAAAGCTCCGGAAATAGGCTCCGCGTCCTGTGGGCACGGCTTCAGCTAATTTATGAAAGAAACTTCTTTTCTTTCATAAATGGATCTTCAGCTCGCGCTGATTCCACGGGAGTCTCCGCCTATTTCTTACGCTCTAGGGAAGTTCTACAACGTATGGAACAGGTAAAAGCAGTGGTTCTAGGCATAATGTTATTCAAAAGCAGATATTTATGGCGCAATCAATATGCTAGCAATTCCAAAAGTTGTAGAGCAAACATTCTAGCGTAGGCCAACCACGGAGACTCCCGCGGGATTATGCAGGCGCTGAAGATCCACTTTGTGAAACGATCTTCTTCACAAAGTTAGCTTCAGCCGTGCCCCGCAGGACGCGGAGTGGTTGGCCGAAGCGGTATCCCAGCACATTAAATATCTCAATATGGATGCTTGGCAGCGATGGCTAGTTGACATAATCCAAATTATAGGAACCTATCTTCCTATTCAGCATGATTACTTCTACGACTGTACTTATATGCTTTCTTTACTTACAAAAAAAGCAGCGATTCTAATATAAGAATCACAGCCTTTTTTTAAATACTTCATTTAGTTATATGAATTTCCCGCTGGTTATTCGTTACGTCTATTTTCGTCAAATAACGATAAAACCCGAGAAAAGAAACATACGCAATGACTGAACCAATAAAGAAGGGAAAGGCAAAGGAAAAAAAGTTCAATGCCAAATAAAAAGACAACCCACTAACAATCAATATTTCAATAGTTAGAATGGGATTAATCAAAGTCAACAGCATCGCATTTTTCAAATCGCTAAAAGTGGTGGATTGGTAATGAACAATTAAAGAAAAATAGTGAATACTGAACACAAAGATAATAAAGGCAACAACATAAAACAAATACGTTAGCATTGCTAAATCATTAATTTGTATTAGAAAGAAATTAAGAATTAAACAACTCCAAATTAGTGTAACGAAACAGCCTCCCTTTGCACTTCGCTTGTAATTAGCTTTATAATATCGCCAATAGCTACTAAACAAATGCATATCTTTATCCATTATCCATCCCCGCATCACCGCAAATAACGCTACTGTCGCCGGAAAAAAAACAAGGGGTAACACCATCACTAATAAAAGACCAAACAAAATTAATTCACCAGTATATCGAACCATTAATATGTTGAACATTACGATAATGACAGGCAAATTGAAAACAAACCATAATAAATTTGCTACAACAACCTGTGTTAACCATCTGGAAATGGCATAAAAAACGCCCCATATTCCATTAATCTCCACATTAACACTTCCCTTACCTGAAATAAGACAAAAAATGAACTGTCATGAAAAGAATTCTAATCTATAACAATGCCCTTTTATAAAAGGTATCCGTTTTCCTAAATTACTGCAATAATACTTTTTTTATTTATTTGACTTTTTTTGAATAATTACATGATGGACCGTTTCTGAACAGGTTTAAATACGAAAAACCGGGTAATTTCACCCGGTCCTAACTAATAAAATCATATACAACTACCCATAATATGGATTATGTAAACTAATGCTATATGGCAAAACGGTCATTTTGAAATATTTTATCTGCGTTGCAAAGCTCCGGAAATAGGCTCCGCGTCCTGTGGGCACGGCTTCAGCTAGGCTACTACTTGAAAAGCATCTGTGCTGCCTTGTGCCGAGGAAGCCCACTTCGAAGCAATGCTTGCAGACACAGGCACAAATGAAGTGGATCTTCAGCTCGCGCGGATTCTACGGGAGTCTCCGCCTATTTCCTACGCTTGAGGGAAGTGCTACAAATTATGTAACAGCAAAAAGCAGTCGTGCTAGGAATGTATCTCATCAATTATGGTGTAAATCTTGCAGATAGTGCTTCATATCCTAGCTGTCGCATAAATTGTGGAGCTATACATCAGCGTAGGCCAACCACGGAGACTCCCGCGGGATTGTGCAGGTGCTGGAGATCCACAACGTCTGCACCTGCGTCTTCTGGTAACGCTTCGAAGTAGGCTTCCTCGGTGCAAGGCAGCAATGAAGTAACGCAAGTAGTAGCCTAGCTCCAGCCGTGCCCCGCAGGACGCGGAGTGGTTGGACGGAGCGGTATCATACCACACATATTTTTCAAAATGACCACTAAGCTGCTAGTTTACATAATCCATATTATAGGAACTCAACTTCATATTCTTATCTGATTAGAAAAAATCTGCATCTGCCTCGTCTATTAGCGAGTCCCATCGTTTTTCTTATACTTAGCACATTCTAAATTTCACTACGTCATGCTTCTTCATTGCCAAAATTACCCACCGAAAAAAAGACCAAGTAATAGTACTTGGTCAGATCTTATTCCATATATTCTTTAATTATATCCTTACTGCTTCTCACTGTATCAATATGACGGACCATACTTTCAATTTCTTTCCTCTTATCCTCAAGAAATGGTGGTAACGAAAGTTTTTCGCCTAAGGTTTCGTAAGGTTCATCCCCCATGAATCCTGGACCGTCTGTTGCCAATTCAAATAAAATTTGGGGAGCCACTCTGGTATATAATGATTGAAAGAAGAATCGGTCAACATAACCAGATGTCTGGAAACCGAAACGACGGTAATGCTGATCCCATTCGTGTAATGTTTCAACATCGTCGATACGGAATGCAGCATGATGAACAGTTCCATAACCTTGTCTTGCCATCGGTAATTCCTTATTTTCTTCGACGATTACTTGCGCGCCATTTCCGCCTTCTCCCACTTCGAACAGATGGAAGCTGCCGGAATTATCAATTTCCTTAAACAATAATACCTTCTCCATTACCTGACGAAAATACTTATAATCCTGGATTCGGACGAAAATTGGGCCTAATCCTGTAATGGCATATTCCAGGGGTATTGGACCGTCCTGCCAAGGTGTTCCAGAAGCGACACCTTCATTATTCTGATCAGAGATTAATTGATACTGCTGATCGTCAAAATCGACGAAGGATAATACTTTCTTGCCAAATTGCTCCTGAATACCATCGTGCTCTACCTCTAAACGATCAAATCGCTTTAGCCAGTAATCGAGCGCCTCATCTGATGGTACTCGAAAGGCTGTACGATAAATCTCATTTGTACCGTGCATCCCTTTAGGAATACCAGGGAAATCGAAAAATGTCATGTCGGTTCCTGGACTGCCTTTATCATCCGCAAAAAATAAGTGATAGGTTTGAATATCATCTTGATTAACAGTTTTCTTCACTAAACGCATCCCTAATACATAGGTGAAGAATTTATAATTCTCTTCAGCGCTGCTGGTAATAGCTGTGACGTGATGCATGCCTTTTAAGCCATTCATCCGCTCATCTCCTTTATAAGACAAAAATTATTTCGAATTCGAGACAAATTAATATTACTATCTGGTTCAATTATTTCACAAAGAAATAATGATCAATTACGAATCATTATTGTGGTAAATATATCAGACAAAGGCAGTGAAAATCAAACAAAAGAGCTGCCCCACTTTTATTCACCAGACAGCTCCTATCTGTTTTATTTCCACCAATCATCGAATACAGTAATTGGTTCTTCTCGTTTATGACGAGTTTTTAAATACCAATTTTCAATGGTCTTGGCATCGTTTTCGGCTACTTCTTTACCTTCTAAATAATCATCAATCGCATCATACGTTACTCCTAATGCTTCTTCATCAGGCAATTGTGGTTTGTCTGTTTCTAAGTCAGCAGTTGGCATTTTTTGATATAAATGCTCTGGACAGCCCAGCATCTTCAGCATCGATTTCCCTTGTCTTTTGTTCAATCGATATAGAGGCAGAATATCTGCAGCTCCATCACCATATTTGGTAAAAAAGCCGGTAATAGCTTCTGCGGCATGGTCTGTTCCCACTACGACTCCACTTGTAGCAGCTGCAATATCATACTGTACCTTCATACGTTCACGCGCTTTCGTATTTCCCTTCACAAACTCACTGATATCGCCTATTGCTTTTTCTACTGCTTTTTCACTCGCATCAACAGCATCTTTAATGTTCACACGCGCTACTCTGCTCGGCTGAATAAATGCTATGGCATCTTTACAATCTTCTTCATCAGCTTGTTCACCATAAGGTAGTCGCACAGCAATGAATTCGTAATTGGCACCCTTATTTTCTTCATTTAATTCATTAATGGCTGTCTGGCATATATAGCCCGCAAGTGTAGAATCCTGACCACCAGATATCCCCAATACGGCACTTTTTAAGAAAGAATGCTTCTTTAAATATGCTTTAACAAAATCGACACTGCGGCGAAATTCCGCCTGTGGCTCAATGGTCGGCTGTACTTTTAATGTTTTAATAATTTCTTCTTGTAATGTATGCATCACAATCTCCTTCCATTATTCAACCTTTTCCTTGACCTTCTGCTTAATATCTCGGATTAATTTCATTTTATTTTCCCAGCAAGCTTCACTTAAATCAACAGGATACTCCTCCGGCTTCATTGTTCGTTTGTATTCTTCCCAAAGCAGGTTCATATTCTGCGTAGTGTAATTCTGTATAGCCTCTAACGATGGACTTCTATATTTAATCTCACCATTTACTACAACATCCTCGTGCAAATTAACTGCCGTGAAATTGGTCACAAACTTACTAATATATGTATGCACCGGATGGAACATTTTCAAACGTTCTTGTGATTGAGGATCTTCCTGCTCCAATGCAATATAGTCGCCTTCCGAATAGCCAGTTTCATTATTAACAATCCGATATACGCGCTTACTGCCTGGAGTGGTGACCTTCTCTGGATTTGCCGAAATCTTAATCGTATCAATCATTTTATCCTCTTCTTCAATCGCCACCAGCTTATAAACGCCACCTAATGCAGCTTGATCATAGGCAGTAATCAGCTTGGTGCCAATTCCATAAATATCAATGACTGCCCCTTGCGCTTGCAAGTTAAGAATCGTATATTCATCCAGGTCATTGGAAGCGATAATCTCTGCTTCGGTAAACCCTGCATCATCTAACATTTTGCGCGCTTTCTTTGATAAATATGCCATGTCCCCACTATCAAGGCGAATTCCTTTAAAATTAATTTTATCTCCGAATTCTTTTGCCACCTTAATCGCGTTCGGCACACCTGAGCGCAACGTATCATACGTATCTACCAGGAAGACGCAATCCTTATGTGTACTGGCATATTTCTTGAACGCAATATAATCATCCCGATAAGCCTGCACCATCGCATGCGCATGTGTTCCTGCAATGGGAATCCCGAATAATTTACCAGCACGCACATTACTTGTCGCTGAAAAACCGCCAATATAGGCAGCTCTTGTTCCCCAAATCGCTGCATCCATTTCATGTGCCCTACGCGTACCAAATTCCATTACCGTACTATTTCCGACAACATATTTAATCCGCGCTGCCTTCGTTGCGATTAATGTTTGATAGTTCACAATGTTAAGTAAGGGGGTTTCGATTAATTGTGCTTCTGCTAATGGCGCCTCAATTCGCATTAACGGTTCATTTGCAAACACAACCTCCCCTTCTTTCATGGATTTGATCGTGCCAGTAAATTTTAAGTTACGTAAGTAATCGAGAAAATCGTCCTCATACCCGCCAATTTCCTTCAGATACGTTAAATCACTTTCCGTAAAGCCAAAATTTTCGATAAAGTCCAACACGCGATCTAAACCGGCGAATACAGCATAACCATTATCAAAAGGAAGCTTGCGAAAATACAACTCAAATACTGCCTTCTGTCCTGCTTTTCCGTCACGCCAATAGGTTTCTGCCATATTTACTTGATACAGATCCGTATGAAGCATTAAACTATCGTCTTCGTAAGTCATGATTGTCTTCCTCCAAATTCTATCACCTTTGCACCTAATGATTGCTCAAAATGTCCAAGTGCCCATTCGTGTCCTGCCTGATTAAATGATGCAACGGCATCTTTGTACACAACAATTTGAAATCCTTTGTTATACGCATCAACTGCTGTATGCAGGACACAAATATCAGTACATACCCCGACAAGATGCACCTCTTGAATTCCTCTTTCTATTAGTTTAATCTCTAAATCGGTTCCTGTAAAAGCAGAATACCTCGTTTTATCTATATAATATACATGTTCGTTATTTTCATACTTCTGATAAACAGTCTGAAGACTTCCAAACAACTCCCGCCCCTTACTTCCTTTCAAATTATGAGGAGGAAAAAGTTTTGCTTCCGGATGATAAGGATCTGCTTGATCATGCAAATCTACTGCAAATACAGTGAATGTGTTATCCTTCACAAACTCTTCGGTAATAAGAGAAATCTTATCCTCAATCACTTGACCAGGAGGACCACAAGTTAAAGCACCGTCTTCTGCCACGAAATCGTTGGTATAATCAATATTGATTAACGCTTTTTTCAATTCTGTCATCTCCGTTCTATCGTACTGCTAATCGGTTCTTTCGTATACATCGTTAATTATTAGTGTAACAAAAGTAGCAACAAATGTCAGAAAAATTTAACAATGCTTTACTTTTTGGTATGATTGAGTAAAAGTCTGGAAAAAAAGGGGAGCGATTGTGATGGCAAAAAAGATAGTACTGGCAGGGGGAACAGGATTTATCGGCAATTATTTCCGAGATAAATTAATGGAGCTTGGTTATCAGGTGATTGTGATCGCAAGGAAAGCCCCTGCGATTCCTTGGAATAAACATCACGCCATCGTCGACGCATTAGAAGGGGCGGAAATGGTTATAAACTTAGCCGGAAAATCGGTCAATTGCCGTTACAATGAACAGAATAAACAAGAAATTCTTCATTCACGTACTGGCACAACTAAATTATTAGGGGATGCCGTAAAGTCATGCGAAAAACCGCCAGCATTATGGATTAATGCTAGTACTGCTACCATCTACCGACATGCAGACGATCGGCCAATGACAGAAACTGACGGTGAAATCGGGACAGGCTTTTCCGTCGATGTCGCTTCGAAATGGGAGCAATCTTTTTTTCAATGTTCATTACCCGCAACGCGACAGGTTGCTCTAAGGATTGCCATCGTATTAGGACCTAACGGCGGTGTCATGACGCCCTACATGAACTTGGTGAAGTTTGGCCTCGGTGGGATCCAAGGAAATGGAAAACAGATGTTCAGTTTTATCCATATAGAAGATTTATTTCAAATTGTCTTATTTATGCGGGATCATCCAGCATTGGAAGGTGTATTCAATTGCTCTGCTCCTCATCCGGTTAAAAACGAACACTTGATGCGGGTACTTCGACATCATCTTAATCGACCTTTTGGATTACCAGCACCTGCGCCCTTACTTGAAATAGGTGCAATATTTCTGCGAACAGAAACCGAGTTAATACTAAAGAGTCGCTGGGTATTGCCTGAACGTTTACTACAGGCTGGATATGCCTTCCGTTACCCAACAATCGAAGCAACGATTCAAGACGTTGTCTGACAACTTCTACATATTCAAATAAAATTCGTTTACATTTCGCTCATAATTCTTGTATAATAAAAGTAGAATATGGAGTGAGTGCGAGGTCTCCCTCACACTCATGTGGTTTTACTCGGATCGTCGCTTGGCAGAGCGATGATCCTTTTTTTTGTGTCTTCTCATGTTTAAGATCGCCGTAGTCAAGTTAATACAAGCAACGGCAACGCTTCCTGCTAATGCAACAAAAGTTAGCACCACTTCCATATTCTCCACCCCCTTTCACTAGAGGGTTGTCTATAGTATAGCACAAAACAGAACGTGTGTTCTAGTTTTATTTAAAAATTTGGACTTTTCTACTAGTTACTTAAAGGCAACTGTCATTTGATTTCACAGTGAATCAAATGCTTGATGTTACAGCTTTTACTGTTATGCATCGTTTCACTAACTATCGTAGAAAATAATAAAAAATATTAAAATGTCACTCGTTGGTCACTTTTTGGTCACTAAAAAAGCACCTACCAAATTTAGTAGGTGATTAGACAATATTCTAAATTCTCAACTGCATAATCTGCTTGCTCTTGTGTGAACTGATCTCCATTTTCCGAAGATAATTGATCTCTGATTGCTTCAATTGACATATCCATGGATTCTTTATAATTTTTTGCAGAATTTAACGCATTCTTATCCCAGTCTGCTTCACTATTATCTAAATGTAAAAAGATAAAGGAGCAGTAAACGGATCTGCTCCTTATTATAAGAATTAAACTACATTAAGAAAGAAGCTCACGGCACTCTGCTACACACTCTTCTAAATCTTTAGAAGCATGTTGCATTTTTTGTTTTGCAGAATCATGTGCATAGCTCATAGCACTACTCAGATGAGTTAGTGCACTTTCGCATTCAGTAATACATTCTTGAAGTTGATTTTGGTCCACTGAATTCGCCTCCTTTTATTAAAATCACTTATATTATGGCTACATTTTAATGAATTATTTATGTTTTTTCGTTTATAATCAACATTAATTAGACTAGCACATACCCTCAACTTTCTTCATATAGTTATATGGAAACTTTATCTTAAGGAGAGTAACCATGTATCAATATTTAAATTATGAAAACTACCGCGTAATGAATAATAATAAATTCAACGCAGACCTGCAAAAAGCAATTAATGCTGAATATAGTGCTATTTCATGTTACGGTATGCTAGCAAAAATGGCACCGAACTCGACACAAATAAATAGAATCTTAGAGATACAAAATGATGAAAAAAGACATCTTCAGTCGTTTGCAGAAATTTATATTCGTTTAACAGGACAGCAACCCACCTATAATATAACGGAAGAATGTCCAACTAATTATCGTGATGGAATAGAATTTGCTTTTAATGATGAACAGGGGGCTGTGGACTTTTATTTAGATATGGCCGATCGTGCTCAAGAGGAGAAGATTAAACAATCTTTTCAACGTGCTGCAGCTGACGAGCAAAACCATGCTGTTTGGTTTCTATATTTTATAAATAAATAGAAATAGAATAAGCCCTTCCCCCAATTCTAAGAAAGAGGTTATAGAACTAATAGGCTAAGGACTAGAATAAGAGATGGGAGTTTTTCTCCCTCTCGGCAATATATTTCTACCGTCTTTTTCAGTCTAATATTTTGGTTCAATGTGAACTTGAACATCATATATATCGTATTTTTCTATCAATTGGTTTTCTACTCTGGTTGAAAGATCATGAGCTTCTTTGATATCTTGATTAGAATGTACTTGCATCACAACATCTACCACTACATTAGTGCCATAGTTTCGAGCTTTAATATCTTTAACTCCTTCTACACCATCAATAGATAAAATTGTTTTCTTATACTGATCCATTTCCGTTTGATCAAATCCATCTGTAAGATGATGTGAAGCTTCTCTAAAAATATCCCAAGCTGTTTTGCAAATTAAATACCCAACAACCACAGCCGTAACGGGGTCCAACCAAGGTAAATCAAACTGCGAACCAAAAATACCAATCGATGCACCTATACTTACCCACGCATCAGATAAATTATCTTTTGCAGCCGCCTTAACGGCTTGACTCTGTGTTCGCTTAGCAATAGTATTATTATAGCGATAAACACCAAACATAACGATTGCACATACAAGACCCGTCCAGGCTGCAATAAGGTCCGGGGACTCAGTGCTTTCATTTAATACAGAGGAGATCGCTTGATACAATACTTGTAAACCCACTGCCATCATAATAAACGACGCCACCATCGACGCCACCATTTCAGCTTTCCAGTGACCGTAAGGATGATCATGGTCTGCAGGTTTTTGAGATAACTTTAATCCTACTAATACTGCAATTGACGCTAAAATATCCGTAACGTTATTAAGACCATCGGCTTTCAAGGCTTCTGAACCAGTATTATAACCAATTAAAACTTTTATGACGGATAAGCACACGTATGCAATAATACTAATAATTGCTGCTCTTTCTCCTATTTTTAAATTGCGTTTCTGTTTTTCCATCTAATCACCTTTTCTTTAATCTTATATCATCATATCAAGGTGATAAGGAGTGGGTCTATAGCAACGTTTTTAGTCCCTTCAAAGGTATTTATATACTCGAAAAATTGTTTCCTCTATCAATAACGATAGAAAAACTAAAGCACCCATCACTAATAAGTGGTGGGTGCTTTTGAATTTTGAATTTCAGAGTTTAACGCTGAATATTTAGTTTTTAATAAAAAAACAATATAAGAAAAGCCCAATTTTCATTATGAGAAGCTGTCGATAAACAGCCTTATAATATCGGTACCCGCAATTATCGTACCGAGTGAACTACCCAGATTAGCGAATACAACAATCAGCAGTATACGTGTTACCTTATTTTGCCAAAATCCCTTGACTGTATGCACATCTTCTGCCAATGCCTCAAAATCGGATACATGCGGCTTCTTTACAACAGCTTGCACGATTCCTGCAAACCAGCCCGCCGCTATTAATGGATTTAAGGAGGTAATCGGTGCGGCGATTAATGCCGTTAAGATCGTTAACGGATGCCCTAACGCTAATAGAACACCTAGTGCAGAAAATCCTCCATTCCATACCAGCCAGCTAATCACTTGCTGCCATCCTGCCATCGGATTCGTAATAAAAGTAAAGGCAATAATGGCAACAATCAGCAACGGAATGGACCAGCCGATAATCTTCGGTACTTTTGATTTTGGTGGTAATTGCGTTAATTTCTTCAGATCATGCTCTTTTTTAATTTCTTTTGTAATACCAGGTACGTGCGCAGCCCCAAGTACGGCAACAATCTTCTTACCTGGTGCTTTTTTTATTTTTTGCGCTAAATATTGATCACGCTCATCAATTAATGGTTTTTTCAAGCGCGGAAATTGTTCAGAGAATTCGCTTAAAACACTGTCAATCGCATCCTGTTTCTTCATTTTCTCCAAATCTTCTTCCGAAATCGATTCATTGGTAAAGACACCGGCTAATACTTGTGTCAACAGCATCATCTTTCCTTTAAAGCCGATACTTCCCCAAATACGTGAAAAAGTAATTTGAATATTCCGGTCCGCCAAGACAAGCTCCGCTCCGGTTTCTTTTGCGGACTCTATCCCTTGAATCATTTCCTGACCAGGCTTAATACCAAATTGTTTAGCCATTTTTTTCTGGAATGATGAAATAGCAAGATTCATTAATAGCAGGGTTGCTTTCTTTTCTTTAATAACTTGAAAGATGTCCATATCCTGCCAGTTACTTCCGTTCATCACTGATTCGTAGCGTTGCTTGTCTAACTCGATACAAACAGCATCTGGCTGCTCGGCTTCGATAACCTCTTTCACCTGCTCGGCACTATGCTTGGAGACATGAGCTGTTCCAATTAATATGTATTCTTTACCGTCTAGTTCTAGCCTCGTAATATTTTCCTCTGACATGAGCGATTCCTACCTTTTGTAAAAATAACTGCTTCTCTTAGTATAAAGGATTGTTTCCAAAATGCCTAATGTTAATCTGTATGGAAGGATTCTTTTCAAAAAATGTCACAGTGGCAACAGCTTCGTAACATATTGTTATAATTCTAGTAATTTTCAAAGCTGTCAAGTCTATTTTTCTATATTTTTTTACTAGTTTGCGCATTTTTTACCAATTTTCATTTGTTAAAGTGGTGGATTGATAATAGAATCCGGTTTCACCTATCATTTTACTATAATTATCCATGAATATTACAAAAAACCCATGCTATGATGAAGTGGAACAAAACAAAAGGAGTGAAACAACGATGATAAAAAAATTATCGATCACAGCTTTACTAGCAGGAGCCTTTCTACTAAATACAGGTTTTTCTCATGACACAAATGTCGAACAAGCGAAAAACCAAGTTGAGCATAAAGTATACGAGATGATTTCTACTGGAGATATCTCTAAATCTAACATTCAGGATTTCGTAAATAAATGGATGGAGAATCATTCTATTAAGAACCCATCTCAAGAAGAAGAGTCAACTGCAACAGACAACAACAAGCAAGAAAATGCAGGTAATGACGAGAAAGCAACAGAAACACCAGAGAGCAATACAAACGAAACAGAACAAGCACCTGAAGAGAACACAAACAATTCTGCAGAAACGAATGCAGAAGGAAATACAAAAGATCAAGCAACAGAAAGTAACGAAGCATCAGACATCAGTCAATTTGAGCAAGAAGTAATCGATCTTACTAATGAAGAACGTGAAAAGCAAGGATTGTCACCATTAACACTTGATACAGAATTAAGTAAAGTGGCAAAAGCAAAATCTCAAGATATGTCATCTAACGGTTATTTCAGTCACAATAGTCCAACTTATGGTTCTCCATTCGATATGATGGAACAGTTCGGCATCAGCTACCAAACAGCTGGTGAAAACATTGCCAAAGGTCAAACTACTCCAGAAGAAGTAGTAGAAGCTTGGATGAACAGTGAAGGTCACCGTGCTAATATCTTAAATGAAGACTTCACGCACATTGGCGTTGGTTATGTAGAAGACGGTAACTACTGGACACAACAATTTATTGGAAAATAAACAAGCGCACATTTGCTTAGATAACCTACAAAGAAGGTGTAACACAGAGCATATCTCTGGTTACACCTCTTTTATTATAATAAGAAACGTATTTCTTAACGAGTTGAATGTGATTTTAGGCGAATTCTGCTCGCTTTACATACAATTTATGCATCACTGTTCTTATATGCGCTTCACCGTCATCGCTTCACGCATATTCCTGATAGCCTCTTGTCCTGCTTCACCTTTTTCCATCAGCACATTGACATAAAGCAAATCAAGCAGTGAAAGCTGGGCAATTCTTGAAGAGAAGGCTTCTGCTCTGAAATCTGTTTCTCCCGAACTCGTATACAAAGCAATATCAGCAGCAGCACTTAATGTTGATTTCGCAAAATTAGTGATCGCGATGGTCGTGACGTTTTTTTCTTTTAACACATTTAAAATATGGATAATATCCTTCGAGGAACCGGAATGCGAAATTAAAATCGCACAATCCCCCTCCTCCAGTTGTGAAGCGGCCATTAACTGCATATGCGTATCCGACACTGCCTGTACAGCAATTCCGGTTCGAACAAATTTATGATAAGCATCGAATGCTACTACGTTCGAGCCACCTGTACCGAAAAAATGGACAAATCTTGCATTCGTCAATGACTTAACGGCCTTTTGGACTTCTTCCTCATCAATAATTTGCAAGGTTTCCTCCAAGGCATTCATATTAGATCGGAATACTTTGGAAGCTACGGTTTCCACGCTATCCCCCTGATCCACTTTTTCATGTATATCTTGCAAAGAAGATACTACCTCGGAAGCAAGGGCTATCTTCATTGCCTGGTAACCCTTATAACCGATCCGCTTACAAAAACGGAATACGGTTGAATCGGCTACATGCAGGTCTTCTGCTAATTGATTGATCGAGGAATGGATGATCTGGTTAGGATTTCTTAATATGTAATCAGCAATTTTTCGCTCTGTGACACTGAATTTAGGATAGTTTCGACGTACTTGATCCAGACATGTCTGTCGTTTATTCTTCATGATCATTCTCCTGAGCCAAAGTTTACCTAACATTATACTAAAAATACCGAAAGAAAAAAATATTTTTTGCAAACGGTTGAAAAAAGAATTTTTTTTCGTATAATGTATGAAGAACGAAATTTTTTCGAACAAAGGATGGATTATACATGCAAATCGGCATGATAGGCTTAGGAAAAATGGGATATCAACTCTCATTAAACCTATTAGACAACCAATATCAAGTGATTGCTCACGATACAAATCATGACGCAATGAAAAATATTTCGACAGATGGTGCACAAACAGCAGCTACTATCGAAGAATTAGTAAAAAATATCGCTCCACCAAGAACCATTTGGATGATGGTACCTGCCGGGGATGCAACAGAAAGCGTTTTTACATCACTGATTGCTTCACTGGACGCAGGCGATCGGATTATTGATGGTGGTAATGCGCATTATAAGGATTCCCTCAGACGATCTGAGATAAGTCAAGAGAAGGAGCTTTTCTACTTTGACTGTGGGACAAGCGGTGGTATGGAAGGCGCTCGGACCGGAGCCTGTACGATGGTCGGTGGTGATCCTGATGAATTCAAGAAAATCGAACCACTATTCCGAGACGTTACCGTAGAGAATGGCTACTTGTACACCGGAAAAACCGGAAGCGGTCATTTTCTCAAAATGGTACATAATGGGATTGAATATGGAATGATGCAAGCCATTGCAGAAGGATTTGACTTATTGGAAAAAAGTCCATTTGATTATGATTATGAAAAGGTAGCCAAAGTCTGGAACAACGGCTCTGTTATTCGCTCATGGCTTATGGAACTAATGGAGAATGCGTTCGCAAAAGACCCTCGTCTGGATGATATAAAAGGGGTTATGAATTCCTCAGGAGAGGGTAAATGGACGGTAGAAACAGCACTTGATTATGAAATGGCTGCCCCAGTTATTACGCTATCATTAATGATGCGCTACCGGTCACAAGAAGATGATACCTTTACCGGAAAAGCAGTGGCAGCACTTCGGAATGAATTCGGAGGCCATGCCGTAACCAAGAGATAACTTCACAGAAAGGAAGGGAACATCATGTCAGACCAAATGTTAATTTTAATAGCGTTAGCGGGTATTTTTCTTTTACTATTCCTAGTCATTAAGACAAAATTACACGCTTTTGTCGCCTTGTTAGTTGTCAGTTTAATTGTAGGAATTCTAGCAGGTATGCCACTCAGTGAAGTCATTGATACGATGGAGAAAGGAATGGGTGGTACCTTAGGATTCGTTGCCGTCGTTGTCGGTTTAGGTGCGATGTTCGGTCAAATGCTTGAAGTATCAGGCGGAGCAGACCGATTGGCAAAAACGATGATCAATAAATTCGGTGAGGATAAAGCACAATGGTCACTCGGTATTACCGGGTTCCTTGTTGCAATCCCTGTTTTCTTTGATGTCGGTTTTATTATTCTTGTACCTATCGTATATGGATTAGCGAAGAAAACCGGTAAGTCGCTGCTCTATTATGGTATTCCTTTACTTGCCGGGTTAGCGGTTACACACACTTTCATTCCACCAACACCCGGACCAATTGCCGTCGCAGATTTAGTCGGAGCAGATCTAGGCTGGGTCATCCTGTTTGGTGCAATCGCAGGTGTACCATCCATGATCATTGCTGGGCCATTATTCGCTCGCTATATATCAAAACGCTTGCATGTTGTGGTACCGGAATATATGAATATGGAAGAAGTCGCTTATGATAATAAGGAACTACCTAGCTTCCGTTTAATTGCGATAATCATTTTAACACCATTATTTTTAATTTTATGTAATACGTTTTCAGGATTTTTCTTAGGTGAGGGACATATCGTCAGAGAGATCTTTACCTTCTTAGGACATCCTTTTGTCGCGCTGACAATTGCTACGATTTTAACGTTTGTTTTCTTAGGAACGAAACGCGGATTGAGCCGTCAAGAAGTGCAAGATATTGCGAACAAAGGGTTGGAACCAGCAGGGATTATCATCCTGGTAACAGGTGCTGGTGGTGTATTTAAGGAAATACTGATTCAATCAGGCGTAGGTGATGTTATCGGGAATATGATGGCGGATTCAAGCCTCCCTCCTATTCTATTAGCCTTTCTGATTGCGGCATGTGTAAGGGTTGCCCAAGGTTCAGCTACCGTATCGATGGTGACAGCTGCAGGACTTGTCGCACCTTTAATTGATATTTTAGGTTTGGAAGGGCCTGTATTAGGATTAATCGTTATTGCAGTCGCTTCCGGTGCAACCGTATTATCTCACGTCAATGATTCAGGGTTCTGGTTAGTCGGCCGTTATTTCGGCTTAGATGTAAAAGATACATTGAAATCCTGGACTATTATGGAAACACTGATTGGACTGGTCGGTTTAATTGTTGCACTTGTATTGGGAATCTTTATTTCATAACGAAATCGCTGCGTGGTGTCTCCCCTCCGCGCGGCGATTTTTATTTAATAGTGACAAGCCTCTTGCTGTTGTAAACTACCGCATTCGGGGCACCACTGCATTCCTCTTCTTTTCCTGCCTTCCATTAATATAACACTACAAAAGGACTGTTTCGTTCATTACAACTTTTCTCATCCGCACTTTTGATCGAATAACTGCCTCTTTCAATCATAACTATCCTTAAGCATCATCAAATTACTAAGTAGATTTCATTCCTAACATATAGAAAAAGCCCGTGGTCACTACCACGGACTTTCCCTTTATACTAATTCTTCCTGGATTTTCTCTTCTTTTTGCGTTTTGTCTTTTGACTTCCATAACTGTCCGATTTCTTCTAATGTTTTGTTTTTCGTTTCTGGAACGATTGTCATTACAAAGATAAAACAGATCACGTTAATAACAGCGAACATCCAGAATGTAAAAGCGCTACCCATATTGTTGATTAAGACTGGTGTAAACTGTCCAATCGCCCAGTTTGCTCCCCATAGGAATACGGTTGCAATACCTACTGCCTTAGCACGTAAATGGTTCGGGAAAATTTCCGGGATCATAATCCATGGAATTGGACCCATTGACACACAGAACGAAGCCGTGAAACCAGCAATCATAATAATTAACAGTACACCTGCATTTGCCGGATCAAAGTAGAAAATGCTTCCAATCAACAGCATAAACACTGCCATTAAGCTGGAACCGATTGCCATTAACTTCTTACGGCCCAGTTTATCAATTAATAAAATCGCAACAATGGTAAAGACAACTTGTACACTTCCGATAATACTTGTTGCTAAAAACTCTGTGTTATTTTCAAAACCAACACTACGGAAAATATCCGGACCATAGTACGTTACCGCATTCATACCGATTACTTGATTAAATAAGGCTAGGAAAATCCCTACACCCATCGCCATTCTCAAGCCTGGTCTTACTAATTCTTTCACTGAACTGCTTTTTTCTATCTCAATTGATGCTTTAATCTCTTTTAATTCTTTTTGAGCAACCTCTTCGCCATTGATTCGTTTTAAAATGTTGAATGCTTGCTCATCATCTTTCTTCTGTACTAAGTAACGCGGACTTTCCGGAATGAAAAATAGTAAAATCATAAACAAAATGCCCGGAATTGTTCCGTAACCTAACATCCAGCGCCAGCCGACATCTAACGCCCACTCATGGGTACCACTGTTGGCAACACCATAGTTGATATAAAACGTTGCACAGATACCAAGGATGGTGAACAATTGATACATAGACCCTAAGCGGCCACGAATTGCTGGCGGTGCACATTCACTAATATATGTTACCGATAAAGCGGATGCAAAACCGATCCCAAGTCCACCTAAAATTCTTGCTAATACAAGCGTTGTCACACCAAGTGCAAACGCAGAACCTAATGCTGATATAATGAAAAAGATAGCCGACACCATTAACAATTTCTTACGACCCCAACGGTCACTTAGAAATCCTGATAATGCTACCCCTGTTACCCCACCGATCATAACACATGAGATGACCCAGCCTTCCATCGCTGGACTTAAATTATATAGTTCTTGTAAATATCCAATCGCTCCGGAAATAACTGCTGTATCAAAACCATACAATAGACCAGCCATTCCTGCTGCAGATGCGATTAAAATAACATACCAAAGTGAGTGTTTCTTTTCCATGATGCTTCCTCCTATATAAACAGATTGATATCGTTTTCTTTTTACATAAACAGATCCAACTATTGATACGCTTTCATTAAGTTGAAAATTTCTTATGTTTCTAATCTATCATGTATCCACTTTCACAGAAGAAAGATCATCTTCACTTTTTTGTTATTTGCTAGATTTTTTTGTGATGGGATGAAAATCCACCCAATCCCAACTAAAATAATAAACTACCTATAATATGGATTATGTAAACTAGCCATCGCTAGCCAAGCATCCATATTGAGATATTTAATGTGCTTGGATACCGCTTCAGCCGTGCCCCATAGCCGTTAAGTTAAGTTAAGTTAAGTTAATGCTTTTAAAAAGAAAAATGAATATGTTGCCGTAATAAATACAAGTTTTCTATGTGCAGTGATTCTTTATAAGTTGAGTGTAAGATATCATTTATAATAGCTGTTCCTGAAGTATTGGCACAAGAAATCGGATTTTTGACCACAAGAGTCCTTTTGATATCCTTGAGTGGTTATATTTTTGATTCTTATGGACAACTTTTGCTCTTTCTCTTTTCAACTGTCCATAAGAATGGATTATATGATAGGCCGAACATATAAGACAGTTTAAGCTCTCTTTTCCTTAGCTTGACGGCTATGAGCCGTGCCCACAGGACGCGGAGCCTACTTCCTGAGCTTTGCTTAGCAGATAAAATATATCAAAATGACTATTTTGCAATAAATCCTTTGTTAACACAATCCACATTATAAGAAGCCAACTTTATTTGGTACACTTTAATCTTTCACTACATCAAGCCTCTTGATTGCTAAAAATTTTATCCTTTCCTGACGCAAAAAAACAGCACTTTTTTCAAGTGCTGTTTTTTCGATATTCACTAGGGCTGAGCCCGGTTTCTTTCTTGAACACGCGGCTGAAATAATTGGGGTCGCGGTAGCCAATGGTGAGGGCTATTTCTTTTAATGGCATTTCATCATCCAGTAACAAGTCTTTTGCTTTTTCCAGTCTAATATGGGTGACGTACTCGACAAATGTCAGCTGGAAATGCTCTTTAAACAGCTTGCTTAAGTAATAGGAACTTAAGCCGACTTCTGCCGCTACCTCGTCTAACATGATATTTTCCTTGAAATGTGTATGAATATAATCCTTCGCTTGTAATAATAAGCCCTGAACACCATCTGAACGCCATTCATTCATAAGTGTAATTGCTTTTTGTAAATGGGATTTTGCCACTTCTTTTATTTGTGAGGACGTATCAAAACGCTCCAGATTCAGCTGCATATCCTGATCCAATCCGATTCCTTCCATCGTCCGCGTTAAAACGATAAAAAAGTGTTCCAGTGATTTCCGGATTGATGGCAGCTGGTGGTTGGCTTGCTGTTGTATGGAAAGGAAATAACGATCAAATAATTGTGCACCCGTTTGACTGTCACCTGTCTTAATCGCTTCCAATAACTGTTTCTCTACTTCCATTCGCGTGAAACCCTTGCGCTTCTCTGCCATTTTCTCATGATAAACCTGATATTTAGCAGTTTGATGGAAGTGAACTTCTTCCAACGCATACAAAGCATCCTCATATGAACGCGGAAACTCCGCTATTGATTCAATCACGGACCCTACACCAATAAACAGCTGACAATCATAAAGGTGAGCTTGAATTACTTGCAATGTATCTCGTGCAAATTGGGCTAAATTCTGATCCTCATAGATAACCAGTATCGGCAGTTGAAAGCCTGTAAATGGTCCCATCAATATCCGTGAGTTCTGGCTCATCAAGTGATCCTTGACGATCCGGTACCATTCACTTTTAATCGTTCGATCGACATGTTTTTGATCGGACTCAAAGGATAAAACAGCAGCAAACACGCGAGAATCCTCAATTTGCATACCTTTCATCCATTCATCTGTATCAAAATCATGAACATGGTCCATCATTAATGTCAAAATGAATTCCATTTCGACTAAAGAGCTTGCTTGCTCTAATTTGGTATCGATATCCTGACGCTCTGCTAATTCCCCAACCATGCGATCATACGCGTCGAGTACCTCTGAAATCTTGCTTGGCTTCAGTAAATATTCTTTAATACCGAAGCTCATCGCCTGTTTCGCGTATTGAAAAGTATCAAAAGCAGAGACCATGATACATTTTGTCGCTGGTATTTCTGCTAATATTGTTTCAATCGCAGCAAGTCCATCCATTTCAGGCATCTTTATATCCATAAAAATGATGTCAGGCTGATGGATCAACGCTTGTTCAACAGCTTGTTTTCCTGTTCTTGCTTCTGCAATAATCTTAGCATCAGAGCGATTTCGTTCTAAGATCATTCGGATACCTTCTCTTTCCAACGCTTCATCATCTACGAGCATTATGTTTACCATATTATCCCCCCCTTAGGCAGTAGTATTGTGACAGTTGTTCCTTTTCCGACCTCCGACTCGATGGACAATTGACTATCCGGGTGGAACAAATGTAATCGGTCCATTACATTACGCATTCCGATCCCAGTAGAATGACCTTTCCGTTGCTGCTCTGACTCTTTTTTTTCCTCTTTCTGTATTAATTGATCAATGGTTTGCTGATCCATTCCCACTCCATTATCCGTAATATCTATTTGCACCATGTCATCAACTGGAGAAATTCGCAGCATAATCGTGGCACCTTCTGCCATTTCCTCAATTCCGTGCATAAATGCGTTCTCCATAATCGGCTGTAACGTAAGACAAGGGATCGGTGTTAGTAAACAAGATTCGTCAATTTCCTGATGAAAGGTGACCCTGTCCCTGAATCTGGTTTGCTGAATAAAAAAGTATTCATTGACGATGTTGACTTCATCTTTCAAATAGGTTTCTCGATCAAGACTTCCGATATTATAGCGAAGCAAAGCAGAGACAGCAGAAATTAAGTCACTTGTACGCTCAGCCCCTTCGATATAGGCTAGTTTAGAAACAGTATTTAACGTATTGAACAAAAAATGAGGATTAATCTGGTTTTGCAAACTTTTCAATTCCATTTCTTTCAGCAACTGGCGAAGTCGCGCTTTTTCTTTCATTTCCCGAAAAGCTTCCACAATATTTAGCTTCATCTGATTAAAGGTTTGCGTCAATAAATTCAGCTCATCATTCTGTTCCACTTCGACATCTGCAACGCTATAATTTCCTTGAGAAATTTCTTTAGCCGCATTCGTTAGTTTATCTATCACTTTGGTAATACCATTCGAGAACCAGAGCGCAAATAACAGACTTCCGATAATGATCGCAATAAATATAGATGTTCCCATATTTTTCGTGTAGGTTACTCGCTGATCTTCCAATACCAATATGTTCTGGTAACGGCTCAATTCCTGATTAATTAATTCCAACGTTTTTTCATGAATATACGTAGCTGTATCATCTGCCTCATTCAAGTAAGCAGAATAGCGGTCAATATCCTCCTGTTGCACTCCCTCTACTGTCTTATCTGTTAATTCTAAAAAAGAAGATAGCATATGATAGTAATTTTCCTTCGCTGTACTTGTCTCAGTAGCACTATTAAATTGGGCTTGCAAGCTCGCTAACGCCTGGCTGTCTTTTTGATAAAAAGCGAGGTTGTCCTCTGTCGGTTCATGGACATAAATTTGCAAGGACTGAAATACCTGATCGGTCTGATTGGTTATTTCATTTAACATATAATTATGCTCTGAACTTTCATCTTGAAGGGTTACCATTCGTTGTGTACTTTTTTCCTGAACAAAAATGATAACAATAACCAAGGAAAGGACAGCTAGGAAATACATTAATAATTTTGTACGAATTTTAATCATCTAGTTCACCTGCATCTTCCGGTCTTACTACAGATGTATCAGTATGATAGACATCATCGATTGCTTCGCCTTCCATCAGCTTCATCATTAATTCAACACTGCGCGAACCCATTTCATACGGTTTTTGTCCGATTAACACATCAATCTTACCTTGTTTCAAAAGCTCGATATTTTCTGGCAAGGTATCAAAAGCAAGCATGTAAATCGATTCCTCCACCCCTAATGATGTAGCTGCCTCTACCATGCCGATCCCATCTAATGCACTTGTCCCATACAACGCATCAATATCAGGATGTTCTTTTAGCATGTTGTACGCCTTCTCCTCCGCTACCACTCTTGTAATATTGGATTCCTCGATCGCAACTACCTTTACTCCAAGCGCTTGCGCTATCGCTTCCTTAAACCCTTCAACACGCAATTGATGGTGAGCGTTATCAAAACTGCCTGTTACAATCCCAACTGTAGCATTGCTATCGAGATCCTTCACCAATGTCTCGCCAGCAAGTTTCCCTGCTTCATAATTATCTGTTCCCACATAAGCAAGACGATCGCTATTCGGGGCATCGGTATCAATCGTAATGACCGGGATGCCATTCTCCATTGCTTGATTAATCACAGGCAAGAAATCTTCATTTAACGCTTGCACAATAATTCCATCTACCTTTGATTTAATAGCAATATCTAAAAGCTTCAGTTGTTCATCCGGATTAGACCTTCTCGGCCCCTCATATGCAACACTCACGTCATAATTCTGTTCTACGTCTTTTGCCCCTTGACCAACTAAGCGCCAATAGTCATGATCTAATTCTTCTCCAATTAAAGCAAATTGGTAAGCAGGTAACGACTGTTCTGGGCTTGTCTCCTTTTCGATTTTGTCCTCCATCCGCTGGGACTGAATGAAAAAGTAAAGAGAAAAGCCACAGGAAGCAATAAATATAGTTATGAAAATCAAATAGATTAACTTTCTTCGATTCATAGAAACCTCCACATAATGATCTGGATATGATTTATATTAGCACATTGCGTTTCTTTCTTAAAACACGATCAGAATGTTTACTTCGAAAAAATCTGGGAATGTTAACAAACAACTAGATAATATAATGGGAGGTATTTACGATGAGTCACGAACAGCATCAGCAATTACTAGAAACATTACACGAGTGTATGGCAGCTTGTAATCACTGTTATGACGCCTGTTTAAATGAGGAAAATGTCAACATGATGGCACCCTGTATTCGTCTTGACCGTGAATGTGCAGATATCTGTCATTATTTAGAGTCTGCGATCACGAGAAATTCACCATTTGTGGCACAATTAGCATCCGTCTGCGCTGAAATTTGCAGCGCATGTGGAGAAGAGTGTAAAAAACATGAACACGAGCATTGTCAACAATGTGCAGACGCATGTTTTCAGTGTGCGGAAGCATGTAAGTCGATCGCATAAAGTGAGACTTCAATCAGTGGGGGTTTTGACCCTCTCTGATTGCTAGCGAAACTGATCAGGAAGTTATCTTCCGTTTATCCCACACTTAGCTTCTTATGTCTTATGTATCTCTCGAATCTTGAAGTGGGGGTATTACGGACGGTTTTCGCCGTGATAAACTTTTTATCGGAGAGGAGTTATCATATGCCTTGGGACACAAGTGATTATCCCAGCTCTTTAAAAAATTTAGACACGCCCGTCAGGAAAAAAGCAATCGATATCGCCAATGCGATGCTGAATGAAGGGTACCCGGAAGATCGTGCTATTCCGATCGCAACGGAACAAGCAAAAGAATGGTATGAGAATGCAACGAATAAAGAAATTAATAAACTGATCAACAGTAGTGATCAGCAACTTCGTTCACCAGATAATAACACATCATCAGCCCGACCTGAGTTATTAGAAAAGGGCGAACACGTTGTTCCTCACGACGATCAATGGGCTGTCATGTCACAAGATGCCAAGCAAGCATCCAATATTTATCAGTATAAACGAGATGCGATTGATCGTGCAAAAGAAATTGCGAAAAATAAAGGCACACAAGTTACGATACATCGACAGGATGGATCGATCCAAAACACATTACAATATTAACCACTTTTTCAAAATAACAGTTTATTAAATGGAACGGCGGGTATGTAAAATGTACAACCATAGAAAGGAGGCATATTCAAATGGCTAACAACCAAGGAAAAAGCGGCGAAGAAAGAACAGAAAAAACAAACAAAGAATATGGCCGTCAAGGTAAATACGCGAAAGGCAATAAACAAGGTAACAACGAAGACAACGAATAATCGGAAGGATGACCACAGATACTCCCCTGTTGTGGTCATCCTTTCTGTTTTTAATAGGAAGTTAGTGTTACACGTTCGCCTCCCGGAACTTCTACGATCTGGTCGTTCACTAGCAACCAGACAGACTGTGCAGAAGGATTATAGACGAATTGACTGTCAGCGGCAAATTGCAAACGATGGAATGCATGGTAATAATCGACTATTTCCATATTTGTCGCATACCAAATATCATCCTGTCCGCCTGCTTTTTGACAAAATTGTTCGATCAACTCCCAATTATTATCATTGTCAAATTCATAACTATGTCCCCATACATAAAACATATAAAGATATTGTTTTTTATGTAGTGACAGGAATTGATCGGCTAATGACAGTAACTGGTGATTATGATGACAAGTCGGATGCCATTCCAGAAAATCATCTGGTATGGCAAAATGTAATGTGCTGTGCACCGTTCTGCTGTATTCGATTCCTACATGTGGTAATAACTCTTTAATCAACGAATTATAAGAGCCATTTGGATACGACATTCCTCTCACCGTATAACCAGCTATGGATTCCAAAGCTTTTCGATCGTCGATCACTTCTTCGATTAATTGTGCTTTAGGACTGCGTTCAATGGTCGGATGTGTGACTGTATGGGCGGAAATTTCATGCCCTGCATACAGCTCTGCTATTTCATCCGCTGCAATTCGATCCCCTTCGCCTAACAGCCCTGAATTCAAATGAAAACTACTTTTTATACCATGTTGATTAAAAAGCTGGACTAACCTTCTGTCAGCAGCCCGGCCGTCATCATAACTCATCGTCAGTACTTTGTGCTTTCCATGCGGAAAGGTCATTACTACTCTCGCCATTCCATACCCTCCTATAGAATACTAGTCAGCAACTCTTTATATAAAACGCTTTCATTCAAGTATACAGTAACTTCACTCTTATTTCACATAATATTCATAATATGTCTATGTATTTTCAATCATTAATTTATTACAATACAAGTTGTTAAATCAACTAAAGGAGACAGCAATGAAAAATAAAAAATCATTATATAAAACAATCTGGAGATGGCACTTTTACGCTGGAATATTTATTGCTCCTTTTCTCTTTATCTTAGCTGTAACAGGTGGAATATATTTATTTAAACCACAAATCGAAGAAATCATGTATCAGGATTACTATCAAGTAGAAGTACAAGCAGACAAAACAACCCCACAGCAACAGGTGGATAATGTGATGGCAGAATATCCAGATGCAACAGTAACGAGCTATCGTCCTGGTGAGACAGATGACCGATCTGCTGAAGTAGGGATTTCACTGGACGGTTCATCTTATACGATATTTGTTGATCCGTACACCGCCAATATCGTTGGTGAATTAAATGATCAGCATCGGATTTTTGACCGCGTCGAAGAATTCCATGGAGAATTAATGCTTGGTACATGGGGAGATCGCATTGTCGAACTAGCTGCCTGCTGGATTATCATTCTGCTAGTGACCGGTTTGTTCATTTGGTTTCCGAGAAAAAAGAAACGAGCAAAGGGTACAATTATACCAAGATTAAATCAAAACAAACGCATTTTTTTCAGAGATATGCATGCCGTGACAGGATTTTGGCTATCACTAGCTATTTTGTTTCTCGTATTTTCGGGCTTATTCTGGTCAGGATTTCTTGGTACAAAAATTCAAAACACTGCAACCAATCTAGGAGTTGGCTATCCGCCTTCCATTTGGACTGGCAGTGCACCTGAATCAACAGTTTTAACCAAGGATATTGCTGATGTTGCCTGGCCCGCTGAATCAATGCCAGTACCAGAATCTACTGATCAACAAGGTTTTATCCCAGTGAGCATTAATGAAGTAGTCCATACTGCCAACGAAACAGGTGTTTATCCGACATATGAAGTGTTTTATCCAAGCACCCCAACTGGCGTTTACACGATATCAGCATTTCCACCGAAGGCTCAGGATGAAGTAACGATGCATATTGATCAGTATACCGGTGCTATATTAGCAGACTATCGATATGAACACTACAAACCTATTGGAAAATTAATAGCAACAGGAATCACGATTCATAAGGGATTAGAATTTGGCTTAACAAATCAGATCTTAGGTGCGTTAGTCTGTTTAGGTATCATTGCCATTGTCGTCAGCGGCATTATCATGTGGTGGAGACGCAAGCCGGATCAACACTTAGGTGCACCAATCGCGCCAAGCGTCCTATCATCAAAAGTGCTCATTGTGTTATTAATCATATTCAGCTTACTACTTCCGTTACTTGGGATTTCGGTTATTGTCATATTTTTACTAGACTGGCTCGTCATACGCAGAGTTCCAACTCTCAAACGGATTTTTCAAGTACAGTAAAGGAAGGTACAGGATGAAAAAAATAGTTATGATTACGTTACTAACCGCACTGCTTTCCGCATGCTCGGCTAATCAGCTTAACGACGATGCAGCCAAACAGTACCATACGGAGCAGCCATTAACAATTACGATCGATTCGCCAAGCAATATAGAAGCTAATACCGAAACACCTATTAATGTAACATTGCAACAGAACATCGCTCCTGCTGAAAATGTACAAAGCATTTCTGCAGAGGTTTGGATGCCACTTCAGCCTGAAGTTAAAAAAGAAGTAGCGCTGGCATTACAAGAGCCTGGCGTTTACCATATGGATTATACATTTGCAGAGGATGGCATCTATTATTTGCAGGTTCGTGCTGAATCGGAACAATCAGACATTATGCCGACAAAACGACTCATCGTCGGTGAATTGTCGGAAGAGGAACAAGCATTTCTAGACGGTCAAGATAAAGAAACCGAAGAGGATCACTCCTCTCATCACTAGTAAGTTTAGTGCTGTTTTCCCTTTTAAAAAGGAAGGCTTGAAGCGTATTAGCTTCAGGCTTTTTCTATGTACTGACAGATGATGTTTGGTGATGTTTATCAAGCACGCTTGAGGGTGCTCTTCTACATGCGTTGGATGAACTCTTTCTATTCCTTTAGCATGAAGATACACCAACTTCATGCGTTGGACGTTCTCTTACTACTTCTTACGCATGAAATTACCCCATCTTCATGCGTTGGGCATTCTCTTACCACTCCTTGCGCTTGAAGTTACCCCATCTTCATGCGTTCGGCGTTCTCTTACCTCTCCTTGCGCTTGAAGTTACCCCATCCTCATGGGTTCGGCGTTCTCTTACCTCTCCTTACGCTTGAAGTTACCTCATCTTCATGCGTTGGACGTTCTCTTGCATCACCCAACACATGAAGTCCATTGCTCTTCATGCATTGGAGACCTCATGTATCACTCTTTTTCCTGAAGTTCTCCATCTTCTTGCATTTGAAAACCTTTTACATCCACTTACTTGAAGTTCGTCACCATTTTCATGCGCCTATCAACTATTCTTGATAACTGGCAAACCAGATATGTCAGCAACTGCTAATAGCCAGGCATCCCATCTGATCCATACATCACACATATGAAAACCGGATATAACTCGTCGATCCTAATAGATGTAATTAATATAACAACCCCCATAATATGGACTACGTTAGCGTTGATACCATTTTGCAATACAGCCTTTGTTAACATAACCATGTTATAAGAACCAACCTTCCAATTCAGCCTGATTACTACTATGACTGTACTTATATACTTTGTTTGCTTATAAAAAAAGTTCAGCTCACCTTCATTGATGAGCTGAACTTTTTTATAACTCTTTCCCGTTGGTGTCGATGACTTTTTGATACCAATAGAAAGATTTTTTTCTGCTTCGTGCTAACGTTCCATTGCCTTCATCGTCTTTGTCAACATAAATAAAACCATATCGTTTGGACATTTCACCTGTAGAGGCACTAACTAAATCGATACAGCCCCAAGCGGTATATCCCATAAGGTCAACGCCGTCTTCAATCGCTTCCCCCATTGCCGCGATGTGGTCATGAAGGTATTCGATGCGATAATCATCGTTTACTGATCCATCTGCCTCAACTTTATCAACAGCTCCAAGTCCATTTTCGACGACAAACAACGGTACACGGTAGCGATCATATAGTTGATTTAATGCAATCCGTAAGCCTTCTGGGTCAATTTCCCAACCCCAGTCACTTGCTTTTAGGAATGGGTTCTTCACACCTTGCAGAATATTTCCCTGTGCTTTATCGTCTTCAGTTTTCGTAATTTTTTCTGTACGTGACATATAGTAACTGAAACCGATATAATCAACCGTATGCTCTTTGATCAGTTCTAAATCGCCTTCCTCTATCTTTAACTCGATATTATTTTCTTTGAAATAGCGGTTAATGAAAGCTGGATACTCACCTCGGACCTGTACATCCGCACAGAAATAATTAAATAATCTTTCCTCCGAAAGTGCATGCATCACATTGTTCGGATTGGCATCATACGCATAAACCGGTGCATAAAGAATCATACAGCCGATCTGTGCTTCCGGAATCAATTCATGACAAGCTTTTACTGCTAAACTGCTTGCCACGAATTGATGGTGATATGCCTGGAATGTTTTCTGATACTTGTCTTTTTCTTGTTGAATTGAGAAGCCAAGCCCCATGATCGGCATGATTAATCCACTGTTAATTTCATTAAACGTCATCCAATACTTCACTTTGTCTTTATAACGGTTAAGAATGGCATGGACATAACGTTCAAAGAAAGTGACTACTTCTCTGCTGCTCCAGCCACCATAGTTTTTCACTAAATTAACTGGCATCTCATAATGTGAAATCGTAACTACCGGTTCGATCTCATGCTTGCGCAATTCATCAAAGACCCTGTCATAGAAAGCTAACCCTTCCTCATTCGGTTCTGTTTCGTCACCATTCGGAAAGATTCTTGTCCAGGCAATCGACATGCGGAACACTTTAAAGCCCATTTCGGCAAATAATGCAATATCTTCTTTATATCGATGATAAAAATCTATTGCTTCGTGATTTGGATACGTATATTTATCGGTATCAATTTCAAACTGAAAGCCAGGTTCCTGCAGAATATTCAAACGACCTTTTCCACCTGGTAACACGTCTGCAATGTTCATCCCTTTGTTACCTTCATGAAAACCACCTTCAATTTGGTTAGCCGCCGTGGCTCCTCCCCACAAAAACCCTTCAGGAAATTGATATGTTTTATTCGCCATTTCATTACCTCCTCTTTTGCTGTTACTTGCATTATAGTTTGAAACAAATACCAGGTAAATATGAAGGAGAGCTTTAGTTGTATTTCACAGCTTTCGTGATTTGTTTCATAATAGTTACATGCTGTAACATCGACCATAGTATGCTACAATTTAAAAATAAGGCATAATACGCCGGTAGCTAGCTATATGTAAAATAGCTTAATGATAATGTTGAAATGATTGATGTGCTAAGATATCGCTCGGCCAACCACTTGGTGTACCACGGTGCATATTTCTAGTTCTTTGCTAAGTAAAAACTTAACTTGGATTCGTATTACACGTTTTGAATGTGATTGGCTTAGAGGAAAGGAGGCGGTCCAGCATGTTCACGCACGAGATGATTACATCTTTCAATGATTTAGAAATGAGTTTATATAATTATATTGTCAAAAACAGTGAAAAAGTAGGATATATGAGGATTCGGGAATTGGCAGATGAGACACACGTGTCGACTGCTACCATATTACGGTTTTGCCGCAAATTAGATTGTGATGGGTTTACTGAGTTTAAAGTAAAGCTGAAAATGAGCCTTGCTGAAGAAAAGAAAACAACTATCCGGCGTACACAGCATTCGATAACAGAGTTTTTTGAACGAACTTTAACAGGTGATCTTGAAGAAAAAATGGAAGAAGCCGCTGCATTAATTGAAAAAGCTGATAGTGTGATTTTCACTGGTATAGGAAGTTCCGGTATTCTTGCTGAATATGGTGCTAGATATTTTTCCAGCTTAGGGAAGTTTTCCATGTACATTAAAGACCCGCACTATCCCATTCATGCTAAATTTCGCGATAACAGTGTGGCCGTTGTGTTATCAGTATCAGGAGAGACACCTTTCACCATCACACAGGTTGATCAGCTCAAACAGGAAGGCAGTACAATTATTAGTATTACTAACCATAAACTGTCTACTATCGCAAAGCTGTCCGATTTAAACCTTGCTTATTACGTCACAGAGGAAACCTTCCAAAGTTCCAACATTACGACCCAGATTCCTGTTGTTTATATATTGGAATCGATCGCAAGAAAAATTTCCACACCTTTTTAAAATAAGGGTGTGGAAATAATATCTTTCCCATAATAAATGGTGACAATTGTTAACACTAATAAGACGACATGTTCCACCGCCCCACCAGTTCTTGTTGTTACAGGAAAACGAACCGTGATATTAACTGGATAGAATAACTTGATCCCGTTTTTCGTCATAGCATCCAATACAAAATGGCTTACCATTCCGGCCAGCACTCCCATGATTATCGATTGGTTGGTAATAAACATGGTGAGAACAAAACGCATAACCACTATAAATAATAAACTGTGGGTAAACGTACGGTGCCCAAAGATGCTATTTATAATCTTAGAGAGCAATGGAAACCTTCTCCCTATTTTACTTCCGCCATGGCATATGTCCGGAATCAGTCCACCAATGGCACCTGCTGCGATAAACAGCACAGGATCATATTCCGTATACGTCGCAACCACCGTTGCCGTCGCAATTCCTCCCATAAGATGTGTTTTCCCTGTCATTGCTGTCGTTTCTCCTTCTATCATCCAACTTTTTTTGCTTATCTATCATAACATGAATAACAGAATTAGAACATATGTTTCGATAAAAAACTAATCCTCGCAGCACTAATTGTAAGTAAATGCACAGCTAGTCATAATTCGGGTGATGTAATGCTAGCGTTGCGACCATTTGCAATTCAGCCTTAACATAAACCTTATTATAGGTGTGTATATTAATTGGTTAGTTAAGATCGGGTGGCTTTCGCGATTTTACTTATAAAGTAAGAAAGTATAAAATGATAAGTTGTCGTATCGCTTTCTAACATGAACGGCGATGTCCAGCTACAGCACCCAGAAACTAGGCGACTTCCTGCATCGCCCTACGATAAAGAAGACTTGCCGATTGGTGATAACCAGAGGCCTAGTCGCCCTTATGCCCTTGGGCGAAAGTCATCATCGGTTCACAAGCTCACCGTGATTCCTTTATCTCAGTTGATGCCGTCCAGTCGCTACGTTTCTAAACGGGCGCTTGCGCTTTTCTTAATTAGCAAAGCACAAAATATTATCAGAATAGTAATTCGGCACAGAGATAAATGGGAAGCGGCCGTTATTAAATACAAATTATTCAATATTAATGTAAAAAATGGGAACTTTTTACCGTTTTGATTCGTATATAAGAGTAGACATTCAACAGGAGGTGTACATATTGGAGTAATTGATATTTATTGGTGGTTGCTATGGGGAAGTCTAGGCTTTGCCGTCTTGTCTTTGTTTCTTGGAAATATTCTTGATGGCTTGTTAGAGAGTGTCTTTGATGGTTTAGGGGAATTTTTTAACCCTTTATTAGTATTTGGTACGCTGTCCGTCGTTTCTGGTGCGGGGGTGTTATTAACCAAATATTCCGCAATGCTTCCTGTCCTTGTGCTATTAATCAGCTTGTTGATTGGATTTGGAGCATATCTGCTTATCTATTACTTTTTGGTTATTCCTATGTCCAATGCAGAATCTTCTGCTTCCATTTCCGTACAGGATTTAGTGGGCGAGGTGGGTGAAGTAATTACATCGATCCCAGAGAAAGGAATGGGTGAAATTTTTATTTCAAGAGCAAATGGCAGCCGAAATGAAACAGCAGTCAGCTTTGATAACAAGGTGATTAAGCAAGGGCAACAGGTTGTAGTTGTAGAGGTGAAAGACCAAATTCTGTATGTATCAGAATTAGACGAAATGTAAAGAGGAGAGGATCAGATGGATATATTAATTGTAGTTGGTGTCGTTGTTGCTGTCATACTGGCATTCGCTATTCTTTTTGCGGCACGTTACAAAACAGTTGGTGCAGATGATGCGATGATCGTAACGGGTAGTTTTCTTGGAAGTAAGAATGTACATAAGACCGAGGATGGCGGAGGTATTAAGATTGTCCGTGGTGGCGGTGCATTTATTTTACCAATTTTTCAACAGAAGGAGAATATTAGTTTACGCTCTCATAGTTTAGATATTTCTACTCCTAATGTTTATACCGAGAATGGTGTACCCGTGATGGCGGATGGTACGGCGATTATTAAAGTTCAAAGTACAACAGAGGGTATTGCCACTGCCGGGGAGCAGTTTTTGGGTAAAGATAATTCTGAATTGCGTAAAGAAGCACAAGAGGTGCTGGAGGGTCATTTGCGTGCGATTCTTGGAACGATGACGGTAGAAGAGATCTACAAAAATCGGGAACGTTTCGCCCAGGAGGTTCAGACACAAGCTGCCGTTGATTTGAAGAAAATGGGGTTGCAGATTGTATCGTTTACGATTAAAGATGTTCAAGATGAAAATGGCTACCTTGAAGCGTTAGGTAAGCCGCGTATTGCAGAAGTGAAGCGTGATGCTCAGATCGCAGAAGCAAATGCGATGCGTGATGCCCGCATTCAAAAAGCACAGGCGGAACGTGAAAGTAAAAGTGCGGAGCTGCTCAGTGAGACGCAAATTGCGGAATCAACAAAAGAAAAAGAACTGAAAGTAGCCTCTTATAAGCGCGACCAGGACACGGCTCGAGCAGAAGCGGATATGGCCTATAAATTACAAGGTGCGAAATCAGAACAATTAGTCAAACAAGAAGAAATGCAGATTCAGCTTGTTGAGAAAAATAAACAAATTGAAATCGACGAAAAAGAAGTATTGCGGAAACAGCGTCAATATGAAGCGGAAATTTCTAAGAAAGCAGAAGCAGAACGTTATGCAACCGAACAAAAAGCAGAAGCGGATAAAGTCACGCGTGTCAAAAATGCAGAAGCAGAAGCAGAACAAATTCGTCTCGATGGTTTAGCGGAAGCAGATGCAATCCGTGAGAAAGGTCTTGCTGAAGCGGAAGCGAAAGAAAAACTGGCCGAAGCAATGGATAAATACGGGGAAGCAGCAATTCTTGAAATGATTATCAAGATGTTACCAGATTTCGCAGCAAAAATTGCCGAACCAGTTAGCTCTATTGATAAAGTAACGGTTGTTGATAGCGGAAATGGTGAAGGTGACGGTGCAACACGCATGAGTCAATACGTGACGAAATTAATGAGCCAGCTGCCAGAAACGTTAAAGGATGTTTCCGGCGTTGATTTAAAAGGAATGCTCGATAACGTAGCAACTAGCAGCGAGTCCAAAATAAAGCAGCAATTGGCAACACAAAAGGAAAGACCTGCATATAGCGAGTCAGACGAATAAAGTAAGACTTCAATCAGGGGGGTTTGACCCCTACTGATTGCTAGCGAAACGTACCAGGTAGTTATCGTCCGTTTATCCCCCACTTAGCTTCTTATTTATAAGCGAGGGTATTACGGACGGTTAGCGCCGTGATAAACATTCTAAAACCGATTGGTCCAAAGCAGACCAATCGGTTTTTATATTTATACGGCTGGAAAGCATAAATTGTAGATAGAAGATAAAAGTTTTGATAATACGGATAATGTAAAGTGCAACTGTATTATCCCAGCACACACAATATATCACAGTGGTCGCAGCGCTTACTTTACATAGTCCTTATTATAAGAACTAAACTTCAGCCCTCTCACTTTGAACTGCACTTATATAAGCTTGGCTGATGAGAAAAAAACCACACTCACATGAGCATGGGTTGTAACTTCCGTTATCTTACAGAATTTTTATAACGATTCATCCATTCCTCTACTGTTACTTTGGAAGCTAATTCCCCTATTAAATCATAGGGAATCTTTTTCGGGTTAGTAAATCGAATACAGCTTTTTCCCATATTTAATTTAGTCGACATATGCTTCGGGTATTCAGACTCAAACCAGGTCAGCAACTCATCATCTGCATAAATCCCCATATGATAAACCGCGATATGACGCTTTTGTGCTGCAATACTTAAAAAAGGAAGCGGGGTGTCTTTTTCACAATGATAACCGTCCGGAAAAGTAGCCAAGGGTACGACATAAGAAGGCATACCATATTGCATCTGAAAGGCAAACCCTTCCGGAATGTTCTCATCAATGGTCTGATATAACTTTATAAAGGCCTCATGCCACTTCTCGTCTTTATCTGCCAAGTATTCATCGATCATTTCAGACATTTTCATCACCTCGTATTGGTATATCCTTTACTATAACACAGACAGCTAAACATCAGCTTATTACATCTCACCTATCTTTCACACACCGAAAGCCAATATTTCCTGATGAGCTATCAGCCGTATTCGAACTTCTCGCTGCTACACGATATCTGTTACAGTACGAATGATGGCATAAATAAGAGCCACCTCTCATCACTTTGGATATATTACCATTGACATAATCCTTATCTAAATGACCAGCTCGATCTGTTGTAAATGTATCTGCACACCATTCCCACACATTCCCTGCCATATTAAACAACCCATAGTTGTTAGCCGGAAATGACTGGGCAGGAGCTGTACCTGTATAACCATCTTCTTTTGTATTGTGCTGAGGGAAGCTGCCTTGCCAAATATTACAGTAGTGCTCTCCGTTTGGCTGTAATTCATCCCCCCACGGATATCGTTTCTGGACCAAACCACCTCTCGCTGCATATTCCCACTCTTTTTCGGTAGGTAACCTCTTACCAGCCCACTTACAATACGCAAGTGCATCGTTCCACGAAACATGAATGACCGGATGGTCCATCCTATCGTCTATAGTAGAATCTTCACCAAATGGTTGATTCCAATAAGCACCTTCTACTGCAAACCACCATGGTGTACCTGGTACCTGTTGCAATTTTGCATTTGTATCTTTATCGATAAATTGATAAAAAACAAACGACCACCCATATTGCTCTGCCTCCGTACGGTAACCAGTGTCATTAATAAATGCTTTAAATTGTCTGTTAGTGACAGTGTGAATATCTATATAAAAAGGGGCTACCTTCACTTCTTGTACAGGCCCCTCACCATCTGTCTTAAAACCTTCCTCATCATTGGTTCCCATTAAATAGGAACCGCCCTCCAGCAAAACCATGCCTGTATGGTTCTGTTCGTTTTCTTTGATGCGCTGATTACTGGTTTGTTGTCCAACATTTATAGATGCTCTGCTAACCTGACAACAGCTTTTTGGCTTTTCTTGTTCCACCTTATCACTCCATTCCTTATAGTTTTTTTACTGTGAACGTTAGAATAATACCACTCCTGCCACACCAGACATTACAATAACCACGACAGGATGTATTTGCCACTTAATAAGTGATAGTAGTGCTAACACGAATATACAACATAAGCTGAGACTTTGCCATGATACACTGCTTATTAGTTGGTTACTTAGCGCAAACTTCAAGGCTGCATAAGCAATCAGGCCAGTAATGATCGGTCGCAATCCATAAAAGGCTGATTTTACGAACTTATGGTGATGAATCCTATAAAAAAAGGCAGATAGAAGTAGAATTATTAAAAAAGATGGAATAACCATACCTAAAGCAGCCATCAATGCACCAGGAATATTCGCTACATGATAACCAACAAAAATAGCACTGTTTGTTGCAATCGGTCCAGGCGACATCCCAGCAACTGCGATAACGTCAGTCAATTCTTGTGTGGACATCCAATGATGACTCGTTACCTCTGTTTCAATTAATGGCAGCATCGCATAGCCCCCACCGAATGAAACAAAGCCGATTAATAAAAACGTCCAAAATATTGTAATTAATTCCACACGAATCCCTCCAACTATTTCGCAGATTTATGAACCTTCTCTACATGCGGATGAAGGCCTAGACGCTTTTTTAGTTCTACAATAAGTAAGCCTGCAAAGATACCTGCAATAATGATCACTACAGGGTGAATCGGAAGCAGGAATAATAAAACGACCGTTATCACGGCAATCCCGATCGTTGTTTTATCATAAATTGCTGTTAAGCCGATCCGATAGGCAGCAAAAGCAATTAATGCGACAATAGCAGGTCTGATCCCCATAAACGCATCCGCAACCAATGCATTATCTTTAACCAAACCAAACACCATACTTAATGCCACGACAATTAGAAAGGTAGGAAGCAAAATTCCAATCATAGCAACTAGCGCCCCATTACTCCAGCTATGCGAAAACCGACAAATGTAGCAACATTAATGGCAATCGCCCCCGGAACGGACTGAGCGAGTGCAAGAATTTCCGATAGATCTTTTGCTTCCACCCATTTTTTTCGCTCGATAATTTCTTTTTCAATCAACGGGATCATGGCATAACCTCCTCCGAATGTCATCGGACTAATCTTAACGAAGGTCACAAACAATGAAACAAGCGTTTTTCCATTCATCACACCACTCCGTTTTTACTAGTGTTCTTTTATCATAACATACTTTCACCCATTATGGTTAAAAGTATTTAATTTTTCTTATGATTGCGTTTATTCATTTAGGGTAAAAGTATGCATAGACGATTTATTATTTTTTTCAAAAAGGAGTTACGGCAATGATTACATTTCATGAGGTAAGCAAACAATTTCCCGATGGTACAACAGCTGTTAACCGAATTAATTTTACGGTTACGAACGGGGAATTCTTTGTTTTAATCGGGCCAAGCGGCTGTGGAAAAACGACTACTCTAAAGATGATGAACAGACTTATCCCCTTGTCTGAAGGAAACATTCTTATTGATGATAAAGAAATAAACAAATACAACATTCACGAACTAAGATGGAATATTGGCTATGTCTTACAGCAGATTGCTCTTTTTCCGCATATGACAATTGCAGAGAATATCGCCGTTGTCCCCGAATTAAAACAGTGGTCACAAGAGGCGATTACCAAACGCGTGGACGAGCTGCTGAATATGGTAGGGCTTGATTCTGATACCTATCGAAACCGCAAACCTCATGAACTTTCAGGCGGCGAGCAGCAACGTGTTGGGGTAATCCGGGCCTTAGCAGCTGATCCTGACATTATTTTGATGGACGAACCATTCAGCGCCTTAGATCCGATCAGTCGGGAAAAATTACAAGATGATATGATTCTATTACAAAAAAAGATAAACAAAACTATCGTGTTTGTTACCCACGACATGCAAGAAGCGATTAAGTTAGCGGATCGAGTCTGTTTAATGAAGGATGGCGAAATTGTTCAAATCGGTACACCTGAGCAATTACTATCTAATCCTGCCAACGATTTTGTCCGTAACTTTGTCGGTACCAGCAACAAGATTGGTGCAGATTTTCAATTACAACAAATCATGCAGCCCATGTCTTCGATCACACATGATGCTGCACATACCATCGATATCTCAGCTAGGCTGGATCAAGTATTAGATGAACTAAACAACCATCCCGAATTATTTGTTACCTCAGCCGGCAACATAAAAGGAAAGATAGATCGACAGATGATGATCCAGTATCTTTCGACTTCGGTGAAGGAAGGCAGGGAATCGCATGTCTAATTTCATTAATGTCTTCACTGAAAGACAAGATCAGTTATGGCAAGCGCTATTTGAACATATCCAGATTTCTTTCATAGCGTTACTTTTCGCGGTACTTATTTCGATACCATTAGGGATCTATTTAACGAAGAAGGGTAAAATCGCAGAACCAATTATCGGCATTGCCGCTGTTCTGCAGACGATTCCATCTCTGGCATTATTAGGTTTATTTATTCCATTGTTTGGTATCGGTAAATTCCCAGCAATTATTGCTTTAATCCTTTATGCACTGTTACCCATATTACGGAATACGTATACCGGAATTCGCGAGGTCGATCCTTCATTGATTGAAGCGGCTACAGCGATGGGAATGAATACTTCCAAACGTTTACTAAAAGTAGAATTACCGTTAGCAATGCCTGTCATTATGGCTGGTATTCGCACGTCGATGGTATTGATTGTAGGGACCGCTACACTCGCAGCATTAATTGGTGCAGGTGGTTTAGGGGATATTATTTTACTGGGAATTGACCGGAATAATACATCTTTGATTGTATTAGGAGCAATTCCAGCTGCATTATTGGCCATTTTATTTGATATTTTATTACGTAAAATGGAGACATTCTCCTTTAAACAATCCTTACTTACGATCACTATTATTCTGTTAATTTCGGTGCTTTTTATTTTGACACCATTATTACTGAAGTCCAATAATGACACAGTTGTTATTGGAGGTAAATTAGGAACAGAACCTGAAATACTTATTAACATGTATCAATTATTAATCGAAGAACAATCGGATATCGAAGTAGAATTAGAACCTGGTTTAGGTAAGACATCCTTTTTATATAATGCTTTAAAAACAAGTTCCATTGATATTTATCCTGAATTCACCGGAACCGCATTAACGCAATTTCTGAAGGAACAAGCGAACAGCAATAAAAAAGAAGAGGTCTATCAACAGGCAAAACAAGGTTTAAAAGAAAAATTTGATCTGGTGATGCTTTCACCTATGCAATACAATAACACGTATGCATTGGCCGTTCCTGAAGAATTTGCCAACAATTATAACCTTGAAGCTATCTCTGATCTGCATTCGGTAGAAGGTGAGATAAAGGCTGGTTTCACTTTAGAGTTCTCGGATCGCGAGGATGGCTATCTCGGTATCCAGGATCTATATAATCTTTCTTTTTCAAATTTAAAAACGATGGAACCACAGCTTCGTTATGCTGCCGTTGAAGAAGGAGACATCAATTTAATTGATGCCTATTCCACCGATAGTGAATTAAAAAGATATAACTTAAAAGTATTAGAAGATGATAAACAGCTATTCCCACCATACCAAGGGGCACCTTTATTAAGACAGGAAACATTAGATGAACACCCTGAATTAGCGAACATTCTCAATCAGCTAGCGGGTAAAATTACCGATGACCAGATGAGAGACATGAATTATCAAGTTGCCGTCGAAGGTAAAAGTGCACAAGAAGTTGCCAGAGAATATTTAGAAAATGAAGGATTATTACCTGCAGAATAACATGGTAAGTTAGGAAGTTTTTCTTACCTCACACTTATGAAGAACTTCAGGCGATTGCTCTCATGGAGGGGCTTTTATTCCGCCTGAAGTTTTTTATTTGGTTAATTTCTGCATTTGCCTCCGATTGAAGTTAAACTGCTTTAATGCGTCTTACCGCTATTATCATCAACCGCTTTGGGTTTGCAGTTGTTCTGACTTCAGATGTTTTTTCCTTTTTACAACGTTCTTATGCTTGAAGATGCACTAACTTCAAGCGTTCATCCCCTTTCACAACATCGTTTCGCTTGAAGGTGCACTAACTTCAGCCGTCATCTCTTTTTACTACATCCTTTCGCTTGAAGATGCACTAACTTCAAGCGTTCATCCCTTTTCACAACATCCTTTCGCCTGAAAGTGCACTAACTTCAGGCATTCATCCCTTTTTACTACATTCTTTCGCTTGAAGATGCACTAACTTCAGGTGTTCATCCCTTTTTACAACATCCTTTCGCCTGAAGATGCACTAACTTCAGGTGTTCATCCCTTTTTACAACACCCTTTCGCCTGAAGATGCACTAACTTCAGGTGTTCATCCCTTTTTACAACATCCTTTCGACCGAAGTTAACCTATTTTATTGCTCCCGATAAAACCAGCTTTTTTCATCCGAAAGCCTATCCCATGTTACAATAACAGCAGAAAGAGGTGAGCGTATTGAACAAAATATTCGATCATATGGGAGTAGCCGTTAGAGACTTAGAAAGTTCGATTTCGTTTTATTTACATACATTGGGAGGTAGATTAATTGACCGCTATCGAAGTGAGGCAAAGGGAGTCGAAAGTGAAATAGCTATAATCGACGTTAATGGAACGCGAACGGAATTATTAATGCCGACCAACAACTCAACCTCCCCGATTGCCCGATTTATTAAACAAAAAGGCAAGGGAGTTCATCACATTGCCTACAAAGTCGATAATCTGGATGAAGCTATTAAAGACTTGAAGCGGCAAGGAATACGAGTAATGGAAGACACCAGAAGAATCAACAAGCATGGCCGAAGACTGATTTACTTAAATCCCGCAGATACAGAAGGAACTATTATCGAGTATTGTGATTATCCACACAATCAATAAAAGATGAAAGGAGTACGCACGAATGATAAACACTAATGAAATTCTTGATTTAGATGCATTAGGTCAAAAAGGGTTACTCGACCGCAAACAGATCTCACCGTTAGAACTGACCGATTTTTATATTAACCGGATTCAGGCACATAATCCTTCCTTAAATGCGGTCGTAACCGAAACATTTGAGCAAGCCCGAAAGAATGCCAAAGACATCGACCATACTGACAGTGCAGTTGCAGGTCTTCCCTTTCTAATAAAAGATTTAAATGCTGTAAAAGGCGTGAGATTTACGCATGGTTCCAGACTTTTAAAGGATTTTGTCGCTCCGGGAGATGATGAATATACGAAGCGCTATCAACGTGCTGGACTTATTTCATTAGGTAAAACAAACACACCAGAATTTGGACTATTACCTACAACAGAACCGGAACTTTTCGGTCCAGCAAAGAACCCGTGGGATCATTCACTTTCACCCGGTGGATCAAGTGGTGGCTCCGCAGCAGCAATAGCAGCAGGGCTTATACCTTTCGCGCATGCGAACGACGGTGGCGGATCGATTCGAATACCCGCTTCCGCTTGTGGACTCTTTGGGTTAAAACCAAGTAGAGGAAGGTTACCATATTCACCTTATGTTAATCATTTGGCGATCAACCATGCATTGACACGATCTGTCCGAGACAGCGCAGCATTATTAGATGTTATCAAGGGCGGAGATAAGCAATCACTTTATCCGACATACTCTAACCATGCATCCTTTTTAGAAAGCATTAAACAGCCGCCACGCAAACTAAAAATAGCGGTAGGCTATCAAACAGAAGGCCTTTCATTTGATGAAGCTACCAAGCAAAATATCGAGAATACGACCCAATTGCTGAAAGAGCTGGGGCACGAGGTACACCATGTAATGCCAGAACTGGATTATTCACGATTAACACATCACTTTATTAATATCTGGCTTGCAACTGGATCTGTCACTATTCAACATCTTGCCAATATGGTCCAGCAAGAACCGACACAAACCAACTTAGAGCCATTGTCTTATCAGATATTGCAATTTGGCCAACAGCTGACAGCATTTGAATACGAGGAATCGCGGGTAATTCTTCAAATGGAAGCACAAAAGCTTTTATCGTTCTTTGACACTTATGATATATGGATGACGCCCACATTAAATCAGCTTCCTGTCCAACTCGGCGCCTTGTCGCAAGAAGGTACAGCCTATCAAATCATGCTTAAGAACATGACTGATTACAATCCATATATGCCTTTGGCAAACGCAACCGGTCAGCCGGCGATGAGTGTACCTACCAATTTTACTAAAAAAGAAATTCCGATTGGCACGCATTTTCTAGGGCGTCCTGGAGAAGAAGCCACGCTCCTACAACTGGCAACACAGCTAGAAAAAGAAAACCCTTGGTTCCATCGTTATGCCAAATTTAATTGAATGGGCGAAGTACGTTCATACGATTTTCTTTTATATGATATAACCTGTCGGGGTAGTCGGTAAAAATACCGTCTATCCCCCATTCAATCAACCGTTTCATATCCGCCTCATCATTTACTGTATACGTATGAACCAGTAAGCCATTCCCATGAAGATGTCTGATTAAACGTTGATTCAATTTCTGATAGGGCAATCCTACTCCAACCGCATATTTTCGTATTTTCTTGTAATTAGCGAACAGCATTTTATTTTTGCCCAGCAATTGAATCAAAGGTATCGTAGGATATTGTTCATAGACTTGCTGCAGTACTTTACTGTCAAAAGACTGCAAAATCACTGCCTCTTCCTCTATTAGCTGATAGGCTTCTAACGTCTGTAATAACTGACCGGCTGAAGCAGCATTCTTAATTTCAATATAATATTTCGTGCTTGTCCCAAAGTAATCGAGAATATCGGTTAACTTAGGAACGCTCACTTGTTGATAACGCGGATCTGAGTGATTAGGATAGGCTTCATTAAACCATGAGCCTGCATCCAATTTATTGATTTCTTCATATGTCATCTCCTGAATAAAACCTTCTCCATCAGTTGTCCTGGCGATATCGTCATCGTGCATAGCTACTAATTCCCCATCTGAAGTCATATGAACATCGATTTCTAAAAAATCAGCTTCCATTTCATCTGCTATTTGATAGGCAATCATCGTATGTTCTGGAGCATATCCTGACGCACCACGATGTGCAATATTTAAGACGTCTGATCCCACTTTTTGCGGTTCTAATGCTTCACTCGTCATATTTGATTCAAACATATAATGTAAACATAGTACGGCTAATGCCAAGATTCCCATCAACCAACCATTCTGTTTCTTCAAACCACATTCCTCCGTCTACCATATCTTCAAACAAAGAAAGGTATAAGCACTATTTTTTCTCATCAGTGGTGAAAACTTCTACATAAAACATATGAATATCTTACAGACTATATGCAGGAAATCAACGGAACCTTTATGCGGGAGAACATACAATGAAAAGAATATAAAAAAAGAGCCTATTACAAAAGAATCATAACAAGTAGCCTTAAAACTATATATTATAAAAATCTAAGAAAAACCGGCCATAACCCGCTCGGTCCTAATTGACTTAATTAATAAATAACCCCCATAATATGGATTATGTCAACTGGAACTGTCTAACATGGAGTTAATTATGATATTTTTCATCTGCTTAGCAATGCTCTGTAAATTGGCTCCGCGTCCTGTGGTCACGGCTTCAGCTAGGCTACTGCTTGAACAGCATCTTTGCTGGCTGCCTTGTGCCGAGGAAGCCCACTTCGAAGCAATGCTTGTAGACACAGGCACAAATGAAGTGGATCTTCAGCTCGCGCTGATTCCACAGGAGTCTTCGCCTATTTCCTACTTTTCAGGGAAGTGCTACATCATATGGAACAGCTAAAAGCAGTGGATCTAGGCATTATGTTATTCATTCAATTGCTGTTATATATACAGTGATCAATATGCTATCACTTACAAAAGTTGTAGAGTCCACATCCTAGCTTAGGCCAACCACGTAGACTCCCGCGGGATTATGCAGGCGCTGAAGATCCACTTTGTGAAGCGCCCTTCTTCACAAAGTTAGCTTCAGCCGTTCCCCGCAGGACGCGGAGTGGTTGGACGGAGCGGTATCCCAGCACATGAATCATTTCAAAATTACCACTAAGCATAAAGCGGCTAGTTGACATAATCCATATTATAGGAACCTATCTCCCTATTCAGCATAATTACTTCTACGACTGTACTTTTATACTTTCCCTTTGCTTAAAAAAAGACCAAAAGCGGTTTTACAAGAGAGAAACTAGCATATTTTTGAGGGTTATGTACTTACGAGAGGAATAAGCTAAACTATTAAAATTATAGCCATTTCAATTTCTTTTGGTGATAGAATGCCACACAACACATTTGAAACATACAACTTATTGAGGCGGTCGTACTATCTGTAACTGTCACTATTCTGATCCCTGGCAGCATTCTATTAGGCTGCTTCATCCGAGGTAAATCCCGCTAATATCAGCCCCACCTGTTGATTGGTGCTGGAGGATTGTTTTTTAATCGATCAAGGAGTTGCGCTGGCTCTGATTCTAATATTATTAACTCTCTAAAAACTGGTTTCACAAACCCTTGCTCTATCATATGGTCAAACAATGTTATCACTGGATCATAATAATGATTAATATTCATCAAAGCACACGGTTTCTGATGGTAGCCTATTTGCTGCCAGGTAAACACTTCAAACCATTCTTCCAACGTTCCTGTCCCTCCCGGAAGAGCAATAAAGCCATCAGCAAGTTCAGCCATCATCGCTTTGCGTTCATGCATCGTTTTCACAATATGTAATTCTGTTAATTTCTCATGAGCAATTTCATAGTTCATTAATTTTTCCGGAATAACACCTATTGCATTACCCCCGGCTTCCAACACGCCATTTGCAACCGCTCCCACACAACCTGTGTTTGAACCGCCATACACTAAACCAATACCATTCTTTGCTAATGCATTTCCAAGTTTATGAGCTTCTTCTATGTAAATTGGATCTACTCCATTACTTGCTCCACAAAAAACTGCTACCGTCTTCATATCGTATTCACTCACCTATTTCTAATTTGTTTATTTCTACTAGAAGCTAATCTCTAATACATCTTTCATATCCTCCAATAGCTCCTGATGATGTGCCACGGAAATTAACGGATAACTATCCGTGCTTTTTGCATCATAACTGAACAATATGGTACCATCCTCTAAAAACTGAAAGGCATAATCACCACGTTGGTTCTTTATTTTATCGTCTCCGTAAAAACCAAACATATAATAATTGTCCTGATCTTCCAGTATCTTAATTAATTCTTCGTTATCAATTTGCTCTGCTTTTAATCCGTCTAGCATTGTTAAGATCTCTTTTATTTTCTTATCGTCTTCAATTGGCTTTGAGAGCTTTTTAGAAGTGAAATTATTTTCCACTTTTTGGACGAATAAGGTATTTGCAAAGTCTTTATTTTTAAATTCAACCGTTTTTTCGTTCCAAGAACAGGCTGATAATATGCATAAAAGTATGATAACTAGTAATACAAATACCTTTTTCAATCTTTCTTTCACTCCTTCCTTTAACCAATTGATTTTCTTGATAATAAGACGTACCTACTGATCATTTAGTTACTAATTTAATAGAAAAATCGCGCTTATTTTCATGACCTTTGAAGCAAATTATGTTACGAACAAGCATAAAAAGAAAGACTTTGTACCCAACACCCATTATACCTTTTACTGGTAGACTATTCAAAATATAACAAATACTCCACTAAAGGGTGAAGGCATGCCACACAAAACTACTACTGCCTTCACCTTATCTGTTACGAACTGTACTGGGTAATAATATTCCTTAATCGTTCAGCTATAAAGCCAGTGCCCTGCTCAAGATCTTGCTTCGTAAATGGTACACGTACTTTTGATTCGTCGATATCTAATGCTTCTGCAAATAACCCTCCTAAACCTTTCGCAGCCCGGTCAACTTCGATCACCAATTCAACCCCATTTTCTGATACAGTCGTAAAAACTACTTCTAGTTCATCTAAATCACCCCGGAATTCTGTTACCGGTCTAAATTCAAACTCCTGTAAATAACCATAACGTTTGGAAAATTCCATATTGACTTTACGTAATTCAAATTGCATCTCATGCGTAATAGCATCTAAAACATTACTCATTCCTTGATGTGGCGATACATCTAAATAGTCTCTGTCTTCTGGATCAATCGCCTGTGGTATATCTAAACCGGTTTGAACCCATACTCTTGTACGATTAATAGTCGGAGGTGTTTTGACTGGTAAAGAAAAAGAAAAAGGCAATTCCATACCTTCCTCTTCGTGAATGGTAAAGGAATCCTCAATCACATGACGATGCAAGATAACATTCTCATAATACTTTTCATCATCACCACGCTCACGTAACGCTTCTGTCATTACAAACAAATTAATACGATCGATTTGCTGCTCGGTTCGACCACCTTTAATGACTACTTTCCCATGCAGATCCTCTCCAGCCTGCAGACTCTCATTCGTGATGATCGTATCTACTTCAGCACTTCCAATTCCAGCACTTGCTAATAATTTTTTAAACATCAACAAAACCCTCCGCCTTTACGTAATTTATTTCGCTTCTTAAATAAATACGAATAGTAGGATGCATTCGTTTCAGTTTTCACCGTTTTTTAAACTAAATGTAATATACTTTACAACTTTTATTTACATTCATGATTTCCTAACTTGTAAGAAAAACCGGGGATATCCTACCCGGTCCTATTTTATTTAATTTTTATGTAACTACCTATAATATGGATTATGTCAACTAACCGCTTTATGCTTAGTTGTAATTTTGAAATGATTCATGCGCTGGGATACCGCTTCGGCCAACCACTCCGCGTCCTGCGGGGCACGGCTGAAGCTAACTTTGTGAAGAAGATCGCTTCACAAAGTGGATCTTCAGCGCCTGCATAATCCCGTGGGAGTCTCCGTGGTTGGCCTACGCTAAAATTGGGACTCTACAATTTTTGTAAGAGCTAGCATATTGATCGCATGCATATATAATAGCTATTGAAAAATGTCTAGAACCACTGCTTTTTGCTGTTCCATGCGTTGTAGCACTTCCCTTAAGCGTAGGAAATAGGCGGAGACTCCTCATGCCTCAGCGCGAACTGAAGATCCACTTGGTCTGTGCCTGTGTCTTCTAGTATCGCTTCGAGGTAAGCTTCCTCGGCACAAGGCAGCACAGATGTTATTTCAAGTAGTAGCCTTGCAGACCGCCGTGCCCACAGGACGCGGATCCTATTTCCGGAGCTTTGCAACGCAGATAAAATATTTCAATACGACCGTTTTGCCATATAGCCTTAGTTTACATAATCCATATTATAGGAACCTATCTTCCTATTCAGCATGATTACTTCTACGACTGTACTTATATACTTTCTTTGCTTAATAAAAAAACAAGGATTGGCATAATCCTTGTTCTTTTAAGTTACTTCCACGCCTTATTTTAAAATTCCCTTTAAATGAACGACCAAACTCTTATTTAAAAATATACAGGAACTCTTTTTTCAATCAATCTAATTGCTTTCTCAATTCATCCGTCATTTGTTCGACTAACTCCGGACGTCCATGGATTTGTGCGGGTGTATTTTGAAACAGTTTTATTTTCCACTGCCCCTCCTCTTTCACTGCTAATAATGACTGATGTGCATTCAATTCAGACTTAATATCTTTATCTCCAACCGGAACCATACCAGCTATGGTGCGTAACAGTGCCGTGTTATCATCAAGTAGTTCTGCTGTTTTTATTACATAGACATATGGAGCCGTCGGATGATCTCTAAATATCGGAGCGACGTGATCATAAATTCGCTCTTTGCTACGCTCCTGGCTGCCATCAAATCCGATGATTTCACCCTTATTTGCAAATAATGCAGCGAAATCTTCCGCGTTCCGTTTATTCCATGCTTGAATCAACTGATCGTATAATGATTCTACTTTTTTATGCTCTGCCATGAAAATCCTCCTTGATTATCTTTAATAAAAGCATAATTCATTTTTGTTTTGTCTACAATCGTAATCACTTGCTGCCGAAAAATCGACAGTGTCCAGTTTAACTATCACAAGTATTTAGCTTCCTTCAGTTTACACAAGCAGCATAGTGTTCATTTTGATATGGTTCATGTTCTAGAAGATCGCTCCTGCCAACCACTTCGCGTCTTGCGGTGCACGGATCATATTTTCGGCGCTTTGCTATGCACATAAAACATTTCATTAGAATATAACTCTACTTCACATGATCCGTAGTATAAGCACACCTACTACATCGTCGGCGTGATTGCTTGCATTTTATGAGGATAATGATGTTCTCCCTATTCTCATAACAAACACCCTGAAGGCGCCTGGCTTTCAGGGTGTTTGTTGTGTTCTTATTGTTCGTTTTCTTTCAGATATTCGGCTAACTCCTTAAGCGTCTGCTTCTCCTCGTCGGACAGAGCTTCAGCGGGCGCTTTTTCCACCTGTTTTGTGAAATTATCCATCATGTTTCGCTGGGCTTTTGGTTGCTTTTTCGCTTCTGCTTGATCTACGAAATGAGTTAGCTTCTTAATCAGTTTATCATCATGATTATTATGTTTGATCAACATTTCGATCAATTCTTTTAAGCTTTGCCAATCAAACGTTACCTTGAAAGATACTGCTTTTTCACTATGATTCCCTGCTTCATCGGTTGCACTTGCTTTTAGTTCGTGCTTACCAAACCACAGCTCAAAGCCATACACTTCCTGCTTATCTGAGTCGATGCCTGTGTCACAGTTTTTCTCTGCTACTCCAGATAGGGCATCTGTGAACTCACATGTTAACGGAATCTTATCAATCAAGGTGAATTTCTGACCATCTTCAATTGATAAGGCGATATCTGGAGCTGTTTGATCGAGGTTCACTTCAACCTGATTCGCTTTTTCTTTATTGCCCGCTTCATCTTCACTCCAATAGGATACCGTGTACTTACCATCTTCTGAAATGGTAAACTCGTTACCCTGCACCGGCTCTTGATCATTAATTTGATAGTAAGTAGAAGCATTCGATTCATCTACTACACTGAACTGTCCGGATACAGGCTCTACATACCAGCCATTTTTCGTTTCCTGCCCAATATCTACTGACGTAATTGGAGCATTTCCGTCCGGTTTATCTACCTCTACCGGTGAAATAGCGGGCTGCGCTGGAATTTCCATTCCTTCACCAATATAGAAGCTTGGATGTGGCGGCTGGTTGTAACCAACGTTTTGCCATGCTACCGCTGTACGATATTGCGCATCATGCATTAAAGTAAAGATTCGCTTATCTGTTTCCTGATCGGTGAAATAAACTCGAAGCGCTGAACTGTCTTCCGTCCGCCAGATTGCCTCCTCGCGCCAATCACCAAATATATCCGCTTGAAGTGCTGGTGTACCTTTCGTATAGTTATTGGATAATGTACCTTCTGCTCGCAACAGAACGTCAGACTCTTCTGTCTCGTAATTCCATTTCGAAATGACACCGACACCCTTTTCAGCGTCTTGATCCCAATCATGATTCAACAACTCACGTTGAACATCACCATCCCACCAGATCGCAAAATTAGCACTTGGGATATTGGTTGAGATTTTTTCACCTGTTGCTTTATGAAGACCACCAGTCGGGCTGTTCCATGCACCATCTACTGCCCAAGCTTCCGCACCTTCATATCTTGGATCAATATCGGCAACAAGACCACGTCCTGTATCAAGGCCGGTATGTTCTCCCCAAATCACTTCACCTGTTTCGGCGTCACGCATATCATATCCGTATTCAGCATCTGTATGTTCTTGAGGAGTAAAGATTTCCAACCCATCACGATCCGGAATATAATCACCTACGTGCAGCGCATCTCCGTGGCCAAGTCCGGTATTGTATAATCCTGTACCATCATCATCAATTGTAATCTGACCATATACCACTTCTTGTTTTTGATCACCATCCACATCAGCAGTACTTAAAGAATGATAACCTTGTCCTTCCCAATCACTGTAGCCTTCATCATTGGTATCAAAGCGCCAGCGTTTTTCCAATTTGCCATCAGAGAAGTCATAGGCTACGACTACAGAGCGTGTATAATAACCTCTCGCCATAACTAGGCTTGGGTTTTCCCCGTCTAAGTAGGCAACTCCTGCTAAGAAACGATCTACGCGGTTACCATAACCGTCGCCCCATGAATCAACATTACCACGAGGTGGATCATAATCAACCGTATCAATGGCAGCACCTGTCTCTCCATCAAATACAGTCAGGAATTCATCTCCTTGTAAAATGTAGCCGCTGGAATTACGATGGTCTTTTGAGCCATCACCAATGACAGTTCCTTGACCATCAACTGTTCCGTCAGCTGTCTTCATCGCTACTTCTGACTTGCCATCTCCATCAAAATCATACACGATAAACTGTGTATAATGGGCACCGGCACGAATATTGATACCTAAATCAATTCTCCAAAGTCTTGTGCCATCTAACTCATATGCGTCCAGATAGACATTTCCTGTATAACCGGTTTGCGAGTTATCATGACTATTGGATGGATCCCATTTAACAATATACTCATACTCGCCGTCTCCATCCACATCACCTACACTTGCGTCATTCGCACTGTAAGTATAAGGATCACCAAGTGGCGTTTCACCAGCTGCAGGCTTATTTAACGGAATATTGAGATGGTTTTCTTCTAACGCTGTTGTTGTTGCTCTATCACCATATAGTTCTCCATCTTTAACAGGGTGAATTTGATAGGTATCACCAGGCTTTCCTTCACTATCCACATAATTTGTCCGGTCGGTGATCGGCTCTTCCGTTATTTGTTCACCGTTACGGTATACGTGAAATCCAAGGTCAGTTGGATCTGTTCCTAAATACCTCCAGCTTACGAGAATACCTTCTTCATTTGGTACAGCAATTGCTGCTCTCGTCAGATCTTCCATTTGTTTTGAAAGAACGGTGTCAGACGGTGATTCCGTCGTATTAGAAGCTTCTGACAGCCCTCCTCCATTTACTGCTTTGACCTGGTAATAATAAGGAACCGTTGTTAACACATCTTCATCTGTAAAGGATGTGCTCTCTGAAGTACCGATTAATTGATACTCCCCATCTTCCTTGTCTGCGCGGTATATATTATAGGAAATAGCACTTTCCACACTATCCCACGCTAACGTCACTTCTCGCTTATCATAATCATGAACAGAAAGGTTTGCAGGCGCAGTTGGAACATCTACCGATTCATCAACCATCGTTACCGATAGGGTTTCAGATTCAACGGTTTCCGTACCAAGTGCATTTACCGTTGTCACATAGTACTCATAGGTAATACCAGGCTTAGTTGTATCATCCGTATACGAAGCTTCCTTCGTCGTTCCAATTTTTTCAGCTTTAGCAGCACCTTCCGTTTTACGATAAACATTATAGTGATCTGCTCCGGCTGCTTCTGCCCATCCAATCGTAGCAGAAACATTATCACTTTCTACTGATTTATCCAAAACTTCCAAATCGTATGGAGCAAGTAGAATAGGAGTGATTTCCAATCCGTTGGCAATACCGGTTTGTCCTCCAAAATGGAAATTCATGTTACCATCTTTGACTGGCACTTCCGGTACCACCTTGTCTGTCGAGCTTTGTTTGCCCGCAGAAATGGTCCCATATCCTACATCCTCAATTGATAAGTCTGTTCGTGCAGATCCTAAGAAATCACCCACATATACTTTGACTGAGTACAGACCATTCGGAAGATCCACTTGAAAATCCCAGCCAGTGTTAAAATAACCAATCCAGTCACGTAACAGATCATCGCCACCACGATCTCTCGTTATGACACCTTCATTACTTAATAGCCCATACCCTGTTTCTTCTGAATAAACGGTATCAGTCGTCACAGAGGTATAGCCTTCTTTGGTAGGAGAACCAGATTGTTCAAAATCATATTTGTATGTTGCTTCTTTTGTCGTAATAGTCACCGTATCAGATGCTTCCGATTCACCTTTCGCGTTGACTGCTTTGATTACGATATTGTATGTTTCGCCCTCTTTCAGTCCAGATAAGTTGGTTTGGGATACCGTTGAACTGCCAACAAGCTGATAGTCTTCTTCCGATTCTTTCTTTTGATAGATTCGATAGATATCCGCTTCTTCCACATCATCCCATGACAATACAGCTCCTGCATTACTGACATTGGATACTTGGATATTCTCTGGTTTCGCAGGAACATTTTCAGGTGGTTCGATATTTTTTACATAAGATGCTAACGCTGTATCTAATGATTCGATTCCTTCAGATAAGAGTCTTGCAACTTGTATCGCTCCATATTCCTGGAAGTGTGTATTATCTTCAACACCATTCGGAAATGCGTCATAAATACCTGGATCTGCATGAAGGAATATTGCCTTCGTACCTTCTGGACCAACTTCATTGAAATACGTTCTGCTTCGTTGATTCAGATCCACCAGCAATACATCCAGATCTTCTGCTACTTCTTCCATCCCTTCCTTATATTCTGGGAAACTAACATTAAACTCACCAGTTTCAGGGTCATAATCCCGTCTATTAACCGGAGTCACCAAGATCGGTATCGCACCACGTTGACGAACACCTTCCACATAATCTTCTAAATATCCTTTATATTCTTCCACCGTCGTATATCGTTCAGGACGGCTGATGGTGGCATCATTATGACCGAACTGTATCAATAAATAATCCTTTGGTTTAATCTCTCGCAATATCGTGTCATAGCGCCCTTCGGTAATAAACGTTTTCGAGCTTCGTCCACCAATTGAATGATTAGCTACGGTAATGTCATCCGTAAAAAATCGATCAAGCATTTGTCCCCAGCCAGCTTGCGGTTTCCAGTATGGATCATACGTCTGAGCCGTAGAATCACTGGCTACATAAACGGTCGGGTTCTCACTTGCCGATCTTTCCGAAAGTTTACGAATCACTAATCCGTTAATTTTCGGAGTTTCTCCTGTTAAGGCGACAGATAATTTGCCATCAATAAGTGCAATTTCAAATGTTCTCTCCATGTACTCCGAACTGTTTACTGTCGTATTTTGCACCTTCTGAATCGATTCCACTTTCACACCTATATTTGATTCTGCTGCGGAATCGCCCGCAATCACGGTAACTTCATAATCACCCGGTTCGAGATCAACCTCAAATGCCGTATCACTGTATGTAACACCTGTCGATTGCACCGTATCCTCTGCATCTGTAGTAAAACTACTAACATTTGCAGTATCCAAGAAACCATATCCTGCTTCCTCTGAATAGTTCGTTTGATCGGATATACCGATGTAACCGTCAGCAGCCTCGTTTTCCTCTTTACCAAAATCAAATTGCATCACTTCCGCATCCGTTTCTTCTGCAGCATGAACGGTTGATGTACGATTGCTGAATGAAGATGTCGGAAATACAATCATCATACACAAAACAATAAGTATTGCTTTCTTACACTTTCTAAACGCTTTCATAAGTCAGCTCCTCATCTACTAGAATGCATGACTGCTCTGGATGTATGCAAAAACGTATACTCCCTCCTTTTTTGTCTATCAATAACAGTAATCGCTTTCATAGAAGTAATGGTAACAGTTTCCTTTTTAAAGAACAATAGGAATTTATTCACTATTTCAGCTGAGATATTTGCTGAATTTCAGGATTTTTGCAACCTATGTACTAATTCAGATACATTCCCTACAAAAGTACCAATCCCATATACTGCTAACTAAAGCAGGATTAAACTATCTATATTACGGATTATCTATAGTGGGCCGTATTACGTTGTATTAAGTTTGATATATTTAGTTGCTCACAATAAAGAAGCGCTGCAGCATTGCCGCAACGCTTTAGTCTCTTTATCACGATGCTAACCGTCTGTAAGACTCCCACTTCAAGCTTTGAGTATCACAAAGGAGCTAAGTGGGAGTAAACAGACACTAACACCCTGATAAGTCTCTCTTTATTTAAACCAACCTTTTTTCCAAAACCAAATGATCATTCCTACGCCCACTACCAGCATAACTGCTAATGAAATAAAATAGCCGTATCGCATATGCAGTTCGGGCATATATTGAAAATTCATGCCATAAATACCTGCAATGAAGGTTAGCGGTACAAAAACGGATGTGATAATGGTTAAAAGCTTCATAACATTATTTGTTTGCAATGAGTTCATAGACATGTAACTGTCACGTATATCTACGGTTATTTCTCTATTTGACATCACCATCTCAGATAATTTCAAAAGGTGGTCGTAAATATCCGAATAGTACTCCCTTTTTTCACGAATACCATCTAAATGTTGTGAATTAAGCATCCGATATAGTAAATCTCTCATCGGGTGAATAACATGCCGAAGTGTCAATAGTTGATAGCGTGTATCAAATAACTCCGTCATTAATTGATTCATTGATTTATTATGAGTGTTTTCCTCAATTCTGTCCAAATTGTCCTCAATCTCATATAAATAGGGAAAATAATTATCGACAATCTTGTCCAATACTTGATAAAAAACAAAATAAGCATCCCATTGTTCTACCTTTACCTTTCCGAGCGCTAACCTTTCACGTACATAGGATACTTCTTTAGAGGGCTGACGGTGAAAACTTACGACGAAATGCTCGCCGACAAAAAAGTTAATTTCCTCTTTTATTAGTTCCTCTTCATCCTTGTCTTCTTTGACAAAATGAGTGACATAAAAAGTATGATCATCATAGTAATCGAGCTTTGGCCGCTGCAGACGTTGAATACAATCCTCTATCGCTAATGGATGAAAATGAAACGTCTTGGACAAATGCTGTATTTCTTCATCTGTCGGTGTATCAAAATCAACCCAAAACCATTTGTATCCTTCTAAATTTGCATCAAGCGCAATATTTGTCTCGATCTGGTTATCATGGGTAATACCAAATGTATGTATCATCATAGACCTCCACTTCATGCTGACAATATGCTTCTATTCTTTCTATACCCTCAAACTGTATATTTTAAAAATAGGTGTCTATTAATGAATATCTCTTTTCTTAAAGTTTCCACCTTTCACCTCTGAAACGTCATAAATTGCTACAAATGCACCCGGGTCAATTTCATTAATAATTTCCTTCAACTTGCTTTCTTCTAAACGGTTAATAATACAGGTAATTTCTTTGAACTTCTCATTGGAATAACCACCCATTGCCAATGTATACGTAGCACCGCGTCCTAATCGGTCACGTATCGTTTCTACAACCAATTCCGGTTTGGAAGAAATAATGGTAAATGTTTTAGAACCGCTCAGACCTTCTTCGACGATATGGATCACTTTAGACGCAATGTAATAAGCAATGGCTGATAAAATAGCGCCCTGCAGTCCAAATACGGTGGAAACGATAATAAAGACAAATAAATTCAAAAATAAAATTAAATCACTCGTTCCAAACGGAAGCTTTCTTGATAGCAGTACAGCTAACATATCAATACCATCAAGCGCACCACCATTACGGAGAGCAAGCCCCATTCCAAATCCAAGGATCACGCCACCAACTACTGTAATTAACAACGTATCCCCTTCTATTATCGGTGAAATGTGGTGCATAAGACTTGTCCCAATGGAAAGTGATACAATTCCGATTACAGAATAGATCGCAAAACTCTTTCCAATTTGCTTATAACCTAAATAAATAAAAGGAATATTCAATACTGCAATAAATACACCTAACGGCCAGGCAAATACCTGCGAGCCAACAATACTTATTCCGGTAATACCCCCGTCTGACACATTATTTGGAATTAGTACCGATTCCAAACCATACGCTGCTATAAATCCTCCAAGTATGATAAGAATGGCCCTGGCAACCATCCGAAGCTTACTGCGCCTTTTCTTTGATAAAGTTGTCATGTTCATTTCCTTTCTTTGGACAGAATAACTGTTTGATGAGAAAAGCCGGGCATAACCCGCCCGGTCCTATTTGATTTAAATTTTATATAACTACCTATAATATGGATTATGTCATCTAGCCGCTTTATGCTTAGTGGTAATTTTGAAATGATTCATGTGCTGGGATACCGCTCCGTCCAACCACTCCGCGTCCTGCGGGGCACGGCTGAAGCTAACTTTGTGAAGAAGAGCACTTCACAAAGTGGATCTTCAGCACCTGCACAATCCCGCGGGAGTCTACGTGGTTGGCCTACGCTAGGATGTGGACTCTACAACTTTTGTAAGAGATAGCATATTGATCACTGTATATATAACAGGGATGGAGTGAATAACATAAGCCTAGAACCACTGCTTTTAGCTGTTTCAAATGTTGTAGAACTTCCATTAAGCGTAGGAAATAGGCGGAGACTCCCGTGGAATCAGCGCGAGCTGAAGATCCACTTGGTCTGTGCCTGTGTCTGCAAGTATCGCTTCGAAGTGAGCTTCCTCGGCACAAGGCAGCAAAGATGCTGTTCAAGTAGTAGCCTAGCTGAATCCGTGCCCACAGGACGCGGAGCCTATTTCCGGAGCTTTGCTAAGCAGATAAAAGATATCAAAATGACCACAATGTAAGACATTACACTTCACATAATCCTTATTACAAAAATCAAGTCCTTTTGTTCCATGTACCATTCTCTTTTAAAAAATCTACCTTTCATTTTAGCATAAATATTTGGTTAACCACATGTAAGAGACTAAGGAAACTGGAAAACGATGCATTAGTTTTTTACCTAATAGTAAGCACAAAACTTTTCTTCGATTAAGAATACCCTATCAACTATCAATATATACAATTTCGCTTATTGAATGTATGAGAAGCACCCTTCCCCTGTTGCAAATCAATTAGTAGCCACGATCGCTGACTATCTGTTAGCCTAATATAGAAAAGAACATGCAGAAGGAAAGGATGATTCAGGTGAAAGTATTAGTAGTCGGAGCAAACGGACAAATCGGAAAACATCTCGTTACACGTATTCAAAACGAAGAGAATCTTGAAGCACGTGCGATGATCCGCGATCAAAATCAAGCAGGCGACTTTGAAGCATTAGGTGCTGAAGTAGCTGTCGTTGATCTGGAAGATGATATCGAGGCAATTGCCAAAGCGGCAGAAGGAACAGATGCTGTTGTATTCACTGCAGGTTCTGGCCCTCATACAGGTAAAGACAAAACGATAATGATTGACTTAGATGGTGCGGTCAAAACGATCGAAGCAGCGAAAAAGGCAAATGTTCAACGCTTCATCATGATCAGCTCCTTCGATACAAGCCGCGAAGCGATTCAGGCTGCACCAGAAGGATTTGCACCATATGTCGCAGCTAAACACTATGCAGATCAATGGCTGCTGTCAACCAAGCTTGACTATACCATCATCCATCCAGGCAAACTAACCAATGATGCAGGAACAAATCAAGTAACACTAGCAGAGAAAGTAGAACGAAATGAAGTACCTAGAGAAGACATTGCAGCTACGATCGTTGCATCGTTAAACACCCCATCAACTGTTGGAAAAAGATTTCAAGTTGTTAAAGGAAATACAGATATAGCTGATGCAGTGAAATCTATATAATCGAAAGAAAAGCTTTCAACTTCAAGATTGAAAGCTTTTCTTTTTTATAGGTATATATCCCTCTCCCATTGACCATGATTTTTAACAAAACACTTATCACTTCCCATATAAATTCAATTAAATAACACAAAGACTTCATCCTTATTTCACAAATTTATTGTATGCTCATATGGAAATAAGCTGTTAGGAGGGATGGTACATAATAACGAATGCAAATAGGTTTATAAAAGTAGTTGCTTTCATTTTTCTCAGCCTAATGGTATTCACTTCAACCGTCAAAGCCGATGAAAAGATCCAATCCATCATAGACGATACACCTGCAAATGGCATTGTAGAACTGCTGGATCATACATACGAAGCAGAAATAGTGATCACTAAACCTGTAACCATTATTGGAAGTGATTACACGGTTATCAGTTCCTGTTCCGACCAGCCTGTCATAACAGTAAAGAGTAATGATGTTCGTTTAGAAAATGTCCAAGTGAAACGTTGCGATTCCGAAAAACCCGAAGACGCCCTAGACGAAAACCCTTCTATCTCGTTAACAGGCACACATATTGAACTATCTAATGTTGATGTGAAAGGTTCCGGTATAGGTATTCAATTAGACAATGTCTCACAATCCAGGATAAGTGGTGGAAGTGTTCATTCAAATGGTGCAGGGAACGGCATTGATATTTGGGAGTCAACAGACAACATCATCGAAAACGTACAAATAACCGACACGCTGGATGGCATCTATCTCGAACGTGGAAGTAATAACGCACTCATCGGTAATGATATTCAGCATGCCAGATACGGGATGCACTTAATGTACTCTGATAACGTATTAATGGAAGACAATCAATCCCACCACAACTTTACCGGTGCGATGATTATGGAATCAGATCGAGTGAAAGTGTTCAACAATACCTTCTACGCAAATAATTCCAATGTGAACTCCCAAGGGCTGTTATTATTTGCTGCGCCTGAGACGGAGGTAATCAATAATACGATAGACGGCAATCGTGTTGGGATTTTTATTGAGGATGCATACGAGAACAGTCTCCGCAACAACCACGTAACCGGTAACTTTACAGGCGTACAATTTCAAAACACTGAAAACAACGAGGTTCGGAACAATAGCTTTATCGGTAATGTCAATGACGTGCAAGCCGTGGGCGGTACAAGCAATCAAGTGACGGGGAACTATTGGGATGGCTCACTTAAGCTTGAGGACGGTAGTTCTGGTGTCAGTCTGTTCCCATTCCAAGCCGAGCCGCTGTACTTACTATTAACTGAAGATGTTTCTGCCTATCAATTATTTTTTGATTCACCGAGTATGAAAGTAATCAAGGCAATGTTTAACGTACCTAGTGATTCTGTTATGGAGGATACACTTCCACTAGTGCATGCACCGGCATCATTGAAGACTGACGAACCTACTATTCTGTCTACCTTATTAACATTACTAACCGGATTATGTTTGACGTTTTTAGGACTAAATTTATTTAAATACAGGAGGATTAAAAATGAAATCCATTAAATTTCTAGGAGTGTTATTGTGCAGTTTGTTTATTTTAGCTGCCTGCGGTAACGATGAAGTACAACCGGTGGATATCGATGAATCAACAGACACATGTGTCGTTTGTAATATGCAAGTCATGAACAGTCAGTTCGCGACAGAGGTAGTAATGGATGACGATAAAGTCCAAAAATTTGACGATATTGGCTGTATGTATGAATGGTTACATGAAAATGGTGGTGAAGGAGTAGCAGCGCAGTTCGTCAGAGATTACAACACAAAAGATTGGGTGGAAGGAGATCAGGCCACATATGTATATAACCAATCTGTCAAAACACCGATGAGCTATAATGTTATTTCCTTCACAGAGAAAGAGGATGCCGAACAATTTGTAGAAGAAAATGACGGTGAGTTATTAACTTACGATCAATTACAAGACCACAAGTGGGAAATGAGCGGTGATATGAAAGAACACAATCACAGTCATGGTGAAGAAGAAACGACTAATGGTGATGAGATGGACATGGAAGATATGGAAATGGACGAAAGTCATTCGCATTAATTCGAACAAAGGCGCAAGCGCCCGTTTAGAGACGTAGCGAGTGGAGCGAATCAACTGAGATAAAGGAATCACGGTGAGCTTGTGAATCGATGATGACTTATCGTAGGGCGATTTCGCGAAGTCGCCTAGTCTCTGGGCGCTGGAGCCGGACGTGGCCGTTTCTGTCAGCGAACATCATATAGCCCAAAATTTATACTTTCTTGACTTCTAAGAAAAACCGGGCATAAACCACCCGATCCTAATTGAATAAGTTATATACAACTACCTATAATATGGATTATGTTAACAAAGGATTTATTGCAAAATAGTCATTTTGATATAGATTATCTGCTTAGCAAAGCTCCGGAAATAGGCTCCGCGTCCTGTGGGGCACGGCTTCAGCTAGGCTACTACTAGAATTACTTCATTGCTGCCTTGTGCCGAGGAAGCCCACTTCGAAGCGTTGCTTGCAGACACAGGCACAGACCAAGTGGATCTTCAGCTCGCGCTGATCCCACGGGAGTCTCCGCCTATTTCCTACGCTTGAGGGAAGTGCTACAACGTATGGAACAGCTAAAAGCAGTGGTTCTGGGTATTATGTTATTCATTCAATTCCTGTTATGTATACATTGATCAATATGCTACCTCTTACAAAAGTTGTACAGTCCCTATTCTAGCGTAGGCCAACCACGGAGACTCCCGCGGGACATGCAGGTGCTGGAGATCCACTTTGTGAAGTGCCCTCCTTCACAAAGTTAGCTCCAGCCGTGCCCCGCAGGACGCGGAGTGGTTGGACGGAGCGGTATCCCAGCACATTAAATATCTCAATATGGATGCTCGGCTAGCGATGGCTAGTTTACATAATCCATATTATAAGAACCCACCTTCGTGTTCAGCATGATTATGGACTTTCTGATAATAAAAGCGCAAGTGCCCGCTTAGAAAACGTAGCGACTGGAAGGCATCAAAGTGTCTTCTTTTTCTTAACTGAACTTAAGGATGGTGAAGTATGCAAAACGCCTTTCACGCCGAATGGCGAACGACGCTGAGACAAAAATCTTCCTACATCTTCGTATGTTTATGGACCTTTGTCATTACTATTTTATTTCTATTAGAACGGGGTTTGCCTCAATTCGAGGGGTATACAAATATAGTAGGTACGATGATTAACCTAATGTTATATCTTCTACCATTGTTCATGTTGATTATTGGATCCTTAGCAATAACCAATGAAGTGGAGGGTGGACAGTGGTCTTTGCTGAGTACTTATCCCATTTCTATTTTTAAATACATATGCGGGAAGTTTGCAGGACAACTTCTTGCTCAGATCGCTATTTTCACACTTAGCTTTGGCATTAGTATTCTGTTAAGCGTTATTTTACAATTTGCGATCTCCCTAAAATGGCTGATGTTGATCTATATGTTCGCTATATTCTTAATTATTTTCTTTATTGGCATAGGTATTTTGATAGGATCATTATCGTCGACTCGCTGGCAAGCATTAATGGCTTCCGTTACAGTATGGTTTATATTCATTATGATGTGGGCAAGTCTTTTAATTGCAATCCTTCTGTTTGTACCATATAAACTGATTGCCACTATAATGACCGTTTCACTATTTTTTAATCCAGCTGAATTATTGCGTGTCTTCTTTGTTACGCAGTTCGGTGGAGGGGCAGCATTTGGAAAAGATTATGATGGATTAATTTCCTTCATACAAACACCTTTTTCCCTTCCATTGTTATTGTTTTATACAATTATTTATATATGGATCATCATGCTTGTTGCAAGCGGATGTATGAAAAGGAGGCAAATGAATTGACGATAGTAAAAGCGGATCAGCTCTCAAAAAAGTATCCATCAAAACAAGCATTGGCTCCTATCTCATTCGAAATAAGTACAGGAGAATGCCTCGTATTATGTGGAGGAAACGGCGCCGGAAAAAGCACCCTTATTCATCTGTTAGCTGCATTATCGAAACCAACTACAGGTACTGTGGTCCTTGATTCAACTATCCCTCTGAAAAATAGACAAGCTTATGTAGAACACATAGGATACATGCCTGACGAGTTTCCCAGTCAACTGGGGATGACGGTACAGGAAATGCTGGAATTCTATGCTGCTTATCGTCCTGCTGCATCGAAAGCACAAGTCTCATTCATCTTAAATAAAATCGGACTTTTCGACCAGAGAACAACATTCATTACCAGCCTATCTAAAGGAATGCGGCAACGGCTGTTATTTGGGCAAGCTTTATTAGGCGAACCCCGTCTCTTGCTGATGGATGAACCTACTAACGGACTTGATCCATATTGGATTAATGAGTTTCTTGCCATTGTCAAGGAGATGCAAGCGGCGGGAACATCGATCATTTTCTCCACACATATGATGGATGTCGCTGCTGATGCAGGAGATACCGTACTGTTTATGAAAGAAGGTAAGGTAATACAGGAATTTCAACACATTAACAACAAAAAGAAGACAACTCTGGACTTGTTACAGCTTCACCGCAACGCATAAAAGAGAATAGGAAAGTATTTTTCCAACACTAAGCCCTATTCTCTGAATGGGGCGTCTTTTTATTGAAATAAAGGGATTTCCACTAAAACTGTTGTACCTTCCCCCGGCTGTGACTCGAACTTTATATTCCCTTGATGTTTACTAACTATTTGATACACAATAGAAAGACCGATGCCAGTACCTCCATCTTTACGTGTCCTGGCACGGTTAACACGATAAAACCGCTCCATTATTTGTGGCAGTTCGTCTTCAGGTATACCAGGTCCAACGTCCTTAATCATTAATTGAGCATTCATACCATGCTTTTTTAGTATTATCTTAACAGCCTGTCCTTCTGGTGAGTAGCGAATGCTATTATCCAAAAGATTGCTGACGACCTGCTCTAAGCGGTCTGTATCTCCAAGAACCACAATATCATCCTCTAGCTCAGATACGATTTGAACACGCTTCTGATTCAAAACAATTTCGAATCGTTCCATCACATCCGCTATTAATTGCGCATACGGAAGTGGCTCTTTTTTCATTGGATACGATTCATCCTCCAATTGAGCTAAATCAAGCAGATCATTTACCAATCGGATAAGTCTGTTCACTTCGTTGTTAATTATTTGAATATACTTTTTCCTTTGCTCTGGTTCATCCGCAAGATCTTCGAACGCTTCTGCGTATCCTCTGATATAACTGAGTGGAGTCCTTAATTCATGCGACACATTTTGCAAGAATTCCCTGCGTTTTTGGTCTACCTCCTCAAGTGTTGATGCGAGCACATTAAAGGATTCCGCTAAATGACCAATTTCATCAGATTTTGTTACCTTCATTCGTTTGTAGAAGTTTCCTTGAGCCATTTCATACGAAATAGCTTCCATTTCTTTCACTGGCTGAATAATATGATTTGTCATTTTTATCCCTAAACCTAACACAACAAGCAACAAAATAGTCACCAAAGCAACTAAAATAATTCGAATCGATTGAAACGGTTCAAATATTGCGGTGAGTGGCATATACAAAAACACAGCTCCAGCCAATTTATTCTCTTCAATTAATGGCAGGGTGACAGCTAGAATATCCTGATCAAATCTGGGATGTTTTCGGATGAACACCACTTTTTCTCCATCGAGTAATTTTTGTCGCTCTTCATATGTAATGAGATTACTGTCTGAGAAGGATTCATTGGGAATACCCGCGCTTAAAAGCATGGGATCTTCTGTATAAATAATTTCTGCATCCGATGTGTTATCCGTCCACTCCACCCTTGTCCGGAATTCATCTTTATTTTCGGCCTGGTTGTAATAACTGACTAGTTGCTCACCCTGTATCATTAATGCATCTTGTTGTTCATCCACGTAGAACTTTTCATAAAGATAGTACGTCAGACCTGTTCCGATAGAGATTGTCAGTACCGATACAAGCATAATTGTGAGCCAGATTTTTTGTTTGAGCCCAAGTGCTTTCATCCATTTCATTCCTCGAATTTATAACCAACTCCCCACACTGTTTTCACATACGCTCCAGCCGAATCCAATTTTAACCGCAATGTTTTAATGTGTGTATCGACAGTCCTTAAGGTTCCCGCGCTCTCCATCCCCCATATTTTGTCCAATAATTTTTCTCTTGAAAATACAACACCTTCATTTTCCATTAACAGTGTTAACAGACGGAATTCTTTTCTCGTCAGGTTGACTGGCTGACTTGCTACCGATACTTTATGACCATTTATATCAACAACCAGTTCACCTTTTTTCATACTCATCTGTTGCTGTCTATAATTATTTGACCTTCTTAATAATGCTTCTACTCTTGCAACCAATTCTTTCGGGCTAAACGGCTTTACAATGTAATCGTCTGCCCCAATATTTAATCCGTGAACACGATTTAGTTCTTCGCTTTTTGCCGTTATCATCATAATCGGCACATTCGATACTTCACGAATTCGTTCACACACAGAAAAACCATCCAGTCCCGGCATCATAATATCCAATAATATTAAATCAAATGCATCCTGTTCCCATACTTTCAAGACCTCCTTACCATCACTTGCCGTGTGAATCTCGAAGCCTTTTTGTTCTAAATAAGAACTAAGCAACATTATCATTTGCTCTTCATCATCTACTATTAAAATTTTAATATTATCCATTATCATCACCTAACATCATCTTATATGGGCCTTCATTCATCTCAATTTGTTTGATTAATTGCAAGGTTTCCTTATCAATAATTGAAAGTGTATGATCATCAAGACTTGTCACATAAATGTGTTGTTTATCACTGGTTATTGCGTGCGGATTAGCACCAACTTCTATCGATTGTTCTACAGATCTATCCTCCACATTTATGCGATACACCCGATTCGCTCCATGGCTAAGCACATACACTTCAGATTTAGAATAATTTGCATGAAATGCTATCGGCATCAGTCCTACTTCGATGCGGTCTGCTTCTTCTCCTGTACCTGGATCATACAAATAAACCTGATCGTTGAGTATACCATCTCCACCATGTCCACCAATCCATAAGTATTCTCCATCAAAGAAAACACCATTTGGATACTTTAAAGTGGCGAACTCTTTTTCTTTTTTCATATCATCCATTTGAATGACTGATATTGTAGCACTTTCAGTATTCACCACGTATAGTAATCGGTCTTCATTATTAATTGTCATAGAAACAGGTAAGTCCCCAACTTCTACTTTTCCGAACAAGTTACCATTTTCAACATCAACGGCTGTTACCGTATTTTCTACGCGATTCGAAAAAAAGAGCAGCTTTTTATCGCTGTCGTATATTATTTCATTAACCCCTTTACCAGCCTCATACCATTGGGTTAGCTCGCCAGTCTCTGAATTCAGCTTATACAGGAAATCTTCATTCTCACTGGAAAGTATAATCGTTTCATTATTAATTTGCTCCATATCACTCACGCTAAAATCAAGTCCCGTAGAAGTCACTTTCTCATCTTCTACATGTACAAAAGACAAATCAGATTCCTGCAAATGTGCTATCCACAGCACAGGTTCACCTTGTACCGGAACCGTTATCATTTCCTTTGCACAACCAAATAGAAGACAAGAGATACAAATTAGTATTATGTATTGTAGTTTCATAGTAATCCCTTCTAGCACAGTCTTTCCTTCATTATCCTTTTTCCTTCGTAATAAAGCAAATAGAAAAATTTATTAAAATAAGTCTTTCTCACGTACTGTAAGATGTGTTGCCACCTTATGTATTCCCAGCATGACCACACCTGCCATTACCTGATCTACTTTTGTGTTTACTGGCAAATCAATCGCAGCAGATGGTAGACAGAGCTGGGCAAATAGCTGCGCATTAAGCGGATGATAGGAGTCAATGCCTGCAAATAAAGCCAGTACTATAAACATCAGACAAGCCGGCATTACGATAATATTGCTAATCAAAGCGTACCGTTTTATCTTTAATTCATTTTCCTGCCAAGATACGAAAGGTGACCACATAATGATCGCCAGCACAAAAAGTAAGATACTATAACTTTTTTGCAAGATAGAATATTGTGAAATGATCTGGAGTATGACAGGCAAATGATACATCAGAAATAATACTGAAAAAAGCACGAGAGATATAACCGACGTTTTATACCCTACCATTTTTACCCTCAAAAGCTTTTGAAACAAAATCGGAGGAATTCCTAATAGCAAAAGTGGAGGTATCACAAAATATAGAATACTCATTTGAATCATATGTGTACTAAAAGTCAAATGGGCAAATGATGTCAGTGGGCTCGCACTCGTAATTCCCAGCAACGCAATGCCAGTGGTCATAAAGAAAATTTGCTTCCGATTAACTGGCGTTTGGAACTGATAAAGAAGAAACAGATAGATCAATAAAGTCATTAATAAAGCAAAAATCAACGCCCAATTCCAAGTTAACGGCTGGAGGAATATCCATTCTAATCCCATTTGCTTATCGCCTCATTCCTCTGTATTTTCTCATTTTATATACGTATTCAACAACTGACACAAATAACCCTTCATCATGAAAAAAATGACAATTTCACACCTTGTTCATCAATACTTAACAGAAATAACACAAGTAATTGCTAAAATCAGAGTAAACACCAGGAGCAAAACACTCAATTCTCACAACTATGGTCTTATAAAAGGAGTAGATGATGAATGAATAAAACGGCTACAAAATTAGAACCAACTGTGAAGCAGAGTGTGGATAAAAGAAAAAACGCGAACATTTACAAAGCAATTTGGAGATGGCACTTTTACGCTGGAGTTTTTTTCGCTCCACTCCTCATTTTCTTAACAATCACAGGAGGGATTTATCTCTTTAAACCTCAAATAGAAGATTTCATTTACCATGACCTATATTATGTAGATGAACAAGAACAGACTGTATCCGTGAACAAGCAAATCAATGAAGTAAAAGAGCAATATCCAAATGCTTCGATTAACAGCTTTACTCCATCCTACCAAGGAGATAAATCTTCCGTCATTGGAATTACCAAAAATGGAAAAAGTATGTCCGTTTATGTTAATCCATACGATGCCTCTATCAAAGGATCTATCAATGAGAATGAACGATTTATGGCATTTGTACTTGACTTACATAATGGAAAGTTATGGGGCGGTACGTTAGGCAACAGATTAGTAGAGCTTGCTGCATGCTGGGCAATTATTCTGGTACTCTCTGGTGTCTATTTATGGTGGCCACGAAATAGAAAGTCATTGTTCGGAACAGTACTTCCACGAATCATATCGTTTAGAGGAAAAAGAATGTTTTGGCGTGACATGCATGCAGTTACAGCTTTTTGGCTATCCATCTTTATTATCATTCAATTGCTCTCGGGTCTGATGTGGTCAGATGTTTGGGGAAGCATGGCCAATCGCGCAATCGCATCAACAGGCGAGGGAAGTCCTGTTGGCGACTCTCCATGGGAGAGCTATGCGTTTCCCAGTTCAACCATCCCGACTAAAGAAGTGGCAGATGTACCTTGGGCGGCAGAAAACATGCGGGTGCCAGAGTCAAATAACAATCATACAGCAACTATACCGATTCAAGAAGTCATACAAACTGCGGAAAATAATCAAATTAATCCAGGTTACCAAATCGTTTTTCCACAGACTGAACAAGGTGTCTATACTATATTTTTAGATCCTGCTAAAGTCTTTCCAAACCGGCCGAACCCATGGACACAACAGACATTGCACCTGGACCAGTATAGCGGAGAGATATTAGCCTCTTATGGTTGGGAAGATTATGGAATCTTAGGGAAAATGGTTTCACTCGGCATTTCCTTTCATCAAGGTGAGTTCGGATTCTTTAGTCAAATTTGCATGCTTGCATTGGTAATTGGCATTTTGCTTATTGCTATCAGTGGAATGGTTATGTGGTGGAAGCGAAAACCTGAAGGAAAGCTAGGTGCTCCATCATTACCAAAAGATTTTAAGCTACTCAAGGGATTAACTGTTATTGTTATTGCGCTTGGCATCTTCTTTCCACTAACAGGTATATCTCTTCTTCTAATTTGGATTATTGATTATTTGATAATCAGAAGAATATCTCGAGCAAAACAGTGGCTAGGATAGAATGCAGGACAGGCGCTCCTATTAATGATTCAAGGCAATGGCACAACCATTGCCTTGATTATCATTACAACACCGGATAATACGGTACATATTGCGGATTCGTATAGTAAGGGGGCCGGAACGTTATTTGAGGAGCATTAAACGTATATTGCTTATAACGAACAGTTTCTTTGGCAAAAGGCGCCGATAACAATAAATATCTTACTTCTGGATTATAGTAATAATTCACCCCGTTCACCTCCTGCTGTTACTCTATGCAAAACCCCTTTTGTTGGACCTTTGTGAAAAAAGATACACGACATTCGCCTAAAAGGAATACATTATTCCATCATGAAATCTAAGGAGGTCTTTTGTATGTCTGAAGATAGGTCTTATCCCATGCACCCAAATTACGGCAAAATTACAAGGTATGAAGATATTCCTTTAACGGTTCCGGAACAAAGACAATACCGGCAGCCCGGTGTAGAGAATGTTATGGTTCCAAAGCCAATTATTGAGAATCCAAATTATAATGGAAGCGGGAAGCTCGAAGGAAAAGTAGCACTGATTACAGGTGGAGACAGTGGTATGGGAGCGGCGGCTGCTATCGCTTTTGCGAAGGAAGGTGCAGATCTTGCTATCGCCTATTTAGATGAACACGAAGATGCAGAAAGAACGAAGAAAAGGATAGAAGAATTGGATAGAAGTTGCTTGTTATTACCCGGGGATCTACGCAAAAAACAACAATGTATAGATATCGTGGAACGAACGGTGGAGAAGTTTGGCAAGCTTGATATATTGTGCAACCATGTCGGCATTCAGTTTCAACAATTAGATTTATTGGATATTTCGGATGAACAGTTTGACGATACCTTTAAAGTAAATATATACGCTCATTTTTATACAACTCGAGCTGCCCTCCCATACTTAAAAGCAGGAAGCTCTATTATCAATACCAGTTCTGTTGTTGCTTTTGAAGGATTTGAACAATTAATCGATTACACTGCCACCAAATCCGCTAATTTAGGTTTTACGAGAGCACTCGCCAATAATTTAGTAAAAAAAGGTATCAGAGTAAATGCTATTGCGCCAGGTAAAATCTGGACACCACTAATACCTTCAAGTTTTTCTCCTGATCAGGTTACGCTTGTTAACAATCCCATGAAGCGGCAAGGGCAACCATTTGAAGTCGCTCCCACATTTGTCTACCTTGCTTCTGATGATTCAAGATTTGTGACCGGACAAACACTTCACGTTAATGGCGGTCAAGTATTTGGTTAATGGTAGCAGGCTGACCCATCACTTCTGCACATGGGTCAGCTACTGCCTTTTATTCAATGATTGTTACACTTACGTCTTTGCGTCCCCATTGCATCGCATCGTCTGGATTTGGAATGAAGACATCAATTTTATTACCATTAATCGCACTTCCGATATCAGCTGCGATCGCTACACCATATCCTTCTACTTTTACGATTGAACCTAACGGAATGACACTAGGGTCTACAGCAATTACTTTCGCATCAGAATATTTATTTAAATCGAGTCCCATTCTAGTAACGCCTGAGCAACCATCACAGCTAGCAGTATATGCTGTACTTTCGACTGTTAATGTTTTTCCTGCTTCTGTATCACGATCTGCAATGTTGTCCAACGCCGATCTTGTATTAGGACCTGCAACACCGTCTACAGTTAATCCTTGTTCTCGTTGAAAGTTCTTAACTGAATCCTTTGTACCTGCTCCATAAATTCCGTCTACACTTCCACTATAATGACCTGCTTCTTTGAGCTGGTTCTGAATTTGAGTGACATGCTTGCCGTTGTCCCCTTTTCGCAGGACTTGCACTGCATGATATGTTTCAGGTCCTGCAATTCCATCTACTTTTAAATTACGTTGTCGTTGAAAATCTTTAACTGCTTCTTCCGTAATGACCCCATAATACCCTGTTGCTGTATGGTATGGGAAAACTCCTTTTGTCATTAGGTGTTCTTGTAATTCCTCAGCATCTGACCCTGAAGAGCCATTTGCCAGAATACGATCTCCCATGGCAGCTTCTGCAAATGTCGGTGCGGCAAACATAAAGAAGCCGAGTACCGTTAACATAAACATTGCTTTGCATGTTTTTAACATAAAATAATTCCTCCCTATTTTTCTTTACATAAAGAGAGTTCGAGAGGAAGTAGATTTGTTTGCATGTAGAAACTAGAATCGCATCATTCGACTCTTAATAATCCAATATTATGAAAATAACCGTGTTGTCAGCACTTCTTGAACAATGCAGTACATCTGTTTAATATTACCTATATCACTCGATAAATCTATGATTCACTTCTTTATCAGAAACGATATAACTAAAAAAAGTCCCATTCACTAGAATTAATAGCGAATGAGACATAACTCTTAATAAAACCTTTTGAAACTCTCAAAATGTTTTTTCCAATAGGAGTTATCCAAACTGTGAACCACCACTCCATTAGAAGATGCATGGATAAACTGATTATCTCCTACATAGATTCCCATATGGGATATACCAGATTTATAAGTACCTTCAAAGAATACTAAATCCCCCACTTTAGGAGTATTTACATAATGAGAACGATCATAGTAACCAGCACTAGAAAGACGACGAATATCTTGCATGCCAGCTTGTTTATATACATAATATATGTATCCGCTGCAATCAAACCCACTCGGTGTGGAGCCACCCCACAAATAATCCGTTCCTTTTAAGCTTGTTGCCAGATTGATTAGTTTGGTAACATTGTAATCAACATTATCTGGTGTTTCATTGCTAGAATTAGCCGAGCTTTCATCTGATGAAGTAACCTTGCTTGTAACCTTTATTTTCTGCCCAATATAAATAATATCTGAACTTAATTTATTCCATTTCTTTAAATTTGCCACAGTAACACTATACTTAGCACTAATATGAGAAAGTGTATCTCCTGATTTAACTGTATAAACAGTTGTAGCAGGACTCTTCTCGTCCGACTTGTTCGATGTGTTGTTGGATGCTGACGAGTCGTTATTGTCAGAACCACTATTTGTATTCGGTTTTGACACGACAAATACATTACCAGGATAAATTAACGTCGTATCTAAATCATTCCACTTCATCAAATTATTAAGTGAGATTTTATGTTTAGATGCGATTCCACTAAGGGTATCACCGGCTTTTACTGTATATTTGCTAACGGACGTACTAGATGGATTGGTCTGACTGTTATTATTGTTTGTATTATTGCTATTATTATTATTAGATGTTTTAGAGGAAGTTTGCAATACTTGCTTCGGGTAAATTATATTAGACGAAAGCTTATTGATATCGATCAACGCTTGAACACTTGTATTATACGTGTGAGCAATCTTCCATAATGAATCCCCACTTTGAACTTTATGTGATGCAGCCTCAGCTTCATCTGCCCCAACTACCGCTGATGCAATTGCAGCACCGAGCGTCACCGACATTACCATTTTTTTATTCGCCATTTTATTTGTGTCCTCCTATTCTTTATCAAAGCGATCTGCGAATCTCAAATTGGAAAACTTTAACTAAGATTCATAGCTAGTCCTATTATACCTGTTTATTGCGAAAAATGATAGATGACATCGAATTTTGTTAGTAAAAATTTACGATATCTTTTAGCAGAACTTTTTACCTATGTTATTTAAGATTATTGTCGCAAATAAAAAGGTTCTATCTAGTCGCAAAAATATTGATATGATTTATACTCCACACATATTTCCCAATTAATATTATATATTAAAATGTAATATAGGCTTATTTTAGTATTTATGTATCTATTTTTCACGAAGATTAACTGTTTCGCTACTGTTTTGTCATACTGATTAACATAGAACATAAAGCTATTTATAATAAAAGTTTTGTTAAAATGATTGTAATTATAGCAACAAAGAACCGGATCCTTTGGAAAGGAATCCGGTTCTTTGCAGAAATGTGTCTTATGAAAAAAAATATAGTTACTAATAAACACTATCACATGTTCCGGCTGCCGGCTCATAATAACAATGATTTTTAAATTGTCCCGCAAATGGCTGACCATACCATGTCGGAGGACACGGAGCATATGGATTGAAATACCATAGCGAATATTTACCTGGATGCTCACGCCAGAAATCCAAATTTCTCTTCGCTAACCTTTTTTCCACTTCTCTTGCCCTGTTATAAAATAAATTCCCCTTCTGCACCGCTTCAAAAGAATAGTTGCCACCTTGCACTTGATAAATAACTTGTGGAATGGTTCTAACATCCTTGAAATCTAAACAATCTGCAACAGCACGGTTCACAATGACATTTCCGACATACAGCATACCTTGTTTTCCTTCACCCTCGGCTTCTGCCCTCATCATTCTTGCCATCAGATCAATATCCGAGCTTTTGTATTTTACTCTTGGCATATTCTCACCCCAACACATTGTATGAAAAAAGCCTATTTTGTTGCATTGTCTTGCAAAAGTTATTTGGGTGATATTGTAAAGAACTCCTTTATGGACAGCTTTTTATCTTCGCCCATTTTCTTGCCCTAACTGACTCATTCTGCTAATGCAGTGAGAAGCGTATCGAGGTTTCTTTGCATTAAGGTAAAGTAATCTTCATCATTCTCCACATCTTCTTCTGTTAACACCGACAGATTATGAATATTTAACGAATCGACATTGGTTTCCTTTTGAATGATGTTAGCTATTTTTGGTTCTACATTTTGTTCAAATAGCAAATAGTGAATATTATGATCACCTACTATTTCAATGATTTCTTCCAATTTTTTCTGTGAAGGTTCATTAGATGGAGATAAGCCAGAAATAGCTATTTGTTCAATTCCATAAGCCTCTTCCCAATAGCCATATGCTGCATGTGTTACAAGGATTTCACTTCTTGCAGCATTTTCTAGTTGCTCATGAAAAGTCTTATCTAAATCCTCAAGACGCGTTTGTAACTCACTAAAATTAGCTTCAAATTCATCTTCCGCACTTGGTTTTAATTCGACTAACATATTTTTAATATTCTCCGCCAGGTCAATAGAACGTATCGGATCTAACCAAACATGAGGATCTTTATCTCCATGGCTGTGGCTGTGCTCATGACCTTCTTCTCCTTCTGTCTCTTCACTGTGCGTATGGTCTTCTCCCTCATGTTCATGGGAATGTGCCTCTTCACTATGATCATGAGAATGGTCTAATAATGTAATATTATTTGCAGCTTTCAGTACCTTTACCTCTTCATCTTGAATTGCTTCCTCAATACTTTCACCGTACGATTCCATATTAGGACCACTATAAATAAACGCATCTGCAGCAGCAATATCTACCATTGTTTTAGAAGTGGGCTCATATGTATGGGCATCTGCTCCTAATGGTAAGATGGATTCTACATGGACATGCTCACCACCAATTTGTTCTGCAAAATATGCCAATGGGTATAGTGTGGTGAACAGCTGTAATTTATCTGTACTTTCTTCACTGTCATTCGTACTCTTACTACTTTGATTACTGTCTTCTGATGTTTGGTCTGAGCCACATGCCGCTAAAAACAACAATGCAATCAGACTTAATAAAATAGTTATTCTACTGTAAATTCTCATCCTTACCCTTCCTCCATTCAACTATCAATTATTACCTTAATAACGCAATAACCTTGCATTACCAGCTGAATTTCTTAACTAAAAGCAGTTGTCCCTTTATGGGCAAACTCTCTTAAAGCAATACGTGTCATTTGGAACATCCCCTGACCTGGTACTACGATTGTTTAAGCGGATCGGTGAAGATCCCACGGCAATTTATGAAGTGCTTCATCATCACCTTTTGCTGTTAATTCTTTTCTTAAAGCTTCATATCGCTCCACCATTTCCTGGCGCTTGTTACAACTTTAGACTTCTTCGCCATTCAACGCACGCTCCTTTTCTTCTAATTATCCAAGACTATCAAACAACTCCGCGTAAATAGTAATGATTACGATCTATTGTTTAAAAAAATATTTCATTAATAAAGTAGAACTATTATATCATGGTTTTGAATGTACCCTCTTTAATGTGCCATCATTTCATGAGCAATATCGTGTCCATCCATCTCTGAAGGATAGTATGTAGGCCAGTTACTTAATTCATCGAATAAAGCTTCCCGGTCGTCTCCCATATATAAATGGTAGTGGCCAGCTTCTGTCGGATATATACTGTGATCGCTAAATTGTATATAGGAAGGAAGTCCATCCGCTGCCTCTTTTATTTTAAAAACATATCGAACTCCTCTGTTGCCTGCTTCATAATTTAGAATTTCATAGTCATCATACAGATACTCTCCAGTAAGTTCTTCACCATCTCTATAGAATGTTACATTATTTCCTTGAATTACAATACGTTCAACATCCGTTTGGTAACCTGTCTTATAATACTCCTTATATTCCTCAGCAGTCTTACCACCCTCATGCTCTGCTTTATAGGTGAATACCTCATCCAGTGTACCATCTTCTAGATAAGGATAGACAGACTGCCAATCCCCTTCCCAATCTGAAAGCGAACGATCCTCGACTTGACTGTCTTCAAAATAGCCATTATAAATTTCTTCCGTTTCTTCGTCACCCGCATGACTATGTTCATGATCATGATTATGATCCTCTTCCTCCGCATTTTCAGTTGTATCTTCTTGTGTGTCAGAAGAACTCTCCGCATCCGTTGCAACTGTCGTTTCACTTGCGGCAGCCTCATCCTCCGATCCTTCAGAAGATTGACAACCCGCAATAAGTAGTATTGAACTAAGCAAAAATAGCGCTAGCCCCTTCGAAAAACTAACATTCATCATAAAGACTCCCTTTTTTAAATCGTAATCATTACGCTTTGTAGTATATAGGCAATTCAAAAAAACGTCAAGGATAAAATTGATATTAATTAAAATGCTTATTTAGTGAAATTGCGAATGAAATTATTATCTTTGGTGTATGTTATTGTCATTTTTACAAACTCTAAAATAAAAAGTTTTGTAAACGGGGTATTATGAATGCTAAATAGAGTTCGCCAAGCTTTTCGTCAAAAAAGAAATGACGCTTCTAATAGAAATAATCAAAATAAAAATGGTTCTCCTATCAAAAACAAAACAAATGAGAATAAAGCAGAATTAAATAAACTGTTATTTAACAGTATAGATATTAAATACCGAGAGTTTGCTATCGGTGATCAGAACCCAATTCATTGTTTGATTTGTTATACAGAAGGGTTAGTTAATAAAGATGACATTAATTCTTTTATTTTAGAACCTTTATTGAGTGCCAGTTCATCAGAAAGAATAGATCAAATGACATCTGATGCGATCTATCCGCACATCAAAAATCAAATCCTAACCTCAACAAGCGTGACAGAAGTTGCGAGTCTCGACAATGCAATCAGTGGTATATTATCAGGAAAAACTGCCTTATTCATCAATGGAGAAAATGCTGCTCTACTAATTTCAACAGAAGGTTTTGCAGCAAGAAAAGTTGAAGAACCTGATACTGAATCAACAGTAAGGGGATCTAGAGAAGGATTTAATGAAGTATTAAATGTTAATACTTCATTAATCAGAAGAAAAATAAATAATCCTAATTTAACCTTTGAAGAAATGACAATAGGGAAACAAACGCAAACAAAGATCAGAATCGGATATATTTCAGGAATTGCTAATCCTAAGGTAGTAGAAGAAGTAAAAAAAAGATTAAACGAAATTGATACAGACACTATATTGGAATCTGGATATATCGAGCAATTTATTGAAGATCATCCATACTCTATTTTCCCCACAATTGGAAATAGTGAGAAATCAGATAAAGTTGCTGGAAAAATATTAGAAGGCCGAGTTGCAATATTTTGTAATGGAACACCTTTCGTTTTAACTGTTCCTCATTTACTGATTGAAGTATTTCAGGTTCCCGAAGACTATTATTCACGCCCTTTTCTAGTGTCGGTCATGCGTTTATTTAGACTTGGGGCATTTTTTTTAACCTTAATTACACCGGCATTCTTTGTTGCCATTGCCACCTACCATCATGAAATGGTACCTGCTTTTTTACTTGTAACAATGGCCGCTGCTGAGGAAAAGGTTCCATTCCCCGTCTTCTTAGAAGCGATTATGATGATTGTTATATTTGAAATATTAAGAGAAGCAGGGGTGCGAATGCCTCGGCCAATCGGTTCAGCTATCAGCATTGTCGGTGCATTGGTAATTGGCGAAGCGACGGTTCAGGCAGGACTTATAAGCGCCCCAATGGTTATTGTTGTAGCACTTACAGCTATCACCGGGTTTGTTGTTTCCGCTATAAACGATGCGATTATCATTATTAGATTCTTTCTACTTGTACTAGCAGGAACACTAGGTTTTTATGGTTTATTAATGGGACTCCTTGTGGTTATTGGTCATCTATGTTCATTACGTTCATTTGGTTCTCCTTTTTTGGCACCGTTTGGACCAATATTTTTCAGCGAATGGAAAGACTCCTTTATCAGGATGCCATTAAGGTCTTTAAAATTCAGACCTCGAACTATAACTTGGAAAAGGTCTAAACGACAATAATCTGCTTGGAAACTCATACCTCCTAAAATCAACAAGAAGGACTGACAATTTTGAAAAAAACTATCATATTATTAGCACTTTTCTTGTTAGTGGGATGTTGGGATCGACAAGAATTAACAGATATTGGAATTGTCGGTGCTATTGCTATTGATAAAGCTGATAATAATAAAGAATATATTCTTACCTTACAATTTTTACGACCTGCTGCACAGAGCACCCAAACCCCGACACCCGACGAGCCTTTTTTAATGGTCTCCGTAACTGGCGAAAATTTAGCACAGCTAATGCGAAAGGCTAATCGTGTCATTGACCGTAATGGTTTTTACGATCACAATAAATTAGTTATTATTAGTGACAAAGTAGCAGAAGAAGGATTACTTCCTATTGTCGAAACCTTTCATCGCAGAAAGGAAATTCGATCTCATGCCTGGCTTGCTATAACGAAAGAACAAGAAGCTAGATCGATACTAGAGAATAGAGAGCACGGTATTTCACGTGTTCCGGCAAATTTTCTAAACGGCCAGTTCCATACTTCTAATTATTATGCCATAAGTACCACGTTGCTTAGTTTTTTTAAGGAAGCACTTCAGGCAGGTACCAATCCTGTAGTTGGATCAATCTTTACGGAAAAAGATGAGAAGTTAGGGGAAAAGACAGTTCTTGAGGGTGGAGCGGTCTTTAAGAAAGATGCTTTAATAGGCTTTATCAATGAAGGAGAAACTGCAGTATATAATTGGATCCAAGCAGACGATGAAATTAAAACGAGAGGAGCCATTTCGATACCACTGCATAATGAAGATAATGCTGAATATGTTACATTACTGATGAATGATAGCCGTTCGAAAATCAAACCAAGTCTTAATAATGACCGTCTAGAATCCTTTGATATCACGATTCGTCACATTGTAGAGATATCAGGAGATCAATTATCCTACAACTTTAAAAGCAGAAAACAATACCATGAATATTTAAAAAAAGTGGAAAAAAAATCTGAGGAGTTTTTAACAAACCAAGTCCATGCTTTAATTGACAAAGCGCAAAAAGATTTCCAAACCGACATTTTTGGCTTTGGCGAAACACTATATAAAACAGACCCAAAAGTTTGGAATACAGTGAAGGATAACTGGCCAGATACGTTTTCAAACATTCCATATGAAGTAAATCTCACTGTGGATATAAAAAATACAGGTTTACTTCAAGGTTCATTGGAAGCAAAGGAATAACTGACCTATTTTTTTATTAAGAATCGAATGAAGTAAAAAATAATCACTAACAACAAAATAAAAAAATAAATCCCACCACCTATAGCTATTATAGCTAATAAAGGATCGGCTCTTAATACAGAAAAATCAAACATTAATTCTCACCCTTTCGTTGCAATATTTTTTTCTTCAGTACAGCAATGAGTAAGATGAGGAGTGGAAGTACTGCATAAATCAAAATAACATATCCTCCCCCTTCCATTCCTTTCCACCTTTGATCATCCAGACTATTAAAGTGAATTCTGGTATATATCGGAAATATCAAACCACTAATGATAATTACAAGTTTTGGATTCTTCTTCTTAAACAGCCAGGTTATAGCAAGGGAGTATGCTAAAAAATGCGTAGCCGTTTTGTAAAACCCTCCGATAAACAAGATAAAAACGCCGATACTGTCCAGGTTTGTTATAATCATTGCTACTTTTATGGATAATAAAGTTTCTAATAAAGGAATTTGCGTAACTTTTGCTAGATCTGCGCCCAATATACAAATGATTACAATTGTTGATGTTAATAATAAGATGGTTGAAGTTGCTACAGCTATATACGTTGTTTTCCGGATTTTTTCTTTTTTTTCAATCAAATGCCACAACATTAGAAATACAACCATTTCTCCGAATGGAAAAGCAACAACAATCGGCAATTCTTTTAATACTGGCTGTATCCCTTCACCTAATATTGGTTCTACATTCGAAAAATCGAATTCTGCCGAAAACAAATTAAATACAAAGACCATAATTAAAAACAATAGTAAATAAGGAAATAGAATTTCAACTGTTCTCACAAACACCTCTACACCTAAACATAAAATATACATAATGACGAATATATATAAATAAAATATTACTATAATCGGCGTTTTAGGAAGTGCTGTCAGTTTGATAAGTGCTCCGAACTCATAAAAATTATGATTTGCCTGATTAAAGAAATATAAACCAAATAGAAGCAATAACGGCTTGGCCATTATGTTACCTAGGACGTCATTTAATATTTCAGAAAAATTTTCAAACGCATAGTATTTTGGAAATTCTGTATAGACCCATACCAAAAGAAAACTAATAGCATAAGCTATCAGGATGACTAACCACGCATCTTGTTTTGCGCCGATACCTACAGCAAACAATGTTGTACTGCCAACCTCAAACGCTACGATCAGTGCAAATAATTGAATATTTGAGATTTTGTTCACGATTTAGCACTCCCCGGATGACAAATGATACTACCTATTACATTGTCGCCATATTCGGGTTACGTTATAAGTATTCTTAATTAGATAGACAGCCCATTTTCATGATTTTCAGTTACAAATAAGAAAAATCGGCTAAACAGTGCCCGGTCCTAACTAACGAAAGTATGAATACAACTACCTATAATACCTATGGGTTAGATCTACAAAGGAGACATGAGTTAACATTTTGATTTTTTATCCTCATGTCCCATTTGTTGCAGTTTCATTCTTAAATTACCTTATGCATAGCACTGCTGCTTTTAGCTATTTCTAACGTTGTAGCACTTCACTAGAGCGCAGGAAAGATATTATCTTTCCGAGGAAGCTGAACCCGCCCCCACAGCACGCAGAGCATATTTCCAAAGCATTGCTACGCACTCAAAACATATCAAAAATATCATATCTGAAATTTCACTTCACATAATCCGTATTATAAGAACCTACCCTTTTATTTCTTAATCTTAGAAGCGGAGCGCCTGGAAAATATGGACAGAGATAATAGATTAACGGTGTGTAGAAGAAGCCTTGCTCGAGGTTAGTACTCAGCTCTTCTTAAACAAAAGCGTACCTAAAGCAAAAAAGATACCACCGATAATCATCAAACTGTATACGGGCACTGTGATCGTTGTCCCCATGTCTGGCACCAAATAAAACAAAGCAAGGAAAGTACTGAAGGGGATAATACCAAACAAAACAGCGGTCAGACCGAAGTCCACTACTTTATTTATACGTTTAAAACAGACCCATTTTAAATAACGGATAACATAATAAACGACGACAAAAACGATACCGATAGAAACGAGCGAAATTACGGTTAATGTACCTAAGTAATAGGTTTCGCTTCCTTCTAATTTCCCAAATCCATAATACAAAATGGAGTGAAAGAATCCATTAAAAAAAGTACTGACACCAAGAAAATAAAACAGACCCATAAAAATTAACATCATTCTTTTTTTAGTCAATGTTTTTGGTAATTCTTCAATAATTTGATCAGCATACCGTTTCGGATCCTCTCCAAACAGCTCCGCAGTATCTTTACCTTCTCGTTGCAGAATTAATAAATGGTCTAACAATTCCATTAAAATTTCTTCTGATTCTTGCTGTGATTTTCCATATGATAAACGAATGTACAGGAGCATATCCTCGTACAATTTCTTATTGTCATCATCTAGCAATTTTCGTTTTTCGTTATTTTCAGCTATTAGAATGTTACTATTCATTCTACTTCCTCCTCTTCTGTTAATAATTGATCTACCGGCACCTTAAGACTGTTCCAATTCTTTTTAAAGCTTGCTAATGATTCGTATCCTTTGGCAGTCAGGGTATAGTATTTGCGATTAGGACCACTGGGGGATTTCCTCATTTCCCCTTGAATTAACTTATCTTTTTGCAACCGTAATAAAATTGGATAAATAGAACCTTCACTTACGTCTATCCCCTGCCCTTGTAATTTCATTGCTAATTCATAACCATATACAGATTCTTTGGAGATAATAGCTAAAATACACCCCTCTAATATTCCTTTTAATAATTGACTCCTTACAGACATTCCCTCACCTACCTTGCATTGCATGATACCTGCTAAATAAAATAACAAGATATTTAGTATCTTGTTATACAATATAGATATATTATAGTGCCTTTTGTTAATAATTTCAAGTATTTGAAGTTAGTAATCCATCAAATCGTTTACTCGTTGCTCCATTTCAGACTACTCGATTCATTATGAATTTTCTTATTTAGAATTTGCACCAACTTTGTCTTCATCTCTTTTGAAGTAATAATACAGCTTATCGAGCTAATACCAGTTTTTATTTTTAGCTCAAAGCCATTGTGATTCACTTCTTTTTCGAAGCCATAGTATTTATGGTTGATATCGATCGGAATAAGCTGAAAGGATTTCATTTTATCCCAAGGAATAAATCGACTGCCACTGATTATGCCATCATCAACAACAGCAAATAGATTGAAGAGCTGCTGTGAATAGATGTAAGCTGGAATTAATACTAAATAAACAGACTGAAACTCGTTTGAAAGTAAGTCATAAATGAATATAATACTTAATAACAGCAGAATAAAAGCATACATGAACAGTGCTGTTTTTTGTGTAGAATAGCTGGGAAAATCCACTGTCTGCTGAGGGTGTCTTCTTAAAGATATCAACTCTTCACTGGTTGTTGGCAGGATTATTTGTTTCTTCATTTTCCGCAAGACTTGGATTAACTTATAGTTGTAATAACTAATTAGAAACAGAAATACAAGGCTTAACAGTATTTCCAATCTAGGCACCACCTTTAAATTATTTCTTAATCAAAGTAAAAGGAGAGGGTATATATAGGTGTACTCTCTCCAACTTTTTATACTAAATTGGTATTACTCATATCGAATCATCGTCCAAAACCCAATATCCTCAAATCCCATCCGCTTATAAATATTTCCCGCTGCCGGATTGTCGTAAAACAGACAAAGTGATTTGCCTTCTGCTAACAGTTCGCTGCACAGCTTTTCCATACATAATGTTGCATATCCCTGCCGTTCATATGCTGGTCTTGTTCCCACACCAACAATCATCGCAGATTGCGAATTCTCTGCTGTAGAAGATGCAGAGGCAACCATTGTACCTTGCTCGTTTCGTACGATATACGTTCTTCCTGTTTTATCTTCCGCTTCACGCTTCCTCGCTTCCACACTAAAGTAGCCACCTTCAAATTCAGGAATTGAACGTAACATATCAACGTTGTCTTTATATTCGGAGGCCTGTAAATAACTGACCTGAAGCAAACGTTCCTGCTCGACTTCATAACTTATGGCACTACATTTAGCATAATAGGTCTCATGAAGTTTCTTAACCTCTCTTTTTATCAATGGTTTTAACGGTTCTATTATGTACTTTAATCCACTTATTTCTAATCGGCCACCAGCATTATTGATAATTTCTGCAAAACCTTGAACATCATACGCTTGCTCGCTAAACGGTATATAATTCTGTTCGTAGCGTAACAAAATCGCTATCAGTTTTTCGTTTTCGAATTGTCCCCAAAGCTCTTGGATATCTGCGTCATACCCATAAGCCTCAATATCGCCAATAATGAACAAATTTTCCGCAGGCTTATGTCCAATAAGCGCCATGACTGAATCATGATCATTAGCGTTTAGCTTTCGAATCATCCTATCCCCTCCTGGTTATCTGCAGCTAATCATTCAGCCCTTTTCCTTCCATAATCGGTTTTATGCTTTTTTCGATTCTGGATGCTCTCGTCGCGGATCGTTTTGCTTTAGAGAAATGAAAAATATATGCGCGTTGTCTTCCGGGAGTTAATTTTTCAAAAGCAGTTTGTAATTCAGGAAGTTCATCGAATTTCTGCTGGAGTTCTTCGGGGTATTGTATTCTTCGTGCTTTTTCAATTCCACTTCCAACCCGGCCTTTTCCACTTCAATAGCTTGCAAGATATATTCCTTCACGAACTCAGCATTGTCGACTATTTCTTCCAGATTAGTAAACCGCAACTGGCGGGCTGCTTGTACGTTTTCCGTTTGTTGTATCAGCATGTTATGCGGATCCTTTAACAATGCCCCCTTGTGAAACAGCAATGCACAATAATCTTTAAACCCATGAATCAGGACAACATTTTTATTATTTAGTGTATAGCAGGGATGTTTCCACTTAAAGTCCTCTGTCAGCTCACAATCAAGTACAATCTCACGAAGCTTCACGAATTCTTCCTTCCATTTTGATTCCTTTTCCAGATACATATCCACAGTAGGGTTCCGTTCATTTTTCGACATACAGGTGCACCTCTTTCGTTAATCGATTAATATTTCTTATTAGATTACCATATTTTCAATCACTACCTCTACCATTATCACCATTTTATAGTTATTACTCTATAAAATGCCGCTTAGTTCCTAGCAATTCAGTCAATGAGCCGACTTTCACCCAATCACGACCTGTATAGCGATGATACCGGTCAACTAAAATTCCTCTCATTCCGGACGCTTTCGCACCTTCCATATCGTATTTAATAGAGTCTCCAATCATCCATGCTTGAGATTCCACCACATGTAATGCATCTAATACGTGGCAGAACGCTTTCTTATCGGGCTTAGAAAATCCTGTTTCAGAGCTGATATAAAAATGCTTTATATATTTTTCAAGCCCCAGTGAGGCGATCTTTTTACGCTGGCCGTCAGCAGGACCATTGGTAAGTAATGCCAACTCAAAATCTGACTCTGACAATTTCTCGAGAAAAAGCTTCGCATCAGGGAAAAGCTCTATATTTTGATTGGCTTCATCCATATAAATCTTATTTAAAGTAGTGACAAATTCCGCTGTAGGCGAATCTAGTGCTTCAGCAAACCTTCTGAATCTATATTCTGCAATAGTTATCTTTTTTCTCGTGAATTGATTGAATAATTCAGGTTCTATCTTCTCGTATCGATCCCAAAAACGTTCGGCATTTATCTCTCTGGCACTTACATATTGCTCTATTTTTCTCTTAGCATTGTGCTTAGCCTGCTGGTAATCACATAAAGTATCGTCCAAATCCATCATTAAACATTTCTTCATCAGTTTGTATCCCCTTCTGAAACTGCTTAATTTGAGTCAGTATAACGACTATTTAGTTTTTTACGGTGGGACTGAAGAATACTTTCCAGGGAAATATCGTATTTGTTCGCTATTACAATAAGATTCCCGAGTACATCACCCAATTCCTCTGTAAGCTCTTGTTTCTGTTCATCTAATGAACCGGCCACTTCATCTGGTCTGTCTCTGCCAATTTCAAGTGCTCTTATCGCCCGTGCCACTTCTCCCGTTTCCTCCGCTAAAAATCCTATTCGGATAAAAATATCTAACTCTGACCAGCCGCGCTCTTCGTAATAGTTTTTAACCCATTGTTGAAAATCATCAATATTCATGTCCGTCTTCCCCCAATCTATTGTTACAGTTAACCTAGATTATACAGGTTTTCTTAAAAAATATAACCATTTATTTGGTAATGTTTCAGCTTTATCCATCAAAAGAATTAACATATAGGATAAAACAACCTATTTATCTTATATAACTTATATATAACACAACGATAATCTCAAGAAAAAACAATACATCTATTTTAAAAACCCCCTAATAGTCATACAACGTTATTGACAGCAGACAACATACATTATAAAATACATTAAACAAATAAAAATTAAAGGATGTGTGTGCAGATGAGAAGAAGTGACACGATTAAAATTGGGGTAGATCGTGCTCCTCATCGTAGCTTGTTGTATGCTACAGGAAAAGTAAAAGCAAAGGATTTGGGAAAACCATTTATCGGCATTTGCAACTCCTATATTGATATCATTCCTGGTCATGTCCATTTACGCGAATTTGCTGAAGTAGTAAAAGAAGCTATCATTGAAGCTGGCGGTATTCCTTTTGAATTTAATACGATTGGTGTCGACGATGGTATTGCAATGGGGCATATCGGCATGCGCTACTCATTACCGAGCCGTGAGCTGATTGCTGACAGTGCAGAAACGGTTATAAATGCACACTGGTTTGATGGTGTATTTTATATTCCTAACTGCGACAAAATTACACCTGGTATGCTAATGGCTGCCGCTCGTACCAATGTACCTTCCGTATTTGTGTCTGGTGGTCCAATGGAAGCTGGTACTAGTTCAAGTGGAAAGCAGCTTTCACTGACTTCTGTTTTTGAAGGGGTAGGTGCCTACAAATCTGGAAAGATGACCGAAGAAGAATTTAATGATATCGAGAATAACGCTTGTCCAACCTGTGGATCATGTTCGGGAATGTTCACCGCAAATTCGATGAACTGTTTAATGGAAATGTTAGGTGTAGCCCTCCCTGGAAATGGATCGATTGTGGCGACAAGTGATAAACGTAAAGAATTGATTCGTGAAGCGGCTAAACATCTTATTCGTATGGTTGATGATGATGTGAAACCACGCGATATCATTACAAAAGAAGCAATCGATGATGCATTCGCACTCGATATGGCCATGGGTGGATCTACCAATACAGTGCTGCACACACTCGCGATTGCCAATGAAGCAGGTATCGATTATAACCTTGCCGATGTTAATAAAATTGCAGCCCGCGTTCCATACCTTGCGAAGATTATGCCTGCATCCGATCTCTCCATGGATGACATTAATAAGGCAGGTGGCGTGAGCTCCATCATTAACGAATTAACAAAAATACCTGACGCAATCCATCCAGATCGATTAACAATAACGGGTAAGACGATGGGAGAATTAGTTAGTGGCTATCAAATTACGAATGAACAGGTGATTCGTACAAAAGATAATCCATACAGTCCGGTCGGTGGTTTATCGATTTTATACGGTAACATTGCCCCTGAAGGTGCGGTTATTAAAGTAGGAGCTGTGGATCCGGCGATTAAAGAATTTGAAGGTGAAGCCATTGTCTTTGATTCTCAGGAGGAAGCACAAGAAGCGATTGATAATGGTGCGGTCAAAGAAGGACATGTTGTCGTAATTCGGTATGAAGGCCCTAAAGGTGGACCTGGAATGCCGGAGATGTTAGCTCCAACATCAGCTATTATGGGCCGTGGTTTAGGCAGTACGGTGGCGTTACTGACAGATGGTCGTTTTTCAGGTGCATCCCGCGGTATTTCAATCGGACATATTTCTCCTGAAGCAGCAGAGGGAGGACCTATTGCATTGATCGAAAATGGAGATAAAATTATCATCGACTTACCAAATCGAACCCTTAATGTTAACGTATCGGACGACGTGTTAGAAGAGCGCAGAAAATCTTTGAAACCTTTTGAGCCAAAGATTAAAAATGGCTGGTTAGGCAGATATTCAAAACTTGTAACAAACGCTTCAAACGGCGGTGTGATGAGTATATAAATAATAGATTCATATAATTTCACCAAAATAAACGTTCGGACAAAATTGTGCCGAACGTTTATTTCTTATATTTTAAGAAAAACGAGGGAAAGCCCACCGGTCCTAGCTAACATAAATCATATACAACTGCCTATTATATTCGGCATGTTTACTTCTATATCATCAAAAATCATTCAATCCCTAACTCTCTCATTGCATGCAAAATATGAATCCTCATTGCACTTCTCGCACCTTCGGGATTGCGATTCAGCATGAATTCCATAATCATATTATGATCGTTGATCGTGTCTTTGATCGCTAATTCTTTTTTCTTGGAGAGGATGACTCCCTTATCGATCGCTTGATAAATAACTGGCATCAGCTTTTCCATGAATTCATTATGCGTCGCTTTCACGATAGATTTATGGAATTTTTGTTCAACATCGGTACGATCCTCATAACGCTTTATTTTCTCTTCGATTTGCTTACCATAGTCCAATATACGTTTCAATTCGGCGTCACTTGCTCTCGTTGTTGCGTAATAAGCCGCTTCTGGTTCAAAGATTAGACGCATTTCGTATAAATCTTTCGCATTAATTTTGGCATCAGTAAGAAAGCTTAAGGATTCTAAACTTTTTATATCAAGATCATCTATAATATATGTACCTTTTCCACGTCTAATTTCTAAAATACCGTTCGTCACCAATATTCGAATCGCCTCACGAAGGGTTGTCCTGCTAATATTCAGCTCCTCTGATAACTCATTTTCGTTTGGAAGCTTATCGCCCGGAACAAAGCGTTTCTCTATTGTAATCATCGACATTAAATCATCCGCTACACTGTCTGATAGCCTTTTTTGCATATATTTTATCACCCTGTTTTTTCTCTAGTATAGCATATAGGCAGTGCGTTCACATTTCTAATGACAGATGGGCTCATTCATTGATTTTTAAAATGATAGAAGATACTTCTTCAACAATTCAGTTATACAGAATAAAGTGAGACTTCAATCAGGGAGGGTTTGACCCCATTGATTGCTAGCGAAACTTATTGTCCGTTTATCTCCCTCTTAGTTTCTTATTTATCTCTCGCATTTTGAAGAAGTATCATTACGGACGGTTAGCGCCGTGATAAAATATATTGAGGCCGAATTCATTCATACTACTCCACTAAATGAACTTCATCATCGAGATGAATATCACCTGTTTTGATCACAGATGCATAAACTCCAAAATTATTTTTCCTTTCTTTTATAACGGTTTTATGTAAGCTCGGGTCTCGTTCGGCATCTTCTGGATCAACCGTTATGATCATACACCTTTTACAATGTCCGACAAATTCCATTTCTACTTCCTGTCCGATCTTAATGCGACGACCAATCCATTCTTCTTCAATAAATGGTTTCTTATCAAGTAATGAAATAAATAAATTTGGTCGAAAACGTCTCAAATCTACTCGGTCCTTCCCCCATAATTCTTCCAACTTATCCAAAGAAGCATCTGTTGCGAGGAGAACATGTTCTACCGCAATGGGGCCAATCGGAACATGTGACGGCGTGTATTGTCTAGTAGAAATTTTTCGTTGGGATTTGTCTTCCATTTCTTCGATTAAGCCTTGATCTTGCCAATCAAAAACCTCTCCTTCTGGTGTAATCACCTCAACATTTGGGTACTTGTCCAAAGATTCTTCTCCAACAAATCTCGCCTGATACCGAACCATTTCCTGAAATTGTGCTATCGTTAAAAAATCCGTTTCTTTTGTTTGATCCAAATAAGCGTGGCTGCGGTCTCCATACAGACCATAATCCATTATTTTAGATTGTTGTACCGCTTCACCTCGAAGCGATTTTACAGGATGGCGGACAATTTCTTTGATGTGACCGATTAACATTCCATTCACTCCAATATATGTATTTTAACCTACCACGATTCTAACAGAGCGTGTTTTGTAACTCTACTACCCCGAACTAATAAGAGAAAATGCAAGTTCTTTAACTTTTTGACTAGCTAACTTATAAGTAAGAAAAACCGGCCATAACCCGCCCGGTCCTAATTGACTTAATCAATAAACAACTTCCCATAATATGGATTATGTCAACTAAGGCTATATGGCAAAACAGTCATTTTGAAATATTTTATCTGCGTTGCAAAGCTCCGGAAATAGGCTCCGCGTCCTGTGGGCACGGCTTCAGCTAGGCTACTACTTGAACAGCATCTTTGCTGCCTTGTGCCGAGGAAGCTCACTTCGAAGCGATACTTGCAGACACAGGCACAGACCAAGTGGATCTTCAGCTCGCGCTGATTCCACGGGAGTCTCCGCCTATTTCCTACGCTTTAGGGAAGTGCTACATCATATGGAACAGCTAAAAGCAGTGGATCTAGGCATTATGTTATTCATTCAATTGCTGTTATATATACAGTGATCAATATGCTATCTCTTACAAAAGTTGTAGAGTCCACATCCTAGCGTAGGCCAACCACGGAGACTCCCGCGGGACAGGCAGGCGCTGAAGATCCACTTTGTAAAGTGATTTTCTTTACAAAGTTAGCTTCAGCCGTGCCCCGCAGGACGCGGAGTGGTTGGACGGAGCGGTATCCCAGCACATGAATCATTTCAAAATTACCACCAAGCATAAAGCGCCTAGTTGGCATAATCCATATTATAGGAACCTATCTTCTGTCCCCAAGTAACTCACTCTTACAAAACCCCAAACCTCACACACCCCCTTACCCCACATACACTCACGCCCTTTTTCACTCCTAAATCTTCGCCGTTTATTTTAACTCGGTTTTACAAAGAAAAGCATCATTTATTGTCGAAATTAATCGAAAATTATTCGGGAAAGAATCGAAAAATGGAACTCGGTTTTACAGAGTAGATTGGAGAATTAAGAGAATAGATAGAAGAATCATAACGCTTTTTTCTTACTCTCTACCTCATATTTTTCCACGCACTAACGTTTTTTCTTTTACCTCCAACCCTTGTCATGCATAGTTTCTCAGACTTTTCTTCAAACAAAAAAGAACCGAGAAGCTGTACAAATAGTACGTTCTCGATTCTTCTTGAAGTATTACCTAAAGCTGATATATAAATGGGTCTCGCTGCCCCTGCTTTGTAAAACTGACTTACATTTTGTAAAAAGAGTTACATTTTTGTAAGTGTCCCCCAACATTAATCTCTTTCCCTCCCCAAATCACCCTCAATCCCATACCACACCTAACTCCAACCCACTTTTACAAATAATGGTGCGTAATTAATGTTTTTCCGTAAAACAGCCGATTTTGACCCGATTCACTCGTTGCGAAATTTGTCGAACGGTAACTTTGTTTTTCCGTAACAAAGAAATGGCTGAAAGGAAATAGAAAAAGAACAGAAGATAAAGGATACCCTTAACTTCTGCTCTAAACCTTTATATATCAAGTTTTATTTGATGCTGAACCATTTCATTATCACTTCATTTTTCTCTCACATCTTCTCCAAAAGTCTCTCTCAAATGCTCTTTCTTCTCCTAATCACGGAAAAACATTAATACTTACGGAAAGAGATTAAGACTTATGGAAAAACATTAATTGTGGGTGACAGTAAGAGAGAGTTACATGGGGACATCTTCCTATTCAGCATGATTACTTCTACGACTGTACTTATATACTTTCTCTGCTTATAAAAAAGAACAGAAGAAAAAGATTCCTTTTTCTTCTGTTCAAACATTAATATATCGATTTTTACAACGATTTAATATAAATCATTCACAAACTATTATTTCTTTCTGCACTCCGTTTACTCGACAGTAACACTCTTCGCAAGGTTACGTGGCTTATCTACATCACAATCACGATGAAGTGCTGCGTAATAGGATAGTAACTGCATCGGGATTACACTTACTAATGGTGTCAGTAATTCGTGAACTTCTGGTAAGACAAACTGGTCTGTGTCTTTTTCAAGTCCTTTCAAACTAACTACACAAGTGTTCGCTCCACGAGCTGCTACCTCTTGTACATTACCTCGGATGGAAAGATTAACATTCTCTTGGGTAGCAATAGCGATAACTGGTGTTCCTTCTTCAATCAACGCAATCGTACCGTGCTTCAATTCACCACCAGCAAAGCCTTCTGCCTGGATATAAGAGATTTCTTTCAGTTTTAATGCTGCTTCCTGAACAACATAATAATCGACACCTCGACCAATGAAAAATGCATTTCGAGTTGTTTCAAACATTTCCTGGGCAATACGTTCGAATTCTTCTTTTTGATCCGTTAATGTTTCCATCGCACTTGCTACGATACCAAGTTCCTGAAGTGGATCAAATGATAAATCAATACCTTTTGCTCTTGCGCTGTCCACTGCCAAGATCGCTAATACAGCAATTTGAGCTGTATATGCTTTGGTAGAAGCCACTGCAATTTCTGGGCCTGCATGCAAGTGCAACGTATAGTCTGCTTCACGAGAAAGGGTAGAGCCTGGCACATTTGTAATCGTTAATGCCGGGTGCCCTAAAGCTTTTGTTTGAACTAATACAGAACGACTGTCTGCTGTTTCTCCACTTTGAGAGATAAAGACAAATAATGGTTTCTCCGATAACATTGGCATATTATAAGAGAACTCACTTGCAATATGCACTTCAACTGGAATATTTGCTAAACGCTCAATAAATTGTTTTCCAACTAAACCAGCATGATAACTGGTTCCTGCTGCAATGATATAAATACGATCCGCTTTTTTCATCGCTTTGCGAATGTCTTTATCCAATTTAATCGTATCATTCTTATCCTGATATTCTTGAATGATTTTACGCATAACAAACGGCTGCTCATCAATTTCTTTTAACATAAAATGCGGGTATGTTCCTTTTTCGGTATCAGAAGCGTCAATTTCTGCAACATAAGACTCGCGCTCCACTACAGTACCGTCCAGCTTCTGGATTTCCACACCGTTACGCTTTACTAATACGATTTCTTTGTCTTCAATTTCTACATAACGATTCGTTTCTTTTAATGTTGCCATTGCATCACTTGCTACCACATTAAATCCTTCACCTAGTCCGACTAACAATGGACTTTTGTTTTTCGCAACATAAATAAGCTCCGGATTTGTATTATCAATTAATGCAATAGCATAGGAACCTTTTAATACAGAAAGTGCCTTCCGAAAGCCGTCCAAGACATCTTCTGTCTGATTCGCAAAATACTCCACTAACTGAACTACGATTTCCGTGTCTGTTTCGCTCTTTAACGTAACATCATGTAAGAATTCATCGCGAACTTCATAGTAGTTCTCGATTACACCATTGTGCACTAGTGTAAAACGCCCTGATGCACTTTGGTGCGGGTGCGCATTGTCTTCACTCGGTTCACCGTGTGTAGCCCAGCGAGTATGCCCGATCCCTAAATTAGCTTGCACGCTTGCATCTACTTTTTCACGCAATCCTGCAATTCTTCCCTTAACCTTTGTTACGTTGACACCTTCATCATTTAAAATAGCAATACCTGCAGAGTCGTATCCGCGGTACTCCAATTTTTCTAATCCAGTTAACAAGATTTCCTTTGAATCATTTGCTCCAATATATCCTACAATTCCGCACATAACGTTGTTTCCTCCTTGAAATTAAGGGGCAAACAACCGATCCTTTTTGACATGGGGCGATTATTTGCCCCTTTCTCGTGTTTGATATGTCACCTCGTTCCTATTCTTGTTCAAAAAGTTGCCTTCTTGTTTTCGAATAGAGACATTACGGTTGAGATGGACAACCGGGAGGCATCCGCCGATCATTCTCGATAAACCTCCTCCTCGTCAGCTATGAATTCGTCCGTTCACATAGCCCTGGCGCTTTACAGTTAATACACTTCGTTACTCCTTTCTATTTTTGAGTAGGTCGTATTAGAAACGACTATTACATTTTACTTGAAAAGATCTTTTTAGGCAACAATTTTTGTAAAAAGACCTACTAACATACTATGCACCGCTATGCCTTACGTGTCACTCCAATTGCCTTCCTGTAACGCGGATTATGTTTAGCTGCTTAGTAGTCATTTTGAAATATTTCAAGTGCTCGCTCACGCTCATGATTTCGTTTGCTACGATGATCATAGCGCTCATCGCAGTCGTTGTCGCTATTTTGAACGAAAAAAATAGCCCCCTGTTCTGAGCAAAATGGGTAAGGGCTATTTTTCTCAAAGATAACGCCAACCCCCTATCAAGAGAGTGGGTATCTAGCAGTGACAGCTGCGATCGTTTTTATTATTATATGAGTTTCTAGTTATATGATACCACAATTTCAAAAAAATAAACAGTGGAATCGCATGGAGCATAAAGATCTCGTCCTTTTATTGATAACCACTGAAATTCACGCAATTATTAGTTCGTTTTATTCATTCCATCAATCAAATTATAAATAGGAAAGCCTTTGAAAAGCTCATATAATAGCATCTTTGCTACTGAACAAAGGCGCAAGCGCCCGTTTAGAGACGAAGCGAGTGGAGCGAATCAACTGAGATAAAGGAATCACGGTGAGCTTGCGAATCGATGATGACTTATCGTAGGGCGATTTCGCGAAGTCGCCTAGTCTCTGGGCGCTGGAGCCGGACGTGGCCGTTTCTGTCAGCGAACATCCTATAGCCAAAAATTTATACTTTCTTGACTTATAAAAAAGAGCTACGGCACAAATGCGCCATAGCTCTTCTGGATTTATTCTTCTTCCATGCCCATTAATTTCTGAATCACGTCGACCACTTCATCGACATAACGATTACAGTCTTCTAATGTAGGTGCTTCCACCATCACACGCACTAATGGTTCTGTACCTGATGGTCTTACTAGCACACGGCCTTGACCATTCATTTCTGCTTCCACCTTATCAATAGCATCCAGCACTGTTTGATTGGTCATCACTTCATTTTTCTTTACAACTTTAACGTTCTTCAGGACTTGTGGGAACTTTTTCATTTCACTAGCAAGTTCTGATAATGTCTTACCTGTTTCGCGCATAACATTTACAAGTTGAAGTGCTGATAGCATACCGTCACCAGTAGTATTATAATCTAAGAAAATAATATGGCCGGACTGCTCCCCACCTAAATTGTAACCACCTTTGCGCATCTCTTCCATTACGTAGCGGTCACCAACTGCCGTCTTATCACTCTTCATTTCATTAGCTTCTAACGCCTTGTAGAAACCAATATTACTCATTACGGTAGACACGACCGTAGCATGACGAAGTAACCCTTTTTGATTGAAGAATTTACCGATGATAAACATGATCTGGTCGCCATCAACAATGTTACCTTTTTCATCGACAGCAATCAGTCTGTCGCCATCGCCATCAAATGCCAACCCAATATCTGCACCTTTATCAACCACTAACGCTTGTAGCTTCTCTGGATGCGTAGAACCCACACCATCATTAATATTTAATCCGTTTGGTGATGATCCAAGTGTTGAAATATCCGCTTCAAGATCAGCAAAAAGGTGTGACGCAAGTCCTGAAGTAGCACCATGAGCACAATCTAACGCGATATGCATGCCATCGAATTCATTATCGATCGTTTCTTTTAAGAATTGAATATACTTTTGGCCGCCTTCTAAATAATCATTTACCTGGCCAACATCTGCACCCACTGGTCGTGGAAGATCGTCTTCTTCCATATCTAATAATGCTTCGATTTCCAACTCTTGTTCATCTGATAATTTAAAACCGTCAGAGCCAAAGAATTTAATACCGTTATCTTCGACAGGATTATGAGAAGCGGAAATCATGACACCAGCTTGTGCGTTCATAACTTTAGCTAAGTAGGCAACACCTGGAGTAGAAATTACGCCTAAACGCATTACTTCTGCTCCCATAGATAGCAATCCAGCTGCTAATGCTCCTTCTAGCATATGGCCGGAGATTCTTGTATCACGCCCGATTAATACTTTCGGCTTATCGGATTCCTTAGTTAAGACATACCCGCCGTATCGGCCTAACTTAAAAGCTAGTTCTGGTGTTAAACCCTTATTTGCGATACCACGGACCCCATCCGTTCCAAAATATTTTCCCATTTTTACATTCTCTCCTTTTACGATTCAAATCGATATACTATCGCTTTATGTACTACTCTTCTTCTTCGATGTTTATAGCGGCTTGTTCAAATTGTAATTCAAATTGGACAGATTCTGGTACATCGTCCGGTGTAATCAACTCAATCGGTACTTCGTGTTCACCGGGACCTAAACCTCCAACATCGACAAGCAATTGCAAATCTTCTGGACTGATTTGCTCTAAGTCGGATGGATAGCCACTCATCGTAATGTTCATGACATTCGAATCCGGCTCAACAAAAGAAACAGTTTGTCCTGATTCTTCACCTTCTAACTGAATCGCGACGTCATTTAGGTCTTGTTCTTCCACCTTTTCTACACTAACATCGACATTCACTGTCTCGTTCGCTGCTTTTCTTACTTCTGAAGGTAGAGCGAGCTCCACTTCCATACTGCCACTTTCTGTTAATTTGCTAAGGTCAATTGGTTTCGTTTTTATCTCTTCTAATTCTGCCAAATAGCTTTCTGCTGCAAAAATTTGCACCTGTTCATTTTCCAGCTTTGTTTCTTCTAATTTAATCCCCTCTGGCAGCTCATTTTCCGTTTCTAAGGTTATAGGAACGCTTTTACTTGGGTTACTCATTTCTACCTCAACATCAACAGTCGGCGGATCAATTCTTACATTTAATTGGTTGCCTTGATTATCATATACCTTTACAGGAACATTATCAATGGTCTGTGACTCATTAAAACCTTCAACATCTACAAACGCCTTCACAATCGCAATCTTATTAATAACGCTTTTCGAACTGGTTACTAACACTTTGCCAGGATCTGTTGTAATATTTGCGACTTCATATCCTGCTTCTACTTTATCTCGATTTACCGCATCCATGGTGACATTGAACTCTTTACTTGCCCGTTCTTCGATGGTTACTTCCACTTCCTGCGGCTCAATATAAACATTCAAACGATCTTGAATACCTGAATATTCAAGGTCTACTTGATGTGTACCTGGCTCTAATCCTTCTAAATCAACAAAGACATCAAAATTTCGTTGGAGAACCATAGATGTAACAAGACTTACTGAACCCGACAAAGAAACTTTCACCGTTTCCGGCACACCACTTACGACATACTTCTCCTGATCAATCTCAGTTTGTACAGGTACATCCTCCATCGTTTGTGTATCACTGGTTGTATCTCCAAAAGGTAATTCAAATCCATCGTCATTATCATACACATTCTCATCAAAAGCAACAACAACAAAAAGCAAGACGGAAAGAACTAAGGCCACTACTCTTATAACCCAGGGTTTTTCCAACCAACTATTCATTTTTTTTACCCCTCCAATTCCATGCCTTCGTCGTTGACGTCTTAAATTTAGTTACTAATTCCTTTTCCAGTAGTTCTGACAGCTTCTCCGCTGTAATATTTCGATGTAACTCGCCGCTTTTTGTGCAGGAAATACTACCGGTCTCCTCCGACACAATAATGGTTACAGCATCGGTTACTTCACTAATTCCTAGCGCAGCCCGGTGCCTCGTACCTAGTTCTTTTGAAATAAAAGGACTTTCAGACAAAGGCAAATAACATGCAGCTGCCACGATTTTATCTCGGTTAATGATTACGGCACCATCATGCAGTGGCGTATTCGGAATAAAAATATTGGTTAACATTTGATTGGTTAAATGACCGTTAATCGGAATACCTGTTGATACATAATCCCCCATAGCTGTATCTCTTTCTATAGTGATTAACGCACCAATCCGACGTTTGGCCATATACTTACAAGATTCGACTATTGCTTCAATCGAGTGATTTAGTTCTTCTTCTTCTGAAGTGGTATTTCGAGAGAAAAAGCTTCCTCGACCTAGTTGTTCTAACGCCCTTCTCAGCTCAGGCTGGAATAAAATGATAATTCCTAGAGGTCCCCACATAATGACCTGCCAGATGATAATTCTTACTGTCGTTAGATCAAGCAGCACACTGGCTAAATAAAGCCCGATCACAACAAAAATACCCTTAAGTAATTGAATCGCCTTTGTACCGCGAATTAACATTAATAATTTATATAAAACATACCAAACAATGGAAATATCTAAAATAACCTTAAGTATCTCTAAAAAATTCCAGTCACCATTAAACATGCAAACACAACCTCATGTCCATTTAATCCTCTTCCTATCTGATAATGTAATTATTTTATATTATAGCATATATTGCATATCATCTTGAAATATATACATAATCATTCTATATGCCAAGTTTAACATAAACATGTTAGAAAAACTTGCCATAAACAAAACCGTTCATCCATCTATCATATAGTAAGATTGATAATATAAATTATGTAAGCTGTATTGGACGCCATTATTATTTATTTACAGCCTCGGAATATGCCCTGATCTCATCTTCCTCCTATATAAAGCGATGAATAAAAGAACTTCCGAGCGTTTAGAAAAACCGGGAAAGCCCACCCTGTTCTAACTAACAAATAATATACAACTACCTATAATATGGATTATGCTAACAAACACTGTATTGCAAAATGGTCATTTTGATATATTTTATCTGCTTAGCAAAGCTCCGGAAATATGCTCCGCGTCCTGTGGGCACGGCTTCAGCTAGGCTACTACTTGAACAGCATCTTTGCTGCCTTGTGCCGAGGAAGCTCACTTCGAAGCGATACTTGCAGACACAGGCACAGACCAAGTGGATCTTCAGCTCGCGCTGATTCCACGGGAGTCTCCGCATATTTCCTACGCTTGAGGGAAGTGGTACAACTTATGTAACAGCAAAAAGCAGTGGTTCTTTGTAATTTCAATAGCTATTATATATGCATGAAATCAATATGCTAGCTCTGACAAAAATTGTAGAGTTCCAATCCTAGCGTAGGCCAACCACGTAGACTCCCGCGGGATTGTGCAGGTGCTGAAGATCCACTTTGTGAAGTGCTCTTCTTCACAAAGTGGATCTTCAGCCGTGCCCCGCAGGACGCGGAGTGGTTGGACGGAGCGGTATGCCAGCACATTAAATATCTCAATATGGCTGCGTGGCTAGCGATGGCTAGTTTACATAATCCATATTATAGGAACTTAACTGTATAAAAAAACAGTGATACTAGTTGCAAAAGTATCACTGTCTTCTGTTTTAATCAAAACTGAATACACTTTGGAATAAACCCTTCAGCTTATACCACATCCAGCCAAATAGTTGATCTATTTCTTTTATTTCGCCTGTTACTTTCCCTGCAGATGCTGACAAATTGTCTCCATTAATGATCGTGACGTCTCCCTGGACCTCACCTTCAATTTTAATATTGCCATTTTTGATTTCTAAATCTTCTTCAATGACTACATCTTCTGGTACAATAACTGTATCGTTCTCCACTAACAGATTTTGTCCCTTCGGATAGCTTAATTGGTGATCCTGTCCCCATGCGGAAACCATACCACTTATCATAAAAACGAAGAAAATGGCAGCTGCTGTTAACATCGGGTGGATTTTCATCCATCGCTTGACTGACATTCTTTTCTTCTCTTTTGGTAACTGACCCATCACATTTTTTGTGAAATCTGCGGATGGTTTTAATTCTATATTAGCTGTGACCAATGCAACCGTTCGTTTTAATTCTTGAAAATGATGCTGACATGCTTCACATGATTTTAAATGGGCGCGCAATTGTTGCGCGTCACGTGCTGAAATATCACCATCTAAATACTGATGCATTAAATCGACATTTTCTTTATTACATTTCATTTTGCTCACACCCCTTAAACGTGACGAAGCCTTTTTCTAAGAGCTTCTCTTCCTCTGTGGATTCTCGTCTTGACTGTTCCCACTGGTATTTCCAAAATCTCACTAATTTCCTTAAGAGACAGCTCATCTATAAAACGTAAAGCAATGATACTCCGGTATTTAGCAGGGAGTTGCATAATTTCATTTTGTATATAACTTTGCATTTCCAAACTTTCTACTTCTTGGTCCGGCAATGGATCTTCTGCTGGCAATTGCGCATACATATTCAATCCGTCCGTACCTTTAATCTCTGCATCCAAGTAAAAATCAGGCTTCTTCTTTCGAATTCGGTCAATCGTTAAATTCGTCGCGATTCGGTAAAGCCATGTAGAAAACTTGCGATTTTCATCATAGGACTGAATGTTTAAATAGGCACGAATAAAAGCCTCTTGTGCAATATCTTCTGCTTCATGTTTATTCCCGATCATTCGGAAACAAATAGCATATACTTTATTCTGATAAAAGGCAACGATGTCCTCAAAGGCAGATTGGTCACCTTTTTTCACTAATTTTATATTCTGCTTTATTTTTTCCTCAATCATTTATATACCTCCGCTACATTTGCGGTTATTAGTTGTACGAAATTCACTTTAAAAAGGTTTCAAAAAAATATTGCTTTTTTTAAAGAAAAGGTTAAGTCACAGAAACCAAACCTATTATACCAATAAAATGTATATTTTTGTTTGTAAATTACAATTTTTTATAAAAACTCATTATTCGGCTCGTCTATTAGTGAATGCCGAGGATTTTCTTTCACTATGCCGAACTTCTTCATTATTAACATTTTATGCTTTCCTAACGTATAAATAAAAAAAGAATGTCATTGATGTTACATATAATATAGTTTGGAAAAGGCATACAATGGGAAATTATGTAATATAATATAACAACATTACTGACGTATACGGTACTTCACCATAAGATAAGGATATCAATTAAATATAGATACGGATGATCATTATGGGAGAGCGCATGTAAATGCCACCGAAGGAGCAAATTCATAAAAAACCTTATGAACTAATCTCTCAGGTAAACGTACCATAATAGGACGAAGCTCTGGAGAGCGCGTACACTACTTACGCCACCAAAGGGGAAGGTCCCAATTATTTTTATTTGGACTAAACTCTCAGGTAAAAGGACAGAGAAGGGATAAGATACATTCATTCTACCCTTCTCTGTCCTTTTTTGTATACAAAAAAGCACACGTGCTAATCAGACTGGGCACATTATATGGAAAGAAGTGTGACTATCAGGAATATGTAAAGTCGGATGGACTGCATCCAACAAGCGTACAGAAGGGAAACAAAAATTATTTCGGAGGTGGTGTCGTTCATGAGTCAATTATCTACGTTACATCATACACCGCTCTTTCAGCTCTATCAACAATATGGTGCGAGAGTGGTCGATTTTGGAGGTTGGGCTCTGCCGTTACAATTTACGGGAATTGTCGAAGAACACGAAACCGTTCGACAACATGCGGGTTTGTTTGATGTTTCTCATATGGGCGAGATTCTTATAGAAGGAAAAAATGCTGAAAGCTTTCTCAATCATCTAATAACAAATGACATTACCACACTTCAGGTTAATCAAGCACAATATACTGCGATGTGTTATGAAAACGGTGGCACTGTTGACGATTTAATTGTTTATAAGTTAGAGGATGATACATTTTTACTCGTCATCAATGCAGCAAATATCGACAAAGATTTTACTTGGATAAAACAACAGACAAACCGTAATGTCACCGTCCGTAATATCTCTAACGATGTAGGGCAGTTAGCTATTCAAGGCCCAAAAGCTTTGGATATTTTGCAGCAACTAACGGATCTAGACTTAGCAAAGATTGATCCTTTTCGATTTGTTCAACATGTCCAGCTTGATGAAATAACCAATATACTTGTATCGCGAACAGGTTATACAGGTGAGGATGGCTTTGAATTATATGTTGCCACTGACCAAGTAGCACCGCTTTGGCAAAAACTATTGGCAATGGGAAAAGAAGATGGATTGAAGGCTTGCGGGCTCGGGGCGCGCGATACATTGCGATTAGAAGCGTGTCTGGCATTGTATGGTCAAGATTTATCTGCAGAAATTTCTCCTGTAGAAGCAGGAATTGGATTTACCGTAAAGACCAATAAAAAGGATGCGTTTATAGGAAAAGATGCACTGCTGCGTGAAAAAACGAATGGACCAAACCGCAAGTTAGTAGGGATTGAAGTAGTTGATCGGGGCATTCCACGGCACGGTTACAACGTGTATCGGCCTTCTGATGAAGAGATTGGCTATATTACATCTGGCACCTACTCCCCTCTCTAAAAAAATACTTGGGGCTTGCCCTTATATCAGCAACAGATGCAGCTTTAGGAACCAAGTTAAAAGTAAAGATTCGTAATAAATTAGTTGACGCCATTGTAGTAAAAAAACCTTTCTATACAAGATAAAAGGAGCGGAATGACAAGATGACAACGAAAACAGAAATGCGCTATACGAAAGATCATGAATGGGTAATTCAAATCGATGATCAGAAAGCTCGAATTGGTATTACCGATTTTGCCCAAGAACAGTTAGGAGATATTGTCTTTGTTGAATCAGCTGAGGTCGGCAGTGAGCTTAAGGCTGGAGAAACAATGGGTACAATCGAGTCAGTTAAAGCAGCTTCAGATATCTACTCTCCCTTATCAGGAAGAGTAATCACAGTTAATGAAGCATTAGAACATGAACCAGAAATTGTTAATGAAGACCCCTTTCACGCTGGCTGGTTAATCGAAATAGAAGTAACTAATGCAGAAGAGTTTAAGCAACTCCTGATCGAAAAGGACTATTACGACTTTATTAAAGAAGGAGAATGATAGCATGACTTCGATGTATCGATACCTTCCTGATACGCAACAAGACCAACAGCAAATGCTTGATTTTTTAAATATCCGATCGGTGGATGATTTATTTGCAGATATCCCTTCCTCCATTCGAACAAATGGAGATGTTGATATCCCTGATGCAATTCCTGAACCCCTTTTACTAAAAAAAATGCAGCAGCTAAGCTTATTAAATGTCCATGCCAATGCTTACGCTTGTTTTCTCGGAGCAGGTACGTATGATCACTATATTCCTAGTGTTGTGAACCACATGATTTCCAGATCTGAATTCTATACTGCTTATACCCCATACCAGCCAGAGATTAGCCAGGGAGAATTACAAGCAATATTCGAATTTCAAACAATGGTTTGTGAACTAACGGGAATGGAGGTTGCCAATTCTTCTATGTATGATGGCTTTACTTCTGTAGCAGAAGCTGCATCACTTGCTGTAACTTCTACAAAACGTAAAGATGTGATCATATCAAAATCCGTTCACCCGGAATCTCGCTCTATACTAGAAACGGTGTCTTCTGGGCCTGCGTTTAACGTTGAAGAAATCGAATTAGAGAATGATCTTACTGACTTGGATCTTTTGCAAGCAAAGGTGAATAAGCAGACAGCTGCGATTATTGTCCAATACCCTAATTTCTTCGGATCTGTGGAAGATATACAAACCATTAACAACATTGCTAAAGAAAGTGGCGCCTTGTTGATCGTTAGTGCTAACCCACTTGCACTGGCACTATTACAAGCACCAGGGAAACTAGGAGCGGATATTGTAGTTGGTGACATGCAGCCATTAGGAATACCGATGTCTTTCGGTGGACCACATTGCGGATTCTTTGCTGTAAACAAAAAGTTAATGCGAAAAATTCCAGGAAGAATAGTTGGTCAAACTACAGATAACCAAGGAAATCGCGGGTTTACGCTAACCTTACAAGCCCGCGAACAGCACATCCGCCGCGATAAAGCGACTTCTAATATATGTTCGAATCAAGCATTAAATGCACTTGCTTCATCGATATGTATGACTGCACTAGGTAAAAACGGTATACGCAAAATGGCACAGTTAAATTTAGAAAAAGCAGATTATATGGCGAAACAACTTGCAACGAAAGGATTTTCGATAAAAAATACTGGCCCTTTTTTCAATGAATTCGTTGTCGGATTACCTTTGTCCGTACAGGAAGTTAATGAGAAGCTACTTCATGCTGGCATCATTGGTGGATATGATCTCAGCAAGGCCTACAGCAAAGAAAACGAGATGTTAATAGCTGTTACAGAGCAACGGTCCAAAGAAGAAATCGATCATTTTGTACAGGTATTGGAGGCATTATAAATGGACTTAATATTTGAAATCAGCAAACCCGGAAGAGTAGGAATTGATCTGCCTGAAAGTGATGTGGATGAAGTACATGTAGAAGACAAATTTCCAAGCCATTTAATTCGGAATACTCCCGCAGAACTGCCTGAGGTATCCGAGTTACAGCTTGTCCGTCATTATACTGCACTTTCAAATCAGAATCATGGAATTGATAATGGTTTTTACCCACTTGGTTCTTGTACCATGAAATATAATCCTAAGATCAATGAAGATGTTGCTAGATTAGAAGGATTTAGCCGTGTTCATCCTTATCAGCCAGAAGAAACGGTACAAGGAGTACTTCAAATATTATATGAACTGCAGGAGGACTTAGCAGCGATCGCGGGGATGGATGCTGTCACACTTCAACCTTCAGCAGGTGCTCAAGGGGAATGGACCGGACTCATGATTGCCAAAGCATATCATGCACAAAAAGGGGAAAAAAGAACAAAAGTACTTGTGCCCGATTCTGCACATGGTACAAATCCTGCCAGTGCTTCTGTCGCAGGGTTTGAAACGATAACTGTTCCTTCTAATGAGCAGGGACTAGTCGATGTAGCAGAACTTAAAAAATATGTCGGTAAAGATACAGCCGCCCTTATGCTAACGAATCCAAATACACTTGGATTATTTGAAAAAGAGATAGTTGAAATTGCGGAAGTGGTTCATGAAGCGGGAGGCTTACTTTATTATGATGGGGCAAATGCCAATGCCATCCTCGGCAAAACGACTCCAGGACAAATGGGATTTGATATCGTTCACTTTAACCTCCACAAAACCTTTACGACACCTCACGGAGGCGGAGGTCCTGGTGCAGGTCCCGTTGGCGTTAAACAAGCGTTAATCCCATTTATGCCTGTACCGCGTGTGGAGAGAAAGAAGCAACAATACGTACTAAACAATGAAGCTCCTTCTTCTATCGGTAGAGTAAAAGGTTACTATGGTAACGTTGGCATTCTTATCCGAGCATACACGTATATTCGAACAATGGGAGCAGAGGGCCTTCTCCAAGTATCAGAGTCTGCTGTACTCCATGCCAACTACCTTCAAAAAAGACTTGCACCTTATTTCGTATCACCATACAAGCAATTTTGCAAACATGAATTCGTCCTGTCTGGCTCAGAACAGAAAAAGCTTGGCGTACGGACACTTGATATGGCCAAACGATTACTTGATTTTGGTTATCATCCCCCTACCATCTACTTTCCTTTAAACGTAGAAGAGTGCATGATGATCGAACCAACCGAAACCGAATCAAAAGAAACACTGGATGCTTTTGCTGATGTGATGATCCAAATTGCGAAGGAAGCTGCAGAAGACCCATCTATTGTGTTAGATGCACCACATTCCACGATTATCGGAAGGTTAAATGAAACACAAGCTGCCAGAAAACCTATATTACGTTATAAAAAAATCAGAGAACCTGTAGAGTCATAGTTCATTATGATGCTATGAAGGAGTTAGACGATGAATATTACATTAACTAAGTTAGCTCAGAAAGCATTACAGACAGAAACTATTCCAGAAGGCCAATTGCCTAGGCTTGATGCTGAATTAACAGGAGGTTGCGGAATATCTCTCACTTATTCTCTGATAGTTGATGAGAAAAGACCAATGGATACGATCATCGAGATAAACGGAATCACCTTTCAAATCGATCATTTCACCAAACGTTATCTGGATACAGAAACTAGTTTAGTTATTGATTATTGTGCGGATAAGGGTTATTTTATCGAAAAGTATTACCAGACCAATACATGCGATGTTTCAGATAGGTAATTCCGAGCATAACCTGCCAGGTCCTAATTGAAATAATTTATATACAACTAACTTTAATATGGATTATGCTAACAAACGCTGTATTGCAATGTGGTCTTTTTGATAGATATTATCTGCTTAGCAAAACTCCGGAAATAGGCTCCGCGTCCTGTGGGCACGGCTTCAGCTAGGCTACTACTTGAACAGCATCTTGCTGCCTTGTGCCGAGGAAGCTCACTTCGAAGCGATACTTGCAGACACAGGCACAGACGAAGTGGATCTTCAGCTCGCGCTGATTCCACGGGAGTCTCCGCCTATTTCCTACACTTGAGGTAAGTGTTACAAATTATGTAACAGCAAAAAGCAGTGGTTCTTGGTATTATGTTAATCATTCAATTCCTGTTATGCATACAGTGATCAATATGCTATCTCTTACAAAAGTTGTAGAGCCCATATCCTAGCGTAGGCCAACCACGGAGACTCCCGCGGGACAGGCAGGCGCTGAAGATCCACAACGTCTGCACCTGTGTCTACTAGTAACGCTTCGAAGTAGGCTTCCTCGGTGCAAGGCAGCAGAGAAGCAATTCTAGTAGTAGCCTAGCTTCAGCCGTGCCCCGCAGGACGCGGAGTGGTTGGCCGGAGCGGTATCCCAGCACATTCAATATATCAAAATGGTTGCAACGCTAACATAATCCATATTATAGGGAAAAATCGATTATTTCAATCTTCATTGTAAGTCAGCTTCTAAATGGTAACTTTACTTTTTAAACATACAAAAAAATCAATTTTCTTATTGAAAATCGATTGGCTGTTTTCTTATGTGAATTTTAAGATGGTGGAGCCTAGCGGGATCGAACCGCTGACCTCCTGCGTGCAAAGCAGGCGCTCTCCCAGCTGAGCTAAGGCCCCAAAAGTGGTGAGCCATGGAGGATTCGAACCTCCGACCCTCTGATTAAAAGTCAGATGCTCTACCAACTGAGCTAATGGCTCTTACTTCTTTTTATCGTACAAAGTGCAAAAAAAAGCACAAAATAAAATGGCTGGGCTAGCTGGATTCGAACCAGCGCATGACGGTACCAAAAACCGTTGCCTTACCGCTTGGCTATAGCCCACCAATAAAATGAAAAAGTGTACAGAAATAGTATATACACTTAGTGATTTTTTATACAATGGTGGAGGGAGTAGGACTCGAACCTACGAACCCGATGGGAGCGGATTTACAGTCCGCCGCGTTTGGCCAACTTCGCTATCCCTCCATGTATCTATATGAACTTGACTGGTGCCGGCCAGAGGACTTGAACCCCCAACCTACTGATTACAAGTCAGTTGCTCTACCAATTGAGCTAGACCGGCTAATGGTGGAGGATGCAGGGCTCGAACCTGCGACCCCTTGCTTGTAAGGCAAGTGCTCTCCCAGCTGAGCTAATCCTCCAAAGTTTAAGATGTACAATTGCATGTGTTACGACAGGACGTCGCATTCTTTCAACAAAATTTAAGTGGTATTTATGGTGACCCGTACGGGATTCGAACCCGTGATACCGCCGTGAAAGGGCGGTGTCTTAACCACTTGACCAACGGGCCAATACAATATAATATGTCATAAAAATAGCAGAGCTTCCAGCCGGACTTGAACCGGCGACCCCTTCCTTACCATGGAAGTGCTCTACCGAACTGAGCTATGGAAGCATATGGCTCCACAGGTAGGATTCGAACCTACGACCGATCGGTTAACAGCCGATTGCTCTACCACTGAGCTACTGTGGAATATTGTTCATCTGGCTGCTTCTCAAAGCTGTGAAATTACATAGCCTGGCAACGTCCTACTCTTGCAGGGGCGCGAGCCCCAACTACCATGGGCGCTGAAGAGCTTAACTGCTGTGTTCGGCATGGGAACAGGTGTGACCTCTTCGCTATCGCTACCAGACTATTGTATTTTAGGGTTGCACCCTGAAAACTAGATAAGATATTGACATCAACAACACCATTGAAACATGTTATATAGATAAGTCCTCGATCTATTAGTATTCGTCAGCTTCACATGTCACCATGCTTCCACCTCGAACCTATCAACCTCATCGTCTCTGAGGGATCTTACTCACTTATGTGATGGGAAGTCTCATCTTGAGGGGGGCTTCATGCTTAGATGCTTTCAGCACTTATCCCTTCCACACGTAGCTACCCAGCGATGCTCTTGGCAGAACAACTGGTGCACCAGCGGTGTGTCCATCCCGGTCCTCTCGTACTAAGGACAGCTCCTCTCAAACTTCCAACGCCCACGACGGATAGGGACCGAACTGTCTCACGACGTTCTGAACCCAGCTCGCGTACCGCTTTAATGGGCGAACAGCCCAACCCTTGGGACCGACTACAGCCCCAGGATGCGATGAGCCGACATCGAGGTGCCAAACCTCCCCGTCGATGTGGACTCTTGGGGGAGATAAGCCTGTTATCCCCGGGGTAGCTTTTATCCGTTGAGCGACGGCCCTTCCATTCGGTACCGCCGGATCACTAAGCCCGACTTTCGTCCCTGCTCGACTTGTAGGTCTCGCAGTCAAGCTCCCTTCTGCCTTTGCACTCTGCGAATGATTTCCAACCATTCTGAGGGAACCTTTGGGCGCCTCCGTTACATTTTAGGAGGCGACCGCCCCAGTCAAACTGCCCACCTGACACTGTCTCCGAACCGGATCACGGTTCTGGGTTAGAAGGTCAATACAGCCAGGGTGGTATCCCACCGGCGCCTCCACGTAAGCTAGCGCTCACGTTTCTCAGGCTCCCACCTATCCTGTACAAGCTGTACCAACATTCAATATCAGGCTACAGTAAAGCTCCACGGGGTCTTTCCGTCCTGTCGCGGGTAATGCGCATCTTCACGCATAGTATAATTTCACCGGGTCTCTCGTTGAGACAGTGCCCAAGTCGTTGCACCTTTCGTGCGGGTCGGAACTTACCCGACAAGGAATTTCGCTACCTTAGGACCGTTATAGTTACGGCCGCCGTTTACTGGGGCTTCGGTTCAACGCTTCGCTAATGCTAACGCATCCCCTTAACCTTCCAGCACCGGGCAGGTGTCAGCCCCTATACTTCGCCTTACGGCTTCGCAGAGACCTGTGTTTTTGCTAAACAGTCGCTTGGGCCTTTTCACTGCGGCTTCTCGCAAAAGAAGCACCCCTTCTCCCGAAGTTACGGGGTCATTTTGCCGAGTTCCTTAACGAGAGTTCTCCCGATCACCTTAGGATTCTCTCCTCGCCTACCTGTGTCGGTTTGCGGTACGGGCACCCTTTTCCTTGCTAGAGGCTTTTCTTGGCAGCGTGAAATCCGGAACTTCGGTACTATATTTCCCTCCTGATCACAGCTTGTGATTGCCAGACGGATTTGCCTATCTGACTCACTTACTGCTTCAACGCACACATCCAATGGTGCGCATTCCTTATCCTTCTGCGTCCCCCCATCACTCAAAACGGAATTGGGTGGTACAGGAATATCAACCTGTTGTCCATCGCCTACGCCTTTCGGCCTCGGCTTAGGCCCCGACTAACCCTGAGCGGACGAGCCTTCCTCAGGAAACCTTAGGCATTCGGTGAAGAAGATTCTCACTTCTTTTTCGCTACTCATACCGGCATTCTCACTTCTAAGCGCTCCACCAGTCCTCACGGTCTGACTTCACTGCACTTAGAACGCTCTCCTACCATTGATCGCAGATCAATCCGTAGCTTCGGTGATACGTTTAGCCCCGGTATATTTTCGGCGCAGCGTCACTCGACCAGTGAGCTATTACGCACTCTTTAAATGATGGCTGCTTCTAAGCCAACATCCTGGTTGTCTGTGCAACGCCACATCCTTTTCCACTTAACGTATACTTTGGGACCTTAGCTGACGGTCTGGGCTGTTTCCCTTTCGACTATGAACCTTATCACCCATAGTCTGACTCCCAAGGTAATATGATTGGCATTCGGAGTTTGACTGAATTCGGTAACCCGGTAAGGGCCCCTAGTCCAATCAGTGCTCTACCTCCAACATACATGCCTTGAGGCTAGCCCTAAAGCTATTTCGGAGAGAACCAGCTATCTCCGTGTTCGATTGGCATTTCACCCCTACCCACACCTCATCCCCGCACTTTTCAACGTGCGTGGGTTCGGGCCTCCAGTCAGTGTTACCTGACCTTCACCCTGGACATGGGTAGATCACACGGTTTCGGGTCTACGACCACCTACTAAAACGCCCTATTCAGACTCGCTTTCGCTGCGGCTCCGTGTCTTCCACTTAACCTTGCAGGGGATCGTAACTCGCCGGTCCATTCTACAAAAGGTACGCCGTCACCCATAAAAGGGCTCCGACTACTTGTAGGCACACGGTTTCAGGTACTATTTCACTCCCCTCCCGGGGTGCTTTTCACCTTTCCCTCACGGTACTGGTTCACTATCGGTCACTAGGGTGTATTTAGCCTTGGGAGATGGTCCTCCCGGATTCCGACGGAATTTCACGTGTTCCGCCGTACTCAGGATCCACTCCGGAGGAAATACATTTTCGACTACAGGATTGTTACCTTCTGTGATGGGCCTTTCCAGACCACTTCGTCTAATGTATTTCTTTGTAACTCCAAAGGAGTGTCCTACAACCCCAAAAAGCAAGCTTTTTGGTTTGGGCTAATTCCGTTTCGCTCGCCGCTACTCGGGAAATCGCGTTTGCTTTCTCTTCCTCCGGGTACTGAGATGTTTCAGTTCCCCGGGTCTGCCTCATTTATCCTATGGATTCAGATAAATGTTCTACTCCATGACGAGCAGAGGGTTTCCCCATTCGGAAATTCTCGGATCAACGCCTACGTACGGCTCCCCGAGACATATCGGTGTTTGTCCCGTCCTTCATCGGCTCCTAGTGCCAAGGCATCCACCGTGCGCCCTTCTTCACTTAACTATTATTACTTCATTTCAATGAAAAAGTCGTTGGTTATTGTTTGATGTCTTGTCATCAGTTTCGTTTCCACAGCTGACCAGCAGTTGCTTCCACGTCCTGATTATTCTTATCTAGTTTTCAAGGTACATTAATTTAAAATGGTGGAGCCTAGCGGGATCGAACCGCTGACCTCCTGCGTGCAAAGCAGGCGCTCTCCCAGCTGAGCTAAGGCCCCAATTTTAGAATGGTGGGCCTGAGTGGACTCGAACCACCGACCTCACGCTTATCAGGCGTGCGCTCTAACCAGCTGAGCTACAGGCCCATTCTAATGAGTGTATGATATTGAGAGGCAGATTGATCTCTCAAAACTGAACCAAACAACCAAGTATGATTTTGTCACCTTGTAAAAGGTGTTCCGTAATATGTCCAGCTGCAGCACCCAGCGCCTAGCAAACTTCCTTTACCTCCGTACGATAAGTCAACATCAACTCACAAATGTTCGTTGTGTTTCCTTTATCTCCTTCGGTTCAGTCCAGTTTGTACGTCGCTAAACGGGTGCTTTCGCCTTTCTATTAATCCTTAGAAAGGAGGTGATCCAGCCGCACCTTCCGATACGGCTACCTTGTTACGACTTCACCCCAATCATTGGCCCCACCTTCGGCGGCTGGCTCCAAAGGTTACCCCACCGACTTCGGGTGTTGCCAACTCTCGTGGTGTGACGGGCGGTGTGTACAAGGCCCGGGAACGTATTCACCGTGGCATGCTGATCCACGATTACTAGCGATTCCGGCTTCATGCAGGCGAGTTGCAGCCTGCAATCCGAACTGAGAATGGTTTTATGGGATTTGCTTGACCTCGCGGTTTCGCTGCCCTCTGTACCATCCATTGTAGCACGTGTGTAGCCCAGGTCATAAGGGGCATGATGATTTGACGTCATCCCCACCTTCCTCCGGTTTGTCACCGGCAGTCACCTTAGAGTGCCCAACTTAATGCTGGCAACTAAGATCAAGGGTTGCGCTCGTTGCGGGACTTAACCCAACATCTCACGACACGAGCTGACGACAACCATGCACCACCTGTCATTCGGTCCCCGAAGGGAACTCCCTATCTCTAGGGACATCCGAAGATGTCAAGACCTGGTAAGGTTCTTCGCGTTGCTTCGAATTAAACCACATGCTCCACCGCTTGTGCGGGCCCCCGTCAATTCTTTTGAGTTTCAGCCTTGCGGCCGTACTCCCCAGGCGGAGTGCTTAATGCGTTAACTGCAGCACTAAGGGGCGGAAACCCCCTAACACCTAGCACTCATCGTTTACGGCGTGGACTACCAGGGTATCTAATCCTGTTCGCTCCCCACGCTTTCGCACCTCAGCGTCAGTTACAGACCAGAGAGTCGCCTTCGCCACTGGTGTTCCTCCACATATCTACGCATTTCACCGCTACACGTGGAATTCCACTCTCCTCTTCTGCACTCAAGTTCCCCAGTTTCCAATGACCGCTTGCGGTTGAGCCGCAAGATTTCACATCAGACTTAAGAAACCGCCTACGCGCGCTTTACGCCCAATAATTCCGGACAACGCTTGCCCCCTACGTATTACCGCGGCTGCTGGCACGTAGTTAGCCGGGGCTTCCTCGATAGGTACCGTCAAGGTGCCGCCCTATTTGAACGGCACTTGTTCTTCCCTAACAACAGAACTTTACGATCCGAAAACCTTCTTCGTTCACGCGGCGTTGCTCCGTCAGACTTTCGTCCATTGCGGAAGATTCCCTACTGCTGCCTCCCGTAGGAGTCTGGGCCGTGTCTCAGTCCCAGTGTGGCCGATCACCCTCTCAGGTCGGCTACGCATCGTTGCCTTGGTGAGCCGTTACCTCACCAACTAGCTAATGCGCCGCGGGCCCATCTGTAAGTGATAGCCAAAGGCCATCTTTCAACATTCCTTCATGCGAAGCAATGTGTTATCCGGTATTAGCCCCGGTTTCCCGGGGTTATCCCAGTCTTACAGGCAGGTTGCCCACGTGTTACTCACCCGTCCGCCGCTCGTTCCACTAACGTCCTCCCGAAGGATTCAGTTAGCTTCCCGCGCTCGACTTGCATGTATTAGGCACGCCGCCAGCGTTCGTCCTGAGCCAAGATCAAACTCTCAATAAAGTTGACTTGCGCTCGCTTCTATAAGCTAGCTTGTTTATTAATTCATACTGGTTGTTTTGTTCAGTTTTCAAAGATCAATTTCAATGTCGTTTTTTGCGACGAAACTTAATATAACATGAATAAAAAAGTAAGTCAATAACTTTTTTAAATGTTTGTTTTTTTGTTCGTGCCTCAATGACGACAAGAAATAATATACCATATACTTTTTTACTCAGCAAGTCTTTTTTTGAAATTTCTTTGAGAAAAAATCGATTTTCGTATCATCTTCTGCATGTTACCCAGATTTTCTTATACTTTGTACATGTTTAATTTTCGCTACACCGTGCTGCTTCATCGTTAAGGTATTCCCTTAACGCCCAAAAAAAATATACTATATCTCATCAGAACTATCGCAAAAGATATAGTATAGCGTATATTATTCGATTTTAACTTTTTTCGGTATATACTTCTTTACTTCCTCTTCGCTGGCTACTCGAGTGTACAATTGAAAAATAACTTTGTACCTTTCACGCATCGCTTGTTTGACCATAGTATCTATTCGATGATCTTCGAGATCAAATAACAACTCTTCAAGTTCTCTCTTTACAACATATTGTAATTCTTGTTGTTCTTTATCATTAATCAGCAGACCTAACATTGTAATCCCCCTATCGAAATCTAGGCTTAATCTCCCCAATAACTAATTGTTATATTCCTCTTTCTTTCAAAATTAAACATAATTAGACATCATATTTGTGGAAGAACATTCATATGATGGTAAAGACAAGCCCAGCATAATGGAGGGAAAGAGATGAGACGTTTATATGTAATAGATATGAAAAAGCAAAAGAAAGCATTTATTATTATCCCTATTGCCTTATTTGTAGCCCTGTTTTTATTTTTGGAATCCAATTACACACCAACTGTCTTTTCCAATCAGGAGAATCCACGGGCTTTAAATACTGGTAGTTCTCAAAATGCCTCTGTCGCATTAACATTTAATATCAGCCACGGAAATGAACAAGTGCTTCCTATTCTGGAGAGACTGAAATCTGAAGGTGTACGAGCTACCTTCTTTGTTAGCGGGGAGTGGGCAGAGCGTCATCCTGATATTCTCGAAAAAATCGCAGAGAATGAACACGAAATTGGCATGCTCGGATACCAATATAAATCTTACGTTGACCAGGAGATTGAAGAAGTTCGAAAAGATCTCCAAAAAGCAAAAGATACATTTAGTAAATTAGGTTACGAGAATGTCTACCTATTAAGAGCACCCAACGGCCATCTGAATGAAGAAATCATTAATGTCGCAGAAAAAGAAGGATTGAAGGTTATCCATTGGAGTGTAAACCCGAATGATTGGAAAAATCCAGGAACAGAAAAAATCACCAATCACATCTTAAATAATCTTAATAATGGAGATATAATTCTGCTGCATGCTTCCGATACCGTCAAACAAACGGAGAAGGCTTTGGAAATTGTCATTCCCGAGATTAAAAAAGACAAAAAGCTGCTTACCATTTCGGAATTAATCACCCTAGCGGAAACCTCTCAGGAAGAATTAAAATCAAAAAAGAAATAGACCGAAATGGTCTATTTTTTTTTTGTTAAACGATGAAGTATCAGCAATTGATATGTATTACATAATATTAACGGGATAATCATCAGCCAGGCATAATCGCCATTATTCGTACGTAAACCTGGTACCCATTCAATCGATGTAATAACAACCATAAAAAACAAGGCTGGGACAAAAGCTTTTTTATTTGTTTCTTTAGCCTTGCGACTTGCTACAAGCAAACTGAAGATTAATAAAGCAGCTGCTGTTAAAATAAATATTAGGATACTGCCATTTTCCACTCTTTGATATCGAAAATATACTAAATCAAACAAAGCGAATATAATGAGTCCTATTTGAATCGTCGGCCAATAACTGCGGAATATCCCTAATGCAAATTGATTAACGGTTAAATATGCAAAGAAACCCATTTGACTAATTAAGCTGAAAACAAATCCAAGTGTAATGAAAAATACTAATAAGCCCAATATTTCAAACCAATTAAACGGATTCAAATAATCAGCATAAACACTTGATTTAACAAAGAAACTCACAAGAAGCGTGGAAACGCCTCCTAAAAGTAACGTAGAAAAAAACAATCGAACAACATCGCGACTTTTCAAAACAAAATCCCCCTACTATCCATTCTAATTATGTATTTTACCATGATATTTAGTTTTTTTCGCATCTCATACATATTAATTATAAATGACTCCATATTATAAATACAGCTTATTTTTTATAAGAAAGGTAGCGGTAAACATGAACCGATTGCTATATATAGCCATCATTACACTTCTTTTACTAGTTGGATGTGGTGGTGGATCTGAATCTTCCGGAGAGGAAAACGGCAATTACGAAGGCACGAAAAAAATGGTTGCCGATATATTGAAAACAGATGAAGGAAAGAAAGCAATTACAGATGTACTTGCCAGTGATGAAATGCAACAGACATATGTTATTGATGCACAAATTGTCAAAGATGCAGTCACAGAAACCTTATCTTCCGACAAAGGGAAAGAATTTTGGACAAAAATGTTTACAGACCCTAAATTTGTCGAATCCTTTGCGTTAGCACTGCAGGATAAACAAGAAGATGTGACAAAAAAATTAATGAGTGACCCTGAATATCAGAAAAAATTAATGGAAGTACTCAGTAATCCTGAAATGGAAGAGCAAACTTTGACACTTCTAAAAAGCCAGCAATTCAGAGAGCATTTACAAACAGTAATGGAAGAAACTTTTTCTTCACCCGTATTTCAAGCAACAATATCCGATTTACTTCTAGAAGCTGCAAAGCAAATGGAATCTCAATCTGGAAGTAGTGAAGGCGGACAGTCTGGAGAAAACGCCGGACAAGAATCTGGAGGGTCAGGAAGTCAGCAGGAAGAAGAACAGAGCAGTGGTCAAGAATAGAAAAAGGGAGCGGACATAGTAATGTCTGCTCCCCTTCTTTATTTAAAATTGCTCCACAATTTGCTTTGCCACTTTCAAGTATTCCTGACCATTTGGATGGTTTTCTTGATAGACGGATGGTGCAAATACACCTTCTTCTTCAAATGGCTGCTGTAAGGATAGACGACCGATTACTTCTGTATCCAGAACTTCAGCAAGCTTATCGCCTCCACCTTTACCAAATACATATTCCTTCTCACCAGTAACCTGACTCTCAAAGAAAGACATGTTCTCAATTACTCCAAGAATCTCATGCTCTGTATTAATCGCCATTTGACCAGCACGAGCAGCTACAAATGCTGCCGTTGGATGTGGCGTTGTTACAATCAGTTCTTTTGAGGAAGGGATCATGTTATGAAGATCAAGCGCAACGTCACCAGTTCCAGGTGGTAAATCTAATAATAAGAAGTCGAGCTCGCCCCATTCAACCTCTTTAAAGAAGCTTGTCAGCATTTTACCCAGACGTGGTCCTCTCCAGATAACAGGAGAATTGTCTTCAACAAAGAAGCCCATCGACATAATTTTCACACCGAATCGCTCTACCGGGATGATTTTATTCCCTCTAAGCTTCGGTCTTTCTTCTACTCCCATCATATCAGGTACACTAAAACCATAAATATCCGCATCAATGATGCCTACTTTCTTACCTAAACGTGCCAGTGCAACAGCCGTATTAACGGTGACAGTTGACTTGCCGACGCCCCCTTTACCGCTCGCTACAGCTAAAAAGTTGGTTTTAGAGTCTTTGCTAAGCAGTGAAGGATCTTCCTCCTTCGTCGGCTGGAATTGTGCAATCACTTCATCAGGTAATTGACTGAAGCGAAGCCCGACTGTAGCCGCTCCTAACTCCTTTAATGCGCCAACCAATTCCTGTTGCAGTTGCATCTGTTCTGCTGTATTCGTTTTCGCAATAGCAAGTTTGACACTGACATGATTCTTATCTTCTTTAATGGTCACTTCCTCGATACCATCTGTTTCTTTAAATGTTTTATGCAAGAATGGATCTTTCATTTTCTGTAAAAGCTCCACAACAGCTTGTTTCGTAAGCAAAATAGGTCACCTCGTTTTTATCTAATTGATCCTATTTGCTAGTATAACATAAACATTCGTTGAAAACAGACGTCAAACACTGTACGGTCAATCATTGCTTGAATCATCTGTCACATACTGCAAAATTCCTTCATATATACTGGCGGCCATTTTTTGCTGATAGTTCGTCGATTTTAATAATTCCTTTTCCTCTTCATTGGAAAGGAAACCAATTTCAACAAGAGCGCCAGGAACTTCACTATATTTCAGCAAATAAATTTGGTTCAAAGCAAGTGCATCCCGGTTGGTATTCTCCAAATTGCGGCGAATCTCAGACTGAATCGATTTAGCTAACATTTCATTCTGTTCACGTCCAGGATAAAAGAAGGTTTGGGCACCTTTCCACTGTCGAGCTGCTAGGGCATTAAGGTGAATACTGAGAAAAAGATCTGCATTTTTCTCCTTAATAAATGCGACACGCTGTTGAATGTCTTCTGTTTTTCTTCTTGATAAGCCTTTTGTATTCTCTTGGGCTAAATCATAATCACCCTCTCTTGTCATATAGACAACGGCACCAGCCTGTTGCAAATAATCACGCACCATGTTCGACACACTGAGCGATATTTCTTTCTCCTGCGTATCATCTGAACCTTCCGCTCCTCCATCCGCTCCTCCATGACCCGGATCAAGGACTATCGTTGTGCCTGCTAACGGCAACGACCACGTCTGCCACGAATCCATCGTGCGTTGCATCGGGTACTGCATCAGAATAATCAATAAAAATAAGCCAATTAACCAAATCATTACTTTCATTTTCTTCGACATCCGCTTATCCCCCTATAGTTATCCTGTAATCACTATATGGGACAGGCCTGCAAGTTATGCCTACTTGCTTTATTTTTTATAGCTTCATTTTTCGCTAAATTACATAGTCTTTTTCTTTGTACGGCCAAATAACCACTGGGCACCCAATAAACCAGTCAAAATAACGACACCAATTAAATCGGTTAATAAATTATTCTGGATAAACAAAAGTGCTGTGAGCAACGCTAATAAACGTTCATACCAATAATACCGGCGAATCAGCCAATTTTGAATAAAGGAGGCGAAAGCTATCATCCCAATCGTTGCTGTAAATATTGCCCAGACCATTTGATACCACGTTACATCTGTGAGCAGTAAGATAGTCGGATTGAGTGTGAAAACAAATGGTAGTAATATAGCAGCTGAATCATACTTAAAGCCTTGTAACCCTGTCTTCACCGGACCTGCCTTGGCAATACCTGCAGTCGCATATGCTGGCAAATTAATTGGCGGAGTATCATCAGCCAGGACGCCATAATACAGAACAAATAAATGAGCAATTAAGACATGTACTCCCATATCTGTTAAGACTGGTGCTACGATCGCTGCTAACACTACATACGTAGCAGTGGTTGGTAATCCCAGCCCCAATAGAAGACAAGCAAAAACCGTTAACACCAAGGCAAAATAAAGCTGCGTATTGTCCGTCACTAAAAAGGACGGCAAGGCATCTGTTAAGGTGGCGCTGAAGTCAATCACGATCCTCGTGAATTTCGTTGACAGTCCAGATGTTGTAATGACCCCGATCAAAATACCAGCCGTAGCGCAGGCAACAATAATCGACAAAGCATTCCTTGAAGCTGTTTCGAATCCTTCTACGATTCGCTTCACATGAAAGGACTCCGTTGGAACAGGTATTTCTTTTCTTTTTTGAACAAAACCGAATAGAAGAGCTAATCCTGTACTAATGAGAATCAGCATAACTAATTCTGGCTTCCATCTGATCGTTTCCACTGTAAAAAAGTCGATATGAAACAAGCTGTTCAATGCATAAAGTCCTTGATTAAGCGGACCAATCAAGTATTGCATTAAAAAGGTCGCCACGATAAATAAGGCAGCCCACATACTTGTTCGACCCAAACGGTTGGCAAAACGCGGAACAAACATAGCCAGAACAAGTAAGACAATAATCGAAAAGAAGGCCGAATTATTCACGGACACCCGCTGATACACTAAAAAATAGAGAAGTACGAGAATTGGAAGCAACAGGTAGCCTTGTCTCCATAACAACTGCCATCCGGAAGCTAACTGATCACGCTCCATACCAGTGATGCCATGCTTACTTGCTTCAAAATGAACCATAAATAAAATACCAACATATGCCAGCAATGCTGGTATGAGGGCACTCTGAATAATTTGATAATAAGGAATTCCTGTAAACTCCACCATAATAAAAGCAGCGGCTCCCATAATCGGTGGCAAAAACTGTCCACTGGAAGAAGCAGCTACTTCCACACCGCCTGCAACATGTGGCTTAAATCCTACCTTTTTCATTAATGGGATCGTAAATGTTCCCGTTGTAACTGCATTGGCTGTTGAGCTGCCGGAGATACTCCCCATCATACCGCTGGCAACAACACTTGCCTTCGCGGGTCCACCTTTAAAACGTCCAAACATCCGTAATGCCAGATCGATAAACATTTTTCCCGCACCCGTTGATTCCAAAATAGCACCAAACAAAATAAAGATAAAAACAAATTGAGCCGAAGCATAAATAGGTGTACCAAATAAGCCATTATTACGATAGGTAATCTCATATACAAATCGTTCAAAGTCACCTCTTGTATGATGAAAGGAACCTGGCATAAACTCCCCAAGAAAGAAATAGGCAATAAAAACAAGTGCAATAATGACAAGCGGTTTACCAACAACTCTTCTCGTTGCTTCTAATACAAGCACAATTAACAAAAGCCCTACTACTAAATCAAGGTCAGTTGGTCGCCCAGACATAATCGACGTTGCTGTTTGTTTTTGAATAAGATAGACACCCGCAGCCAGCGACAATAATGCTAATACACTGTCATACCAAGGTATGCTTGCTTGTCTCAGTCCTTTTTTGACAGGAAAAATTAAATAGACTAACACTAGTCCCAGTGTTAAGTGTAAAATCAAAAACGTTTTTGATCCGATGCCCGGTAACCCAAAGCCTGCTACGTACAAATGAAAAGCGGATAGCGCAACACCGATCACCAGCACGAAGACTGCCCAGCCATTGCGTAATTTACGATCGCTACCCTCCAGTTCCTGTAACAGCTGCTTCTGATTGTCCTCCATCTTCCATCCCTCCTTCTACAACGTGAAGGATCGCTGCAATCCTTCCCACCAGGTTAAGCTCCGTACATCTATTTCAATAATCTTCTTAACAAATGGTTCTTTCGAAAGATAAAAACTGTCCTGCCTGAAGGTGAATCGATGTGGGTACAAATCAGAAGGCTTCATCCGAATAATTCCCCCCTGGATCGGTCGCTTCAAATTTCTTAAAATATAATAACCGTCCTTCATTTCCACATCGCCTTCTCTTGCATAAGGCATCCCCGCACCAAATGACTTCGTCCAACTCTCCATCGTTAACATTTCTCCTGAAGAAGCAAACTGAAATACTTCTTTCACCGGAGATTTCTCCACGGAATGAATGTATTCATGCGAGAATGTTTCATTTTCATCTATTTCGGCAGACCATAGTACTTCATTCGTATTACGATCGGTAATTTCCAGCAAATAGTGGGGGCTTTGCCAAAAGAACCAGATGACAACAAGCAAACAAACAATCAGTACGATAAATCCCACTTTTCGAAAAGAGGCATTGCTCAATAGCAATGCCTGCTCTTCCTGATTGTTATTGTTCATCGTAAAACTTCTTCGCACCTGGATGTAAATCAATGGACATACCATCTTGAGCTGTATCAATGGTAAGATCATTTCCTCGTTCATGCGCATTTTTCATTGCGTCTAAGTTGTCAAAAATAGACTTCACTAATTCATACACTTGATCTTCCGGCAATTCATCACTTGCTGCCAGCATAGCTTGCACTGCTACCGTTGTCGCAGTTGCATCAAAATTCTCATACGTATTTTCATCCAAGTCTTCTCGCACATAATATGGATACTCTTCTTCTAATTGCGCGATTTTATCTTCTGTGATGCTGACAATTTTTATATCTGCACTTGCCGCTAATTCTTGAATACTGCCAGTAGGTGTCCCCGCTGTCACAAATGCTGCATCAATATTACCATCCTGTAAATTAGTAGCAGCGTCTCCAAAGCCCATCCATTCTGCGCTAATATCATCGAAAGTTAAGTCATGAACAGCCAGAATCTGACTCGCATTCGCTTCTGTACCTGAACCGACATCCCCTACTGCAACACGTTTGCCGGCCAAAGCTTCCACGGTTTCAATGCCGCTATCTGCTAAGGTGACGATTTGAATCGTTTCTGGATAAATGGTAAAAACCCCACTAAATCCATCCACTACGCCATCAAACATATTAGTACCTTCATGGGCGTAATACGCCACATCATTCTGAATTAAGGCAAAGTCGGCTTGGCCTTCACTTAATTCATTGGCATTGACGACCGATGCACCACTGGTAATACCAGTTGCTGTCACACCATCAACATGTTCGTCCATAATTTCCGCCATCGCTACACCTAATGGAAAATAAACACCTGCTTCACCACCAGTTAGAACGGTAATGTCTTCTTTCCATCCTTCCGGTGTTTCTCCGCCTTCTGCATCTGTTGTTTCTTCATTTGTCTCTTCCTGACCCTCTTCATCCAACGCATCCGTTGAAGCGTCACCACAAGCCACCAGCATCACGCCTAACATCAGAGCTAAAATCAAGAACAAGCTGTATTTTTTCACCAAAAACTCCCCCCTGTTTTCTAAATCCTTATGCTTGTATTTCACATAGTATACATATCGTAGCAAACAGAGAATTATACATCTTTTTCTTAAAGTTAGTAGAAATGCACTAAACAATTCACTTTCACAATCGCTTTCATTTGTTAAAAAGTCTATTCTTGTCTATAATGATGGAAAATCATCGAAAGGAGAAAGCTATGAATGAACAAGACGTAACATGGTACAAGAACATTCAGCATGGTGATCAAATAGCCCTTGAAGCGTTGTATGATAAGTATGAGAAATTATTATTCTCTTTTGTTTATAAAATGACCCAAAACCGTGAAATAACAGAGGAAGTGGTACAGGATGTCTTCCTTAAAATATGGACAAAGAAAGGGATGTACGACCCATCAAAAGGTAAATTCTCCTCCTGGTTGCTGACGATAACGCGTTATACCGCTATTGATTTTATCCGAAAAAAGAAAGACAGCAAGGATTTCTCACTGGAAGAAAGAGACGCCACACAAGTAGATAACACCTCTTTAGAAGAAGAAGTGGAATGGAAAGAAGATACCAAGCAAATCAAACAAGCGATGAAACAATTAAAGAAAGACCAGCAAAAAGTTATTATACTCTTTTATTTTAAGGCGTTATCGCAACAGAAAATCGCTGATCAGCTCGGCATTCCGCTCGGAACGGTAAAAGGCAGGATCCGTCTGGCGTTAAAGCATCTCAAAGAAAAACTCCATATGTTAGAGGAAAAGGGGGGGATATAAATGAATAAGCAATGCGAGAAGGTTATCAATTATTTTAATGATCAACTAACTGAAATAGAAATAGAACAATTCGAAGAGCACTTGGCATCCTGTGATACATGTCAGGAAGAGCTTAAAGAACTGCAGGAACTAACAGAGGACTTACCATTTATATCGGAACCTGTCACACCCAATGAAGGAATGAAGGATCGAGTATTAGGCAACATCCTGCAAGAAGAACAAGAAACAACAGCTGAAGCCGTGACTCCTATTGTCAGAACAGAACAGCAACCAAAAAGAAAATTCCAAAAGTGGATACAAAATGGCCTTGCCGCTGCCTTGGTTCTCTCATTAATAGGTAACATCTATCTTTTAAATCAGCCTGCTGATAGCCCTGGCAACGAAACAGCCGCTACAATCGATGAGATTATCAACAGTGTGACATTAGAAGATACTGAAATAATGAATGCAGCCGGAAGAGCATCCATCGTCGAAAATAACGGGGAAAAAGTATTACTCGTGCAAGCCGAAAACCTGCAAGAGATTGAAGGAGATCAAGCATACCAAGTATGGCTGCTAGAAGAAGAGAAACCATACCGCGCAGGCACGTTTGTTCCAAATCAGGTAGGAGAAGGAGCCGTTGCATTCTCGTTATCTGAATTAGAAGAATCGAACGTCAATTGGGACACCATTGCCATCACCTTAGAACCAAGCGCAGACAATCAGGAACCACAAGGAGACATTATTTTAGCGGCAGGAATAGAAAGTTAAAAAAAGGAGCTGATAATCAGCTCCTTTTCTAATAATGAAAAGTATCTAAGCACAGTCATGTTATATCATGCTGAATAGGAAGATAGGTTCTTATAATATGGGTTATGTCATCTAGCCATCGCTAGCCAAGTATCCATATTGAGATATGTAATGTGCTGGGATACCGCTTCGGCCGTGCCCACAGGACGCGGAGCCTATTTCCGGAGCTTTGTTACGCAGATAATAACTATCAAAATGACCACAATGCAATACAGTTCCAGTTGACATAATCCATATTATAGGTAGTTGTATATTATTCTGTTAGTTAAGACAGGATGGTCTTTCCGATTTTTCTTATGGTAATGGATTTTTTCTAACGTTGATCGCTAATATATTCCATCACTTAAGCGTTGATCGCCTGTATTGCCAATCGAGAAATTTCCATATCACTAATCCGATCAATCCACCTATATAATTAAGGATAAAATCATCAATATCAAAACTACCTCTTCTCGAGATAAGCTGCATACTCTCGATTACAAACAGTGTCAGCAGGATAGCACAAGAAAACACTCCCAATTTTGCCAGCTTGCGTGAGTAAAAGGGAAGTGCTATTCCGAGCGGCACAAACATGATAATGTTGCCACCAAGATTAATAACAGGGATGGTAATGCTCATTGAACCATACATTAAAGCATCTACATACATTTCTATTGTTTGAAAAGGAACGAAATTGGACGAGCTTTTAACATATTCTAACCACGTCATACTTGGCCCTCCATATCCTCTCGAACCAAAGAACAAAAGAGAAATCATAAAGACAAAATACATAATAAAGCCAAAATGAATGGTAACCTTCCACACTTTCATACAATGTCCTCCAAGACTATTTCTATCAAATATAATCTCTATAATAACACAAAAAAGCAGACTCGCCCTCGTCTGCTTTTCCTTTTAAAAATCATATTCTGCATCTTTTTCTCTTTGCATCTGCTGGTAAGTCCTCGCTAACATCATCGTATCCTCCACTAATCGATCGATACGAAACAGTACATCATCATTGGTAATTTCCTTGCGGTAGAAATCAACATCTTCTATATAGACATATTGCTGCACGACTTGTGCTTTCATATAGGACAAAATCGGTTTTAACTGCTGTTCCGGTATAAGATAATGACGCTGTGAACCTGCCGTTACTAGCATACTGGCTATCTTCCCCTCAAAAGCACTAGTTGGCAACAGGTCAAATAAATTCTTTAATGTCCCTGGAATCGATGCTTGAAAAATCGGTGTCCCAATCATTATTATATCTGCATTCATGATTGTTTCCGTTACAAATTTGGTATCACCTTGATAATCAAGATAATTTCTGCCGTCACTAAATTGCAAGTCATATTCTGCCAGATCCAATAATGTCACCTCATGATCTGGATATTTATCTTGTAAGATTTTCACAGTATATTGCATGGCTGTTTTGGTCTTAGATCCGACCACAGAACCTGCAATTGCTACGATATTCACGGTTGATTACCCCCTTGCTTTGCTGTGTATTTACGAATCGCTGGTAACACTTCTTTTCCTATTAATTCGATATTTTTACGTAATTTATCAAAAGGCATACCACCGAAATCCATCTGTGCTATATAACGTTGGTGGCCATACATTTCATGCTGATAAAGAATCTTCTCAATTACCTCTTGCGGACTGCCAATATTCATTACATCACGCGGACTGGCACCTTGGGCAAAGTGCTGTTTCGGATAGCCTCTGCCATTTGTTTTCTGCATGCCTTCATTGATCGATGGATACATTTCCCGTTGTGCTTGCTGTGTCGTCTCTGCTAAATAGAAAAAACCCGCGGTCGCAACTGGGAATTCGGCTGAACGATGTCCCGCTTCTTCCAATGCATCACGATACGCATCGATGGTTCGTTTAAAAACAGAGACAGGTCCTCCTAATGTTGCTAAGAATATAGGAACCCCTGCGTATCCTGCCTTAACCGCACTGGTTGGATGACCTCCGACTGCCCGCCAGATTGGCAACGAACCCTCATACGGTCTTGGCAAAACATGTGCATTTCGAAGTGGAGCTCGATATTTCCCTTCCCAATTTACGTGTTCCTGCTGATTAATTTGTAATAGTAAATCGAACTTCTCTTCATATAGTTCTTCATAATCTTGCAAATCATAACCTAATAACTCAAAGTTACCAACTCGAGAAGCACGTCCAGCGATCAATTCGGTACGTCCTTTTGAAATTAAATCAATCGTTGCAAAATCCTCAAATACTCTTACCGGATCTAACGTACTGATAATTGTGGAAGAACTCGCTATTTTTATTTTTTCAGTTGCCTGTGCGATGGCTGATAATACAACCGAATGTGCTTGTGTAGTGAAGTGATCCTGATGGCTTTCCCCGACACTGAAGAAGTCAATGCCAGCATCTTCTGCCAGCTTAGCCAGTTCAATGATCTCCTCCAAACGTTGAGCAGCTGAGATTCGCTCCCCTGTTGCAGGGTTCGGCAGATGATCCCCTAATGTATATAAACCAAATTCTAATCCTTTTTGTGGATTGATTCGATATTGCTCCATATTCTACACCCTTTCTCTTGTGCTTATATGTTATTATGAATCATAACAGGAGATAATGTAAGTACGCACTTATATGGTATATAGTATCCTGAATGATACTGCAGAAAAAAGGATGATCATAAGATGAAGTACGAAACAAATGCTTGCAAAGTAGAAGACGCTCTAAGCATACTAGTTGGTAAATGGAAACCGATTATTTTGTTACATTTATTGAATCATGGCACCCAGCGTTTCAATGAGCTCCGGAAACAAATGCCAGGTATCACACAAAAAATGCTAACCAAACAATTGCGCGAATTAGAAGCAGAAGACATAGTCGCGCGCGTAGTATACGCCGAAGTCCCTCCAAAAGTAGAATATTCCATCACAGCATATGGCAAAAGCCTGCAGCCAATTTTGGAAGCAATGCACGAATGGGGAGTGAATCATACGAGACATAAAGAGCAAAAACATATATAAACCATATACTTCACAGTAAAAATAATGAAACAAAGGAGCTGGATAAATGGAGGGGATTTTTAGCTTCGATCAGGCCGGTTATCCATTTCACATGTTTTCTTTTTCTCACCTTTTACTAATTGCGATAGCAGCGGGATTATTAATCTGTCTGTTTATCTTTAAAGAACGCATAAGAGAAACGTATAAACGCCCCTTTAAATATACGTTGATCGTTTTACTCATACTTGGAGAGCTCTCTTTTCATTTATGGTACTTGGTTCATGACAGATGGGATATACAACTGAATCTGCCATTACAATTATGCTCGATTTCCTTATACTTATGTACAATCATGTTACTAACTAAGAATTATAAAGTGTTTGAAGTCTCGTTTTTTGTAAGTATGACAGGTGCATTTATAGCTATTATCACTCCTGAACTATTTTTCGGATTCCCGCACATGCGTTTCTTTCAATTTTTCATTGTCCATATCACGATTGTTATTGCTTGTTTTTATATGGTTTGGATCGAAGAATTCAAACCTGCTTTTGGCTCGGTTATTCGAGCGTACGCCGTGCTAAATATCATTGCCGGCTTTGTGTTCATTGTTAACCAATTGATTGGTTCCAATTATATGTTTTTAGCCGAGAAACCTAGCAATGCAAGTATCCTTGACTTCTTAGGGCCTTATCCGTGGTATATTCTATCACTTGAAGTAGTGGCGCTCGCATTGTTTATGCTTATTTATTTTACTTTATTTAAAACTACTATAAAGTGAGACTTTAATCAGTAGGGGGGGTTGACCCGACTGATTGTTAGCTAAACTTATCTGGAAGTATTTTGAAATGATGCATGTGCTGTGACACCTTTTCCAGCCACTTTTCGCACTGCGGGAGTCTATATACCGGCCTACTCATCGGAACAAACTTTGTAAGGAGACAAATCCAACCATGAAACACTATTATTTGTCTCCTATCTTTTTAAACAATACAAATCTTTGCTGACTGCTCCCCACTTTTGGTTCCTTTCTCGCTAAACGATACAAATCTCTGCTGACTGCTTCCCACTTTTGGTTCCTTTCTCGTTAAACGATACAAATCTCTGCTGACTGCTTCCCACTTTTGGTTCCTTTCTCGTTAAACGATACAAATCTCTGCTGACTGTTTCCCACTTTTGGTTCCTTTCTCGCTAAACGATACAAATCTTTGCTGACTGCTCCCCACTTTTGGTCCCTTTCTCGTTAAACGATACAAATCTTTGCTGACTGCTCTCCACTTTTGGCTCCTTTCTCGCTAAACGATACAAATCTCTGCTGACTGCTCTCCACTTTTGGCTCCTTTCTCGCTAAACGATACAAATCTCTGCTGACTGCTCTCCACTTTTGACTCCTTTCTCACTAAACAATACAAATCTTGTTGCACTGCTTCCCACTTTTGGCTCCTTTTCTTATCTAGCCAATGAGAGTATTATATACTTTTCATTTTATAAGAAAGCAGGCCACAACAAGCCCTGTCCTAATTACCTCTATGCTGATACATAATTCGCTATATTTTCATTATCTCAATCTCAAATAAACCAAAAAAGGGCAATACCGACGTAAGTCGTATCGCCCTTTTGTTCATACTATTTGACTGAACCGCTCACTAATCCTTCCACTAAGTGCTTTTGTAAGGAAACAAAGATAATAATGACCGGCAATACTGAGATTGTGGCAAATGCCATTAGATTATTCCATTCGATGCCGTAACGACCGATGGCATTAAAGATACCTGCCGTTAATGGCCAGAGCTCCTGGTCTCTGTTGAACGTTATACTGAAGATCAAGTCACCCCAGGCAAAGAAGAAGGAAATCGCTCCACAGACCATTACGCTTGGCAAGGCGATCGGAAGAATCACTTGCAAGAAGGCACGAAGACGGCCACACCCATCAATACTAGCCGCTTCTTCCAATTCTTTCGGGATTCCCATAAAGAACGTTCTTAGCAGTAAGACCGAGAATGGCACCCCTAGTGTTGCGGTTGCAAGTACGGGAGCAATGTACGTATTTAACAGTCCCAAATTATTGAAGACAACAAATAGTGGTGTTAACACGACCGTTGCTGGTAACATTTGCGTGACAAGAAACACTAACATCATCGAAGAGACGCCCTTAACCTTAAACCTTGCCAGTCCATATGCAGATGGAACCGCTAGTACCAGTACCACAATCGTAGCACAACCGGCAATAATCACACTGTTCAGGAAATATTGTCCGATCCCGCCTTCGATTACCGTAGCAAAACTATCTAATTGAAACGTCTCCGGAAAGAATGTAGGCGGCGTTTGGAATATTTCCGTCTGTGTTTTGAAAGCAGTGATGATCATCCAATAGACTGGAAAAAGGAACAACGCGACAATGACAATTCCAACTATACTTAACGTCCAATTTTTCCTTGTACTCATGTTAAATCCCCTCGTCTTTCTTCATCATTCGTAGATAGACTAAACTGATTGCGAATAGGATTAGGAATAACACATTCGCGACTGCTGCCCCTAAGCTAAACTCAAAATCGGAGAAAGAATATCTAAATGCTAGAGTTGATAAAACTTCAGTTGAGTTGATTGGTCCACCGCCAGTCATAACATATACAATATCAAATACTTTAAAGGTATAGATGAAACCTAGCATTAGTACAACCATCAATACTGGTTTCAACAGTGGTAACGTAATATGAACCAAACGCTGCCACCAGTTTGCACCATCAAGACTAGCACTTTCATAAACATCTTGTGGTAAGCTGCTTAATCCAGTTGATAATAACAACATATTAAACGGAATACCGACCCAGATATTAGCGATAATCACACTCCACAACGCGACCTCAGGGCTGGATAACCAACCGATCGGCTCATCGATTAAATGAGCATTTAACAGCATCTGATTAAAAATCCCTTCACCAGATCCCATCATGAATTTAAAAAGCAGTGCCGTTACGGTCATCGGAATTAACCAGCTAATCATCATAATCCCTCTTAGAAAACCAGCTATTTTGAATTTCATACTAAAGAAGGACGCTAAACAGAAACCAATGATTACTTGAAAAATCACACTTCCGACCGTATAAATCAACGTATTCCCTATTGATATACCAAATGCCTCTTCCCCTGCGACTTTTTTGTAGTTTTCAAAGCCGACAAATTGTTTATCACTCGTTGCTAAATTACTCAAATCAACATTTTGAAAACTAAGCACAATATTATAAATAAGCGGATATCCAATTAATATCAGCATAAATAAAACTGCTGGTAACACAAATAAATATCCTTTAAACTGACTGCGAAATTCCTTCCACACTGGAAGCACCCCATTTCTTTCCGATTGTGTTCGTTACTCCTCAATTGGCAATGCTGCGCCGTCTCGTAAGAAAAGCGGAATCGTATCTAAAGAGGCTGGACAATCAATATACTGTCCACCTTCCCATACTTCCTTCGTAAAGGCATTGGTCCATGTAGCACCCTTCGGTAAATAAACAGAACGACTTCTTTGACCTTCGTGAAGTACTGGCGCCACCAATAGTTGCGGACCAAACATATAGGCATCTTCGACATTCCAAGTTTCCTTGTCTTGCGCAAAGTCATAAAATAACGGCCTCATAACTGGCGTGCCTTTTTCATGCGCTTCTGCCATCAATCCCTTAATATATGGACGAAGACGTTCGCGCATCAGCATGTATTTTTTGAAGATTTGGTACGCTTCTTCTCCATAACTCCACACTTCATTCGCCGCCCCGCTTGGACATAAACCACCACCGCTTGTTCCCAGTGGTTCTGAGTGTGGCTCACGGTCACCATGGAGACGGAATACAGGACAAAATGCACCATATTGGAACCAGCGAATCATACATTCCCTAAAATCAGGGTCATCGGTATAAGCACCCTGGAATCCACCAATATCGGTTGTCCACCAAGGAATACCTGCTAATCCCATATTTAACCCGGTATTAAATTGATTTCGTAATGAAGCAAAGCTTGAATCAATATCACCTGACCAGACTAGCGCCCCGTAACGCTGACTGCCTGCCCACGCACACCTTACAAGGTTGACAATATTCTCCTGCCCCTCTTGTTTCATTCCATCGTAGAATCCTTTAGAGAACATGAGCGGATAAATATTACCGACCTGTGCATTTGAACCAATATGATAGCGATAGTTTTCAAAATCGTATACATTGTATTCCGGCTCCGCTTCATCCAGCCAAAACAGCTTAATACCTTTATCGTAATAATTTTCTTTCGCCTTTTCCCAGACAAATTGTCTTGCACCTGGATGTGTCGTATCGAAATAAACGGTATTTCCGAGGAAATCATGTGTGATTCGAATCCCTTTTTCTGTTCTTGTTAAATAGCCTTTTTGCAGCATTTCCTGATAGTTTTCACTGTTTTTGTCCACAGTCGGCCAGACCGAAACCATCAACTCAATACCCATTTCTTTTAATTCACGCACCATGCCTTCCGGATCTGGCCAATAATCTGTATCAAACTTCCAGTCTCCTTGTGTCGGCCAATGAAAATAATCGACTACGATAACATCAATTGGTAACTCTCTTCGCTTGTATTCTCTGGCTACTTCTAAGAGTTCCTCCTGTGTTTGATAACGGAGTTTACACTGCCAGAAGCCTAATCCGTATTCAGGCATCATTGGTACAGTACCAGTTGCCCGTGCATAAGCTTCTTCAATCTCACTTGGTGAATCTCCAGCAGTAATCCAAAAATCAAGCTGTTTCGTTGATTTCGCTACCCATTCGGTGACATTCTTACCAAACGTAACCTGGCCAATCGCAGGGTTATTCCAGAGAAAACCATAGCCAAGACTGGATAACGCAAATGGAACACTAGCCTGGGAGTTACGATGTGCCAATTCCAACGTACAATTTTTCAAATCTAAGAACGGCTGCTGGTATTGTCCCATTCCAAAGATTTTTTCTTTAGGATCGGATTCAAATCGTTGTGTTAATTGAAAATCTCCGCCCAGATTTGCTTTAAACTCACGCGCATCAATTTTCAGAGCACTCGTAAACTCTTTTAAATTTTTACGATTCCGAACATACTCCTCTAACAGAATGTCGCCGTTCTGGTTGTAAAAGGTAGTCTTTCCTGCAGCTTCCGCTGAGATCACGGCTTTTATTTTGCCGTTTTCGATGGTAGCTTTCCCTTCTTCCACTGTAATGGTTGCGTCATCACCGGCTTGCGGCAATAATGCCCAGTCCTCTTCTGTCATCGTGGTCAGCTGGGTAGAGCGAACTCGTAAGCTATCTGCTCCCCACGGCTCCAACCACACTTTCTCCCCATCATATTCTCGAATAAGACGATTCCCATCTACCGTAAATACACTGTCCATTCCCGTCACTCCTCTATTTAGTACTTCTGTTTACTCTTCTTCTGATTCTAATTCTTCTATTTTTTCAGCAGCATCCTTTAATGACTCCTCAATCGGCTTCGTTCCTGTTAATACTTCTTGAAGCGAGAGCTGGATTGCTTCTGATACATTCGGCCAATCAGCAGATGGACCACGAGCTACAGCCTCATCCATAATTGGTACGAAATTTTTAAAATATTGTTCTGTCTGCCAATACTCTGCCTGATCTAATACATCTGCTCTCGTCGGATAATAACCCGTTTCTTTGGCAAATCTCTCATTTTGTCCTGGTTCAAACAGCCAGGAAACAAAGTCCCACGCCGCATCGACGTCCGCGTTTTTGGTAATGGCAATATTGTCGCCACCTGTTACGGAGACGTATTGTTCATCTTTCGGTATTTTGGTAATCCCGAATTGTAAGTCTTCTTTCGCCGCAATCTGATCAATCATCCACGGACCATTGATCATCATAGCAAGGTCACCTTCCATAAATTTTCTTGATAAATTATCTTGTGTCGCCGTAATAATATCCTTACTCATGTATCCTTTGTCCATCATTCCTTTTAAGAAGCTGAACGCTTCCGCTACCTCTGGTGAATCCAGATGCTCGTAGTCACCACCAGCAGAATAGATAAATGGATAGACTTGAAAGGTCGCTTCCTCTGATCTGGTAGCTGATAATCCGAAGCCTTTCACCTCATCTGTCGTTAATGCTTCAGCAGCTTGCTCCAGTTCTTCCCATGTTTTCGGAGGCTCTTCAATACCTGCCTCTTCCAGCAATTTTTTATTATAGAATAAGCCCAGCGCATTGGTTGTTAGAGGAAGACCATAATACTTGTCTTGATATACCGCCGAATTCAGTGGTCCTTTTAACAGTTGATCGGTTTTTCCCCATTGCTCCACCTGCTCCGTAATATCCGACAAAATGCCCATAGAAGCCATCGAAGCATTATTAACGGTATCTGCTATTACAATATCAGGCAGTGTGTCCCCTGCCGTACCAACTGATAATTGTCGATTCATTTCATCAAAAGGGACATATTCTGCGGATACTTCAATTTGGTCCTGTGACTGATTGTAATCCTCTATTATTTGATTTAAAGCATCCTGGGATCCGGTATAATAATGCCAGAGCAAAAGGTGTTTCTTTCCGTCGTCCGTAACGTTTTGCGCACTCTCCTCATCGTTGCTGCATGCAGACAGGACGATTAATAAAAACAAGGATACGAACATAATTAATTTCTTATTCATTTCTGTCACTCCTTATATAGATTGCGCTTTCATTATTGTTAAATAGCGTCGTTACATACTCTTTAATACCAGCTCCCCTCAAAATGATGAACGTTCATCATTTTGCTGAATTTTTTTCAATCAAAAATGATAGTAACCGTCATTTTTGATTGAAAAATCAGTTTAAATAGTACTTCGCATTTCCTTTTGTTACAATCTCCAGTTTAACTATATGGCTTTCCTTATCAGGCTGTTTATTTAACATTAAATAATTAAAAGCTAGTCGGACCGCTAAACTTCCTTGATATGTCGGATCTTGACAGATAGTGGCCATCACAATATCCTCATGCAAACTATCATAGATGGCAGTGCTCATATCGTGTCCAATTAAGACTGGCTTGTTCGATACCTGTTTAACCTGCTGTGCCACTTCAGCTAAAGAGCCACAGGCTACGTAAACACTATCCACATCCGCTAAATTCTTCTTAATCTCTAATAGTGATTGCTCCATAGATTGATTGTCTAAGCGAAGCATTTTCACGGCATCCACTTCTTGGTGTTCAAGAGCAAATGCTTCAAATCCTCTTCTCTTTTGTTGCATCTGATAGGTATCTGCTTCGTCCGTAATGATTGCAAACCTTTTTGACTTACCGGTAAAATTCACAGAGAGCTCTGCCGCCAGCCTTCCTGCATCATAGTAATCCGCACCAACATGTGAGATTCGGCCGCTTGATGGAGAATCGTTATTAAACGTAAAAATGGGGAAATCATTGTTTATCCCTGATTCAATAATGCTGGTTAGTGGTATTCCATCTGTCGGACAAATAACCAATCCATCATATGCTTCTGACTGAATAATCGATTCGACCACTTCCATTTGTTTGTCAATCGTGTGTGGTGTTTTCCGTATATCAATGTGAAATCCGTAATCCTTAAAGTCCTCTAATGCCGAATGAATACCCATTTCGATCTCTTTCCAAAAATACTCCGGATACTCAGGAAACACGAATGCTACGTTTACTAATTTTTTTCGGGCCAGAAAACTTGCTGATTTATTAGGTGTATAATTAAGCTCCTTTGCCTTCGCTAACACTTTGTTAACTGTTTTAGGACTAACACCTCCTCTATTATGTAAAACCCTGTCGACGGTAGCTGTCGACATATTCAGTTGTTCTGCGATTGTTTTCGCGGTTATTCTCATGCTCTTCCCTCACTGATTACTTCATTTGTTAATCTCTCCAAATGATGAACGTTCATCATTTTAATTCAAAAAATAAAACGGTTTCAAATGATTTGAGTTTAGTTTACTCGTTAAACAATGTTTTGTCAACCGTTATTAAAAAATGCAGCGGTTAAAATAAAAAACAATGAAGAACATACATAGTTGAAGGATACTGCGCAGTAATGACAATTTGGCGAGATTTCTTCATGCTAACAAGCGTTGAAGTCATTTTGAACGATTTCATGTGCTATGATATCGCTCCGGCCAACCACTCCGCGTCCTGTGGGGCACGGCTTCAGCTAACTTATGAAAGAAAATTCTTTTCTTTCATAAGTGGATCTTCAGCTCGCGCTGATCCCACGGGAGTCTCCGTGGTTGGCCTACGCTATAGTTTAGGCTCTACAACCAATGGTAGAGGTAGTATTTTGACCTGTGTGCCTTATGATTTCTCACAAAAAGCATCTATCTTCTAGATAACATGGTATACTTGGTTCCACTGCTGAATGTAGGAACATAATACAATGTATATCAAAAGAAGGCAGTTCCTCCAATTCTTTATCTTATTACAGCAGGAAAAATGCGATAAGAAAATATGTCTGCTGCTATCCATACATTTTCAAGAAAGTAGTATAAACACATGAGGATACCGCTCAGCATGCGTCCTCTTACATTAGTTGTAGTATCTAACATTAACGTAGTCCAACCACGGAGACTCCCGCGGGATTGTGCAGGTGCTGAAGATCCACAACGTCTGCACCTGTGTCTACTAGTAATGCTTCGAAGTAGGCTTCCTCGGTGCAAGGCAGCAAAGAAGTAACGCAAGTAGTAGCCTAGCTTCAGCCGTGCCCCGCAGGACGCGGAGTGGTTGGACGGAGTGGCATTCTAGCAGAGAAAGCATGTCAAAATGGTCTCCCAGCTGATCACGATACCTATATTTCGCGCTTCCTGTTACTTCACAGTACATCCATACTATACAACAAAAGCCGAACGTAGCACGATTATCGTTTGAATTCGTGCTTACGTTCGGCGAGTTGTGCTAATTTACTTTTATCCTCAGGCTCTTGCTTCTATTATGGTAACAATTTAATCGATTCTTCAATAAACGCTGGTAAATCATCAGGCTGGCGGCTTGTGACGAGTTGGTTCTGACAAACTACTACTTCTTTGTCCTGGACTTTTGCGCCTGCATATTCTAAATCTACTTGAATCGATTTAAAGCCTGTTACGCCACGGCCTTCTAATGATTTAGCGGTGATTAACAGTTGCGGTCCGTGACAGATGGCGAAAACGGGTTTCATCTCATCCATAAAGTGCTTCGCAAAAGTAACAAAGCGATCATCTGCTCGAAGCATATCTGGTGAGAAGCCACCTGGAATAAACAACGCATCAAACGATTCAGGTGATACGTCGTCAATACCGTAATCGATTGTAACTGTTGCATCACCTTGTTTTCCAGTCACTTTCTTGCCTTTTTCCATTTCAATTGTAACAACTTCATGTCCAGCTTCTTTAAATTCTTTTGCTGGATCCGTATATTCTACATCTTCAAACATATCTGTTATTACTGTTGCAATTTTTGCCATGATATTACCTCCTATTTATTGTTTCTCTATTATGTTAATTACCACGGGTGTTTGAAAATTAAACATGAGCAAATTCTAGTTGGCAGAAGGTGCCGAACTTTTTTCCTCTTCCTTTTGCTTTTCCTTATCTTCTTTTATAAGCTCATATCTCTGTCTTTGCCGATAGCCATAAGTACCAGAAAGCACAACCTCTTCTTTCTCCAGACTCGATCCTAGTGCCCCAATGAAGGTAGAGACATTAGTTGCCATCCAAGCTATTAAGAAATAATGGTGTAAACCACCTTCTCCAGATAACTGAGCCTGCAGCACGTCCATCGGAATTAACAGAAACACAGCTAATAAAAAACCACCATACAGGACAAAATAATAAATCAAAATCGTAGTAAATAACGTAAGAAAAGTCGTGCAATTATACAGTCTTCTTAAATACGTACTAAAATTATCGTTCGGTCTTTCCCATAATTTATGAGAGATAATAATCCATACTACTAATGATGTGATGGCCATAATTGAAATAAGTAACATTCTGCCTACCCCATAACTGCCCCCAAGCTTCCACAAAGTTGGAAACACCAATGCGTAAATCCCTGTTGTAAATGCAACCATCAATACTTTCATAAAAGACGGAAATAGTGACCAAGGACGATTAGCGCGTACCATACCGGTAACCATGCGTATACCCGCCCTGAATCTCGAATCGACTGTGAAACGGACACCCATATTGTGATCGTCCATTTCTACAGTTTCTTTTTTTATAGGTGTCATAAACGTTATTTTGCGCCAGATATTTTTCCATTTATTCTGTGACGCATTCAGACTCCATCTGCCAGCCTCTTTTTGTGTATTTTGACCATTCATTTCTTTCACTAATTGAATAATAGATTCTCTAATTCTTTTTATTATTGGAAATGCGCCCATTCCTGGCAAGCTAAGCAATGAAACTTGCTTAGCTTCATTAGCTTCTGCTACAACTAAACTTTTATCCCTGAATAATGGTAAATCTGTCAAACATACAGCCAAATCCCATCCTTCTTCTTCTTTCTTTTCATATAATGCATTCATCACTTCTTTCGAATGCTCAGTTAAACCAATTAAAGGATCGGCTGAATATTTAATATCCCATTCCTGTTCACCATTTAAATGCTTGTTCAACAACTCAGGAAGACAGTTTTGTAATTTGTATTCGATTTTTTCTGTATACCACGGTGGAGTAACAATACCCAATGTACATGTATGTTCTTTCATCTTCCCTTTTGCTCCCTTCTAGAGGATTTCCTAACCTAACCATATATATAATGCTTTCGTATTACTCTAAATTAATACCCGATTCCTATTTACATAATCTCCTACCATTGGTAGAAAATTATTTTTATTTTGGTTAGGAAAAATGACTCAGCAAATGGAAAGCAATGTACATGAATAATGACTTATGTTGCTTTACATACTCGTATGGACTGGGAGGCTCTATGAAAATATAAGAATGCACCTATTTCGTGTACCGATTCGCATAGGAACTAGCCACAAATGATTCAGGTTTAATTTTCGGTTCAATTCCCATTGATTCAATTCTGTTCACCATTTCATTTACAAAAGCTCTTGTCTTATTCCGTTCACCGGCACCTATATCGATATGTCCCTCCATTGTAAATTTTGATCCTTGATAAATATGGGGAAGCACGATATTGATTAATGTTTCTTTTCGTTCTTCGGTAAACATCGAAACGACTTCTTCTGTTAATGATGTTTCATAAGAAATCCGCTCATGCAAGTTTTCCATTTTCCTATTTACAATATTTTTTCGTATACAGGCCCAAGCCCCCTTATGCTCACGGTAAATGACAATACCCGTAATGAAACGTACATAGTGACAATGGACTTGAGAGTCTGTCCCAACAATTAAGCGATAATCACCTTTAGGATCTCTCTGCATAAATCGTTTGATTCGCGTAAATACATCATCAAAGGTCATCTCTTTTTCTTGTAAGTTCTGAAACGTGTAATTGTAAACATTTAACCTGTTCATGATTAAAACCTCTTTTTATTTAAGATTTTCTTCACTTTTTCTATTTCTATACATTTTCAACGGTTTATATACTTTATGTAACGGGGACATTTTTTTGCACTATTAATATATTTTTGGGCTATACCTGAAGGAAAGCTAGTCTTTTCTTTTCATCTCTTCCAATTTAAGCTACTATAGACATAAGCGAATTCCTCTTTTTGGAAAAACGGTAACATAATAGGAATAAGTCTACAGTTAGGAGATGATTGGTATGGAGGTACAATCGAATGAGGAACGTACGGATTTTTTTACATCGCTGCAAGAACAGATGACGGAGTCAGAATTACCGTTATGGTTACGGCAGAAACTGTTACAAGTTCTAAAGGGCACAGGGCACAACTTGACGGATGACGAATTATTCCGTTACTTGTCTCACTTACGGAATAATAATGAACTTCCTGAAGAAATGATGAATGAAGAATGGCTTAATGAAGTATATGCTTCTCACTTTGAGTGGGTAAAAGAGCAGGTAAATGCTCTTGCTGAAATGATCCAGCGACCATTTTCTGAAATTAGCTAAACGAACCCAGAGACGATACAGGACATGTCGGAGGATGCACAAAGAGCCTACACTGCACTGAATTTTTACTTACTTGACTTTTTCAGACGAATGAGAGCTATCATGGACCAGCATATTGCAGACAAAAACAATTCCACTCAGGGAGAGACATCTATTTTAAAAAGGTTTCTTCTCTTCATAAAAGGATCCCTAGGCTACATTCTCATGATTTGGGGTTATTTTATTAGCTTTCCATTATATACATTCATTGAAGAGGATGGGGTATTCTTTTCCTTGATTATGTATCTTATAATGGCTCTGTTGCCTTTCACAATCGGACTTTTTCTAGTCAAAGATGTGTCATTTAAGAATTTCTATAAGCAGCGAGCTTTTAGCATTTTTTACTACATTACGTTAATCATTCCTTTTGGCTTCTTTCTTTTGATTCATTTCTCAGAATTAAAGAAAAGCTTCATTTCAAGAGCCTGATTACTTATTTTTAAGTCTCGCTTCAAGTCAATGGATCGGCACTTTTCAGATTCTTCTCTTTGTATTTCTAATGATGTTAGCTGGGCCGCTTACCATCTGGAAAACAGGCAGGAAAAAGATCTTTTTAGCCTTTAGCAGCTTAATTGCTATCTTTGTTATTTTACAGTTTTTCACCTTAGATGATTACAGGGCGATTGGATCCGAAGAAATCATTCAGTCCACACTAGGTTCAGAAGAGGTGTATCAATGGGATGATGTGGAAACTGTAGATCTGACTGCCGAAACAGGAAAAATGGAGATACCGTTTCCTTTGAACAATTTCACTACAACGAAGATTCACTTGATGATTCGATTGAAATAAAACAAAAAATGGAAGAGGAAAACCTTTCGTTACAAATTGACCAACTATCAGAAGAAGATCGGTCCTATGTATCCATAGATATGGAGGAAAACCCAGAGCTAAAAGAGGAGTTTTTTGCATTGTTCGAGATAGACAGTTTACGGTAAGGATAACACTTTCTATCATGTTAGCAATTATATAATAATTAGAAAAACTCGGCATTTGCATCGTCTACTAGTTAGCAAATGCCGTAGTTTTTCTTATACTTGGTACATTTATAATTTCACTACGTCGTGCTTCATTGCTAAATGTTGATCACTGTCTGTCATTCTTTCATTCATAATTTTTAGTATTCCCCTTATTCCTTTTTCTTAGGATTAGGATATTATACGGTATAAATACCACCAGAGGCAAAATAACTATCGGTACAATCGCTATATCGATGGGGACTAGCCAAATTATTAATATCGCCAATAAGATATACACTAGCATAAATATCCAAAATATCTTACCTTCTAGCATATTTCACACTCCTTTCTCTTCTTGCTATAAACAGACCTACCATTTACATTATATACCATTATACTTCTATTCGTAATCCGTCGAAATATCTAATAGTTTATCGTGACTTGCGCATTGTAAATCGGTTTTATTTTACATAATTTATAAGAACCCACTTTCCTGTTCAGCATGATTACAGACTGCACTTATATCCTTTCTTTTCTGAATAAAAAACCCCCAACCATAAATGATTGGGGGTTTTGCATAATTGTGAAATTAACGTTTTGAGAACTGAGGGATGTAGTAAAATCAAGGCTTGCAGGCACTTTTGTATGCTACTTGTATGTTACGTGGACTTATCCACTGGTTTATAAAGCAAGCAAAATGAAATTGGACATATTTTTTATCATTCGGTTCACACTTGAAGTTCGAGTTGTTATAGTAAACTCGCCCATTCAATAATCATTTCCATAAATCAGTTAATAAAACAGTATCACTCTGGGGTCTTAAGTTAATGTTATCAATAAAATCTACAGAAACAGTTACAGGCATTGTTAAAGCTGTGCCGGATATGATACATACTCCTTGTGCAAGGACAGGTAACATAGATTTAGAAACCTTGTCTAATGTTGATATGGAATTATCTATGATCTGTAGGTCCCTTTCATTCACCAATTTATGTAGAAAGAAATTATGCACTTGTGAAAGGATTGTAGGTGATATATCGGCAGGACGTTGACTCGCCAAGGTTAAGAAAAAACCGAATTTCCTGCCCTCTTTTATTATTTCTTCAAACAATTCTAATCTGTAATCCATCCAACCATCCTGCTCACGTAAAGATTGATTTGATAAAATATTGTGGGCTTCATCAATGATAAGATGGAAACTTTCTTTCGCTTGTTTCATTTTATGACTATCAAAATACATCTTTGATATAATGAGGGACAGGAACTTTTTAGACTCTGTATTTAAATCTCTAAGCGAAATAATTTGTAAGAATGGCTGTTCTGGTAATTCCTCTACTATCTCGATATAATTATAAATTTTACTAAGTCGTGTTTCTATCCTTCTCAGTAATGGAAGAATATGTTCCTGTGCAACATTTCCATATAACAAATCATTTACAAGCTGTAGATGGCATCTAATTTCAAATTCTTGTAATACATCCAAAGGTGTATTAATTATATGGTTTCTAATTTCCTCTAATAATAATACCTCGTGTGATTCCTGACTAAAATCACCTTCGAATCTAAACCATCTTCTATCTCCATACCAATCTTTATGAAAAAAATATTGGCTTTCCCCGTTATAAACTTTAGTGTTCTTGATATTAATTAAGTATTGGTCTACACCTTGTATATGTTTTTCAAGAACTTCTACCATTATATCTCTAATGTTCTGATTAGGAATCCCAGTATAAATATACCTAATTAGCGCTAATACCCAATTAGAAAGTGAATTACTCCCAAAATTATACTTTTTTGATCTTTTTAATAATCTAGTAATAAAAGGTTTTTGTGTTTGTTGGGTAGCCGAGAACAATACTGAAAGCATTTCATCATCAAAGAAAACATCAAATTCAATTGGAAATTTATCTCCAAAGGTATTTCCAGATGTTAAATTATAAATTTTCTTCTTTTCCTCATCGTTTATGCCAAAAGACTTTTCATGTACATATTCACCATTAAAGTCTAATACTATAAAAGAACTCTTGGTTGTGAGGTTTGGTAACTCATTTCTAGTAAACAATTCATAATATAATTTATGTAATGTATTCGACTTACCGCTTCCTGTATTTCCAAAAACACCTATATGTGAAGCAAAAAATGAATTTATCGGCAAAGAAATGCCATTGTTTTCATTTAAACTCTTCCCAATTGAGATAGTAAAACTATTATCTTCAGAGATATAATTATTAATAAATATTTGATTTATCTCTTCATTTGTAGGTATATTGCAAAAGTTACCAATCATAGGTAGGAATGAAGCTCCACTTATAAACTCTCCATTTTTAATATAACCAATCGTTTGGATTTCAATAAGTCTTTTAATGCTATTTTTTGAAAATCTATTATCCAAATTGTATCCTTTTGTATTATTTAAATTATCCCAAAAGGATTCCGAATTCACTTTTGCAATAATTTTAATAAACCCTTGGGAAATAATAACAAAACTGTTGACACTAACGTTTTTTATTAACTCTCCATTATGTATAAATGTTGCGTGATTAGCATCATCAAAAGTAGCAACTTTTGATACAAAGCCATTTACTTCAACAACTACCCCAATTTCTAGACTATTCATTCTGTATCCCCTGTTTCTTTTTCCTTTTCTGTTTCTTTACCCACTATAGGTATATATTTATTTGCGATATCCATTTCCAATATTGAATTAAATGACGAAAAATTCAGTACAGGAATAACAGAATTTCCAGCTTCATTTTCAAGTTTTGATACTACATTTGAATATATAGATACTCTACCTTCATTTGTTATTACAGTAAAATTTTTGTCGTCTTGGTTTTCTTCCTCTTCCATATAATCTTCTTCATCCATTTCTTTTACCAAAAAATCTTTGGGTTCAATGAACTTTATATTAATTGGGACATTTCCAATTGAAAAATTAAATTGTGATATGATATTACTTTTTTCATTATCAGTAAAACAAAAGATAATAACTAAAAGAGCTGGATTATTTAACGACCTCTGTACAATTTCTAATATATGTTCATCCTGAAATGAAAAACCAAATACAACCAGTAGGGATTGTTTTTTTTCAAGTTCATAACTAAGAAGTCTAAGCATGCTAAAATAATGTTCTTTTATCAAGGTAGTTTGGAATTTATCTTTAGTTGGTAAGACAATCTGTAGTGCTTCAATTTTTTCGATGAGTTTCGATAAACTTTCGCCTGCATGTTCACCAATAAAATTTAACTCGTTAATCAAACCTTCATTAACTAATTCGATATTATTCATATTTTCAATAAGATTCTCTAGGGAGTCAGTATTCATGATAAATGGAAACTCTTTAAAGTATTGATTAATCTCTTGTATAACAATTTCTAAATCATTGTTTATTGGAGAAATTAAATTCTCCTCAATTGCTACCTGTATTTTTGCACGGTTATTATTTTTCGCATATTCCTTCCAATTTATGGAGCCATGGCATTTAATTAAATTCACGGCCGGCATCTCATTTGAATAATTATCGAATACCCCCGAATAAAGTAATGTTTTATTAAAATTATCCGTACTTATAACCCTTTTTCCATACCCGTTTGTCCCGTCATTAAAGAATATTCGGGGATTCATTTCGAGTAGCCGGTCAATTGAAGACTCTATAAATAGATCATAATTGGTAGTAATCACATTAAGTCTTTTAGGTGAAATCCTACTATTTCTTACCTTTAAAAATTCTATCCCATTGTGAATAAATCTAGAATATTCATTTATGATAGAAAGCATTAAGTCTTTTTTATCATTGCAACAGCATTTATCAAACATAAAATGATGTAAATATATGTTATCCCTTATAGATTGATAATAAAAAAGTGCTTTCACTAAATTCTTACCACGATAATCTATATTCTCATTTGATAGTATTTCCTCAAAGTTACCCAAAGATGAAAAATACGGTGCTGATGCTCCCGCACCGAGAAGAAAAGTTACATTTTTCTCTATTAAGCTCTCTTTTAATACTTCAACAACTGAGCTATTCAAACTTTATCGCCCCCAATTTTATAAATTAGAAGTCTATAAACTTTATCCTGAACAATGATTTAAGTTAGATCTTTCAACTTCCTATAGAAGTCATTATCTTCAAGGTCTATCCCATTTGAATTTTTATTTGTGCTTTGATTTGCGATAAGCACTTCGATACCTTCAATGCATTTCTTTATTTCTGAAGGCTTTGTTGTCAGATGAATATCAATTTCTTTATCCAAATTCACCTTTTGTTTAAGCAGCGAGAGCGACTCTGAAATCACTTCGATTATCTTCTTTTCTTGATAAAAGGCAATTTCTTTGAAGTCTTGAAAATCCTCTGGGTAAATACGGACAGATTTATATGGTTGATGACTTTTTGTATTCATCGATTACACCTCAAACTTACTTTTTATTCGCTTCTCAATTCCTTGTAAATCTCTTTCGCAACTGCCATCATAATCGTATTATAATACGATTTATCTTCAAATAGTTTCGAATAAGAATCCATTTGTTCCATATATAAGTCTTGAGAAGCCTTTTCGAAAACTCCAGGGAATAGGCTTTTTTCAAACATTTCCTCATCATTGTTTCTTGCAAGGCTTTTTAATCTATCATTGGATTCTTTCGCTTTACGTGTAACCCCGTCAATAATAACGCGATCAGATTCAGATATTTTACCATCGTATTTTTCATTAACTCGTCTCACGATATTCTCTAGTAAATCATCATCTTCTGGTGGTTTAATTCCAGTCTCCACGTTATCCGGATTACTTAATTGATAGCCGTTTGTATTTTTTTCTAATGCGATATCACCATTAAAAGTTTGCTCCAGCTTGTAATACTCCAATTTCACTTTGTCTTCAATATCAATTTTTTCAGTACTATTCTTAGGAATGAATTTAATCAAGTAAGAATTGAAGATAAACTCCTCATGCAACTCTTTATCAAACATCCTTGTTAATTGTGTAATATAGGAATACCATTTATTAAAATTACGAACGGTTACTCGAAACTCATATCGCTGCTGTTCATCTAGTTCTTCATATCTTTTAATAATTGGTACCAAGTGACTTGCTATTCTTCCCAAATCTTTGTCAGATTGGTTGCCATTTTTCAAATAAATTTTAGTGAGTTTTTTTATGTCTTGGTCGTTATAAATTTTATAATTTCTAAGCTTTGTTTTCGTATCATAAATAAGGTTAACATCAATTTCTTTGTCTAATTCTGTTACCTCATAAAATGGCTGAAAGGCCTTCTGAATATCTTCCGCCTCGTTTACAAAATCCAATATAAAGGTATTATTTTTATTTGGATGCGTACGATTCAACCGGGAAAGAGTTTGGACAGCCTTCACACCAGAAAGTTTTTTATCAACAAACATGGTATGCAGTAACGGTTCGTCAAACCCAGTTTGATATTTCTCGGCAACTACTAGAACATTGAATTCATCTGTATGAAATGTTTCTTTTAGTTGATTTTCTTTCACCCGTTTACCATCTTTTGTTTTATTTAATTGCTCTTCAGTGTACTCTTTATTTTCATCCTGGACTGTTCCGGAAAATGCGACGAGCACATCCATATCGTCATATCCTTTATTCTCAATATAACGCTTAAATTCAAAGAAATAACGAACAGCATGCAAACGTGAGGCTGTGACCACCATCGCTTTGGCTCTGCCGCCAATTTCATGTTGTGTTACATTTCGGAAATGCTCAATCATAATAGCTGTTTTTTGCTGTAAATTATGAGGATGCAAGGACTGATATCGTCTAATGGCTTTTACACCTTGAGTTGTTGATAATTCTGGGTTGTCCGGTGTGTTTTTCGCAATTTTATAAGACATTTGATAGGTCATATAGTTTTGCAGTACATCTAAAATAAACCCTTCTTCAATTGCTTGCCTCATGCTATAAATATGAAACGGTCGAAACGAATCATCAGATTGTTTTGTTCCAAACATTTCAAGTGTTTTTTCTTTAGGGGTTGCTGTAAAAGCAAAGAAGCTTAAATTGTCATGGCTTCCATGTGATAAAAGCTCTTGTACAAGTTTATCTTCTTGGTCTGGCGTATTTTCCTCAATTTCAGCTTCCAGCTCTGCATACTCTCTTAAAGCTTCTTCTGTATCCGCAAGTGCCGCCTTTAACTTTTTAGCACTTGTTCCTGTTTGTGAGGAATGTGCTTCATCTACAAGAACCGCAAATCGATTTCCTTGATTAACATCCACCTCTTCATAAATAACAGGAAACTTTTGTAGTGTTGTAATGATAATGCGTTTGCCATCATTAATAGCATTTTTTAAATCCCTTGATGTTTTTCTTTCTCCAATTGTTTCCACTAACCCATCCGTGTGATCAAAGCTAGAGATTGTGTCTTGTAATTGACGATCTAAAACAGTCCGGTCTGTCACAACGATGACCGAATTAAATATACTTTTATCATCATCACCATGTAAGCTAGCAAGATGATATGCTAACCATGCGATACTATTGGATTTTCCAGACCCTGCACTATGTTGAATTAAATAATTATCCCCGCTACCTTTTAACCGAACAGTGTGAACCAGTTTTCGAACGGCATCTAGCTGGTGGAAACGAGGGAAAATCAATTTTGAACTCACTTTGTTTAGCTCGCGTCTTTTTTTTACTACCTTTTGTTTTTTCACTTCCAAGTGCATAAAACGATGAATAATGTTCATTAGGCTATCTTTTTGAAGTACTTTTTCCCATAGATAGGACGTAATATAACCATCCAGGTTCTCAGGGTTTCCTGCACCACCAACTTCTCCAGCACCATTCGTCCCTTGATTAAAAGGTAAAAAGAAAGTCTCTTTTCCATCTAGCTTAGTTGTCATCCATACTTCATTTAAATCAGCAACAAAATAAACGAGAACACGTTTATTAAACTGAAATAATTTCTCTCTTGGGTCACGGTCATACATGAATTGCTTCTTACCATGTTCCACTGATTGCCCTTTGATTTGATTCTTTAATTCCATTGCGACAATCGGAATCCCATTAAGTGACAAGACCATATCCAAAGAATTATTATTTGCTGTTGAATAAGCAAACTGACGCGTAACCGCAAATTTATTGGATTGGTAATTTTGTATTGTCTTTTCATTTAAAGTGGATTCCGGGCGAAAGAAGGCAATCTTTAATTTAACTCCACGATCTGTTATGCCATTTCTTAGTACATGTAAAACACCATTGGAATCGATCTCATCATTCAAGCGCTTATATAGCTGCTTAGATGCTTGTTCTCCGTATATTTTCTTATATCGAACCCATGCTTTTTCTTGTGTCTCTTGAATGAATCCTATTAATTGGTGGATATCAATAGCTTTTTCTTTATCATAGTTTGCTTGATTGCCTTTCACATACCCACCTTCCGTTAATAGGTATGTTTCAATATCCTCTTCAAAGCGTTTTTCTGTATCTTCAAAAGCCAATCACATAACCTCCTTCTTACCTGTGACATATTCGTATATAAGGGATTTTTTATAATCCTCCAACTCAAATATCAGTTTATCTTTATTATTTATAATCAAATTAATCGATTGTATTTTGCCATCTAAATAAGTTGAAATTTGTATTTGTTCATCTAACGGCGGAAGAATCAATCGAAACTGTCTAATGTCTTTCTGGAACAAATGGGGCACGCCCATTCCGTCTTTCTTTAACCTAATTTCATTTTGAATATAATCACTCTTTATCAAATAATATAAATATACTGCATTTAAACTTACAGAAGGTGTTAATACTGCTATAGAACTATTTACTGTGGCATCTTCAAATAATGATCTAACAACATTTACAGTACCTAAAGTTGACCCGTCTTTAGTCAATAACACATCATCTTTTGATAATTTAATTTCTGGGGACTCGTCATACCTTTTCCGTGTTATATAGTTAACATGGTTAAAATCAATGGATTCTCCTTTTATGTTAGGAGTAGATAAAAACGCTATACCTTTATCAACATATTCATGAGCTTTTAACCCTTTCCACCCCAGTCTTGCTCTTATGTATATTTCATATTTAAAATACGATAGGCCCCAGTGTTTAGGAATACTCCCTACCCAATTTATCCCACTTTCTTTCATTTCAATGTCTGGATATAACCCTTTTGTTACAGCCTCAGTAATTAATGATTGCTTATACTTTTTCAATTCCTCAATAGACCGTTTTAATTTATCGGTAATATTATTGATTTTTGAAACTTTATCATCAAGGAGATTAGCAATCTTTTTTTGTTCTTCTAAACCTGGAGTGGGAATTAATATTTTTTTCATTCTGCTATAGTTTGTTGACCATAAATCTTCAACAATTCCGGTTCCCCATCGGTAGAATTCTTCTGCAAATCCGTAATTTTTCAACAGATAATTCACAAAAGACGGGTCCATATTTCTACTATGCAATACAATGTTAATTAAAGATACTGAACCATATAACGGGGACACCCCTGAAGACATTTTTCTATCAGAGCGTGAGTTTATAACAAAATCGTTTACGCAAACTTTTTTTCTATTAGTATGGTCATTTGATTTTGCTGCTGTTTCTAATTGTTTAACTATACCGTTTTTGGTAACAGAAAGTGGTTCATATTCAATATCAGAGACTTTTTCACTACGCTGTTCAAATAAATTTCCGACTCTTCTTAATTTCCAGTTAGCCGGCATCTTACCAATCCACTCCACAGCGCTATCTACTAACTCTCTACTCATTCACTTTTACCTCCTCACCTGACAAGGCTTCAAAGGATTTTACAATCTCTTTTTCTATTTCTCTAATACGGGCTGCAATATCATCGGACTTTTCTGGTTGCTCAAATTTATAGAAAAGACGTGTGAATGGTATTTCGTATCCAATTTTAGTTTTCTTCTCATCAACCCAAGCATCAGGATTAAATGGCTTTATTTCTTTTTCCACATATACTTGAATGTTCTCTTTTAATGGAATTTCTTCTGTGTCCCTTTTATCTTTATCTGCTACAGGCTTATTCTTTTTCATCACAATATTTCCTTCTTCGTCATACAGTGGGGTTTCCACGGTTACTTTATATAAGCCAAAATCCTCGTTGTCTAGTATTTTCGATTCAACCATTCTTTCGCCTAGAGAATATTCTTTATTTAAAAATTCTCCGTATGCTTTTACAATTATTTCGCGGCAATTTCTACTAATGTCAACTCGTTTACTACCGATATTTTTCCTTCTTTTTTCATACATATTGGAAGCATCGATTAGCTGTATTTTTCCAATACGATGTTTAGGTTTCTCTTTGGTTAAAACCCATACATATGTAGCAATGCCCGTGTTGTAAAAGGAATCATTAGGCAACTGGACAATAGCTTCTAGGTAATCATTCTCAATGACATGACGACGGATTTCACTTTCTCCACCACCGGCATTTCCACTAAATAAAGCTGAACCATTATGTATAATTGCCATTCGTCCAGTGTCTTTTAGTTTACTTAACCCATTTAATAAAAAGAGAAGTTGACCGTCATTCTTCTTGGGTAGCCCAACACCAAACCGACCGGTTTCACCACGGTCATGTTCTTCTTTTACTTTTTTATACTCTGATTTCCAATCTGTCCCGAACGGTGGATTAGAAATACAATAGTCAAAGGTATAACCTTCGAATTGATCCTCCGTTAGTGTGTTTCCTAATCTCATATTATTTGAGTCACTATTTCGAATCATCGTATCTGCTTTGGCAATCGCAAAAGTTTGCTCATTAATTTCCTGTCCAAAAGTAGTAACATCTGCCTCGGCATCCAATGCTTTTAAGCGTTCTTCCATGGCACTCAGCATCTGGGAAGTACCCATTGTCTGGTCATATACTGTTTTTGCAACGCCTTCATCAATTAATACGTCTTTCTCTTCTGCAATTAATAGATCTGTCATTAGGTAAATTATGTCACGACTGGTAAAGTGCGATCCTGCTTCCTCATCATAGCTCTCTGAAAACTTCTTGATGAGTTCTTCAAATATGTACCCCATATCGGTACTTGTAATTCTGTCTGGCCCCATGTACGCTTTTTCAGAATTAAACTCTTGGATGATAAAGAATAATTTATCATTATTGGCAAGCTTCCTTATCTCTCGTTCAAATTCAAAGTTCTTTAAAACGTCTTGGACGTTTTCAGAAAACCCATTTAAATAGGCTAGAAAGTTTTCTTCGATATTATCTGGTTCAGCAAGAAGACGTTCAAAAGTAAAATTGCTTACATTATAAAACCCATATCCAGAAGCTTTTTGTAGGAATCCTTCTTTTACTTCTAAATGCTTTACTTTTTGATAGGTTTCTTGTACTTTATCTCTAGTTGGTAATAACGTATCGTGAAAGCGCTTTATAACAGTCATTGGAAGTACAACTTCTCCATACTGATGTGGTTTATATAATCCTCGAATTGAATCTGCTATACTCCAGATTAAATTAGCTTTTTCTTGAATATTTATACCTGTTTGTTGGTGAAACATACTTTCATTCATTCATACAACCTCACTTTTAAATTCTATTAAAATATGTATTGCTTTCTTTAAAGATAACACAAAAGACACATAAATAACACAAACCCACTTTATAATCAAGTTCTCAAAAGCTTTTAGTTTAAAAGTCGACATATTTTTTGTTTTAAATTCTTTATAACCATACAATGATAATCCATACATGTTTATTTTACGGAGAAAATGAGGTATACTATATATAGAAAGTCATACAATAATAAAAGACCGCCCATGCTGGTACATGGAACGGTCTAGTGTGTAACAGCCCTTCAAGGGGACAGCTCACATATTTAGGTCAGAAAAGTAACCAACCAACATGCGGCTAGGCATTCATCGGGTGGTTACTTTTTTTGTTCTGACAGTATAGCTACAACTAAAGTTGCGAACGTGATCATCAGGATCAACGCTTCGAATACTGTCATCGTATCACCCCCTTTCTCAAAAAAGGGGTGAGCTACCACCCATGAAAGCCTTATTACACTAATAGCAAGTATATCAAACTATGAAGATTATCACATCATATCCATGTCTACTGTTTGTAGTTTTTTCTTCTCATTTTTGCCTTTCAACCAATCATTAATATCAAGTCTTTCACTTTCAAGCAAATGACCATAAACAGCATCATCAAGCATCATTTGTTGTTCGTCAGTAAGATTTCCTTCCTTTCTAGCCTGATGATGAGGATTTAAAAATTCGCCATCACCAACATCTAGCCGCTCCATATTAATAACTTCCATCTTTGAATTCTTGCTCTTAGGAAAAACAATGCTATACCGTGTTTTATAGTATCTATTATCATCCTGATATCTTTCCTCCAGCTTCTCCATAAATGCATTACCTTTTGCAAAATCCATCATCGAATCAGAGTCTAATTCTGGTGCCTCCGTTGATTCAATAAATATTTGTGGCTGCTCAATATCCAAATCATATCGCTTTAACCATGCTTTGCATTTTACAATATGGTCAAATTCCTCCGTCCAAGCTTCACCTGTTGAATTATCAACTCCGACAACGACATCACCATCCACATAATAATATAATCCCTTTGTATGCTCTTCTTCCTTATGATCAATTACATAACCCATCGCCGCTTTATTAACTTCTGTCAGTTCTGATAGATCCTTTCTGTCGTGAACAGCCTGTATGAACACATCTTTTCCATTTTCCATGCCTTTCTCCTGTTCTTTCATCAATTCAGGCTCCATGGTTTCTATAAACTCTACAGCTGCTCCCCTTACTTCTTCAAGTAACTGCGCTTTATCCTTCAATTCCTTGCCCTGTGTCCAGTTTGCAAGATAGCCCAAAGAATAATCACTTGTATCAATATCAAAGTACGAGGCTACTGTATAGGCTGTCATTTCTGCTTGGAATTCCTTTTCTTCTGAAGATAGATTGAAATGCTTATCAGTTGTACCATGCAACTTGGCATGAGCCAATTCATGGATTAATGTTTTCACGTTTTGCAATTCACCATTGCGTGGATTTAAACCAATATGATTCTTCCTACCATTTATCCCTTGATAAAACGCACCTTTTGCAGCACCTAGCTCCTCCAAAGGCTCACCAATTGTCACATCTAGTTTATCTCCCACTTTTTTCAAAGCTTCTAACATATTTTGATAGCTTGCAACGTTCCCCTCCAGCCATCTATTTGGAAAAATATCTGGAAGATCACTAGCTTTTGCATTAGTTTGTGATACATCGAAAACGCTACCCTTCCCAAAATACAACCCACTTGCCTTTTCCTCTAATTCCCCCTTGTTTAATAATTCCTTTTCCTGTTCAGTCGCCTTTTTTATGCTTTTCCATTTGCCGTTTTCATTCTTGAATTTCGGTTGTGTCTTATTTGGCACTAAAATTTGAATGGCCTTTTCTCCTTTTTGCACTTGAAAGTCTTTTTCCTGCCAAAACTTATAACTTCCTACTGCTTGCGCTCCCTTAAATTGACTCTGAATTAAGGCTGTATTTCGTAATGAATATTGATAAAACTGCATCATAAAAGCTAAGTGTTCAGCCATTTGTTCAGGTGTTTCAAAATAGGATTCAATGGAATGATCCATCGTTTCTGTTAATTGCTTCACTTCTTCCTGTTTTTGTTCGAATGTTTTTCTTTTCATGAAATATCATCCTCCCATAAAATAAAAGGAACTCCCATCAGGAAGCCCCTTAGATATATCAGCAATTTATTTTCCCAGCCTATTAATCTTTCATATACAAAATAAAAAAAGACCGCTACATCAGCGATCAACATCTTTTTTTACATGGACTTTTCACTAAGCGGCTTCCCCTTAGTCGTATCTCAAGCTGGTTCACCCTCCAAGATGACTGCTTTCTCCTTTATATCCAATGGTATCAGTGCTTCTTCATCTGCTTGATTTATCATCTCTATAGCATCCTTTGTGACTGCATCTACTTCAACTTCTATTTCCCCAACATCAACAATGAAAACAACACTGGCTTCTTTAATTTCCTTTACATACCCTAAATCAACCATCTTATATGCCCCATTTACATACATATCCGTCACAATCATCCTTTCGGGAATTCAAATGTTATTTTTTGTTCGGTTTGGTCATAGCGTAAAGACGCATCAAACTTTTTTCCTTTTTTACTTGTAAATCCTTTAATTAAATTGGTTTTTTCTCCACCCAATAACTTTTTAATGTTTATCTGACTTATGGATTTTCCAAGGAATTTCTTTGGTAACGTAAATGTACATCCTTCACGATAACGACTGCATCCATAAAACTTTCCTTTATCTTGAATTTTTCCATCTTCATGATTACAACAAGGACAATCACCAATAAAAGATTTTTCATTCACCTGTTGTAATGCCTGTGCCAAGTTACCAATTTCCCTAGGTGCTTCTTGCATTAAAGACTCAATCATTTGTTTGATTTTATCGAGAAACACTTCTTGCGATCCTTTATTTTCCCCAATTTTATTTAGATACGTTTCCCATTTCGCTGTCATCTCTGGACTAGCAAGTAACGTTCCTTCTACGGCCTGACAAAGTATTTTCCCTTTGTCTAATACAGTTACTTGATTCTTTCTAATCTCAATATACAATTGGTCTTTTAATGTTTCTATGATGCTTGCTCTAGTTGCCTCTGTTCCAATTCCTTCACTTTCTTTTAAAGTATGCTGCAATGCTTCATCCTCTACTTCTTTTCCAGCGTATTTCATCACATTAATCAGTTGCCCCTCGGTATAATACTTAGGGGCTTTTGTCTGTCCTTTCGCTATTTCTACATTAACTTGGCAAGCTTGATCTTTTTCCATTGCTGGTAAGACAATTTCCTTTTTCTTAGCTTGTTGTTGATTTTTAAATAATGATTTCCAGCCTAATTGTTTCTCAACCTTTCCGGTCGCTTCAAAGTTAATCCCTTTCACATCAATCGCTACCTTTGTTTCTTCATATTCATAGTCTGGAGCGAACATCGCTAAGGTAGTTGCAACCACTTCTTGATAAATATTCTTTTCTTTCTCGTTTAAGGCACTAAAATTTGGCGTTTGTTTTGTTGGAACGAGGGCATAGTGTTCGGCAACCTTCGTATTATCTACATATCGCTTCTGGGCAGCAGGATAAACAACTTCAACATCTACCCCGATACATTCTTGATAGTTCGATAAATTGTTTTTGATATAACCAAATTCGCTATCAGTTATAAAATGACTGTCTGTCCTTGGATAGGATAGAACTTTCTTTTCGTATAGGCTTTGTGCAATCTTTAATACTTCGGACGGACTGTACTTCCATTGCTTGTTTGCCGTACTTTGCAAGGAAGATAAAGAATGTAGCTTTGGTGACTTTGTTCTTTTGCATTCTTTTTTCACTTCCTGAATAATACCATCATTTATTCCAAGCTGAACGCCTCTTTCTTGCAATACTTTTTGTGCTTCTTCTTTTGTTGCAAAGCGTTGTTTATGTTTCGCTTCAAACGAACCATTTGGCACTTGGACTTTCCCTTGAAAGGTAAAATAGTCTTGGGAAACAAAATCCTCAATTTCCTTTTGACGTTTGTATAATAAATACAGAGTAGCTGTTTGTACCCTGCCAACGCTGAATACGCCTTTCATCCCTTTCTTTTGTAATAGCAATGTATATAGTCTGGAAGCGTTCATTCCTACTAGCCAATCGCTATATTGCCTTGTTTGAGCTTCTTTATATAATGAAAGATAATTAATTCCGGTGTTTAAATGACGGAATCCTTTTTGTATCTCATCCACTTCTAAGGAGTTAATCCACAATCGTTTGGTTGGTTTATGTGATGCACCAGCAAGTGATATGATACTTCTTGCAATGTTTTCGCCTTCTCGGTCACAATCGGTTGCAACAATAATTTCAGCTGAATCATTTAAAAGTCTTTTCACTATATTGAATTGCTTTTTCTTGTCTTTACTTACCTGAAAACGAAACTGCTCCGGAAACATCGGCAACTGATCTAATCTCCATATTTTCCATGTTTCGTTATATTGTTCAGGAGAAAGAAGTTCAACCAAATGCCCGTATCCCCAAGTGATATATGCTTTCTCCTTAAAAAAGCGACCATCATTTACCTCTATATAACCATCTTGTTTCTTTGTATGTTGAAGAGCATCTGCATACGCTTTTGCTTGACTCGGCTTTTCAGCTAAAATTAATGTATGTCCCATTAAAACGTTCTTCCCCTTTCTTTTGCTCACATTTCCATTTCAAATGCATGCTGCTTACCGCCTTTTGTCTTTGACTGCTTTTCAATGAGTTTTCTATAATCTTCATTGCTGCTAACATGTCCAGGAATATCTTTTGCAAAGGAATAGACATTCTTTTTTCCGACAATAAAATGATCCAAAAGCTGTACATCCAATTTTTCGGATATTTCTTTCAAACCTTTGGTCACATTTCTATCTTCAGCACTTGGTTCCGGTATGCCTGAAGGATGGTTATGAAAAACGGCAACCTTTGATACATCTTCTTGCGACAATAATTCCTTTGTAAATACCTTCTTATCCACTATACTTGCATTTGGTGACCCTTTGAAAAGTTCTTTAACAGCTAGAACTTTCCCATCAGCATCACAAGCAATTACTCCAAACGATTCTTGCCAATCATACTGATAACCAACTTTCAAGCTTTTCTTCACCTTTGCATTATCTTTCAACATATGAGATCCAACAATCTCTTGATTAGCGAAAAAAGAAGTAAATTCGTCAAATCCTTGGTATGTGTTTATGCCATTTTGCAGATTATAAGCTGTCATGGTATGACCTTCACTTTCGGCAACACTATCCACAGATGGTGCATATTTATCGCGACTATACGGAATCATTTCCTGATTGGATGTGATTGTGTCGCTGAATTCGTTATAGCTAAATCCATCAATCACATCTATCCCAAATGTTTTAAAGTATTTGGTCATTTCTGCTTCCTTACCAGTAGACGTAGAACTGTTTGATAAATTAAACATGGATACACCGCCTGCATGTAAACCTTCTTTCAACGCTCTTTTCAAATCATCTTGATCATGAAATTTATATCGACTTAAATGTAATGGCTCATTTTTGGTGGAGCAAAACACAGATACCATCTCATCTTTTGCAGGCATTTTATTCTTCGTAACAAATTCAATAAAATCCTGTGGAGAAGAGATCCCTGCTTCTTTGCTGTTCATTTGTCCTTTTGAAAAGTCTATAAAATCCACTAAACTTCTTACGGAATCATCATCTTTGGTTACCTTTTGATAAAGTTCCTCTTTGGATGAGCAGCCAAAATGCTCATACAGATTATTCATCCGTATCACCGCCATTTTCCGTACGAATGATTAATTCCTTTAACGTAAGAACATCCTTATCTTCCGGATGCTCCTGCATGAACTCCAGTAATTCCTTTTGACTGTCTACACCAAAGTAATCTAAAATACTCTGTTGATTATTCTTCACTCAAACCATTCCTTTCTGTTATTTGTAATACCGATCGATAAGTCACACTAAAAATTGCATACAAAAAAGCACAGAATTAATTATTAACAATTAATGTCTGTGCTTTTAAAACTGCTATTTAATTCAAGGAACATGTGTCATAGATTAATGCTTTTCTTATACAATCGCAGTCAATTCTGTAACACGCATACTCTGCAATTGACAGGTTACTTAAAAAAACTCCACTATAGAAATTTAAGAGGTTGGTATATCAATTTCGGAGTTAATCAAAGTCGTTGGTATTCTTTCAAATTTACTCTCCGTCTTCATATGAAATAAAGCTATATCTACATCACTAGAAACCTTTTTTATAAAGCTCAACCCGATTTTGAATCCTTTTTTTACTCCTTCAGGTATCTCAAGGAAGAAGACATTAGCATTTTCTCCCCCTAATTGTGCAGCATTTGGGTTAAATGAATTACGGGTCATACCTCCACCAATTAGGTTAAATTCTGCTTGTTTGTCGTCTAATTTAGTTACAAGAACAAATTTCCCATTAGGCTCAAAAAATCTTTTAGCTTTAATGAAGAACTTTAACTCTTTTTCACTTTCTCTTAGTACGTAAGCTTCTAAATTCTGATATGTTGGATATTTCCTATTCGTTTCCTGTCCCTGTACTATTTCTATAATTTGAGTCTTAATTGTATCCATTCCATTTGAATATAAATCAAGATATTTGATTGACTTTAGTATTTGAGGAACATTGACATCATCAGCACGAATAGGTATAAATTCAATTTGACGATTAGCCTTATCTATTAATGTAGATGTCCATTCTAAATTAACCATTTCACTTTCAAGGCTATTACGAGTTACAAAGAAGAAAAAATATTTACACTCCTCTAACCCAGTATTCATTCGATTAACTATGTTCTCCCCTGGCTTTATTGACCAATCATCAAAAAATACTTTTTCTTCGCCGAAAATATCGCTTAAAGTTTGCGCAATATCTCCTACAAATTCTTTATCTTTATGCTGGTGACTTATAAAAATCATAAATACTCCCCCTGTGCCCGTTAATTGAATACCACAATCTAACAAAAGTATATCAAACATGACACAAAAATGTTAGGTTTCACTAAATCAACCCTTCTCCACCAGTTGATCAAATTCATCCATATGTCTCTCTCGCTTATAATCATGAAATGTTTTCCGCATCGCTTGCTTCAAACGGATAATAGAAACATGCAAACTAGGATCTCCCTTTCCATTATAGCGTTGGAAAAAAGATTGCTGGTTTTCTTTTTCTAATGCATTAAATTGTCTTATAGCTATTTTCCGCTCGAAGTCCGACACCCTTTCTTCTTTATCAACTACGCGCATTTCGGTTAAAATTGCGTTTCCCATACGCTTTTTAAGATCATCTAATTTTGTATCTTTATATTGTTGGTAATCACTTCCATCACCGTACATTTCTTTCATCACATCTACTTCTTCATTCAATTTTGTTTTTAATGCTTGGATCTCTTTTGGATGAAACTGCTCTAAATAAATTTCGGTTATTTCGTCTATATAAGGTCTAGCCTCATTGATAGATTGATAACCATAACGCCATTGTTTTCGGTCTTCAGGCAAACGATTCATCGCTTCTTTAAATAAAGTTTCTGTTTTTCTGAAAGAAGATAAGGAAATATTGTTTTCCTTTTTGTAGCGTATGGTTCCACGCAACAATTCATCTACTTTATTTCGTTCATGCGCACGATCTAAAATAATATTGGCAACTTTGGACTTCATTTTGTCTAACGTTTTTGGCTTTCGTTTGGCTCGATATTCTTCATGCCATGTATTCGATTCTTTATCCAATACATTCATTCGTTCTCTTGTTGGATGAGGTTCTACGGTTGCGACATGTACATGAATATTATCGGTATTGTAATGCAGGGTTGCCGTCCAAATTGCTGATCGCTGCATTCCTTCTGCTTGTAACATTGTTTGCATCGTTTCCCGTACAACACCCCTCATTTTTGTTTCATCAACGTTATGAGTCGTTGCATTGTATATTTTTTGCTTCGCCAACCATTCATTATCAAAAGAGATCACATCTTGCCACATTGGTGATTCATTTTGTTGTGCTAGTTGAAATTGTTCTTTGACTGTTTGCTTTTCTTTGTCATTCAATCTGTCTTTACTGGAGGTAAATAACTCACCTTGTTTTTCGTCATCATCCATATAATCCATGAAGTGATAGAACACATCAAAATCATTTTCTTTATCAGATGAGGTATCCATTTTCACATGTTGTTTCGCATCCTCACGATCCATATAATTAATGTAATCATTAAACGTACTCGACCTAGGTGTAACAAATTTACTTCGCAATACAACTGCTGGACTCATGATCTATTCCTGACCTCCCGATTGCGCTTGTTGCTTTAATTCCTTTTGTCGTTCATAGTCTAATTTCTTTTGCCGGTGTTTATGGATTCGTTTTTGCACCAAATCTTCTGCTTGTTCCATTCCTTTTGTTTTAAATTCTTCCGTTGTAATTAAGTTTTTGAATTTATTCACCAGGTAGTAATGGTTCATGAACTCCAGAATGATTTTCGTGTCCCGATCAATAACGTTACTTGCTACTTGAATGCGATTCATTTTCTCTTTTACGAAATCTAATTTTTCATCCAGTAAGTCAGAAATCGTTTGTTTGAATAGAACATATTCTTCTTCTTTATTTTCAAAATAAGCATCCACCATTAAGGCAATGGCATTCGCTTGAGACGTATGATTTTCATTCGCTGCCACTTTAATTTTTTCTTTCGTTTCAGGGCTTAGCAAAAAGTAAGATCCTTGCTTTTTCTCTTCTGTCATACTCATTTTATTTTCCCTCCTTGTTGTCCATAGGAAATGCTTTGTCTAAAATGTGATCGGCTTCTTCAGGATTTAATCCAAGCGCATCACATAAAATCAAATACAGATGGAGTGTTCTTTTTTCCAAATGATTTAATCGTTTGAACGTCATTTCCAATCCATCCGCAACTCGACTTACTGTCACATCTAATTCCTTTTCTGCAAACTTAATCCCATCAAATTTCACTGCGTCCTCTACCATTCGTTTCAGTAATACATTCCTTGATACCTTTTGTTTTTTAGCTTCCTCATCTAACACTTTTACGGCACGAACATCTACATCCCGAATCTTTATTTCCATTCAAATCCGCTCCTTCCACGCGTCGCATAAAAAACAGGAAAATCCCCGTTCACATGAACAGGGATTGTTGAACAGGATAAGGGGGAAGTGTACCCACATAGCGTGGGTGACTAGGCAGCGCCTAGTTTTCCAGCAAGCCCATTTTTTCAATAGTAAATATACCTTTTATATAGGTGTTTCTTGCTGAATATATAGGTTTAATATAGACCTTTTAATACTTATTTCCCCTCTTTTCCTGAAGGCTCATCTTTATTTTTCTTCTTTTGCTGTTGCTGTTTTTGTTCTTTTGGTTCGTGATTTTCTTCTACTAATTGACGTTCAGGATGAAGCAATGTATCGAGTTTTTCTTTCCGATTATCGTACTTTTCCTTGAGCTCTTTTACCTTTGATTTGTATGCTTCAATTTCTTCTTTTGCACTGGAAATGGCATTATCTTTATGTTCTATTTCCTTCTCTGTTTCAGTTTGTTCTTCCTTCGTTTCAAATTCCATTTCACTTTTTAATGATGTTTTCTCCTTTGTTAAAGTAGTAATTAATTCCTGTTGGAAAGGAATATTTTCATCTATAATTGTAGATATTTCTTGTTTGATTCGTTCCATGTCTGTGACGATTGCTTCTTTTTGATATGCCTTATCCGATTTTGCAACAAGGTTCTTATTTACTTCAGTCTCACGATAATCCCCCACAATGATCACATCTTCTGGCTTCGGCAAATCGAACTTTTCAATTTTATCTGTCTCCGTTGTAGCAGCATCACTATCATTTTCCAGTTGTCGTTTATACTCTTGTTTCAATATTTTGTCGTCCCGATGCTCTATCACAAATAAACCGATAACACGGTATTCAGTTGGAACATGTTCAATGTGAATGACCATCACATTGTCGGATTCATACACTTTTTTTGCTGGGTAGGTTTCTTTTGATTCCTTTCCCTTTGCTTCAAATGTAAATGTTGGTTCTGCTGCATCTGTACCCGTATGAACTGTTTCAATTGTTACCTCCATGAGTTGATTCTTCGGATTATATTCCCAACTCCTTAAAATTAATGTTGTCTGATTTAGTCCGTTAATTGATTTATTATATGGCGTTTGTGCGATGGCACTATCATCATACATCCATGATTTAGACGTTAAAAAAACACCAAGCAAAACGCCTAGTGTGACGATAATACCAATATAGACTTTGTTTTCTCTTCTGCGATTGAATTTACTTTTCACGCGACCAATTCCTCCTTCCCCTATCATTTTTCTCCTGATAAAAATGATTTAACATGCGGCATAGGGTCAACCTTTTCTCCTTCCATTAAAATCTCAAAATGAAGATGAGGCGCAGTTGATGCACCAGTTGAACCAACATGACCTATCACATCACCTGCATTCACTTCACTTCCAACAGGTATTCCTTTCTTGCCCATATGAGCATAACGGGTTTTAATGCCATTTCCATGATTGATTTCTATATACCAGCCATAACCATTTCCCATATTCTCTATAGTGGAATCAAATGTTGTGCCGTTCGATTCACTTATGGTCACTTTCCCATCTGCAAAAGATACAATCGGTGTATTCCTTATCCCAGCACTTGCAATGTCTATCCCAGCATGAAATGTGGTGCAATTTTCACATCCCGACCGATAACCAAAGCCGGAAGTAATGGTTTTGGTATATGGTGAAACCCAAGACTTACCACCGATTAATTCCATATCAACATGATCTTCTGCTTCACAATTCATGGTTAATCCACCCATGTTTGCAGTTAACTTTTTCATCGTTGGTATCCAATGTTTGTTTAAATTGTTTGGATCATTTTCTGCGCCAATCGGAGCATACACTTCCCCCAGTTGTTCAATTGTTACTAATCCATCTACAATAATACGATTATATAAAGTATCTGCCATGGCTTCTAAACCATCTTTTAATGTTGGAAAACGTTGTAGTGCTTGCCAATCTGTTGCAGGATCCATTAAGCCTCCAGGATTATTTTTATCAACTACCCCACTGGAAGTTCCGTAACCTGTTTCATGTAAAGCGATAGCACCAAAAAGAATTGGATCAATTCCCTTTTCTTCAGATAGTTCGATAATATCATTACCATATCCTTTGAAAACGCCTGAGCGATCTTCATGCTTAAAGTAACTATCCCATTCTTTTTGATTCATATCACCTGTTGGCGAACAAATATAACCACCTCCACCATCATCATCTTGATCATTATGTTGATGATCAACACTACCACTTAATGCACCAATAACCGCCATCAACAATGTACAAAGAACAAGAAAGATTAGGACAGGAATAATGTTCGCAATTAAAAAGCTACCCGTTCCTACGAGTAGCTTCTTCCTTATCAGATGTTTTGCAAATTGTTTTAAATGCTTCACTACTTCTCCTTCCCCTCTCCTTCCATGTTTTGATTATTCGGTGTCACCATATTGCTGACAATCCACTTATCATCTTCCCTTTGTAACGTAATATAGTATAACTGCATTGGTTTAGATGTTGATTTTCCTTTCACGGTGACATGCCACGAAGCATATGCGCCATACGTTATTTCTCCATCTTTCAAAGGTTGAGAAGCAAATAGATCAATTGCATCTAACTCTCTTTTTGCTTTTTCATCTTTAAAGTTGGTCATTTCCTTTTGCACATTTTCAAGATAATTTGCTGTAACTGCATCCTCCCACTTGTCCCAATCCGTTACTTGCAATATATAAAGGGCAAGCACCTTTTCTGCCTGCTCTTTCGCTTGTTCCACTTCCCGTTCACTATATTGGATGATATATTTTTGTTCCAAATCGTCCTCTTCCTGATTACTTTCTGTTTGTTCACTTTGCTTATTTTCATCTGCTGCGTCCGGCTTCTTGGATTCTCCTTCATCTTTTAATACAGCATTTATTTTTTCCTCATCTATATTAACCGGCTCTTGCATGTTTTCTTGTTGGCTGGACGTTTCAAACATTTCTTTCGGATCTTGCTCTTTTGGATCATCGGCAGCCCATTTCCATATCCAAACAATCACAATTAAACCGGTCACGACTAATAGAAAGATAAACTTATAAAAGATTCGTTTTTCATGATTATCTTCTCGCATCGTTTACAATCCTCCAGTGAACAGCTTTAATTCTTCTTCACTTGCCTCAATAGATAACATGATGTTTCCGACACCTGAAATACTTAATAAACAATCTCCCTGCTGGAGTTGTGGGACGTGTTCCAATTCGCTTTCCGTTAGTTGCCCTTCAAAAATTGTTCGTAAAGAATCCAATGTGTTTGAGTCCTGCTGCATCACAAACTTATATTGGGTCAGTTCAAATAACGTACGAATTTTTGTGACAGTTGCAGTGTCTTTATTATCTGGAACAAAGTCTCGAATGGATTGACTAGCTAAAATCATCCCTCCAAAATACTTACGGGCTTCTCTTGCAAAATCTGTTAAGAATGAGACAGCTAACATATTTTCGGCATTCACTAAGCGATGTGCTTCATCAATCATAATTAAAAATCGGACCGCATCATCAGGGTCGAATGTTTCACTTTGATACATCTGTTTCATTTGTCTTGCTCCCACTTGGATCAAATTATCCCAGATTAAATTTAACGTATTATACATTTGTGCTTGAAACACATTCTTTTCCAATTTCGTGAGATTACGAATAGAAAAGAAAATCACTTGTTCATCAGTGATATCCTGAATCGTTGTATGACCGTTAAACAATGAAGCATAGCTGTTTACTAAGTTATCAACGACTAATTCAATTTTCTCCAACCGATCCACCCGTGAAATAGATAATTCAGGACGTATCGTTCGTTTCTCTGGGTTGTCATATAGCTGCTCTCGAATATATTCTAGCAAGTCGCTAAAGATTGGATATTCTTTGTTTCCCAATGTCGTCACACCTGTTGTTTTAGTTTTTTCCATAAAGCCCAGCGATTCATAAAACATGCGTAAGATCTTTTTAAATTCTTCAATTTCCTCTGTAGAAGGACTGCCAGCAAGAAATTCATAAAAGATAGCAACCTTTGATATATGTTGCATAAAGCACTGCTTTTCATATTGTTCAAAGCTTACCTGTTCTTCTTTGTAATTGCTTTTATCATCTGCCCGATAAATTTGGAGTGGATTAATAATCCCATCACTTCCATCCAAGCTAATGGATTGACCTCCTAGTGCACCAACTAAGGTTTTAAATTCCCCTGTCACATCAAACCCTCGAATGAAATTTCCTCTAGCTTCATTATCCATAAGTAATTTTTTTAACGTAGTCGATTTACCGGCGCCCATTTTCCCAACAACGACTGCATTGTAAAAGCGTCTTAATTTATCTTTATGAAACAAATCGAATAGAACATTTCCACCAGTAAACGATGTACCTAGAAAACTGCCTGTTCGATCATTTAACTCTGAAAAGTGATACGGTAATCCAGATGCAAGCGTAATTGCTGGCATCCCTTTTCCCTCTCTTTTATTCGGAAATTTGTTGATATAAATCTTCCATTTCTTTATAACTTCGTTGAGCGTCCATCCGGTCAGATTCTTGTTTCGCGCTACGAAAACGGACATCATGTTCCACCATGCTCTTATTAATCGAACTAATCGTTTCATCCTGATCCATTGTGGTCACATCAGCCACAACGGTAACATCATACATAGCCATCACTTTATCCAACCAAAGCAAATTGACATTGGAAGGATAATCCCACACATGGATGCACGCTTCATAACCGTCTCCTTTTTGAATGTACTTATCTTTAAAAGTCATGCCACCTTGGGGTTGTATTTTCGTTAGAAACACTTTATCCAGTTTTGGTTTCTTAGAACTCTTTTCTTCCTCAATAAAAGTATTTGTATGTTGTTTCACACCTACCATCCTTTCTTTAAAGCTGCGTATTTTGATTATTTAATAGAAACAATATCTGTTCCTTTTTGTTCTTGGATAACCTCTGTAATGGAAATGAACTTTGCATCCCTTGCATACAGTCATTTTTTCGGTCCTCAAGTTCTTCTTTATCATCTGCATAGATAAACATGAAAAACTCCCGATTGTATCGTTCTCTTTCTAAATACTCGAATTCGAATAACTTTTGCTCAATATACTTTAACCGTGAAGCATTCTTCGCCTGTTGCTGTTTTTTCAACCAATATGCCCGCTGTACTTCCGTATTTGTTGGGAAGTTTAAGATAACTTCCTTGAAAGAACGAAAATAACTTCTGAGAAATTGCGCTCGATTTAACAGTAGGTAATTTAAATCCGCATCATTTAAAGCATGAATGTTTTTTGTTTCCACTTGAAAAATGTCCATGACCCCTTCTTTCAGCAGAATGTAATCATCGTGTATTTGTACAAAAGGAAGAATATCGGATGTTTGTTTTAACAACTTGGGCTTTTTGCCTTGTTCTTTCATATCTTCTTGAAATTCTTTTTTCACTTTCTTCTGATGTTTGAGCTTTTGCAGTAGCTGAACCATTTTGTTAGGTTTTTTATTTGTCTTTGTAACCATTTCCGTCTCTTCTTCACATGTGTCCTCATCCAGCTTTTCCGGATTTGATTTAATTAACTTTAAGGGTTGCATTCTGCTTACTCACCCTCCTTGTCTTTTAGAAACTGTTCATTTTCTACTTCATTTCTATCCATTGCATGGTACACTCCCTTTTTATGGCGAAACATTAATAGGATAGATTCATAATTTCGCTTCTCGGGATTGTTGCCACTCGGCAAAAACAAATAAATCATGCCTACAATTGCTACACCGAAATAAAAAAGAATAAATAAGCTATGCACCAATTCCCGTAAGACCGTTAATAATAAAAGAGAGCTAATCAAAATAATAACCAGCTCTCTCATTTCTAATCCTACTATTTTCGGCTTGGATTTAATCTCTTTCGGTATCTCGTATTTCATTGGATTTCAATCCCCTTTTTTCTATTTTGATTTGCTTCGCCTGTTGTACGTTTCCCTTAAATTGGCTCAATTTTTGTCCAATGTCATAACCTGTATTATGTGCTCGGGAAAGAAAATGATTTGCACGTTGTACAGTACGATTTCCGCCAAGTAACGTATGCTTTCGTTGCGGATGAATATGTCCTTGCCCACCAGCATTGACATTCGGCTTATGCTGACTAGATGAAGTTGATCCTCCACCTACATTACTTGACCCACCACTATCACTTCCTGACACATTATTTGTGTTGATTGGGATACTACTTGCCAGCGAGCCACTGCGACTAGGAACACTTGTATTTGGCTTTGTTGGAACAGTGTTTGTTTTTGATTCAACGTTTGGATTGTTTACGGCATTCGTTGAAAATTGTTGTTCATGTTGAGAAGCTTTTTGATCTGGATTGCGCGGAGGAACAGGCTTCGTATTGTTGTTTCGCATACCGGCTTTCACCCCTTTGTATGCACCAACTCCACCTGCACCAATACCTCCTGCTGTTTTGCCACCAGTCTTAACAACTTTCCCAGCACCTTTTCCAACCATAGATGCACCAGCGCCAGCCATTTTCGTACCAGCATATGCGCCCATCATCGCCTGCCATCCTGAACGAAGTCCTGCATCTATTCCCATTGTTCGCTGTACGATATCCGGAGCATCAATAAGCGCCCATGCACCAGCAATGAGCAAAATGATGACACCTACAATTCCAATCTCTTGTTCTAAATCATTCGCCCACTGTGCATAGATAATGAACAATTTCAGAAGTACAATCATCACAAAGATAACGGCAAACGTACTAACAATTTCAGTTAATACTTTCTTCAATCTTTGGCCACCTGTTATATCCGTTGATGCGGTAAACATTGCGTATATTTGATGAAAAGCTAAATCAAACATGGCACGGCCAATTTTTAATGTTGTTACTATCAAGGCAAATCCTGTCACAGCTAATATCGTAATGGCAATAGCCCAATTGACGTGATAACGATAATAACTTTGCTGCCCTAAGTTTGTCGCTGGTACCGAGTTTTCACTTAATTTTTCAATCCTTGAAGTACCGTCTCCATTTTGAACAAGTCTGTTTTTTAAAAATTCCTTTTCATCGTTCGTCAATTCTTTGACCCAGTCTTCCGTTGTCCAGCTAAACCAACCTTCATCTTCATAGATATCAAGCTTTTCAGTTACATCAATCAAATCGGGGTTCTTCAGCTTATTTGCATAATAGTAATTACTTGTTCCAATATCTTTATCTGTTCGATGGGGAGGATGTGGCAATGTATTCTCATCCCCCATTACAGTGTCTTTATTTGTCCCATCAGCATAGTTGAAATCACTATCCAGATAGTACTTTAAATCAGAAATATTCCTTTTTAACACGTTATCAGAAATCTTCCCATCTGCCTCCACCGTATCCAGCCCTTTATGCAGCAAATCCTCCATCATTCCCATTAAACTGGGAAGAATGACAATGACACTCACTGCAATTAACACATTCATAATGATTTCATTCCGTTTTTCCACTTTATTCAGCATGAACATAAAACCGAGGACTGTTACAGAAACGACAAACAGCCCGATTGCAAGGGGCTGCAAGACATCTATGAAGCCACCCATGTCTTCACTATCATATAAACCACCTAAGGTAATTACTTTCGTAGCAACGCCTTCAATCCAATCATTAATCCATACTAAAAGCTGTATAATGCCCCAACCGATATTACGGAGAAGATCATCATACAGCCAACCACTGGAGATATCGAGAATGTCCGATAAATCCTCATATAACTTTTTCATTGCCTCATCGTCCATATATTTTTTTCACCACCTTTAGGAATTAAAAAAAGAACCCATGGAAAATGGATTCTTTTTGTTGAACTAATAATTAAGAATGTAAGACTTTTGGTACCACGGTATCTCCTTGTACCATAAACGCGCAAAGATTGCAGCACAAAGAATTAACAGCTTACTATAGGTCACTATAGTTTTAACCAATCCCTTATTTCTTTTAAACCTTTATATGTCTTAGCTAATGAACTGTTTTCTTCTAAGTAACTCTCGCCATCTTCTGTTAAATAAGCTGTCCCCTCAATTAACCATGGTCTATCGTCCGCATAGAAAACTCCTCCTAAATAATTTTCTCTATTTAGAAACCTAATAGCTTCATCAAATTGATCTGCGGTAACCGCAAAATTCTCTTCAGTAAGTGCTTTATTACCGTTGTCAATTTCTTTCAATATGGCATACCTTAGTTTCTTTTTATTCATTATTTACCCTCCTTTTTTTAAACGTTGATTAATAAAATAATCCTTACATGAGATACGTGCAATATTCTTTATTAGGTTTGTACCCGTTTGTTGAACTAGGAGAATAATTCGGAGCCATTAATTATTTCATCAGTTGAGGCCAAAGTCGCTTCGTATATCGTCTTATTATTCTTCTTCATAAAGGATTGGACGGTCTTGTAGCCAACTGCATATCCAGCACAAAAGGGAAGTCCAATAGGTTGATAACCTTCTTGCGCTGCAATTTCATCACCAAACATATAGCTACTTACTTCTGCAAATCCTTTTATATCAAGGGCTTCGCCGATAACATCAATTGAATACTTCAGCTCTTCCTTATCCATGTTGGTAACCCAAGGACCTATTTGCTCCGTTCCGTATAATTCTTTTGCAAATGATTCAGCTAAACCCTCTATAACGAGATAATCTCCTACTGTTACATTCCCATGATCCCAATCAAAATAAGAAAAACGTATATTATGGTTAAATTCATGGGCTATAACTGCCGGTATTTTGGGTAAATTATAATCGTTTGGATATATATTTACAGTTATAAAGCCCGGTATTCCACCAAACCCTGTATATCCTTTCTGTAGCTTTAGTTTTTCAGGGTCTGAAATATATAATCCAAATTTGATTTCATCCGCATTTATCTTCAATCCCGCATTATTCGCTTTAGCAATGCAATTTTTAAGAGCGTTTTCGGCAACCGCATAGGAGTTATTTTCTCTTAGAATAGATAATCCTTCTCTAATATTTTCATCATCTGAAACATCAGCAAAACCAAGCATTTTTGATGCCATGATAACGTCATATCCATTTTGTTGTTTCGCTTTTATGGGAACGTTAATTAAATTCCACATTTGTTTGAATGGTTCCATCATTTCATAACGGAAATAATCTTTGCGTTTTTCTAAATCCCGAATTTCAAGCAATTCACCATACTGACTTAATGTATCCATAACTTCATAAGCATTCATCTTATCAACTCTCTTATAAATTATCGTTTGGTTATTAAGCTACAGTATTACGCAACGTTAATGTCAAATATAAATTAGTTGTTTGATAAAATAGTTCAATCGTATTAAGGAATAAAACAATTCCTTAGAGTAAATATCTGATATTAGTTTTGCATATATTAAATATCAATAACTTAATTCAATATTATTTTGCTCCGCAAAATCCAATGCACTAGCAATCCCTGCATCTATATCATCCATATATTCCATGAAGCTAGTTTCATAGCCGTCATCTCCATTTGCTGTGCCTTCAATTAATGATTGAGATAACAATGTTTCTCTTGGATTTTTCATCACAGCCCCATCTGCAATTAGAACCAATCCATCATCTTTTGGCTCCCATACATCCCCTTTATAGTCGGAAGGGGTATATTTTTCACCTAATTGATCAAGGGTGTCTTGACTTTCCCCATCGAAATTCACATAAAAAGCCGTCTGTTCATCTTTTTTCAATGACTTATCAAACGCTTCTACTAGTTCAGATTTTTCCACGTCTTCCTCACTTGCTGAGAATGTTACTAAAAGAAATGATTCATCATTATCAAGTTTTCCTTCTAAATCTTTTAAGCTAATTTGATTCATGCCAACTTCTGCTTTATTGCCACACGCACTTAAAACAAGCAGAAGTGACAATAATACCAAGCTGCTCCAGATTCTTTTTCTCATCTTCACCCATCAACTCCATTTTTGTTCATTTTTTTCAGTATAACAATAATGGTCTGCGGTAGAAAATATTTGCCTATTATATATGAAGTGCTTCTGGTAAAGTGTCATACAGTATTTTTAATTCCTCTTTGGTAAAAGTGAACCCCTTACCAACCCTTGTTTTATCAGGATTCCACCACCTCACGTCAAACTTTGGATTATCTCCATTCCAACTGATCAAATTTAGCTCTTTTGCCCAGCCTCCTTGGCTTCTATGCAATACAACAATTTCCTCAATAACTTCCCAATCCACACGATAGCTCTTTTCCTTCATCCAAAACAATCTCCTCCCTTTTTAATTTTCACTAATGGCCTTTTGTATTAACGCTTCTTCTTCATTTCCTACGTCTTCTTCCTCCTCTTGTTCACTTTCCTTTTCTTGCCTCCTTAATTCAAGTTTACTTTCCATTCTCTTATTTATTTTTTCCTGCCAGCCTGCCATAGTATCCCGAGGCAAATATTTATTTAATGGTTCTATCAATTTCAAATGCAATGCTTCAAGACTTGGATGAAAAACAAGATAACTTAAATAGTGTAAAAATGACCATTCATCGGCCGCCAGCATTTGTTGCTGCAATGTACTTCTATCTTTTTGCGACAGCCCTTCCACTTGCAATAAATTTCGTTTCAGTCTAATAAAATCGTCCGGATCCATTACATCTGCCATCCGTAAATATAAGTCACTCCTTACTTTGGCTGAATAAACCATTTCGTTTAAATTCATGTCATAATACGTATCAGAAACAATCGGTAAATAAAGAATGGACTTGCTCGTATCAAAGTCATTTGCCAGATATTCATAACGGAATTTCTGCTTTGTTTGACCTTTATTAAAAATTGGCTTTGGTTCCATCTTTTTTCGTTTCGTATCTTGTCGCTTATTTACGCGAATTACAACGGATTGTCCTTCTTGTAACCTCATCAATTCATCTGAGGTCAACAATGCCCTTTCTTTGGTTGATTCACTATGCGATTTATCGAAGGAATGCAATTCCCCACTTCGACTCACATCTGTAATCGTTCTTGTTCCCAACATGCTCGAATAATGTTCGGCAGTGCTTTTATCTTCCGTCAAAATATATATTTGATTGGAACAGTTTCCGATGATTGTGTCCGATTCTTCGCCATACATTGATTTAACCTGTGAATAAGCCTGGATAATTAAGTGATAGCGAAAACCTCGCCCAGCACCAACTGTCACCATCCCGGCCATTCCTTCGATCGTTGGCATATTTCCAAATTCGTCTAATAGGAAGTGAACATTTCGCTTCATTTTCCCGCTTTGACTTTTTGTTGCCTTTTCAGAGTTTATTCTATAAAGTTGACTAATTAAAATGCTTGCCAATACTTCATTTGACTTATCAGAATCAGGTGTTGCAATAAATAATGCTATTGGTTTATCACCAAATCCAATATCTGTTAGATCCAAACTATTATACCCAGTTACTTTCGCATTCGGTTCTAACGTAAATATCTGCAACTTATCCATGGCAACACTAAAAATACTTCCCCTTGTATTTCCTGTTGCGAAGTTCGACGTCGCATACATCATTCTTGCTGGATTATTTTCATCTCTTGCTTGAAAAAACAAATCCAAGGCATTATTTCCTTCCTCGTCATTGTCACTTCCTTTTGTTGAAAGGAAGTTTGCTACGGAATACATCGTCACCCGTTCTTCTTTTCCTTGAGTGACCATATCCTCTGTTAATGCAAGAATAATTGCCGTCACAAGTGATTTCGCACTGTTTGACCAGAAAGGATCTTTGGCGTTTGGATTATGGTATAAGCTATACGCAACACTGTTTGCATATTTCTGTGCATCACTATGAAGCCCTTTCCTCCATGAATCAATCACCAACTGTAAAGGATTGAAGCCCATACTCATATCATGCTGAATTAGATTGAACACATGGACATCATATCCCCGTTCTTTCAACGTTTCATAAGAAGCACCAGCTAGCTCACCTTTTGGATCATTGATAACCATCGAAGGTTTTTCACTCGCTCTGCTTTGCACGTCTATCATTGGCACAACAAATGTTTCACCCTTACCACTGCGAGTAATACCAATCACCATCGTATGGACTGGGGCATCATCAATTAATAATTGATAGTTATTACCTTCTTGCATCCCAGCAATAATGGTGCCGCCCTTGCCCTCGTATTCTTTCGTTTTGGATGGAATACTTACATACTGTTTTTTCATGTTCTTCACTTTTTCAAATTCGTTCGTTCCATGTTGCCCCTTATTAATAGATTGATAATTCATTTTCACATTATATAGGAGCTTCAAAACGCTAATTCCAACCAGTATATAAAATCCTACATAAAACTCAATCCATTGTTGTTGGAAAATAAAGAAGTAGTGCCAATCAACCGAGAACGTATGGAAATTCACCTCTTCAGGATTCGTTGCAAAACCTTCCACCAAATATAATACTTGCTGCAAAAAATGCAGCAGGAAATTGGCAACGAAAAAGCCTATAACGGTGACAGATGCTATAAATAAACTCATCATTTTCCAATTACTTAAGCGTTCTGTTAATGATTTTTTATCGTTGGAATACATAAACAGCTCCCTCCTATGCATGCACCAAACGGAATGCTTTATGACATTTCATGTTGCATTGGTTTTGCCCGTTGCAATTGATTGGTATCTTGTAAATATCTTTTTTCAAATTGCGTTCTGTTGCCTTGTAAAAATTCATTTGCATCTTTAAAACCGTCATTATAACGGAACAGCGAGATATTTTCGTCTAATCCTTCCGTTCTAAGCGTGGCAACCAGTTTTTGTGTTGCCTTCCAACCAGCTTTATCATCATCCATTGCCATTAGAATATGTTTATCTGTAAATGCACCTTTGTTTTTCTTGATATATGCTTGCACCTGCCGTGTTTTGGAAGCACCTGTTAATGCTACAAAGCCACAATTTGGATCTATTTCACGAAATGAAAGTGCATCCAGCAACGATTCACTAAATACAACCGTATTCGCCTTATCTGGAATCTCCATAAAAAAATCCTTCGTTTCTTTAGAAGGATTCATGATCAATTGTATTTCTTTGGGTTCCAATGTTGGATCAATACTAGACCGAAGCAATACTCGATTTAAAATATTGTTTTCATCATATAGAGGAAAAACTAAATTTCGTTCACACATCCAACTATTATTAGAGTAATCTTTCCCTAACAGGCTGCTTACTTTGTTAAAAAAATAACTTGTCACCTGTTCATTTTGTAAGTCTACAATATGTTCTCTTGCATTTTCCTTTAATAAACCACGGTAACCATTATCCAAGATTTCACTTTTTGTTCCTGTTTTTGCAAAAGAAAAAAGCCTCATTGACCAAGTTAGTGCCTCCTTTTGGTCATCTGAAAGGCTTGGAAAGGTATTTTGTATCTTTTCTCTTTCGGGATGTAGACTCTCTTTCTCATGAAATTGCAATAACATCCGTTCACCACAATGATTCTCGCGGTTGCATTGAATAAAGTTTGTATTGTTTTTGTATATGAATGCCTCGTGTGCATTGCATTCAGGACAATTACAGATATAATAACGCCCCTTATCTTCCGCATTTAACTCAGCTAGCGCATCTTCAATATTTTGATAAACCAATTTTTTGTACAAGTCTTGTTTATCCATCTTCACCACCTTCTAACAACTCCTGCATTTTCACATCATATCTTTGGACAACCGGCTCAATGACTTTCTCTTCAATTTTTTTACTTGTATCTAGTATCGTGCCTTCAAACAATAAGTCATGGTAGCCATCAAGAAATGCTTGGATTAATTGGTTATGAAGCTCGTACGCTGTTTGAAACCCATTTTCACTAACAAAAGTTTCCCCAAACAAACCATCCTCTAGTCTCTGGTATGCTTTATTGTGAACCATTACTATGCTAATCCGTTGGGCCTGTAATGATTGATAGTTCGTTACTACATGTGTAATGAACCTTTTAAAATGTTTATCATTACTCATATATGCATCTGACTTTATATTTTCACCCTTTCCATCAGTCACAGCATCAAAACTAGTTCGTATGGCAGTCATCACATGTTCCATTTCTGCATAGATGCTTGTTTCAATAACAGGCGTAAACGCATTGTAAAGAGTTTCTAACTGTTCATCATTTAGTTCTAATGGAATGTCTCTTTTCGATGAATCACACATTACTTTACGAAGCCGATTTTGAAACGCTGTAAAAGAGTTAATAGCGTTATCGGTTTTCAACGTTCCTAATGTCACTTAATCACCTCACATCTCCATCTCAATTTCTGTATCCTTTTTCTTATTTTTCCCTAGCTTGATTTTCCTTTCGTCCTCTAGATCTTGTTCTACTTCTTTCAATCTTTCTCGTTGTGAAGGCGTTAAATCCATTTCACCTATATCATCCAATACTTCCTTTTTTAATGCATACACTTTCTCATAACCATATTTGGATTCAAATGCTTCCATTTGTTGATTCCTTTTATCTTTGTTCACTTCCATTTCTTGCTTTTCATCCTGCTCCTTATCAAGAAATGCTAATACCTTATGTTTATAGGCTTTTTTGAAGTCCTGTTCTTCTTTTGAACCTTCCAGATTGTTTAGCACATTATTTTTATACGTTTCTTTAAATTGATTAGCTTCTTCTTGTTCTCTTTCGTATTGTTCATGCAAGGATTCCCCTTCTTTCTCAATTTCAGCTAACTTCTCCTTTGGCAATTTCGTTTTTAATACTGCATCCTGATAGAGCGTACTTAATTGATTATATTTCCACTCATAGCCTTTATTATCAGGGTGCATTGTTGCCTTATCTTTTGCAGCCAGTAATTCAGCATATTTGTTTGCAAGTTCTTTTGTATTCATTGCACTACCTCCAATTTAAATAAAGCAGGCTTCCCGATTATAAAGAGAAGCCATAAACTAATTTCCTTATAATGCTTGAAAATTTTGCACACAAACCGATTCATCCAACTCTTGATTTTCAGCAATCGCTTGTTCCATAGATCGTATATCATCAATATTTTGAATCGGTTCAGGTAAAGTAACATCAATGTTCCCCCATCCTTCGGAATAAACGTAACTGACAAAGTACTTATGTTCTTTCGCCATTGCTCCACCTCCCATGTAAACGATTAAAGTAAATGGTATTTAAAATCCGACGACACGACCACCAAGCCAGCTAACAAGACTTGCTGCTAAGTAAACAATACCAAAACCGATAGCAACGTTAACCATCCATCCGGTGTACATCTCTTTCTTTTGAGGGTCTTTTGCAAAAGTCCAAAGCAGACCAATAACAACTAGCACCAGTCCGGCTAGAACTGGTGCAATTGGTTTAATTCCGTCCGTGATATTTGTGATTGTTTGAATTGCATCTTGCATAGATTTTCAACCCCTTTCCTCAAGTAGCTGTTTTTAAGATTGTTTTGCTACCTCTGTAATTTGTTTTTGATTATGAACATTAAAATTCAAGATAATTTCCTGATGCTGCTTATGAAGCCATTCGTAATAAGAACCGCCATTAGCTTCAACAATTTCCATTGCCAATGCTTCAAATTCTTTAAATCCAGCTGGTTTCGCTAGTTTCTTCTTTTTTGACCTTGAAGCTTTATTTGGCACATCAGGCTTATTTTTCTTTTCTTGATTTCCCTGCTGTGTAAAATTAGACAATTCATTTCACCTCCTAAAATAGAGCAAAATAAAAACCCTTTCCTCATTAGAGAAAAGAGTTCATCATCGGAAGTCCGAAACTTCCTGATACTAATACTTTAACACCGTTATTATGAAATTTTGTTCGTTGTTCGTTCGGTAAATGTTCGCGAAAAGTTCGCTAATGGGATTTATATAACTGTCCACATACCTACTACATTCATATATCAGGGAAATCAGAACGTTCTGTACCTATCTTTTTTTAAATTCTTTTGTCCAACCCATTATCTCTTCTATATCAGTATTTAATTCTTGAGGACTAGGAACCGGTACGGGGGCTTCAATTGACTGAGAATGCTCATATCTAGAATACTTAGTCATAAATTTATCAAACATTTCACAGTCACTTTGCTCAATTTTGTATAATTTATTTATTTTCCCCATAGTTGTAATTGATCGTCTAAATCTCCTTACTATATCTGATAGTAAATAAGTTTCAATTGTATTCTCAAGGATTATTCTAAAATCACTACAAATACCTTTAGCTATTAAATCATATTCTTCCCTACCTGTTTCCTCAAGAATTTTTTTTGCTTTAGGTAACCTTTCATTATATATAACATTTAATGCACTATCTGGCTTTTTAGCGAACATAGGAGTTCCACCCAATTCACCTGATCCCCAATCTTCGTGTCTAACACCTATTATATTAGTATTTACCCCTGTAGTTTTAGCTGCATCTTCTAATAAAGATAACAAAGAGATTCTATGCGTAAATACTATTATCTGTTTAGTTAGGGATAAATTTACTAATCTAGCTACAACTGCTTCCTCGTATTCCTGATCTAGAGACGATATAGGATCATCCAATATAAGTGGGGAGTTTACTTGTTTCCCACTTATATCTGCTAAAAAGGCAGCAAAAGAAACTATTCTCTGCTCTCCTTCACTTAATATTTCGGTAGCCTTTACACTTCTTTTAGGATTAGATAATTTAATTTCATGAAGGACTTGTCCCCTATGTGTGCGTGTTTTTGCCAATTCTATATTTATATAGGATGCACCAAGCAATCCAAGTTCTTGGTCAAAGCGTCTAACATATGCTTCAGTGATTAACCTTTCTGATATATTAGATTTTTTTGTTGACAACCCTTGTGTTCTAGTTAATTTTTTCGCCTCATTTAAGCTATGTCTATTATTCAACCTATGTATTTCTTCAACTATATTGTCTTTATGTTCGTTCAACCATTTCTTTGCTTCTAAACTAATCTTTTTATTTTTTAATATACTCCTACTTTCTCCTTCGCTATCTTCTTCATATGATTGGGCTTGTTTTTCTAGTTTGGACTTTTCCGCCTTCAAATAGCTTTTAAAATCATAAACAGGTAGCTGTTTTATATTTTTGTTGTCTTTAAAGTTCTGTATATCTTCCTTTCTTACATTGATAGCGTCCATTAAAGATATTAGATTGGTTCTAACTTCTTCTTCATATATTCCAGCTGAATCAAGCATTAATTTAAACGATTCAATTTCTGGTATATCGGGTAGATTATCAATCATTATTTTTAGTTTATCTTCTGCATCTTTTGCTTCAATTTCTAAATTCCCCTGTACATAAGCTTCGAAAGATACTAATCTGCTCTTAGCATCATCGTCTAAGGGTTGCTGACAAAGAACACATAAAGATTCTTCATCTACGTTAGGATATGGTACACTTTCATAAACGTAGCTTTCTGAAAACTGTCTTGCCTGTTCCCAAAGTAACCTCCAGCTTTCATTATCGATAGTATTAATCGGTGCATTACTAAAAACTTTCTTTGCATCTTCTTCTGCTGCTTTTCTTTTAGATTCAGCTGTTTTTTTAGCAGTAAGTATCATCTCGCATTTCTCATCTGATAATTCACAAAGCATTTTATTAATTGTATCGTTAATCCTATCTATACCAACTATAGTCTTTCGTAACACTTTTGCCTTGTCCATGGGATTTTTTTCAGACATTCTTTTAACAAGCTCAATAAGTTCTTCTTCAAGCTCATTATCCCACTCACAAATCGCAGCAACTTCTTCTAAGGACACATTATGGCTGATTTTCTTATACCAATCAGCATATTCCGTTTTATCGTAATTTTTAGGTATTAAAGGCAATACTGAAACATGTCCTTCTATTTCTTGGCTTATCTTCGTACTTACTTGGTTACATAACTCAATTAAACCACTTATTAATCTCAAAACGAATGGTTCATATGTAACTTCATTTTCATCATTCACATATGTATAAGCGTCATCAGCATCATATATTTCTATATGGTTTAAATCTTCTAAGCTACCTTGATGTGGACTCCAGTTTATATCTACTTTTTCCCCATTAATATTATACTTTATATTGCAGTTTTGCTCAGTATCTTCTTTATAGACATTTCCATATAAAGATCCACTATTTTTCGATCCACAAAGATGTTTAAATAGTCGAACATAACTAGATTTACCACTTCCATTCTGACCATATATTATATTTAAATTTTCATTTAATTTTAATGGATTTCGCGGAGATAGTGCATTAATACCCTGAATATTCGATAGACCTTCAATAGTTAAAGCAATGTTCTCTTCACCACTTCTAATTTTCCCTTTTTCATACTTTAAAGTATCTACTGTTTTTTTATCAACATCTTCAATTTCTGTTTTGCAAATGCTCACAAAATCTTCTACGTCTTTTTCCTTGATATTTCCTTGTAATAGCCTATTGGTAGCATATTGAATCCATAGGGGCCTCTTGCTTAACCAGTCCTCTAAATCCTTAATAATATCCTCCATTTTTATCACCTTTCAAGTATTTTTCATAATAATAACCCTTTAGACAATTATATCCAAAGAGTTATTATGATACAATCTTATTCAGCAGGCTTAAGCAACATTTGCACAAAACGCAAAAAAGATAATAACCAACGGAACCCCTAATACCCACTTCCAAAACTCAACAGAGCCAACCACACCCAGATAAAAATCAGTCTGCATAAACCACTGGAACATAACCAAGAATACAATTCCACATAAAGTGGAGAAAGCAATAAACAGTATTAGCAAAAACATAACTAATACTGTTTTCTTCACTGCCTGCATCAAAGCAACCATTATGAACAACCTCTTTCGCTGAATAATCCATATAAATTTCTACCCAGCATTTCTAAGGCTTCTTTTTTCATCTCATAGTATCTTGTCTTTCCGATAAACAGCTGAGGATAAATAACTTCATCACAGTATCTGGATCCATCGTTACGCTTCTTCATGTACTTCAATTCTATTAATTTCTGTTCAGCTGGAGTAAGTGATTCTACTGCATAAAATAATGTGTCTAACCATTCACTTGCTTGAATGGATTTCAATGCAAATTGCTCTGTTTTACTATGATTAAGATTTGATCCACCTGGTGTATCAGATATAACGGAAGTAATGCTTGGTACATGAGTTCTTTGCGACATCGCCTTTATTTTGAAATAACGATCAAGCCAGTTTTCTTCCGCATATTCGATGTAGAATTTTTGCTCATCTTTTAAAAATGATTCAATTTCTTCTTTCGTAAAAACCCCTTCAATATCAGCAGCAAAATTCATTTATCATCATCCTTTCGTTATTATCGTAAAGATCCCACCCTATCTACTAAAATCTTTTCATAACCTTTCAAGTGAAATGGCATTCAGTAAAGCATTAATTTGTTCATATAAAGATTGAGCCGTTGAATAACATTCGTGCTGTTCAGCTGATACAATTTCATACATCCCAAATCTAGTTTTTGTTATTTGCATTTTTGTTTCAGGAATCTGGATAGACTGATTGACCTTTAATTGCGTTATATTGTTATAAAGAGGATCATTTTCTTTCCCAAGGTATTCATAAACATGCATTTGTGCATTCACATCAATCATGTTGTTCCAGCCTCCATCCTTCAAATTCCCCTTTCTAAGCTATCTCTCTCGTTCACGTGCTTTCTCTTTTTTACTGATGGATTTCGAATTGTATGCAATAGCTCACCAATGTACTTTTCTTCCTCGCTATTTACTCCATAAAGTTTTTGCATAACTAACCGATAGGATGAAAGTGCTTCACCAATAAAGTGCGCCTCTGAATAACTTACGTGTATATTAATTTCCTTTTTATTAGTGCTATTTATAGCTTGCAAAACGATACCTCCCCAAATTCTTTTAACCACATATATCGCATTTAACTATCCTTCAATGAATGCTATAATATCTATGAGTAAGTCGGGAACGTTGCAGAGATACTAGGCATATCTTTCATTGTGACGTTCCTGTTCTATTAATCTTTTTTTAGTTTCTTCTGCCGTTGGTACATATTTGTCGCTAACAGCACTTTTATGCCTGTTCCACTCCATCCATTTATGTTCTGTGTCTTCTTGACTGTCCTTAGGGTCAAATACCATTACACTTTTCATTCCTTGCCACATTTAAAATCTCTCCTTTCGTCTATAACTTTCTCCTTCAAGTCGGATTGCTTTTGCTAAATCCATCATCCGATCAATAATACGATTGCCATGATTCCCATATTTTTCAGTAAGCATTTTCTCAGAATAATTCGTAGAACAAATAACTGATTTATTGAGTCGCATATCGAATATCTTATACAACACATCAGATGCCCAACTTTCATGTCCATATTCGTTTGCTTTCACATATTCAGAGCCAATATCATCAAGTACCAACAAATCTAATTCATCTATCATTTGGAAAATCTGCATTTCGCTTATGCTAGAATCCGGACTGTATGTGTTCTTGATAAAATCGAATAAATCAGTGACCTTGATATAGAGCGTTTTATAACCTTGTTGCCGCAGCATTTTCGTGATTGCAAAAGATAAATGGCTCTTCCCCAGACCGCAATCTCCACTAAACAGAAGTGAATGAACACCATCAAAGGTTTTCACATATTTTATTGCTGCTTTTTTTGCTTCGGATTGCGACGTTTCTTTCGGTATATAAGAATCAATTGTTGCTTGCTTTAAATCATGTGTAACTCGCTCAAAAGTTGCAATAAATCGCTTTTCTTTTAGCTTTTCTCTTTCTTCCTTTGTTGGTACGTTTAGCTCTTCTAATAACTGTTGTTCCATACAATGTTTACATGCTCCAAGAACACCTTTGGGAGTTTCAAATAATTTGTATAGATTTCCGCATTGCTCACATTCCTTTTCACGACATTCTTTAAAAGGTAAAGATTGTTTAAGCAGCGTTCCTATAGTTTCCATCGATAACACCTCCTAGAATCTATCTCTATTCGGATCGTAATCTATTTGACTTACAGCTTGCTTATTTCGGTTTTTGTGATTCTTATCGATTTTTTCAACGGTTAGTAAGGATTCGTTTTCCCAGTTTCTTAAGATGCCTTCCGTATATTTAAGTCGTCTAGCATCATTTTCACAAGCAATATTTAATGCCTTTAAAATGACTTCACTGGGATCCTTAAATGAGGAATCATCCAACCACAACAACAACTGTTTTTTTGCATGAATGTTATTTACACCAAATCCATTTTTATCCCAAAACTGAATAATCTGCGCTACGTCTTTATCTTGTTCTTGTTCTATTTCTATATCTAGTTCTTTATCTCTTTCTAGTTCTTCTTCTGTACCATCACGTGACGTCACGCTAACGTCATCCGTTTTATTTTCTAGTAATTGCTGTTTCTTTCTTTCGCGATACCTTTTGTTACGCTCTGCATTCAACTTCCTTACACGGTCCATTCCTTCAACATTTTGATGCTTTTCCCAATTTGAAATTCGAATAAAAGAATCGTCATCAATGTGAATCATCCCGAACTCTTTTAGTGTTTTTAAAGCAAGCCTCACTGTATTGAGCGACCTATCGAATATCGTTGCCAGCATCTCTTCTGTATATGGGACATTTTCGTTCAAATAAATATAACCGTTGGCATTTGTTCTCCCAGCCTGGGACAGCAATTTAATCCAAATGATTAGAATGGTATCGGCCTCTGGAAGCTTTTCTATTAGCTTTATTTTCTCATCATCAAACATAGTAGTACTTAACTTAATCCATTTAATGTTGCTCATTTTTAACCTCCAGAATTAAACAGGTTTAAATAACTTCAAGCTAGATGCTTACTTCCCCTCCTACATACTCTTTGAGTAACTTTGGTGAGATATGGTATGTCCATTTACTAGACATTTGAATTGCAATACCAATTGGTAAAATATCCCGTTGTAATCCAATTCGTACAAATTGTTCAGATTTACCCAAGATCTTTGCTGCCTCAGAAACTTTAATATTCATGCTTTCTCTCTCATCAATAATTGTTTCCAAATTAATCCCTCCAAACGAATTGTTTTATCTTTTATTCAGTTGACAATGCTTTTGTCATAGTAAAATACTTCATCGAAACTTAAATCGTTAAAGCTCCGCAGAACACCTGCAATAAATTTACCTCCCGGATTTCTCTTGCCATTCATAATCCGGTTAACAGTAGTTTGCGTAACTCCTACCTTATCCGCAAATTGACTTTGAGAAATATCCTTGTCTTTCAAATATGCCTTCAAAAAGTCTAAATTAATCAAAATGACATTTACATCTTTCAAATGAACCCTCCTTTTACCTTTTGGTAATTACCTTATGGTAACACCTTAACATTAACAATTACCATATGGCAATACTTTTTAATATTTTTCTAAATTAAATTTCCTTTTGGTAATTATTTTTAGTAATATAAGGGTAGAAGGGTATCAGTGTTTAGGAGAGAAAACTATGAGCAATCAATTTGGAGAATATCTAAAAGCAAAAAGGGATGAAAAAGGTTACACCATCAATCAACTTTCTTTGTATTCAGGTATTAGCGCTGCGCAATTGTCCAGAATCGAAAATGGAAAAAGAGGCATTCCAAAAGCCGAGAATATCCAAAAACTTGCAGAAGCACTATCCATTCCTTATGATGAAATAATGAGGGTGGCTGGTTATTACAAACCAAACAACACCAAGCAAGAGGAAGATCCTCCTGAGCTGTCAGATAAGGAAGAGCGTGATATAGCTAAGGATCTAGAAAAGATGATAAATAACTTATCTAATGATGATGCATACTCACAATTCGATGGAAGGGCGATAGATGAAATGGATAAGGAAGATAGAGAACTACTAATTGCTTCATTGGAAAATTCACTTCGCATGGCTAAACGAATGGCAAAACAAAAGTTTACCCCCAACAAATATAAAAAATAAGGTATTCTATGGCGCATTTAATGCCTAGGAATACAGCAATAAAACTTATTGATAAATATGGAACAAATTGCCCTTTTGAAATAGCAGAGCGTAAAGGTATCATGATTATTTTTGAATCTCTGGGGGGATCTTTGGGATACTACACTTGCTACAAAAGGATTCAATCTATCCATATTAATGATAATATAGATGAGACATTGCAAAGATTTGTCTGTGCTCATGAATTAGGCCATTCGTTATTGCATAAAAGTGAAAATGCACCTTTTTTAAAGAAGAATACCTTCTTTACTACAAACAAAAATGAGGTAGAGGCTAATACATTTGCAGTTGAATTGCTTATTCCAGATAAATGTATTTATGAATTTAAAGATACAAGCGTTACCATAAATGAAGTAGCTCAAACGTATGGCGTTCCAGAAGAAATGTGCAATCTGAAAAAAATTGATCATATAAAGTAGGTATGCAAATATTGCATTCTTTTTTTTAACACATATATAGAACATATATTCCCATATGTCTATCCTGCTGATATGAAAGGTGGTAAGGAAATTGAAAAATCCAAATGGATACGGCTCCGTATGCAAATTGTCCGGTAAACGAAGAAAACCATTCGCGGTCATAGTCACTACTGGATGGAATGACGAAGGAAAACAAAGACGGGAGTATCTAGGATATTATAAAAGCAGAAGAGAGGCCATGGTAGCATTAGCTGATTATAATAATAACCCGTATGATTTATCAGCTGGCAAGCTCACATTTAAAGAAGTATATGAACGCTTAATAAAAGAACGTTTCACTAAAATTTCAAAATCAAATCAACTTGGCTATGAAATGGCTTTTAGAAGATCAGAACCTTTACACGATATGAAATTTAATGAAGTAAGGAAGGCTCATCTACAATCTGTAATTGATAACTGTGATAAATCATGGGGTACAAAGAAAAAAATAAAAGTATTATTTAATCAAATGTATAAACATGCTTTAGAAAACGATTTAACACATAAAGATTATGCTAGATTTGTCGAGCTTCCAAAAAATGATACAAAGAATTCCAGAAAACCATTTACTTTGGATGAGATTAATATTCTGTGGGAAAACATCGACCGCTTCAATGACATTGATTCTGTTTTAATTATGATTTACACTGGTTTGCGCCCTGGGGAACTTGTGGAAGTAAAAAATAAAAGTATTCAATTAGATGAAAGATATCTTCGGGGTGGCTTCAAAACGGAAGCTGGGACGAATAGGGTCATACCTATTCATAAAAAAGTCCATAAATTAATTGAAAATCGTATGGATCCCAATAATGAATATCTGATTACAAACTTTGAGGGAAACAAACTGAGTTATTATGTTTATTATCATGAGAAATTCAAGAAGATTATGCAACAACTAGAATTGAATCATAGACCACACGATTGCAGACATACCTTCGCAACCCTTATGGATAATGCTGATGCAAATAAACTATCAATCAAACGGATCATGGGTCACGCAGCTAAAGATATCACTGATAAAGTTTATACGCATAAAGATATCAAGCAGCTTCTTATGGCAATTGACAGGCTATAAGAAAGCTGCTTTTTGTAGCTTTGAAAAAAGGATCAATCAAAATGGACACTCTTTGTTAAATGTTATACATTTTTACCATTTTTATCCTTTTGTTGTTTAGCAATTACACCCGATTCTATAGTAATTCATTTATACTTTTTTCTTTGCTATTGTAGCTTTGAAATAAAGTTTGATTAAAAATATCTCTCAAATTCACATTTTTGGGCAAATAAAAAGAATCCGTTTTGAAAAAATGATTGATCAAAACGGATTCTTTTCTTGTGAATGGGTGTGAAGTTTTTATAAAAAAGTTTGATCATTTTCTATCTATGATCTTCCGCAATCGCGCCCGTTAAAGTAAGATTATAAAACACACCTTAGGATTATCTACAAAATAAACTATTGTATTTATTGAGCTTCTTTTTCAAAAATAAGTTTTAAATCAGTTGTCCCGCCAGTGGTTGTTGAGAGTGGGGTAATCGAATGTAATCGCCACCCATCTTTCGCATACTTTTTTATAATTTCTTCCTCATTTTCTTTAGGTTCGCCGTGCCAGTCATTTTTAATATTAACAAATTCATACTCATACATCTTGAATCATCCTTTCGTTTAATCGCGCTGTCTCATTCTTTACGAATCAGCCATATGAAAAGTTTCATTTACTCTACAATTTGGCCCTATTCTGGAACAATTCATCACATTAATTGTATCAAACATTTTTATAAATTATCGGACTTTATTTAAAATGATCAATCTTTATTATAAATTATCAAACTTTATTTCAAAGCAACAACAAGTTCCATCCTATTTTGTAGAGAATTTATTATACAATGTATCTGATTATTGTTATGATGAGCCAAGCATTTCAACACGAGTTTATAAGGTTCTAGAATGGCTACATGATAACCGTGATTCAATGTCACAATTTATTTGTCAAAATGAACAAATTTATCTCTTTGGCAATAGTCAAGAACAATGGAGAGAAGATGATGCACGGACATTTGTAAATCAGGTTATTACGCTTTGGAATGAGTGGTAAAGATGCATGAATATAGTATTGATGTAGAACGTAATACAGTTTTCTTCGGATTGGCCTCAATATCTATCATAATTTCGGGTCTAGTAAGCTCGCTCATAAATACAATAATAATTACTATTCCTTTTATGGAATTTACGGTATCTATAGCAGCTATGGGTTTGTTTGGAATTTTATATTCTATATTTGATAAGTTTATTTGGAAATGGAAATTACTTAGGAAGATTGGGTTAGTTCAAACACCCAATCTAAACGGCACTTGGAAAGGAGAATTTAGATCTTCCTATTATGATTTTAAAGAGGGCTTTCCAGCAGTGTTGTTTATTGAGCAAACGTGGTCAAGGATATGCATTAGAGGTAAATTTAACCATTCTAAGTCATCAAGTCACACAGCATCATTAAAAGTTAATGATGGTGGAGGGATAAAATTGTTTTATTCCTATTACAATGATAAAGATCCTGAACAATACAAGAAGGGTATGAGCAATCACCGAGGCTATGGACATCTACAGATAATTAACGGATCAATGACTGGCCATTACTTTAATGACCCAACCAACAATAAAAATCATGGGAAACTTACACTTTCAAAGTAATTCTGTAAAGATCACACAGCATAGATTTTCCATTGGTAATTCAAAAGACCAAGAGTTATTATACTTCTTTCCTTCTTTACAATATTTGAAACAAACTTTGAGTCATCTTTATGAAAGAATAAGTCAGAAAAATATATTTGTTGAACAGTACAACGATACTATTTAATAAAAATAGGATATTCAAGAGTTGTCCACGTTAATGCTTTCAATTTAATATATTTAAAACGTGTTTTGAAGAATAGATTGATATAAACACACGCTTTTTCTATTTTATAAATTTTTATAGGAATTCAAGCAGGAGAATGTGGATTTACAACGTTAAGCAAATTACTGCATAAAAAAGACGATTCTATTATGTTTAGGAATCGTCTTTTTTATTAGGGTTTATTATACTAAAGCATCCGTGCAGCAAAATATTATTACCAGTTAAATATAGCCATTAAAATAGTTGAAATAATAAAGACAATAAAAAAGAATGGAAGGTAATAAGTTCTTCTTTCTTGTTGAGATTTATATTTTTTTTCATAACCTTTCCAGCCAATAAATAGTCCTAAAAACATTCCTATAATACCTACACGTAAGATTTGTATTATGTATTCGAATACTGGCATATAGGTGATGTGACGAACACCATTGTTTACCTGCACATCTTTATAACTAATAACTAAAATAGCAATAGCTAACCCAAACAATAATCCATAAAAACTTGATTTTCTTAATATATTCTCCATAAATCGGCCTCCCCGCACGCGTTAGAGAAAATAATTATATTTTCACCAGGTAAATTTAGAAGATATGAATTCGTTCCTTTATTTCGCATCAATATTTTATGGTCTTACTCTCCCACCATACCATCTCCATCATTATCTCTCATATGGGGGTATAACCAATGGTCATCATTTGTATAGTCCTTAAAATATAGGCAAAATAATTTAAAACCTTTTGATTATTGGATTGTATTAGTTCTGCCCATTTTAACTAGGGCAAAACTAAATTATATTTTAGTGAATAGAGATAATAAAGTTATTTAGTTCTAAGTTAAAAAGATAAGAGTCTTACTACAAATAGGTTGTAGTAAGGCTTGTTAAGGTGTTCTATTCATCTGCTTAAATAAACCTTGAAAAATCACTAATATCCATTTTGCTTTATTAGTTTTACAGTTTCTATCTCATCATTTAAACGAATTAATACCTCATTGAATTTTCTCAACATATCTTTATCGTAAAATTCATTCCAACAGCTTTTCTTTTTAACATAATATTTTTCAGTTTCAACAAACTTCATGCCAATCTTTTCTTTTTCCATTTGAAGCTTTGAAATATTTATTTCACCATTTTTTGCCATTTCTGAAATTGAGCTGTTTAATTCTTCCCTTTTTTTATCAGCCAATGACATATTATAATTAATAGCGTCAGAAAATTCTCTATAAAAGTTAAAACATGTAAATAATTCAATATGTAAATCAATATCCTCAACCTCTTCTAAATAATGGGAGACCTCAGATTGAGGTAGTTCCATGTAATAGTGCTCTTCTATGATTTCAAATTCTGGTATTCCCTCTTCTTTAGATTCAAAAAAGTCATCTGAAGACTTGTATTCATCTGGTTTCTTACGAACATTTTAATAAAGCTCATTTTCAAGACGATTACCCAATTTTAACCACTATAGGAGAGATCAAGTGAAGATAGGTAAAGAAATTTTGACAAAGAAAAATCAAACTATAATTCATCTATTCTGTTGTCCATACTTTGTTTACTATTTGTTAACTATATCTCATTTTTCTTAATCAGATTTAGATTTTGATGCATAGACTGTGGTATTATCCATTTGATTTTAAAACTAAGGATTTGTTCATTTGCTACTGTATGCCCCTTTTATATCCATTTATATCCATTTATATCCAACCCCCACACAGTTTTTAAATGTTGTTCTATTGGAAACTCTACTTTTCCAATCTTTTCTCTAATATTTCTAATGTGAGAGTCGACAGTACGACCTTCAATTTCAGCTGAATAACCCCATATTAATTCTATTAACATCTCTCTTTCATAAACTTTATTAGGACTTTTGATTAAATATCCAATTAATTCAAACTCCTTGCGCGTTAAAGGAATCACACGGTTTCGATAGCTCAACTCATATTTTTCTTTATTCCAGATTAGCCCATTCCTTTCAACCATCTCTTTTGGAGGAACTCTTCTCAGCAAAGCCTCCATTCGGGCAATCAATTCATTTTCATCAAAAGGTTTTGTTATATAATCATCCGCTCCAAGTTTCAAGCCTTTTATAATATCTGCTTGTTCTTCACGGGCTGTTAACATTATAATAGGAACGTATGAGAATTCTCTGATTTTTTCACATAGCTCAAATCCATCCATTTTCGGCATCATAATGTCTAATATAACTAAATCGATTCTGTTCTGAATCAGCTGCGTTAAAGCTTCATTTGCATCAGTAGTTTTATAACAATCAAATGCATACGGTTCTAAATATAATTCAATTAACTCTAACATACGAATTTCATCATCAATAACTAAAACTTTATACATTCATTTTTCATCCTTTGGTAATGTAATAATGACTTTTGTCCCTTTTCCCAATTCGCTCTCCATCTTTATGTTACCTCCGTGCGATTCAATAATTTCTTTTGTAATCGCTAAACCAATTCCAGATCCACCATTCATTCGTGATCTCGATTTTTCCACTCTGTACAATCGATTAAATACTTTTGGAACTTCTTCATTCGGAATACCTTCTCCTTCATCCTGTATTATAATTTCCAAAGAACGTTTATGTTCCACAACTTTTAACAGAATGGACGTGTTGTGAAGTGAATGTTTCTGAGCATTATCTAATAGATTAATGAAAACTTGTTGCATACGTGCATTATCAATATACACCTTTAAATTTTCTGGGCATTGGACTACAACTGATATATTTTTATTGTCAAAAGCTGGTTTCATACGCCTTATTACCGATTGAATAATTTGATCTAATAATATCCATTCCTGATTAATGACAAAATTATGCTGATCTACTTTTGCTAAATCAAACAAGTTTTTGATTAAAATAGAAAGCTGTTCTGCTTCTTCTTTAATAATGGTACTATATTTTAGAGTATCCGTTTTATTAATTTCACGACGACTCAAGATATCAGCATAGCCTTTTATATATGTTAAGGGTGTTCTTAATTCATGAGAGATACTACTTAAAAATTCATTTCTTTCTGTTTTTAAGTGGGTTAAGTCTTCCGCAAGTTCTTTAATTGTTCTTGCTAAAACACCTAATTCATCTTTGCGTTTTATATCTAATGGCAATTCTCCTTTTTCTTTTTGAATGTTTTCTGTAGCTTTTTTCATTCTTATAAGTGGGACAGTTATTAATTTGGATAAAATAAATATGGTAACAATAGTTATAATGAAGGTTAACAATCCAATTAGTTTAAATTGCTTACCCATTTCATTTAATACATGTTTAATTTTATTTGTTTCAGCAAACATAAAAACATGACCTTTTACTTCATTACCAGTCATTATAATACTATTTGACGCAATATATTGATTTTCTTTCCAATTACTAGAAATGATCTCTCCATCTGATTGTATTGGGTTTTGTAACGCTTTTTGTATGACCGCTTTCATTTCTGCTTCAATATGATTTGAATCTACAATAACGTTCCCATTGGGGTCCGTTATAACGACCGTAAAATCTGAAGCAGACTCCATCATGCCAACATGATCTATTGTAGAAGCATTAAAATGATCTTCTAAAACATCTCGATGGGTGTTCCCTCTAGCTAATAAGTTGTCCATCACTTCATTAGCTTGAGTATTAGCTAGATTCAAATAAAGAATCACAAATAATAGAATTTCTACAAATAAGATAAAAACGAAAAACAGCATTCCTATTTTAAAGGATATTTTATTTATCATATTCTAATGATCACTTCCATCATACAGTATTTGTTTCCATGATTTGTATCCGTCTTGACTAATATAAAGTTGACCATTCATGGTATAAAATGCAAATTCTTTTCGATTGGCAGGATTTTGCGCCATAAATAATGGAGCATCTTCTGCTAATTCAGGCAACGATAACGCTATTTGTTTATTTGAATCTAAGTGAAGAGAATATAAATTAGCTGTATTTTCGTATGTCGAATAAAATAATTCCTCATCACTAAAATAAACTCCAATTCCTTGGGATTGCTCTGATAATAAGGAGAATTGTTGACCACTATCTGTCGATAAGAAAATTCCAATCGTAGTCGAAACAGCTATATAATCAGAATCTTTCGGGTGAATAGCTACTTCAATTAAATCACCTTCAATTCCAGAAGCCTGTACATTTTCCCATGATTCTCCATCATCTTTACTTATGTAATAGCCTTTTTCCAACATAGAATTCTTATCAGGATTATAAATAAATATGTCATGACTATTATAACCTACCGCCATGAAATGATAATCCGTTTCCCCGACAAAACCTATACTTTCTAATGTTCTACCTCCATCAACGCTCTTTTGAATACCTATAGGGTTTGGCAAGTCAGATTGCATCTCTGGATGACCGGAAGTATAAAAACCTTTATCAACGGCAACAAATCCCATGTAATCATTTAATTGATCTGTGGTTTCATACCATGTTCCATCTTCGTATATGCGAAGACCTACGTGTGTCCCAAAAAGTATTTGGTTTCCTTCTTCATTAAAACCCATCCCGTGTACATGGGATATATTTTCTTCAAGTTCTTTGATAAATGGTGTATTAGTATCTTTTTCGGAACAGGAAATTAGTATTAAAAACAAAAGAAACACGAACATCGTTATATATATTTTTTTCATTACTTATCCCTCCATTTGCTTTATCGTCATATATTATCAAATCTTTTTTAATATTTTGTGCAGAAATAGGTGTTTTTTTTTGCATCTTCAAAATTCTAACCTTTTCTGCACATTTCTTGCATATTTAGTGGGTAATACTATTGTAAATCATTTATGAATAAGGAGGAATTTCAGCTATGTCTTCATCGACTTATAAAAAAAATAGCATCAAATTATTAGGAGCAATTGGATTAGGCACTGGTGTAATGATTAGCGCTGGGATTTTCGCTTTACTTGGTCAGGTAGCTGAATTAGGAGGAAAATACTTTCCTTTTATCTTTATCATTGGAGGAATTGTTACCGGCTTTAGCGCTTATTCCTATCAAAAATTAAGTCAAGCTTATCCTTCTGCTGGCGGGATTGGCATGTATCTGGTAAAAGAATACGGTAAAGGAATGCTAGCAGCGTTTGCAGCCTTATTAATGGCTTTTTCTATGGTAATTAATCAAAGTTTAGTAGCCAGAACTTTTGGTACTTATACGTTACAGTTATTCGACATCAACCAAAACAGTATCTGGGTACCTATTCTAGGTGTTGGATTACTGATTTTTGCTTTTCTAGTGAATATTTCTGGTAATACATTTATTCAATCATTTACTTCGATCATTTCGCTTCTTAAGATTATTGGATTATTAATCTTTGCCGGAGCAGGGCTTATTGTTGCGAATTTTTCTTTTCAACCTGCTGAAACTTCTGGTCAATCACCTGAGACTACCATTACTAGTTTTATTGCAGCCATTGCATTAACGATATTATCTTTTAAAGGTTTTACAACCCTAACCAATCAAGGGGAAGAAATTGAAAATCCTAAAAAAAATGTTGGTAGAGCTATTTTATTTTCGATTTTAATCAGCTTGTTTGTCTATATTCTTATCGCTTGGGCTGTTTCAAGCAACTTATCGATCGAAGAAATAATAGAAAAGAAAGATTTCGCTCTTGCTGCAGCAGCTGAACCTGCTTTAGGAAACCTAGGGGTTTGGTTTACGGTTATTATAGCGATCATTGCTACGATTTCAGGTATCATTGCTAGTGTCTTTGCGGTATCTCGTATGTTAGCAATGTTGACTGACATGAAGTTAATCCCTCATCGCCACTTTGGTATGCCTGGTAATATTCAACGCCATACACTCGTGTATACGATAGTAATCGCAATGGTGTTAACGATCTTTTTTGATTTAAGTAGAATCGCTTCAATGGGTGCTATTCTGTATTTGATTATGGATATGATCATTCATTGGGGACTACTTACAAAACTAAAAGAAAAAGTAGAAGCAAATCTATTCGTTGTGGGGGCAGCTTTTACGCTCGATGCCATTGTCTTGTCGGCATTTGTTTGGGTGAAAATACAATCAGATCTATTAATCGTTATCGTTTCACTTCTTGTTTTAGTACTTACTTTCATTGGTGAAAAATGGTATGTTAAAAACCTTAATTCGTAATTTTTAATAGGCTTAGTAAATAAATTAAAATTCTGCAATATTTCTTGACATTTTTGATTTATTATAATTAATCATGATACTCGAGGTGTTGCAATATGTCTGAAATCCCTTATCTATTAAAACGACATGAACATTTGATTAGGACAGGTATGTTCTGTACGATAAATAAGAGAAATACAATAACTATACCAACGTATATCAGAGAGAAATTATGTATTTCCAAAAGAGAAGAAGTGATTATTTCAATAAATAAACACTTAAATGGAATACTTATTTACAAGTATACTTTCAATACATTTGAGAATGTAATGGTCATAAATGAAAATGGTTCAATTAGAATACCTCAAGAATTAAGAAAGCTTTATTCTCTTAAAACTGGGGATGCTTTTGATATTTATCTATGTAATAATAATTCCTTTATGATACTAAGAAAAGTTGATCAATAATAGAAAAAACTAACGATAGTTTAATTATGCATGAAGCTTCTTGAATTTCCTTGCAATTTTTACACTATATTAAGAACATATTACAAATTTAAATCTGCAAACTTTCTCCACATGATAAATATATGATTGTTACTATAACAATTTATATAGGAGAAAATAACAATGCACAAATTTATATTCATTATTTTAACAATAATACTATTTAATGTTTTTTTCATTATTTCAATTAATGCAGCAACTAATTCATTTCCAACCATCCAAAGTAAGGCTGCTATCATAATGGAAAAGGACTCTGGACAAATTTTATTTGAGAAAAATTCAACATCTCAAATGTATCCTGCAAGCTTAACAAAAATTGCAACAACCATTTTTGCAATAGAAAAAGGAAAGCTAGAAGATATCGTTACAATTAGTAGTAATGCTAGCTCTAAAAACGTAGAAGGAACAACTGTTTTTTTAGAACAAGGAGAAAAGGTGTCTCTTCATACTTTGATACGCGGCTTATTAATCAACTCAGGTAATGATGCAGGTGTAGCAATTGCTGAACATTTAAGTGGATCTGAAATACAATTTGCAAAGGATATCAATACTTATCTTAAAAATGTAATTGGAGTTCATAATACAAATTTCACGAATCCACACGGCCTTTTCAATCCAAACCATACCACAACTGCTGAGGATATGGCTAAGATAATACAATATGCTTTAAAAAATGAAACGTTTAAGGATATTTTTGGTACTAAACAATTTGCATGGGAGGGGTTATCCTGGGACACAACTCTTATTACTCATCACAAATTATTAAAAGGGGAAATCCCCTTTGAAGGTATAACAGGTGGAAAAAACGGTTTTGTTCATCAATCCGGATATACACTAGCGACTACTGCAGAAAGTGAAAAATTAAGTTTAATAGTAATTACATTGAATAGCTCTACTGATAAACTTGCGTATGATGACACAATAGAACTGTTAAACTTTGGATTTGATCATTTTGAGACTTCCTATATCAAAAAAGAGACTACGTTTTCAAATGAAACAGACTCATATATTCTTCCGCAAAAACTAGCTTTTACTTATCCTTTTGGAAGTAACATTCAACATCAAGTTACACAAGAAGGTACACTTGAAATTGTAGTTGACAACGATGAAATCCTTAGCACACACAAGTTAGAAAAACAAAAGATAGAAACCAATTCAAACAATAATGCAATAGAGGTAAATAAGATTCCAACTGATAACCAAACTAGCGATAGCGAAACAAAAGAACAAGAAGCGAAAATAAATATCAAACAAATATCCATTGTTCATTTAATTGGAACATTCATATTAGTTGTTGTAGGTCACATTTATCACAAAACACAACTACCTTTTAAATGAATAGAACCACCATTTTTAGGTCATATTAAAAAAATTGCTTTAAATTGATATCTGCACAAATTATGCATTTTAACCAAGTATATTATATATGATTAATTTTGGAGGGATAATAATTGAAAAAATTTATAATAATACTAACTTTTCTGTTAGCTTTCATTGTCTTAGCTGCTTGTAGGGAAACAGAAGAGACAAATCCAGAAAACGCTAAAAAATCAGATTCTAATATAGAAGAGGAAACAGGTTCTGAATCAAAGGAGGAAATGGATGGGATGGATCATTCTGATATGAACATGTCAGGATCTAGTGAAGTGCCAGAAGATCTACAAAAGGCTTCCAATCCAACATATCCTGAAGGTAGTCAAGCTATTATTAAAGCTGATCATATGGAAGGGATGAACGGTGCTGAAGCGACTATTGTTGGCGCATATGATACCACAGTATATACCATCTCATATACTCCTACTAATGGTGGTGAAAAAGTGACCGACCATAAATGGGTGATTCACGAAGAATTGGAGAAACCGGGCGCTGATCCGTTAGAAGCAGGAGAAGAGGCTATTGTGAACGCTGACCATATGGAAGGGATGAGTGGAGCAACTGCAGAAATTGATTCAGCAACAGAAACAACGGTATATATGGTTGATTTTGAACTAACAACTTCTAATGAGCAGGTTACGAACCATAAATGGGTTACCGAAGATGAACTTGCACCTGCCGAGTGATCTCCCAATACCTTTTTTGTCATGCCAAAGGCACACCATAATTTCAAAACTGGGTGTGCCTTTTTATAATTTTGTATAGAGTTCTTTTTATTCTAATAAGCGCTGCTCTTTGGTACAGTAGAATGAATCCAAAAGATGACTGACACCCACTTATCTATCTAGTTTGTTTTTAAGACGATCATATTCATCTTCTGAAATTTCTCCTTTGGCCAAACGTTGTTTCAGTATATTTAAAGATTCATTATCATTCCCTTTCTTATAATTCTGTTTATTATTCGTTTTAAACATCCATATGGATACCATCACTATTAAGACAATGACGATAATCATGAATAAGGTGAAAATAAATCCTCCTCCCATAAAACCAACACTTCCGTTCATTCCGTTCATCATAATAAATCACCTCTTTTATTAGTTTACAAATGGAGAATATACGCTTTGATAGTCCACAACGGTTATCATTCCACGATCAGCATGATTGTTATCATGACAGTGAAATAACCACTCACCTTTATTATCCGCTTTAAAATAAATCTCATATGTTTCGCCTGGTTCGACATTGATAAGGTCTTTCACCATTGGTTCATCATACAATTGACTATTCTTCGACACTACTTGAAAACGATGTCCGTGCAGATGCATAGGATGATTCAATCGACCATTATTAGTTAGCGTAACTTTCACAATATCTCCCTCTACTACTTCGATTGGAGGCGTATCAGGATATACCTCATTGTTAATTTGAAATACCATTCCTTCCCCCATTTGCATTCCCATATTTAGATCCATCGTATAATCGACATCTGGATTTTTAGGAGTTTTATCAAAAAGAAGTACCTCACTACCAATAGATGTTCCATCAACATCCGCTTTTAAATTCTTACCCGATTTATCTTGATAAACCTTATTAAAGTCTACCTTCTCATCTATTACAATTGGAATTCTAACATTTGACTGATCTCCATTTCCTGTTTCTGAAACATCTTCAATATACCAAGGTTCTGTAAATTTATTTTCAATTTCTATATCTACTCTTTCACCCGGAGCAATTTCTATAACATTTACTTGATTATTTTTATCTATCGTTTTTGCAGCATCAAAGGCAATTACCTTCGCAACATTCTCAGGAAATTTCAATCGATGAATTTGATATCCTGCATTAATTACTCTGAGTAAAGATTTTTCTCCCTCTTTGATTATGAGTGGTTTTATACTTTCGCCAGACTTTCCATTTACTGTATAAGTGTCATACATTTGTTTCGTATCTGCTTCACCATCTCCACTCATACTTCCCATCATCATACCTGGCATATTTGTTACACTTTCACGTTCTCCATCGGTTGACCATTCATCTAAAATTAAAATTTCTTCATTTTCATTGTTCCGTTCGCTTTTCTTTTCTTCTATCACTAATGAACCATATAAGCCTTTGTCCACTTGCAAAGCACTATCTTGGTGAGAATGGTACCAATACGTTCCAGGATGATTTGCGATAAACTCATAAGTGAAAGTTTCACCGGGTTGTACAGCTTCCTGTGTTAAATCTGGGACACCATCCATAACATTAGGAAGTATCAAACCATGCCAATGAATCGTAACTGGTACATCTAAATCATTTTGCAAATTAACTTTTAATACATCACCTTCTTTTACTCGTAATGGCTCACCCGGAACAGTTCCGTTATATGTCCATGCTTCAATAGTCGTATCAGAATTAATAGCCCAGCTCACTTGTTCTGCTTTTAGATTATATTCTGTCACATTCCTATCTTCAAAATTAGAATCATATAGCTCTTCAATATTAACCTCACCATTTTGTAAATCTGGTTTAGTATCTGAAAAATTTGCACCTTGATACCACTGATATCCTCCATATAGTAGCAATAATAGTAATACAATTATAATGGAACCAATTAATTGTCTCATCAACTTACCCCCTTGGTATTATTGTAATTTAATTTTTTGCAGGAATTGTGCAATTCCATTCATTTTGTTAAATTTCTAAATATTAAAATATAGACTCTACGGATCCATAATGCATATATGATGCTGATTTGGTGATATATACTTATATAGATAAGGTAAAGGGAAAATCATCATGATAGAAACTTAATAGGGAATAGTTCTATTAGCAAATTTAATGGTTAAGAAGTACGGTACTAGGGTATTGTAGTGAGGGAAGATGATTATGAGGAATAATTTTTTGGACAAACAAGATTGGGTATTCCATAGAACTTATTTAAGAATACATTTACTATAAAGGTTGGTTTTCAAAAATGAAATATATAACCAGAAATATTATTTATAAATATTAGGAATAATAATTGAAAAGGGGAGACGGCGTATGGCAAATTATGATAACAAACATGGGCATGGGCAACATATGCATCACGAACATCACAACCACAAAACTCATGTAGAACGTGAGCAAGACAACGCACATAATCATAGCAGTCATGGCGACCATGATAAGAGTGGCCATGAAGGACACGAAAATCACAGCCATCACAATCATGGAGAAATGGTTAATGATTTTAAGAAACGGTTTTATATTTCATTAATCATAACCTACAGTGTATACTGTTTCCTATACGCCAACGAATGGCGGAGAGCCAGTAGAAGACCACAAATGGGTTATTCATGAAGAACTTGAAAATCCCGGAGAGGCTCCATTAGAACCAGGTACAGAAGTTACCATTGATGCCTCACATATGGAAGGCATGGATGGTGCAACTGCTGAAATTGACTCAGCTGAGGAAACCACTGTGTATATGGTTAGCTTCACTCCAACCAATGACGGTGAAGAAGTATCAAACCATAAATGGGTAACAGAAAGTGAACTATCACCAGTAGAATAGACCGTAAAAGTGTTATCAAAAAGAGCCTATCGGTGCCAACCCCCGAAAGTTAGATTTTCTACTCTTACTTTTGGGTGTCACCACCATCCATAGGCTCTTTTTTTAATAGACACAGCAACACAGTAGTCAACCTGGTTACACCTAACTATTACTTCATTCTAGAAAAAGGTTTTTTACGCGCTATAAAATCTTGCATTCTCCTCAAAAGATTTAATCAAATAGAGATAGAGATTTTACCAATTAAAGCAACTAATAATACAGCAAGATTGAACATTTACCTACAATACCTTCTTTCTATTCCTGTCCTTTCCAATGCCATTGCTGGATAAAATCCGTTATTGGCCAGCCATGTCCATGTGGCTGGATTTTTTGCTCGCCGATCACCAGATCTTCATGGACAAAATACAAATGGTCAAGATTAACAAGCCATATCCATGGTGCATCCCCTTTTGCGGAGAAGCCTGTTTCCCCGTTCCATTGTGCCTTTTTCCAATAATTGTTTGCTTCTTCCTGTGATGTGGATTTCAATGCTTTATTCATATATTCATCCACAACCGGATTGGAGTAATAATTGACATTGTAATAACCTACTCCTCTCGTTTCACTGCTGTATAAGTTATACATTTCTAGTGGATTATAACTTCCCCAGCCCATCATTACAGGGTGGGAATACATTAAGCGGTCTAATTCATTCCAGCTTTTTCCCTCTGTCGATACATCGATACCGAGCGGCTCTATCATATCCGCAAAAGCAATAGATAAGGACTGACGAATTTGGTCACCAGCCGGATAAAGCAGTGTGAATTCCGCTTTCAGTCCATCTTTTTCACGTACCCCGTTATCGTTTAATCCCCAGCCGGCTTCATTTAGCATTTGCTTCGCTTCCTCCATTCGCCCATCTTCAAACACAGTGTCCGGATTCCACCATGGCAGCTTGTCTGCAACCGTATAGGCAGGCGTGCCAAATCCTTGCAGCACCCCATCAACTAAAGCCTGACGATCGATAGCAATATTGATCGTTTTACGGATTGTTTTATCGGCAGTTACATCGTTGCCGATTGGATATCCTTCCTCCGTTTCTTCTCCTTCAGGCACAAATGGAAACATCATACCCCTATTATCCACGCTTTCTAGCTCGACCAATTTCATTCCTTCAATTTCTTCTTTTGCAAAAGCCGGCGGTACCGAAGCGATGTCAACTTCTCCTGCATTTGCTGCCGCAAATGCAGCATCTTCTGAGAGGAATAAAAACGTCAGCTTCTTGAAGTATGGTTTTTCCCCATAATAATACGGATTTGCTGTAACAATAATCTGTTGTCCTTTATCCCACTGCTCGAGTTGAAACGGCCCTGAACCAATTGGATTTTCATTATAATTTTCCCCGTAAGCATGTTCCGGAACTATTCCTGTCGTAATCAGCTGGTATATAAAGGTGGATTGTGGCTCCTTTAATGTGAATTGCACGGTGTATTTATCAGTTGCCTCAACGCTTTCCAGGTTACTGAGATCAATCACCGAGCCGCTGTTTTTTGCTGTTTCGTATGTGAATACGATATCTTGAGCAGTCAATGGCTCTCCATCGGAAAATTTAGCGTCTTGGCGAATCTCCACCGTCCAAGTCAGACCATCATCACTTACTTCATAGTTTGCAGCCAGATCATGTTCGATATTAAAATCTTGATCATATTTTAATAAGGGCTTTGGAAAAGCGGTGAACCGTAGCGTCCCCAACCAGTTGTCGGGTCGAATCCATCCTCCGGCTCTCCGTCAACCGCTAAGACGAGCTCATCTTTTGACTCAGGGTTTGTATTGCCATCACTATTTCCCGAACACGCACTTATTATGAATAGTAAGGTTATGATCCCAACAAGTTTGCTATATTTCATCATCTACTCCCCATTCTTTTCTATTCCATGTTATATTAACTCATCAGATCACGCACATCTACGCAACTTTCAGAGGGTCAATATGGTGCTCCGAAAGTTGCGTAGATATTTTTCTATACCAATATTTTATCCCAGGGCTACATCTAAAATCATCATTACTGTAAAACCAATCATTAAACTTATGGAGGCAAGATCCTTATTCCCTTCCTCTTGGGACCCCGGGATTACCTCTTCGGCTACAACAAATATCATTGCTCCAGCTGCAAAGCTAAGAGCGTATGGTAAAAGTGGTTCAACAAAGGAAACTGCAAGTACCCCAATAATTGCTGAAATAGGTTCAACCATACCGGAAAACTGACCATATAGAAAACTTTTTTTACGAGGCATTCCATCTCTTAACAGCGGCATGGAAACAGCTACTCCTTCTGGTAAGTTTTGAATACCAATTCCAATTGCTAAGGCAATAGCTCCAGCTATGGATGCAGAAGGGGAGCCAGTGGCCACTGCTCCAAAAGCAACCCCTACTGCTAAACCTTCTGGGATGTTATGAAGCGTTATGGCAAGTACTAGTAATGTGCTTCTTTTTCTTTTTTTAGGTTTAATTCCCTCAGCTTGATCTATATGAGTGTTCGGGTGAAGATGTGGGAGTAATTTATCAATCCCCCATAGGAAAATACCTCCTAACATAAAGCCAACTGCTGCTGGAATCCAAGCAGGTACGCTGCCACCTTCAGCCATTTCTAAAGCAGGAGCTAAAAGAGACCAAAAGCTAGCCGCAATCATTACACCACCTGCAAAGCCAAGCATACCGTCTAATAACTTCTGATTAAACGATTTAGTTGTAAATACTAATGCTGCTCCAAGTGCAGTCATTCCCCAAGTGAATAATGTTGCAATTATTGCTTGAATTACAGGATCAAGCCCTAGAAAGAAATCAATCATTTTTCGCACCCCTTACCATAGCATTTTTCTTATATGCGTTATGTTTCCCTAAGTAACATCTAAACTTGTCAAAATAATTGTTATTTGGCGGCCACTTTCAAGAGTTAACTGATAAAATACTTTATAATTATTCTTTGGGTTTACAATTCCTAGTTTTCAAAGATAAAAAAGCAGACCGATTCATTTAATCAGTCTGTTTTTGATGAATTGTTTGCAACTAATTCTGATTCTTTATGTCTAGGTCTTTATCTATTAAGATTATTAAGGTATTAGCCACAGAGAACACATTGTTATGATTTACATTCTTGCGCACAATATAAACATATTTGCAATTGTTGTAATTCATGATCAGGAAATTGAAGGCATATATTGCCATACCTCACGAACAAGCCACCAAAAAAATCACAAACCTTTCAAAAAGTAACTGGACTAAGTTAACTGCATTGTTGTTATACAAGTATTGTCTCCTTCAAAAGTAGATATTTCTGATTCCGCTATTTTTCCATCATATTCTATTTTAACTTGATATGTATTTTCACGAGGTATCCATAAATCAATGAATCCATTTGCGAGTGATGTCATCGTTTCGTCAACTACCACATTACCATCCTCATCTTGGATATATACATCGAATTCTTTCTCCACCAATTCCCCTTGGCAACCAGTTAGACTATGATTAGTACAAGGGTGCGTTGTTTTAATAAACGGTGCAATCGAAACAAAGAATTCATCCGATGGAAGACCATAGGTAGTTTCTTTATTATTACTATCAGTTACAATAAGTTCTTCTGAAGTAATGGAAGCAGATACATCATCAAAATTTCCAACACTATAATCATGCACCGTTTCTTTTATATCTTTTATTTCATTTTCATTCGAAGTACTATCATCACAAGCCACCACTATTAAGATGAGCAATAATCCAATCACTGCAAGTATGCCTTTTTTCATAATTATTCAACCCCTATTCTATTTTTTAAAAGTGTAAGTTATAGATTTTTTTAGACAAGCGATTTTTTAGACATCCTATCTCATTCATTGTTACCCTTCTATAAAGATGTTATGAATCAATCTACATACCTGTTAAAAGCCATAAAAACCAAACCACCCTGCTAAAAAGGCAGTAAGTTTAGTCATCCAGTCAAAAAAGAGCGCGATTCCCATAAATATCATTACATAACCACCAATTTTCACGAGACGGATACTATGTTTTTTAATCCAATTTAATTTGCCAATAAAAAGTGATAGTATAAGAAATGGAATAGAAAATCCCAATATATAACTTATCATCATAACCATGCCAATATCCGGATTTGTTGCAGCCAAGGATAATACAATAGCAAGTATCGGTCCTGTACAAGGTGTCCAGCCTAAAGAAAAGGCCATACCAATAATAAATGTACCAAAAAAGCCACCCGGACGATTCTTAAATGTAACCTTTCTGTCCTTCATCAAGAAATCAAATTTAAGTACTCCTACAATGACGAGACCAAAGAAAATAATTACGACGGCTCCTATTTGCCTGATAAGGTCCTGATATGTTAACAAGAACTCAGATATAAATGTTGTAGTAAAACCAATCATAATAAAGATACTTGAAAAGCCCAATAGGAAGAAAATCGTATGTAGAAGTGCTTTTTTATTTATTTTCTTATTTTCTTCCTTTATATCACTTACACTCATGCCAGTTATATAAGATAAAAATACTGGGTAAAGAGGTAATACACATGGTGAAATAAATGATAAAAAACCTGCGCCAAAAGCAAGAAAGATGTTAATCTCAGACATAAGTCTTCACCTCCATTATCAAGATTCAAATTCAGTTTACTTTATATAAATAATATTAATTTCCACTGGTTTTTATGCTTCTGGCAGAACCTCCTGTAAGTATCCCTCAATACTATCTAATGTTAAGCCGCCTTCAATTACTTCGGTGATTTCTCCTTCTGGGCTAATGAAAAAAGTGGTTGGCAGCGGCCCCACCTTATACAAATCCATTACTTCTCCTGTCGTATCGTGAGGAACTGGAAAAGTAAGGTCATAGTTGTCAATAAAACGGTTAATAACTATTTCCGTTGCATCTAAACTAACTGCAACTATCTCTATTCCTTTATCTTTATATTCAGGATAAAGATCTTGCATATAAGGCATTTCATCTTTACATGGTTCGCACCATGTGCCCCAGAAATTCAGCATAACACCTTTTCCTCTTAAATCACTCAATTGTACCGATTCTAATTCATTATTTGCATTAACCTGCTGAAGTTGAAAGTCAGGTGCCTGATCTCCGACCTGGTATATCGAATTGTCTGCCTGAAGATTTGATACTAAGGCAAAGGCTACCGCGGCCACTAGTACGGTAAGAATAGATATTCTAAAAATGAGACGATTCCTTTTTTTGTTCTTTTTTTTCTTTTTTGCTTCATCCAAGCTCACAATTATCACTCCTCAAAGAAGTTTGATTAAAGACTTAACCCAATGCAATGTATAATAATCAGCACTTTTTTTGCAAACATTATTTACTAGCATAGCATAATTATGTGTAGAAACTATGAAGATTTTAAGAGGTTGCAAATTGACACAAATTATTCAAATATGTATTAGAAGATGCTATATTTAAGTATTTCTCCCGTGCAGTTATGGATTCAGTCTTAGGATTAGTGTACATATGCTGCAGATAAGGTGACGGAGCATTTGAACTGGCCATCATTATGTCATTGATGTGGATTTAAAATCTTATTTTGATACGATTCCACAAGATAAATTGGAACAAAAAATAAGAAAACGAGTCACAGATGGATCTGTTATTCAACTCATCCATTAATATTCTTCATGTCTGCTTTTATTGTCGTGGTTATCCTATTTTTCAATTTACAAATAGACAGTGAACACTTCAAATCAAGGAAAATCGTTCATTTGGGGGTTTTAAACCGATCTCAAATATCCCCTTCTATATGATTAATGCAAATTTTAAAATAGCCAGTGTGAACTATCATTAATCACACTGGCTATATTAATAATCCTTTTTACATGTCCAGCGTTATATTACGGACCGCCAATACTTTCAGATTGTAGCTTATTCCACTTTTACCTGTCCCATCATGCCGTTGTCTTCATGTTCAAGAATATGGCAATGGAACATATACACGCCCTTATTCTTAAATTGTATAGCTATTTTGACTGTTTCATCTGGTTCTACAGAAATAGTATCTTTCCATCCCCGTTCATTTTCTGGTGGTTCTTCTCCATTTCTAGAAAGTATTTTAAATTGGGCTCCGTGAATGTGGAATGGATGAATCATCCCCCCCATATCATCCGGCTTATTGTATATTTCCCATACTTCAGTGACTCCTTGTTCTTGTGTGAAATCAATTCTATCTGGATCAAATTTCTTTCCATTTATCGTTACCTGGTCCATCATCCCAAAGAGTTCCACTTCCTTTGTAACTGGCAAGTTCCTCTCTTCTTCTGTTATTGAAAAATCATTCATCTCTTCAGGAATGCTACTATCCTCTCCACTTTGATCAGAAACTTCAAATGGTAAAAGGGTAGATCCATCCTCCTCATTTATTAACGCCAACTCATCTTCTGTGTTAAGCTGTGAAAAATCAATAACTATTTCAGCCCGTTCAGATGGGGTCAGTGTAATTTCATTTAGTGTCACCGGTTCATTCAAGAAACCTCCATCCGTCGCAACTTGCACAAAGGAATCTCCTGTATTCAATTTAAATGTGTAATTCCTCGCATTAGAACCATTTAATAGACGAAGACGAACCTTTTCTTTATTTACTGTCAATTTCGGATTTAACGTCCCATTAATCAATGACGTATCACCGATTGTGCCATCCTCATTCATTGCAGCACTGTAATTCAATTGTTTCTCATCATCAAATGTTTTATCTTGAAAAATCAAGGGAATATCATTCTTTCCATACTCATCTGGCAATCCGAGATTCCTTGAATTGTCATCTTCGATATAAATCAATCCTGCAAGTCCATTGTATACCTGTTCAGACGTTTTTCCATCTGGATGAGGATGGAACCATAGTGTTGATGCCTCTTGTGTCACTTCAAATTCGATTAACTTTTCTTCTCCAGGTTCTATAACACTATGTGGGCCACCATCTTCTTCTCCTGAAACTTCCAGCCCGTGCCAATGAAAAGTGGTTTCCTCATCTAGCTCATTTATCGTTCTTATTTTCACCGTATCACCTTTTTCAAATCGAAGCACCGGTCCTAAAAAAGACCCATTGTATCCATACGTTTTCGTTTTAGTACCATCAAATATTTCCGTCTCTCCTTTTTGTGCTCGAACAGTATATACAAGTTCTTCTTCATTATCGCTTTCAAGCACGGAAGGGATTTTCAATTCATTTTCTCCAGTTGAGTCGTTTAAACTTACCACTTCATCATGATCCATATGACCCTCCATGTCATCATTCATAGTTGAATGATCCATTCCTTCTTCCATGGAAGACTCTTCTTCATTCATGTCCATATTTTCACCTGACTGTTGTTCCATATCCGAGTTCTCTTCAGATGTTGAATCAACATTCCCTGAACAAGCAGATAAGACAAGTGCTGTCAATAAAGAAATTAAACCTATTAATAATATTTTTCTTTTCATAAACCACAACTCCCATTAAATGAATTTTTACATATTAATCAATTTCTTTAAAAGCTAAGCATTAATAGCACAAACGGTGGTACTTAGTGAAATAATGATTCCTAAACAATGTAACTATACATTAAAACTTTCGAGAATTTATCAAGAAAAAGTTACTATTTGATGAAGTACATAGCTTTACGTTTGTAAAGAATTTGTGCAGTTTTTATGGAGTTTTATTATTTCAGTTTATATTAAAATTTAACGGGAAACTTATATTATGTAATCAAAAAATCACTAAAATGGAGGTTTTATTAATGGCACATGAACAGCATCAACAACTATTACAAACTTTACATGAATGTATGACAGAGTGTAATCACTGTTATGATGCATGCCTAAAAGAGGACGATATTAAAATGATGGCCGAGTGCATTCGATTAGATAGAGAATGTGCTGATATTTGTGCTTATTTAGAACAAGCAATCTCAAGAGGTACACCCTTTGTTTCTGAATTAGCTTCTGTATGTGCTACTATTTGCGAGGCTTGTGGGGATGAATGTAAAAAACATAGTCATGATCACTGTCAAAAATGTGCGGATGCTTGCTATAGATGTGCAGAGGCTTGCAGAAGTATCGCTTAACTAATTTTGATTGTACGAAAAGTTTACAACTTTAATTAAAAGGATTGCTCATAATTATAATAATATAATTGTGAGCAATCCATTATTAATACAACCATTTAAGAGGCAGATAACCTATAATATATTAAGGTGATTTGATCCATTTATACCCCACACCCCAAACCGTTACGAAGTACTCGTCAATTGGAAATCCGGCCTGTCGAATCTTATCTCTTATATTTCTAACATGAGAGTCAACTGTTCTACCCCCTGTTTCCGACTCAAATCCCCAAATTAAATCAATTAATTTTTCCCGTTCAAATACCTGATTAGGGTTTTTCATTAAATGTCCAATCATCAAGAATTCCTTTGGAGTTAAATTAATTGGTTTATTCTTATAGGAAAGCTCGAATCGGGATTCATCCCATAGCAACCCGTCTATTTCAATAGTATTTGTTTTATCCCTTCTACGTAACAATGCTTCCATTCTAGCCACTAGTTCTTCTTCATTAAAAGGTTTAGTGATATAATCATCTGCACCTAGTTTCAATCCTTTAACAATATCCTCTTTTTGCTCACGGGCAGTTACCATAATAATAGGTACATCAGTAATTCGTCTAATTTTCTTGCAAAGTTCCCACCCATTCATTTCTGGCATCATAATATCAAGTAAAACGATGTCAAAAACTTCTTCTTTTATAAAGGTTAGGGCTTCAATTGCTCCAAATGCTTTCTTGCAATCATAATTGTGAGGTTTTAGATATAAAGCCAATAAGTCTAACATTCGCTTCTCATCATCAATTAACAGCACTTTATTCATTACTACCTCTCCTTAACCATATAATAACACTTGTGCCCTTTTCCAATTCACTTTGCACTTCTATCGATCCACCATGTGATTCTATAATTTCTTTAGCGATCGCTAATCCTAACCCGGTGCCACCGCTTTTCCGTGACCTTGATTTTTCAACTCTGTACAAACGATCAAATATTTTTGGAAGGTCTTTCTTTGGAATACCCTCTCCATTATCTATAATAGAAATTTTGACATATTGATTCGTTTCGCTTACTTCTAATTTAACTTGACTACCTGCATGCGAATGTTTTCTCGCATTATCCAATATATTTAGCAAAACTTGTTGAAATCGTTTTGAATCGACATATGCAACTGTATCATTAGGGCAGTTGACTAAAAATGATATGTTTTTCTCTGAGTATGCTGGTCTAATGCGATCTGCTAACGATTGGATCAACTCTCCCAACACAACTTTCTCACGTTTGATATCAAACTGATTTTGATCCATTTGTGCTAATTCAAATAAGTTCTTAATTAGCACATTCAATTGTTCTGTCTCTTCACGAATAATACCAATATACTCTTCTCTATCTAAATCTGTAATATCGGGGCGGCTAATTATATCTGCATACCCTTTTATATAGGTTAATGGTGTTCTAAGTTCATGTGATATACTTGCCAGAAACTCATTTCTCTCATTTCTTAATCGATCCAAGTCTTGCGATAGTTTAGTAATTGAATTTGCTAACTCTCCTAGTTCATCTTTTCGTTCCTTAGATAACTCAATCCTATTTCTGCCTTCACTCAAATGTTCAGTTGCTTCTTTTATTTTAATTAATGGAAGTGTAATAAACCTAGACAATATAAAAATCGTAATAATTGTTAGAAGTACCGTAATGATGCCCGTAACGAAAAATTGATCACTTAATTGATCTACAATTCTTTTAACAGTATTTGTGTGAGCAAACATAAAGACGTGACCTTGATGCGCTCCATCAATATTAATTGGACTATCTGTTACAATATATTCCTTCTCGGTCCATCGATCTTCAACAATTTCTCCCCCATTTGGCATGTCTTCATAATCAGTATGCTCCATAACATCTAGCATTTCTTCTTCAATAGGGTCAGAATTAATAAGAATATTTCCAGTTGCATCGGTGATTATAACTACATAATCAGAGGCAGATTCCATTAGTCCAACATGTTCTAATGTTGGACTTTCAAAATTATCTTCAAGTACATCACTATGGGTGTTTCCACGCGCTAATAAGTTGTCCATTACTTCTTCGATTCGATCATTGGCCAAGTTCGTATATAGTATTAAAAATAAAAAAGACTCAATGACTAAGATAAAAACGAAAAATAATAATCCAATTTTAAAAGATAGTTTATTAAACATAATGGACCTCTTTACTACCAATAGGTTAATGTATCAAAAATACCAATAAGAAGGAGTAATACCCCAGCTATCTTTTGGGTAATCGCACCAATCTTTCTGCTTTTCTTTAAAATAGCACCACTTGCTCCAAAATACCAAATTAAAAAGATAACAAGCAAAAGTGGAAGGGATGTGCCAATTCCAAATATGGAAGGAAGGATGACACCATAGGATGTTGTCATAACAACCGGCATTAATGTTAATATAAATAAAACAAACATCGTTGGACAAAAGGCTAATGTAAAACTAACTCCCAATAAAAAACTTCCAGTATAGCTATCTTTTAACCTGTTTGGAATCTTAATCATTCCAAATGATTTATTAAATTGAAACAACCCAATCATAAACAACCCAAATATAATAAGTAACGGACCAATTGCTTTACGTAGGACTGGAAACATTTGTGATAAAGCACTGTGAACTTCCTGCCCCAATTGCCAAATAATGATCCCAAGTGCAGAAAATACGACAATCTTCCCCAATATAAATAAGAGTACATGTAACCAGGGAACCTTATCTACTAGTGATTTATTTCCATAAATAGTAATTGCACTAATATTACTTGTAAGCTGGCATGGGGCAACTGCTCCAACTACACCTAGGAAAAAAGTGAATAGTATCGGCATATGTTCGAATCCATATGCCAGCTCGTGAATTGGTCTACTTAACATACCGCTAATTTGATTAAAAAGATCAAACATATTTATTCAACTCACTATGGTTTAATTTACTTTTCCATTCTCTAAAATTTGATCCCAGGATTCTGCACCATCTTTTGATCTATAAGCCTGGCCTTTTGTGGTATAGGTAGCAAACTCCTGATTATCCTGTGGATTTGTGCAATATACATAGGCCCGTCATAAGGTGCTCCAATTCCCATCTTCATTACCATTATTACTACTGCATTCTGCTATATGTAATCGTTACTTGCTTTATCATTTGAACCTGTATTCCCCCTAACTATGTTGTTTTCTTTATTTTTGAGAAAGTAAATCCTCTAATATCATACAAAAAAATATCCATTTTTTGTGCAGCGTTTGTTTTTTAAATTCTTTTAAACTGGTTTTAACCGTCCATCTCACCTTTTGATAACCACTCCTTTAAAATCCTCAACGAACATATTTATATCCTAAAAAAACCAATAATTATCAAACCCGAAAACCAACCAGAACGTTAAAAGTTATGAACCCTCTAGCTTAATACCAGAACACAACGCACTCACTTTATTCATTTAAACATTTAATAGACAACAAGATCCCATTAAAATAGGAGTCTACTTTCAAAACAGACAAGTTTGACTGTTTTATTAGTTCTAAGGTGTCTCGGTTCAAATGACATCCGTCACAAACTTTTTTCCATAACGGTGTTAATATATCCTGTGTTTTTCTTAAGAATGCTTGATCTAATCTTACATGCTCAAAAAATAAAATTTTCGCATTAGGTTTACTAACTCGTTGAATTTCTTGAAGAGCCTTCATCGGTTCTGGAATGGTACAAAAAACAAGCGTGGCTACAACTGAATCAAATGTATTATCCGCAAACGGAAGCTTTTCCGCTTTGACCAGATAGGTTTGAATAGGGATACGTGCTCTCTCCGTCCTTTTAAGTGCTCGTTCCTTCATCAAAGGGTTCGGTTCAATTGCATCTACCCGTGTTACATCCAGATAGTGAGGAAAGTTCACTCCTGTACCTGAACCAATCTCCAGCACCCTTCCTACTGCCTGACTTACCAATGTTTTACGTATTTTCTTAAACTTAGTTTGTTCAAGCGGTCTCATTAACAAATCATAAATAGATGGAAACCATTTTCCCATTCTTCATTCACCTCACCTCAGGAAGAAATTTCTCCAGAACTGGACATACCATGTGACATATTACCTTGTGAATTGGATGTTGATTCCGCGCTTGTATTTTGCTCGTTTTAATCATTCACTAAGAGGGCATCATTAATGCCATCACCTATCATGGCTAACTTTTTCCAACCTTGCTTTAATTCTTTAAATAAAAAAAGCTGATTTTCCAGTCAGAAAACCAGCTTTTTTATTTTTTAGGCACTAGGCACTAACATCATAGCCTTGATCTTCAACAGCTTCTTTCATGGCATCAACATTTACTTTTGATTCGTCAAAAGTAACATCTACTTTGCCAGATTTTAAGTTAACTTCAGCTGCTGATACGCCATCTAATTCATTTAATGCACCTTCAACGGACATTTTGCAATGTCCGCATGTCATGCCTTGGACATCTAGAGTTTTTTGTCCCATGCTTTTTCACCCCCTTTAAAGGTTTTTTAGAAAAAGTTATATCTTAACTCTCTTCAAGCGAAGGGAGTTAGAAACAACACTTACAGAACTCAGCGCCATTGCAGCGCCAGCAACCCATGGTGCAAGTAAACCGACTGCTGCAACCGGGATTCCTGCTGTGTTGTAGCCAAACGCCCAGAAGAGGTTTTGACGGATATTTCGAATTGTCGCATGGCTGATTTTGATCGCTTTCGGTATGAGCAATAGCTCACCACCAAGAATCGTAATGTCAGCCGCTTCAATGGCCACTTCTGTACCAGTTCCAATGGCAATTCCAATATCAGCGATTGCAAGTGCAGGAGCATCATTTACCCCGTCCCCAACCATTCCAACCTTTTTACCTTGTAACTGAATTTCTTTTACTTTATCCGCTTTTTCTTCAGGCAATACTTGGGCTATTACTTGATCAATTCCTACCTGCTTTGCAATTGCTTGTGCAGTTCGCTCGTTATCACCTGTTAACATGATAACTTCCAAGCCTTCTTCTTGTAACTCTCTTATTGCTTGTGGCGCTGTTTCTTTAATCGTATCTGCAACGGCAACAATCCCGCGATACTTACCATCAACAGCAATCAGCATAGCTGTTTTTCCATCCACTTCGTAATCGATCAATTCCTGTTCCGCACTACCAACATCGACTTGGTGATCTTGCATGAGTTTACGATTTCCTACAAGAATGTTATTGCTGGAAATCGTAGCTTCGATACCATGACCAGGTATAGCGTTGAAATCATCTACTTCACCTAACTCAATCTCTTTTTCGGTTGCATAGGCAACAATAGCTTCTGCAAGTGGATGTTCGGAACCTTTTTCCGCACTCGCGAGTAACTGTAATGTCTCATCATCACCTGTAAAGTTTGTTACTTCTGGTTTTCCTTTTGTAATTGTTCCCGTTTTATCCAACACGATTGCATTTAATGCATGGGTACGCTCTAGATGTTCTCCACCTTTAAAAAGAATGCCATTTTCTGCACCTTTTCCTGTGCCAACCATAATAGATGTTGGTGTTGCAAGGCCTAAAGCACAAGGACATGCAATCACAAGGACAGCAATCGCTGCGACTAAAGCAGGTTCAAATTGCCCAGGTTGGACAAACGCGATCCATACCGTAAATGTTAAAATGGCAATACCTACAACGATTGGTACGAAATAGCCGGAAATGACGTCGGCTAATCGCTGGATTGGTGCTTTCGATCCCTGTGCATCCTCGACTACTTTCACAATCGATGCAAGTGCAGTATCTTTACCAACCTTCGTTGCATGCATTTCAATCGAACCGTTTTTGTTTATCGTTGAGCCGATTACGCTAGCATCTACGTCTTTTTCAATCGGGATGGACTCCCCTGTAATCATCGATTCATCTACAGAGGTTCTTCCTTTTACAATCCTACCGTCCACAGGTATTTTTTCTCCAGGTTTTACAACTAATCGATCACCAACGACAACTTCCTCAACTGGAGTCATGATTTCCTCACCATTTCTTATAACGCGAGCTTCTTTTGCCTGTAAATTAAGCAAAGAAGATAGTGCATTCGTTGTCTGGCTTTTTGCTCTTGTTTCCAGATACTTCCCAAATAAAATCAACGTAATGATTACAGCACTTGTTTCAAAGTACAAATGCGGTTCGTACGTTGGATTGCCGATGGTCCTAAATGCTTCGAATAAACTATAGAAATAGGCTGCACTCGTTCCTAATGCAACAAGCACATCCATGTTTGCCCCGCCATTACGAAGGTTCTTATATGCACCGACGTAAAATTGCCAGCCGATAATAAATTGTACCGGCGTTGCAAGTGCAAATTGGAACCACGGATTCATGAATATATCCGGTATATTCATATTAAATAAATGAACCAACATGGTTACTATTAGCGGCGCAGTTAACACGGCTGAAACGATTAATTTCGTCTTCATATTTTTAATTTCTTTTTCTTTATGCGTTTGCTTTTCTTCTGCTTCCGCTTTAAGTTGCGCATCATAACCCAATTTTTTGATTTTCTCGATGATTCCTTTTGTATCTACGAGTCCTGGGTTATATTCTACAGATGCCGTTTCTGTTGTTAAGTTAACATTTGCAGATTTAACCCCATCTTGCTTATTTAATACCTTTTCAATACGGGTTGAACAGGCGGCACAGGTCATTCCAAAAACATCTAAATCTGTTTGTTCCATTAAAACGCCGTAGCCGACTTTTTCAATTTTATTCGAAATATCTTCTATAGAAGTTTTTTCTGAATCATAATCTACCGTTGCCCTTTCTGTTGTTAAATTGACCTGGGCTTCTACTCCATCCATTTTATTTAAAACTTTTTCAATACGATTGGAACAAGCAGCACATGTCATACCTGTTACACCAAGTGTTGCATGGTTTGTTTCGGCTTCGTTCATGATAGCTCCCTCCTAACTACTTGGAAAACTGCTTCAGTACAGTCATTAATTCCTCAATCGTTTCCGCGCCCTCACCTTGTTTAATTGCATCACTGACACAATGGTTGATATGTCGTTCCGTGACTGCGAAACCTACATTTTTTAATGCGGATTGAATGGCGCTAATTTGTACTAAAATATCTACACAATAGCGATCCTCTTCCACCATTTTCTGTATTCCACGAACTTGACCTTCTATACGTTTTAAACGATTAATCGTTTTTTCCTTTTCAGCTTCTGTTCTTGGGGTACTTGGGTGATCACGTAAGAATTTATCCAAATGAATCACTTCCTTTACTTTTATACTTATACTATACCCCCGTATAGTATAATTGTCAACAAAAAAATCAGGAAAAGGTTAAATTATACTATCTAGGGAGGGTATTTAGCCAAAAATACTCTCGCTCTAATCGTAATGATATTAGCTATCCTACATTTAGCAGCCTTTTTATTTCATCCTTGTTCCTTTCAAACCCAATCATGCTTTTTGGCTTTCTCACCAACCTCAAAAGGGATGGATCAGAAAATACAAGTGCTGGTACGATTCTGCTTCTCGTTATCTTTTTAAGATCTTCCTCTTTAGCTGGTTGTTTTGCTAAATCATATTGCTTGTGCGGAATACGATGATCTTCCAAGAATTTTTTCAGATCCTGGCAATCCGAACAAGTAGGTCTAGTGTAGATTTCCAAATGATATTTAGCCATCTCTCTAACTTACCTCCTCGTAGCTTATAATGACTTTACTTATTCTTTTACTTCTAGAATAAAAGGATAGAAGTGTACGTTATCGGCAAACTTAAATTCGGCCCAGATTTTGTACATGCCAGGCTTAGAAAAATGCGCATTAAAAGTTGTTGTATCTTCTGAAGCTGGATGGACATGAATATACTGTTCGACATCCTCATCAACAATAACCACATGACCTAAAGCACCAAGATGTGTATCTGGTTTTTCTCCATGCATATCAAAGACCAACGGGACCTCTTCCCCAACAGTTGCATCCACGGCATCTAATGTGACTGTTTTCCCATCACGCTCTTTCGTCCAAGTATCCTTTCCTTCAAGGTTTACTTTACTTGTTTCATTTGTTCCAACCTGTAAAGTATTTGGCGTAATTTGGTACACCTTGTTTTCCGGTGCAATATCAACGAACGCTTGATAGGTACCATCATTTAGATCTTGGTTTACTACATAGGATCCTTGTGGTTCCTTCTCTGGATGCAAATGATAGTACTCCTCTAAATCATTAGAGACAATGATGAAATGCATCTCTTTTTCATGCAGTACAGTAAGATCAGAGGGGTTCCCGGTATCATCTTTCAATTCAATGAAAACTATTCCATTATTGTATGTCACATTTGTTTTAACCTCTGATTCAACACTATGGTCGTGATGATGATTATGTTTACTATGATCCATTGTTTCTTCCTCCTCGTATAATTAAATAAAGATTCTACTCCATATCTTCTTCGAAAAGATCTAGCGTGAGTTTACTACAATAACCTCACGCTAGAGTTTTACTTTAAATAGCTGTTTGATGACATTACTTAAGCTTTTAATAGTTTTGCATTTATCGCAACAATAATGGTACTCAAACTCATCAATACTGCCCCTACTGCAGGACTTAGTACAACGCCAATCGGCGCTAGGACACCTGCTGCGAGTGGTATGGCAAAAATATTATAGCCTGTCGCCCACCAGAGATTCTGGACCATTTTCCGATACGTTTTTTTCGATAAATCCATTAGTGCCACAACATCATTCGGGTTGCTTTTCACAAGCACCACATCAGCTGTTTCCATTGCCACATCTGTACCTGCACCGATAGCAATTCCCAAATCAGCCGTAGCAAGTGCCGGCGCATCATTCACACCATCACCCGTCATAGCAACCTTCCAGCCTTTTGCTTGTATTTGTTTCACCTGATTCGCTTTGTCATCCGGTAAAACTTCTGCATAGACTTCATCGATACCCAGTTGTTTTGCTACCCAGTTTGCAACCTTTTTATTGTCTCCTGTTAGCATAATGGAATGTATTCCATTTTCCTTCAGGGTTGAAATAGCTTCTTTTGCTGTTTCACGAACGATATCTGCTAACGCGATCATCCCGATCAATTCATCTTCAAGCAGAACAAATACGACGGTCTTTCCTTCTTCTGACATTTCATTAAACAACTGCTGATCGTAACTAAAATTATTATCACTTACATAACCCGGACTGACAACATTTACTTTTCTTCCGTCCACTTTCCCTTGAATTCCTTTTCCTGTTATCGACTCGAAATCAGTTAATTTTCCTAAAGCAACCTCTTGTTCTTTCGCTTCCTTCACAATCCCGGTTGCTATTGGATGTTCAGAGTTTTGTTCTACAGTGGACGCATATTTTAAAAGATCTCCTTCGTTATATCCCTCACTAGGCACGATATTAGTTACACCAAATTCACCTTTTGTCAGTGTACCTGTTTTGTCAAAAACAACCGCATTTAAATTACGTGCCCCTTCAAAATTAGCACGGTTCCGAATTAGCAATCCTTTTTTGGCAGAAATAGATGTAGAAACTGCTACAACAAGAGGTGCTGCTAACCCGAGCGCATGCGGACAGGTAATAACCATAACGGTAACCATCCGTTCAATGGCAACATCAAAAGAGTACCCCAAGAGCAACCAAATAAATAAGGTTGCAAAACCGGCAGCTAGTGCAAGGTAAAATAACCACTTAGCCGCGCGGTTCGTCAAATCCTGTGTTCTGGATTTTGATTCCTGTGCTTCCTTTACCATTGTAATAACCTGTGATAAATAGGAATCTTCCCCTGTTTTTTCAACCTTTACGGTAAGAGAGCCTTCCTTATTAATCGATCCTCCGATGACTTCATCACCTTTATTTTTTTCAACCGGAACAGATTCCCCCGTAAGCATAGATTCATCAATAGCCGAATTCCCATCAATAATCGTTCCGTCTACAGGGATCTTTTCGCCCGGTTTTATAAGTACCCTGTCATTATTTTTCAACTCCGATAATGGGACATCCTGTACTTGATCATTTTCATCTAATCGATGTGCTTCGTTTGGCATAAGTTTCACCAGCTGTTCAAGCGCGTTAGATGCACCCATCACAGACCGCATTTCAATCCAGTGACCGAGCAACATAATGTCAACCAATGTAGCCAGTTCCCAGAATAGCTGACTGCCTTCCCAGCCGAATACAACCATGGTACTGTATCCATAAGCTATGGTAATAGCAAGTGCAATGAGTGTCATCATTCCAGGATTCTTCTCTTTCAACTCACTGATTCCACCTGTTATAAATGGCCAGCCACCATAGAAGAATACTACTGTTGATAATGCAAATAAGATAAACATATCACCAGTAAAACGCCAATTGACCCCAATAAAGTCTTGAATCATAGGCGATAAAGCGAGAATTGGAATGGTAATAATTAAAGAAATAAAGAATCGCTTCTTAAAATCTCCGATCATATCTCCATGATCATGGTGCCCATGACCTCCGTGCCCGCCATGGTCATGTCCCTCGTGACTGCCATGGTCATGAGCATGACTTTGATGACTGTCATGGCTATGTTCTTCACCATCATGATGGTGATGGTTTACTTCGTGATTATGTGCATGGCTATGATAGTCATGGTTATGGTGGTTGTGTTCGCTATGCTTATGTTTTTCGTCCTCATGTTTTGCCATTAATATCACTCCTTCTAAATTATTTTGTTTGTCCTTACATATGTTGCACAAATATCCATTCCTTATTTCTAATATATCATACTATACCCATGTATGGTAATTATAAAACTGAATTAATGAGAAATAAAACTATCTTCATTTGAAAAGACTATTTTTAGCTATTGTGACTAATGTTAGAAGGTATTAATTATTGATTGGATTTTATTCGCTTGGTCAGTGTGTCACTTTAGGAGTTATTTTGCACCTATTTTAATCGTTATTTTGCATTACAAGTTAATAAGGCTAGAGTCAGGAGGTATATAGAAGTCCAATTTCTCAGTTCTAAAATTAAGAAATTGGACTTCTATCGTGACTCCCAAAAGGCGGTCTTATATGTCAAACGAGCGCTGATTCTTATTAGAGAAAAGCGTTCCGATTGTTAAAGAAATGAGAATAAAGCGTTAAATGTACCATTTTCAAACAATATATAAATCCCTAACCCAATGAATACAATAGGTACAATCCAACGTTCATATTTCTCAATTTTTTCTGATACAAAATCTAAGGAAGCTAAGCGATAGCTGACATAACATAAAACAGCAACCATAATCAAAAAGACAATAACAGCAATAAAGATTTCAGACATATTTAAGGTCGTGAAGTACGGTATATAAATCGAAAAGTCATCCGCACTGGAAGCTAATACGATGAAAGTCATCGTCAAAAATAACTGATTAAATTTTCCAGAGGAGAATAAAGATAAAATACTACTTTCATCTTCATCCTCTTCTCCTTTAATCCACATTTTCACACCTAAGTAAAGTGGTAAAAGTCCAAGTAGTCCGATAACCCATTGCTGAGGAATTAAATTTACAACCCCCTGTGCAACTAAAAGACTTGCTCCTATAACAATTGCAGTCCCTATATATTGTCCTATCCAAATATGTTTCACCTGACCTTTTTTTACTTGCGAAAACAAAAGAATTAATATAACGAGATAATCAATTCCTGTTGCTACATATACCGCAGCTGCTGTAAGTATCGTTGCGATCATTTTTCCATCTCCAATATTTTAGGTTTAGGGGTAGGACTTTTCTTCAAATTGAAAAGCCCCCCTTGAATTGCGCACAGCGTGACCTTACTATTCTGTTTTCTACCTATTTATCCTTCACTCTCATCAGTCGTAAACTATTTAATGCTACCAAAATAGTAGCTCCCATATCGGAAAGAATCGCTATCCAAAGGGTTAACCATCCCGGGATAACTAATAGTAAGGCAATTATTTTAATTCCGATAGCAAAAGTGATGTTAGCTTTAATGATATTTAAAGTTTTTCGACTGAGTCTTACTGCAAATGGAAGCTTACTTAAATCATCTCCCATTAATGCAATATCAGCTGTTTCAATTGCAGTATCCGTTCCAGCACCGCCCATTGCAATTCCAACAGTAGATGCAGCAAGTGCTGGAGCATCATTAACGCCATCGCCAATCATAGCTACATTATCATGCTCCGATTGCATTTTTTTAATATAATCTAATTTATCCTGTGGCATCAATTCAGACTGAATATCAGAAACGCCTACATGTGTACCGATTGCATTTGCAGTACCTTGATTATCACCTGTCAGCATAATTGTTTGCTTGATACCTAACTGATGAAGTTTTTGAATCACATTTTTACTTGTTTCACGAACCTCATCTGCAACGGCAATTACGCCGAGAATTGTTTTTTCCGTTCCAATAATCATGGCTGTTTTTCCTTGGTTTTGTAGGATTTTCACATTGTTTTCAAACCCAAGGCTAAAATCGGAAACATTTAATTCCTTGAAAAGTTTTGGGCTTCCAATATAGTAAGTAGTTCCGTTTACAATCCCTTTTATACCTCGCCCAGTAATCGAAGTGAATTCTTCCACTTGTACATTAGAATAAGGGATATTATCTTGCTCTGCCTTTTTCATTATTGCTGAAGCAAGTGGATGTTGTGAACGATATTCTAAAGCTGTAATGGTAGAGAATAGCTCTTTTTCTTCCACTTGGTCATTTAATACTTCAAAATCTGTTACCACTGGTACACCTTTTGTCAGTGTTCCTGTTTTATCAAATGCGACTGCCTTAATGGCTCCTAATTTCTCGAGATAGACACCACCTTTAACCAACACACCTTTTTTCGCTGCATTTCCAATTGCCGAGACAATCGAGATTGGAGTAGAAATAACTAATGCACAAGGACATCCAACTACAAGAACTGCTAATCCTTGATAAACCCATGTATCCCAACTGCCACCAAAGAATAGGGGTGGAACGACTGCAACCAAGGCTGCAATAACCATAATGATCGGAGTGTAGTATTTCGCAAATTTATCAACGAATGCTTGGGCTGGAGCACGCTCCCCTTGTGCTTCTTCAACAAGATGAATAATCTTGGCAATGGTTGTATCTTCTACGTATTTGGTGATTTTTACTTCAAGTAGTCCCTCTTCGTTAAGCGTACCTGCAAATACTTCGTCATCTACCGCTTTGGAGACGGGAACAGATTCTCCTGTTATAGCTGCCTGATTGACAGCCGACAAGCCATTCACAATGATTCCATCCATGGCAATTTTCTCCCCTGGTTTGACAATCATGATATCACCCACAGCGATATCGTCCACATGGATTATTATTTCCTGACCATTTCGTCTAACTAGTGCTTCTTTTGGGGCGATATCCATCAATGAACGTATGGATTGTCTTGCTCTGTCCATAGAGAAGCGTTCAAGTGCTTCACTGATTGCAAAGAGAATAACAACAATAGATGCCTCTGCCCATTCACCAATAATGGCAGCTCCAATAACGGCAACGGTCATCAGGGTTTTCATGTCGAAATCAAAGCGTATCAAATTTTGAAAACCGACTTTAAATAATGAATATCCGCCAATTACAATAGAACCTACAAATAACATGGAAGTTACGAGGTTATCTTCTCCATTTACAAAGTGAGAAAGGTAACCAAAAGCAATTAGTAGTGTGGCAAACAGCAATGTACTATGTTTTTTATAAAATGGTGTTTTCTCTTCTTTATGAGCCTTAGCGTCATCTTTAACCCTTTGTATCGTTTGATTCGCTAGTTTTTCAGGAGATACTTTTAGATTCTCAAAAGCACCTGCTTTTTCAAGTTCTTCAACCGATGCATTTCCATATACATCAATTTTAGAAGCGCCAAAGTTTACTTTTGCATCCTCAACTCCAGCTATTTGTTTTACATTTTTTTCAAACTTCCCCGCACAATTTGCGCAGGAAAATCCTTCCACACGGTAAACGTTTTTATCTTTAATTACCACAGGTTCTACCCGTCTTTTAGGTTTCTCTGGTGCCACTTTAAGATTTTCAAAAGCACCAGCCTTTTCTAGTTCTTCAACAGTTGCACTGCCGAAGACATCAATTTTTGAAGCTCCAAAATTTACTTTTGCGTCCTGAACGCCTGGAATCTTTTTAACATTTTTCTCAAACTTTCCTGCACAATTTGCACATGAAAATCCTTGGACCCGATAGACGTTCATTTCTTCTTCCATTAGTTTAACCTTTTGTTCAGACATTGACCTTCACTTCTTTCTTATGTGCTAGGGCGATCATCATTATCTGCCTGATATGTTCATCATCTAAAGAATAGAAAGCTAGTTTTCCTTCTTTTCTAAAGTTGACCACCCCTTGCTTATAAAGCGTACGTAAATGATGAGATGCATTTGCTATCGTAACACCTAAGATATTTGCTATATCACAAACACACAACTCTTCATCCTGACACAGAGCGTAAGTAATTTTTGCTCTATTTTCATCGGCAATAGCCTTTAACATTTGGCTAACACCAGAAATATCAACTGTTTGTAAATCCCCTTGTATTCGATTAACCTTTTCTTCGTCATAACAAAAAATTTCACAAGTATCTTTCTTTTTCATATTATCATCCCATCTTCATTCAAATATTTATTTGCATATATTATAACCATTTTCGACTCATCATTCAAGCTAATATTTGAATGAAAATAAAAGAAGTAAGTAGGGCATAAAATTCTAGTCTCAAAAACGAATGTTTTTGAGACTTTTTTCTTTCACGATTAAATGGCTTATAATTAATGTGAACTTAGTCTTTAAAGATTGCTCAAAAACTATGTATCATATACCTCCTTTTGTGATATAATTTTACTGAAAAGGTGGTATTTTTTTATGAGTCAGTATATTTATGGATATGCACGAGTGAGTACTCGTCAACAAGAATTAGCACGTCAATTGGATTTATTAGAAAAATATAATTGTAATGAAGTTCTGACGGAAAAAATGACAGGAACAAAATCAAACCGGCCAGAGTTAAATCGTTTAAAAGACAAGTTGAGACCAGGGGATATTGTTGTTGTAGAAAGTTTTTCAAGATTAGGTAGAAGCACGAAAGATTTAATTGATCTAGTTAATTATTTTGAGGAAAATAATGTGAAATTAATTAGTGTGAAAGAAAGTTTTGACACTACGACTCCACAAGGAAGGTTAATGATGACCGTTTTTCAGGCTTTTAGTCAGTTTGAAAGAGATTTGATAGTTGAACGAACAAAGGAAGGACTAAAAAGTGCTAGAGCAAGAGGAAGAAAAGGAGGACGACCAAGAGTAGCAACTAAGGATATTACAAAAGCCATAAATCTTTATAAAACTGAAGAATACAGTGTAAAAGAAATTGTTGAAATGACTGGTATTAGTAGAGCCACTCTTTATCGATATTTAGATAATGATAAATTAGAGTAACCTAATGGTACTAGCTTCACTTATTGGAAGGAGCTGTTTCTAATGAAAAAAGAACTTCCACCATTGACTTCTTATTCAGAAGATCAAAGACAAAAGGCTATGAATAAATACAATTTAATTGCACCATATCTTAACCATGAGAAAAATTTGAAAACTATTGCTCAGGAATCTGGTGTTTCAAAACGAACACTTCAATATTGGATTAGTAAGTACCAGCAATTTGGATTAATTGGTTTGATTCGAAAGAATCGAACAGATTCAGGAATCTTTAAAGTGGAAAAAGAAGTACAAGAAGAAATTAAGAATTTAATACTTAGTCACAAAAGAAATTCAGTCACTTCTATTCATAGGAAGATTTGTGAGATATGCAAAAAGAATAAGTGGAAGCAACCCAGTTACTATCAGGTTTATACTATCTCAAAGTCTTTATCACCAGGACTAAAAAAACTAGCCTATGAAGGGAAAAAAGAATATCAAAACACTTATGATTTAATTCACCGACGAGAGGCTAATTACCCTAATGAGATATGGCAAGCTGATCATACCCCATTAGATATAATTGTTTTAAATGAGAAAGGAAAACCAGAAAGACCTTGGCTAACAATTATTTTAGATGATTATAGTCGAGCAGTTGCTGGATACTTTTTAACTTTTCAAGACCCGTCTGCTATACAAACATCTTTGGTCTTACACCAAGCAATATGGAGAAAAAGAAACCTCGATTGGCAAATATGTGGTATCCCCGAAAAGTTTTATACAGATCACGGAAGTGACTTTACTTCCAATCATTTGGAACAAGTAGCTATTGATTTAAAGATTAATCTAGTTTTCTCTACAGTAGGGGTTCCAAGAGGGCGCGGGAAAATAGAAAGATTCTTTTCAGCCATTAATCAATTGTTTCTACAAGATTTACCTGGCTATTTCGGAAATCAGAATAGCACTGCACTTCTTACTCTTAAAGAACTTGACGATAAATTATCAAATTTCATCATATATAACTATCATCATAGGGTTCATGGTACAACAAAAAAAGAACCCATTAAAGCCTGGAGTAATTCTGGATTTCTCCCTAATATGCCAGCTAGTTTGGAATGTCTAGATTTATTATTATTAAATGTAGCAAAACCAAGGAAGGTTCATTCGGATGGTATTCACTTCCAAGGTTTAAGGTATATAGATACAAACCTAGCTGCATATATTGGTGAAACAGTCATTATTCGTTATGATCCAAGGGATATCGCAGAGATTCGGGTGTTTTATCAAGATAAATACTTATGCACTGCTGTTTCCCCTGAAATTTCTGATTACCAAGTAGATTTAAAAGATATTGTTTCAGCACGAAATAAAGTACGAAAAAACCTCAAGAACCAACTTGATACTGGAAGAACTGTTGCAGAAGAAATAGCTTTATCAAAGCAAAAAGATTTCGAGAACCAGTCGAATAAATCTGATTCTAAAAAGTCAAAACTCAAGAGGTATTTCAATGAATAAATCAAAGAAGTTTATTGAAACAAAAGAATATAAAAGATTTGCAGAGTTTTGTGATGCGTGTATCAAATATAAATATATAGGTATTTGTTATGGTCTGCCAGGTGTAGGAAAAACATTATCCTCAAGGTATTATTCAAATTGGGACTCCATCCAAAAACAAATAGCCTATAAAAACGCAAAGGAAATCGGTGCGAATGCAGATGAAAAGATTCTTGATGCTAGAACGATTTTTTATACAGCCCCAGCAGTACGGGCTACTAAAATGACAGATGAAATTCATAGTATTGGAACTAGAATGGGTATGGTTAGAACTATGTATAAAGTACTTAACAGAGGTGAAGAAGAAGAGTATTCTACTAGTTCGTTTGAAGAAATTGACCTGATTATTGTTGATGAGATAGATCGACTAAAAGTGCAAAACTTAGAGCAACTAAGGGATATATATGATCGAAATGATATAGCAATGATATTAATCGGAATGCCTGGAATTGAAAAGAGATTGGCTCGATATCCCCAACTCTATTCTAGAATTGGATTTGCTCATGAATTTGATAAACTCAGTAAAGATGAAACCCATCATATCTTGGAGTTTAAATGGGAAGAACTAGGACTTTCTATAAAACTTGAGGACTTTTCCGATTATGAGGCAATAACTAGCATCATAAAGATTACTGGAGGAAATTTTAGGCTTATACAAAGATTGTTCACTCAAATTGAAAGGATACTTGAAATTAATAATCTTGAAACCATAACAACAGAGGTTGTTGAAGCTGCACGAGACAGTTTAGTAATCGGAATCAAGTAAGCATTAAAAAGCTATCTTTTAAAAGGAGATAGCTTTTAATAATTTATAGTGCAAAATAGCACATAAAACAGGTGCAAAATAACTCCTAAAGTGACACCCTAGTGCAGTCACCCCTACTTTATTTTTGTATTCCTTAAATTGAAGTTGATGCTCTCCACAGAACCACTTTTTATTGTCATAAGTTTCTTTTTTGCATTTTGGCATTTTACATATCTTCTGCTTCAATTTTTATCGTTTCACTCCCTTCAATTTTTTTACTTATCATATCTTCAATTAAATTTGAGATGTTTTTTATAATACCTTCTGAGAGTTCATTAAACCATTGCTCTTCACCTTTAAGTATATTATCTATTTTCCAAGCAACTGATTTACCAAATTCACTTTCCTTTAGCAACGTTTGCTCAATGAAGGATTGATAATTAGTTAAGGTTGAAATTAAGGCTTCCTTCTCCCCTAAGACGCTATAGATAACTAAATTCAAATGAATTGTAGTATTGAGATATCCTATTGAATTTTGAAGTAAGTTTTCAATTCTTTCAGCTTCTTTAATTTTAATTTTTGTATCCATAAAATTATTCGCATCTTGATTAATAGCCAACATTAATTTAGCAATTGTTTGATTACTCATCTTAATTGCAGCTAACAACAATTCATTTTTAAGTTTTTTATCTTGTGCAACTAAGCCTTCAATCACTAATTGCCTTGCACTAAAAAAGCCCGCATACCTATCATTATATTGACCTTGTTCAACGCGCTTTACTAATTTGTTCAAATCCTGAATCTGTTCTGAGATAGCTGCCAATTGACCTTGAATTGCTGAAAGTTCTGGGAGGTTACCCAACTCATTAACAGTTCGGGCGTCTAACGTAATAAAGCTTTTAGATTTACCGCTTGCTGTATCTTTAATGACCGCATATGTCTCTCCTGTTTTTTTTCTTATACCAAGAGACCACTCCCCGTTATCCAGCTTCTTTTTGGCATAATCCGAAATATTAGCAACATACTCTGTGTTATTTTTGTTTGCTAATTTTTGAATCAGTTTTGCTTTTGAAACTTGTGAAAATAATCCTTCTTTTATTTGATTGGATACTGTAGCTCCTGCTACTTTTTGCAATGATGACAGTGAGTAGGAATTAAAGTCATAACTATATAAGCTTTTATCTGTTACATCAATAGACATGGACGCATCGTTAGGTATTAATATTTCAAAATCATTCATTTTAACGTTCACCGCCTCAACAGATTAGTTTTTAAAAACTAGACTGGTTCCGTATAAATTAATTTATTATAACATATTATTTACTCTTCCCTTATAAACAAAATTTCCTCTTACCCCGAAGTGAGAAAAAGATTATAAGAAGTAAGTATAAAATTAGCGCTTTGAAAAATAAGAGTGTCTTAAATCAGAAGCATCTGCTTTCAAATGGCCTTTTTGTTGCATTATCACAATTCAGCTTATCAATGCAATAGTATCAAACTTTTATATAAATATCGAAGTTTATTTTAAATGATCGAACTTTATTATAAATAATCAAAATATATTTCAAATCTACACTTTTTCTTTAAATTATTTGTCTGCTACTTGTATGTTACGTGTATGCTACGTGTGAATTTTTCTACCAATTTAAACGTCCCCATATACAGTAAAATCCCCCAACCACACGTGGTTGAGGGATTTGCAAGTGTTGATTTATTAACGCTTTGAGAACTGTGGTGCACGACGAGCTTTTTTAAGACCGTATTTCTTACGTTCTTTAGCACGCGCGTCACGAGTTAAGAATCCAGCACGTTTAAGTGTTGTGCGGTATTCTGGATCAGCTTCTAATAATGCACGAGCAACGCCGTGACGGATTGCACCAGCTTGACCAGTGAAACCTCCACCATCAACGTTTACTAATACATCGTAGCTACCTTCAGTTTCTGTTGCAACTAAAGGTTGCTTAATGATTGTACGAAGAGTTTCGTATGGGAAGAAATCTTCCGCATCGCGATTATTTACAACGATACGTCCAGTACCTGGAACTAAACGTACACGTGCAGTTGAAGTTTTACGGCGTCCGGTACCGTAGTATTGTACTTGTGCCACTGTAGTAACCTCCTTCTAATTATCCGCGAAGTTCTAAAACTTCTGGTTTTTGTGCTTCATGCTTATGGTCTGTTCCACGATAAACGTGAAGTTTTTTACCCATTTTACGTCCTAATTTACCTTTTGGTAACATACCCTTGACTGTAAGTTCAAGCATTTGCTCAGGGTATTTTTCACGCATTTCACCAGCAGTACGTGATTTTAAACCACCAGGGTGATTAGAGTGACGGTAGTATAACTTATCGCTAAGTTTTTTACCTGTAAGTTCGATTTTGTTCGCATTGATAATGATCACATGATCTCCAGTATCAACATGCGGTGTATATGTTGGTTTATGCTTACCGCGAAGGATTGAAGCAACTTCACTTGCTAAACGACCAAGCGTTTGTCCTTCTGCGTCTACAACAAACCATTTGCGTTCAATGTTATTTTCATTTGCCATGAAAGTTGTGCGCATGATCAGTAACCTCCTAAATCATTGTTTCTTAATCTTCGTTTGTCCGAGTTTATATTCTAACACGAGTAACTTTCCGGGGCTATTCGTGGTTTAGAAAATAAAATGCCATAGACCATAATATAATAATATAGGCCAAATGTCAATAGATTGCACGCAAGGAATCGTTGTTTTTGTCAACTTTTTTAATAATAGTCTACATCCCACAGGTATAACCCTTGTGGTGGAGCGGTTTTTCCCGCTTTTGAACGGTCCAAGGAGCTGATGATTTCTTCGACATTTTCAGGCTCTCTATCGCCTAATCCAACCTCCAGTAAGGTGCCGGTAATGATGCGTACCATATTATATAAAAATCCGGTGCCCCGAACCTTGATTATGATCTGATTGGCTGCATCCTGTTCAATTGATATTCCCGTAATCGTTCTGATTTTGTCTCCTTTTACATTATTGTTAGCTGCACAAAAAGAAGAAAAATCATGTGTTCCCACCAGATACTTAGCCGCTTGTTGCATACGTTCCAGCTGTAAAGGCTGTGGAACATGATGGCAATAATGACGCTTAAACAAATCTCTTTCATTCGTATTTAAAATGACATAACGGTATTCCTTCTCTCTCACATCAAAACGGGCATGAAAGTCAGCTGATGCTTCAGCAATATCTTTTACTTCTATATCATCCGGAAGCATCGTATTTAATGCTTTTAACCAGTTAGCGACCGGAATAGTAAGTGACGTATCAAAATGAATGGTCTGTCCTACTGCATGGACCCCTTGATCGGTTCTTCCTGATGCTGTCACTCTGATATGCTCACCCTTGTGCATTTTAGCTAAGACGGCCTCTAATTTGCCCTGTACCGTCCTGCCATTAGGTTGAATCTGATATCCAGAGAAATTGGTCCCATCATATTGAATAATTGCTTTTAATCTCATAAATAGTCCCCTTAACTTAACTACGAATATAGAAAAAGATCAATAGCACGAGCAAATAGCCCGACAAGCACATATAATCGATCCTTGTCCACTTTAGTTGCCTCAGCTTCGTTCTTCCTTCACTGCCGCGATAACCCCTGGCTTCCATGGCCATTGCTAATTCTTCCGCTCGTTTAAAAGCGCTGATAAACAAAGGAACCAAAAGAGGAACTATTGCATACAATCGTTCTTTGATCGAACCTGTCCGCAAATCAACACCCCGTGAAGCCTGTGCCTTTGAAATTTTTTCTGTTTCATCGAGCAATGTCGGAATAAATCGCAACGAGATCGACATCATTAGCGCCAGTTCATGCACGGGTACTTTTATTTTGTTGAGTGGGGCAAATAGTACTTCAATAGCATCGGTAATCTCCATTGGCGCAGTTGTTAATGTTAATAAAGACGTAACCAGAACCAGTAAGAAAAAGCGTAGTGAAATGGTTAACCCTTGTATCACGCCACCTTGGTAGATAGTAAAACCAGCTATATCCAAAAGAGCTGGACCTTCTTTCGTAATAATCAGGTGTAAGATAAAGGTGAATAGAATTAAGAACCAGACAGGCGTTACCCCTTTTAATATATATCGAATATCGATTTTGGTCATTACCACTAACAGAACGGCGAATAACGTTAACCAGCCATAGCTTAACGCATTATTTGCAAAAAATACGACAACCACAAACGTAAAAATAACAAGCAACTTGGAACGCGGATCTAAACGATGCAGCAAGGAGTTACCTGGTAGAAATTGACCGATTATCATATAAGATTTCATTGTTTGGTCTCCCTTAGACGCGCCGCAATCTCTGTCGCTAACTGTGGAACAGATTGTTTGTTGTAATGCAGATCGATTTGCAATCTGTCTTTTAACTTATCCATTAAATCCAACATATCCGGAACATCCAAATTCGCTTCTTCAAGCAAATTTGCATTAGAAAAAATTTCTTCAGGACTTCCTTCCATCAGCATACCGCCCTTAGCTAATACGTAAATACGATCAGCATATTGCAGAGCATGCTGCATTTGGTGTGTCACGAGAATCGTAGTCCTATTTTTTGCTTCATGCAGTTGTGCAAACATCGCCATCATATCATGCTGCCCTTTTGGATCTAAGCCAGCTGTCGGTTCATCAAGTATTAACACTTCCGGATTCATGGCAAGCACTCCTGCAATGGCAACTCGTCTCATTTGACCGCCACTTATCTCAAAAGGTGACTTCTCCAGAATGGCCTCTGTTAAACCGACCTTCTCAATCGCATCCAAAACTCTTGCTTGCCTCTCACTCTCCGGCACTTGAAAGTTTTTTAATGCAAATTGAATATCTCGGTCAACGGTCTCTTCAAACAATTGATGCTCTGGATATTGAAAAACAACACCGACTTTTTCACGGAGCTTCTTCAGATTCTGCCTTTTATTCTCTTTTGATAGAACAAAATCACCAACAACTACTTTTCCCTCTGATGGAAGCAGCAATCCATTAATATGCTGTAATAATGTCGATTTCCCCGAACCCGTATGGCCGACAATAGCGATATACTCACCGGATTGGATGCTGAGGTTAATATCGGCAAGCGCCTGATAAGAAAAAGGAGTATTCTGTTGGTACGTATAATTTACTTGTTCAAATCTGATGTCCATAATGCGTCTACTAACTCCTCATTATTTAATGGATACTTAGCAAAGTGATAATCGTGTTTTTCAAGTTCAATGGCAAGCTGTACGGTTAATGGCAAAGTTAGCCCAATGGATTGCAGCCCTTTGTAATCTTCAAAAAGTTGATCCACTATTGTATCTTTGTATATGTTTCCTTGATTCATAACGATAACGCGATCAGCCTGGTAGATTTCATGTAAATCATGTGTAATCATGACCATCGTAATGGCAAGCTGTTGCTTTAAGGCATTAATCGTTGTCAAGATTTCTTTTCTTCCTTTTGGATCAAGCATAGAAGTAGCTTCATCCAGCAAAAGAATGTCTGGCTGTGTCGCCATCACACTAGCAATCGCAACTCGTTGCTTCTGTCCTCCGGAGAGATGATGTGGCTCGTGGTCTTGATAATCTTCCATTTCTACCTGAATAAGGCTTTGCTCAATGCGCTTCAGCATTTCTTCGCGTGGGATACCTCTATTTTCGAGGCCAAAAGCAACATCATCTCTAACGGTCGTACCAACGAATTGGTTCTCGGGGTTTTGGAATACAAGACCTATTTGTTTCCGAACCTCCCATATTGTCTCTTCCGTTACCAATGTGTTATGTATGTATATTTCTCCTGATTGTGGAATTAAGAGGCCATTGGCAAGCTTGGCTATCGTCGATTTCCCAGATCCATTGTGACCTAAAATCGCAACAGTCTGATTTTTATCAATTTCTAAGTTGAAGTCCTCCAAAACCCATGGAGATGATTCTTTATATCGAAAATATACGTGACGAAACTCTATTGCAGCCATCGCTCTGCTCCTTTTTCATATTTCCCGGGTAATAGCTATATTTTATCAAATTATTTCATATATTGTGTTAGTATATGTCATCTCTTCACATCATACAAATAGTTGAGCATGTTACTAGGCAACGTCCTTCCATTTCTATGGCGATGCCTGCTCTCTCAATTGACGCATATCTTCCATCCACTCTTCCACTTCTGCTTTTATTTCATCTGCCTCTTGGTCTACTGTTGATTTCTTTTCATCACGTAACGTACTATTTATATCCTGCAATCCTTGCTTACGTTCATCCAATAATTCCATCAGCTGACTTGCTTTATCTTCTGCAAGCCATTCCTCTTCTGCTAACGAATCGATTACAGCACGAAAACGATGATCTTCTCTTGAAATAACAGCACTCCAGTTACTGCTGATGTCACTGATATCCTCTTTTTTGTGTAGAATTTCCCAACCGACTGGGGCAAGATTTACAGGTGCATAAGCTAAATCTAGTAACGATGGCAGCCATTCGTATTCAATGGCAGATTGTAATTCATCACTACTGTCAGCAGCAAAGTATTCTCCATTACCCGCTTCTGCTACTGCTGTTAACTGAGTTTCTGCCTCTTGATCAACCTGAAAGCCGATAATATTGACTGTACGGTTCTGATCACTCTTGTTTACAAAGCTTTCAGCAGACTTAATCGGATCACCATCACACGTTTCTATTCCATCACTTACAATATATACGGTAACATTACCTTCTTGATCCGAACTTAACTGCATGACTTTCTCAATAGCTGCTGCTAATGGTGTCCATCCCTTCGCTTCAACAGTTGAAACAGCCTCACGGAATTGTTCGCTTTGATAGTTTCCTAAAGGATAAACTTCTTCTATACCCGAACAGGACTTTTCTTTGCCCGCATCACTATCGTCACCCTGATGACCAAAAGCTACTAAAGATACCTCAGCGGATTCACCAATGGTTTTTGCGAAACTTTCCACTGCACCTTTAGCAATACTCATTCGCTGATCAGATCCATCCTCCGCTGCCATTAGCATACTAGAACTCGCATCAAGTAGAATATAAGCATATTCACTTGCTGTACTTTCCTTCTCCTCTACCATGTCCGGCCGAGGTAATAACGGCTCCTGAAAATTAGGTTGATAGCCTGCTAATTCAGATAATAACTGGCTATGATAGGGAGAGCCTGCATAATAAATCAGCCCTTTTAAAAGCTTCTCGGCATCATCGGTGTTGGTTAGATTAGATTGCACGGCTTCCGTTATGTTACTTAGAAAAGCTGGGTATAGATCTTCTATTCCCCATTCCGTACGTTCTGTTTCTTCTTCAAAGCTGAGGTCACCTGTTAATTCTCCGGCTGACAATTGCTTTATAGCTTCTTCGTCACTTGCAATAGATATCTCTGATAAACTTGATTCCACTTGATTATCCTGTTGATCCGCATTCTCTTCCTCTTTATTGGCATCTCCCGCGACACCTGTTTGCTTTGTTTCTTCTTCACTACATCCAATCGTCACAATCGTGAGAAGAAAAAGTATCAAATATTTCTTCAACCGGCCCACTCCTTTAGTCCTGTTATACCTCTATAACGTCCCAAGGAACCAAAACGTTTCAATCAACCACCAAAATAAGTAAATAGTAACAAAGCTAAAATCAGCCAGCGCTAACTTAAGCTGCCTATAATTCAGATGATGCAAAGTGAAACTGTTTGACAATGTGATAATTTTGATACTTTTTATCTGCTTAGCAAAGCTCCGGAAACATGCTCCGCGTCCTGTGGGGTCGGCCTCAACTTCCTCTGAAAGCAAAGGTCGCTTTCCTGCGGGATTTTCGGACACGACTGATCCCACGGGAGTCTCCGCATATTTCCTACGCTTGAGGGAAGTTCTACAACGTAAGTAGCCGCTAAAAGCAGTGTTTCTTAGCATATTATGAAATTATTTATGGACATTGATAGATGTGCTCTGTATGCTAGCTTTTTAAAGGTTGTAGATTTCTTATTCTAGCACAGGCCAACCACGTAGAGTCCCATGAGATCAGCGCGAGCTGAAGATCCACTTTAGTCTGTGCCTCTGTCTGCTAGGATCGCTTCGAAGTAAGCTTTCTCGGCACAAGGCAGCAAAGAAGTAATGCAAGTAGTAGCCTAGGTCGAGTAAGCGGGAATACCCTTCTTTGCTAGAGTATTCCTCCCTCCTCACAGAACCGTGCGAGCGCTATTTACGCACACGGCTCCTCCTATCATCTTTCACAGAATATACTTGATATGGGATCGTAAGTCATAGATACTGACCTTGATGGTGGGTAGCGGCAATGGGTACTTCTGTAGAAATAGTTGAAATTTATCCCAACTGAAGGATTTTCGCTGACTTCTGCGATTCATCCATTTGTATAATAGAAATTGTTCCACAGTGTGATAATTATCCGTGATACAATAATAATTGTAATACCCTACTAGTGATTGGTACATTTTATACATGATGTCTTTGATGTCCATCGTTCGATGTGCTTTCAGCCAAGCTTTTTGTTTCTTCAGCTTGGATCGCACCTTCTTGTTACTAGTTTTCCTCTTTACGCGAAAGTTGCCTTTCTTGCTCTTTCCGCAGTAATGGGTAAAACCAAGAAAATCGAACGTGGACGGCTTTTTCTTGCCTTTACGCTTCGCATCTCTCATCGCATAGGGTCCAAACGAAATAATCTTCGTTTTCTCCTCTGCTACTTCTAAGTCAAATTTATGCAATCGATGAAGGAGCGCTCCATAAAATCGTTCGGCATCTTCTCTGTATTGAAAGCAACAAACAAAGTCATCCGCAAACCTCACCATATAGGCTTGTCCTCTACATTGCTTCTTGACGGTCTTTTCAAACCAAAGATCAAGGACGTAATGTAAGTATACGTTCGCTAATATCGGAGAGATGACGCCACCTTGTGGTGTTCCTTTTTCCGCATCAAAGTATTTCCCTTCCTCCATATAGCCGCCTTTTAGGAATCGAGCTATAATTTGTAGAAGTTTCGGGTCTTGAATACGATGTTGAAGGAATTTCATCATCCAATCATGACTTACATTATCAAAGAATCCCTTAATATCTGCATCTACTATATAATTGGTCTTGCGCTTCTCGATATATACATTAAGTACCTTTAATGCATCATGACAGTTTCTCTGCGGGCGAAAGCCAAAAGAACAATCCAGAAAGTCATTCTCATAGATAGCGTTTAGTATTCTAGTGATTCCCTTTTGAACGATCTTGTCCTCGTGGTCTGGAATACCTAAAGGTCTTTTCTTCTTCGAACCTGGCTTATCAATATACGTGCGTTTAACTGGTACTGGTCGATAAGCCATTTTCTTTAAGCGATCCACTAAGTTTTCAATATTACGATCCAATTGTCTTTCATAATCGCCCTTTGTCACTTCTCTCACACCTACTGCTTTGTCCTTGGGTAGTTGATCGTGACATTGTTTGAGATTGTTCTCATTAAGTAGATGTACTAAGGATGTGAATGCAAAGTTCTTATCCTTTTTCGCTGATTCTGTTATCCTGTTAAGTTTCGTTTCCATAATAATTCCACCTCTGTGTATGGATTATGTTTCCCTCGCAAGGTTGATGACAGGTAACGGGCTTTCCTCCATCGGCATTACCCGATTTCATTGGTACTATACCGTTATCCGACTTCCCTTAAGCATTTGACAGCCCTCACTTTATTATCGCTTGTTCGTCATTACTCTTCTGAAGTATTTCCGTTCAGAGAGACCTAAAGGATCTCCCGAGTTGCCGCAACATATCCATGTGTAACGTGCCAAGGTCACCGACTCCGGAGAAGTTATCATCCTCTCACCTCTAACGTGAATGATAATGTTGTCTTCTGTGCTTCAGAACACATCGACCTTCTCGATTTTGGGCACATTTCGAAGCTCTATCCCTTCAACACTATGGTTTTCGGCCCGTTACCTCACTGTCTACGCTTAAAGGCATGTGTTGCCACATAACCCTCCAAGACTCGTTACAAGTGAATGGTTAGTTCTTACTTGACGGGAATCCCACCCGCTATATGTTGCGACCTACGCTCGGTCGCACCTGAAGTCGTGCCCCACAGGATGCGAAGTGGTTGGCCGGAGCGGTATCATACTTTTACCTTTTTTTCAAAATGAATTCAATGCTGGACATAATCCGTATTATAGGAACCCAGTTTTTAATTCAGTTACCGATTCATATTAACTGAATTGCTGCAAAATAACGCTTTCCTAATGTACAAAAAAAGGGCTTGGATGCACCTCATAGAGAGATTAGCTCCTGCCCCTTGCTTTGTATCTTACGTATGGAATTATACTAATTCAATAACTGCCATGTTAGCACCATCACCGCGACGAGGTCCTAATTTAAGCACTCTAGTATATCCACCTTGGCGTTCTTCATAACGGGTTGCAATGTCGCTGAATAGCTTTTGTACTGCATCTTCGTTTTCGTTCGCTTCTGCTTTGTACAAGAAAGCTGCTGCTTGACGACGTGCATGAATGTCACCGCGTTTACCAAGTGTAATCATTTTATCCACAACTGAACGTAATTCTTTTGCTTTCGCTTCTGTTGTTTCAATACGTTCATGGATAATTAAATCCGTAGCTAAACCACGAAGTAACGCCATACGTTGATCCGTTGTACGTCCTAATTTTCTAGCCATGGAATATCCCTCCTTCGTTCGAAATCTCTATAAGATGTCACCATTAGTCTTCGTTACGTAATCCAAGACCTAGATCTTCTAATTTATGCTTCACTTCTTCAAGTGATTTACGACCTAAGTTTCGAACTTTCATCATATCTTCTTCTGATTTATGAGCTAACTCCTGTACGGTATTAATACCTGCACGCTTCAGGCAGTTATAAGACCTTACAGATAAGTCAAGTTCTTCGATCGTCATTTCCAGAACTTTTTCTTTTTGATCTTCTTCTTTTTCGATCATGATTTCAGCATTTTTCGCTTCATCAGTCAAACCAACAAAAATATTCATGTGCTCCGTAAAGATTTTAGCTCCTAAAGAAACTGCTTCTTCCGGGCGAATACTTCCGTCTGTTTGGATATCAAAAGTAAGCTTATCATAATTGGCATCTTCACCAATACGGGTATTTTCAACTTGATAGGTTACCTTAGATACTGGAGTGAAGATAGAATCAACTGGAATCACACCAATTGGACGATCTTCATGGTTATTAGAATCAGCTGGACGATAACCACGGCCACCTTGTGCTGAAATCTTCATTTTTAAATGACCATTACTACCAACAGTAGCAATGTGAAGATCAGGATTTAAAATTTCGACATCACTATCAAAAATGATATCCGCAGCCGTAACTTCCCCTTCTCCCTGTACATCTACTTCAAGCGTCTTTTCTTCATCTGAATAGATTTTTAACGCTAGCTTCTTAAGGTTAAGGATAACAGTCGTTACATCTTCTGCAACTCCCTCAACGGTAGAGAATTCATGTAGCGCTCCATCTATCTGTACAGATGTAACAGCAGCGCCAGGAAGTGAAGATAATAGGATACGACGCAAGGAGTTACCAAGTGTAGTACCATATCCACGCTCAAGTGGTTCTACAACAAATTTCCCATAAGTAGCATCATCGCTGATTTCTACTGTTTCTATTTTTGGCTTTTCAATTTCGATCATCTATTAAACCCTCCTCTAAAACGTCGAAACCCCGGTTAGACCTCAGTCTAACCGAAATTCCCCAGGTAGGCAGTTCCCGTTTCTGCACTATGCAATTGTGATGTTGTGTCTGTCGAAAGCATGGTGTCATTAAAACAATTTATATAAAACTTTATTAAGTTATCATAAACCATTATTGACAGATTAACAAATAATATACTGTGATTATACTCGACGACGTTTTGGCGGGCGACAACCATTGTGAGGAACTGGTGTTACATCACGAATGGCAGTTACTTCTAAACCTGCTGCTTGAAGTGAACGGATTGCTGCTTCACGTCCAGCACCAGGTCCTTTCACTGTAACCTCAAGTGTTTTTAAGCCATGATCCTGAGCTGCTTTAGCCGCAGCTTCTGCAGCCATTTGTGCTGCGAATGGAGTGGATTTTTTTGAACCTTTAAATCCTAACGCTCCAGCGCTGCTCCAGCTAACCGCATTTCCTTGTACATCAGTAATCGTAACAATTGTGTTGTTGAATGTAGAACGAATGTGTGCAACACCCGTGTCTATATTCTTTTTGACACGACGTTTACGTGTATTAGTTTTACGAGCCATAAGTTAGCAAACCTCCTTTATCTTATTTCTTTTTGTTAGCCATTGTTTTTCTTGGTCCTTTACGAGTACGAGAGTTGTTTTTCGTTTTTTGACCTCGAACAGGTAAACCACGACGGTGACGAATACCACGGTATGAACCAATTTCAATTAGACGTTTAATGTTTAGGGATACTTCACGACGAAGGTCACCTTCTACATTATAGTTATCGATCTTTTGACGGATTTGACCTAATTCTTCTTCCGTTAAGTCACGTACACGTGTATTCTGATCAACGCCTGCTTCTTTTAATACTTCCTTAGCAGTTGTTTTTCCAATTCCATAAATATAAGTTAAAGCGATCACCACGCGCTTGTCACGTGGCACATCTACACCAGCTATACGAGCCATAGAATGACTACACCTCCTTATCCTTGTTTTTGTTTATGCTTAGGGTTTTCGCAGATTACCATTACTTTTCCTTTACGGCGAATAACCTTACATTTTTCACAAATTGGTTTTACAGATGGTCTTACCTTCATCTTCCATACCTCCTCTTGTATCGGAGCATTTTATTTATAACGGTACGTAATTCGACCTCTTGTTAAATCATATGGAGAAAGTTCAACCGTTACTTTATCTCCTGGTAAGATTCGAATGAAGTGCATTCTGATTTTACCAGAAACATGCGCTAGCACGGTGTGACCATTCTCAAGTTCTACTTTAAACATTGCATTAGGTAATGTATCAATTACAGTACCTTCTACTTCAATTGCATCGTCTTTCGCCACCGAGTTGATCTCCCTTCTTCAAATCTGTCTGATACTCATCGACAAATTTATTAATAGCATAACGCAACTTACCATTGGTTACGCGCCCAGTTTCGAGAAGGCTTCTTTGCACTTCAGGAGAAATAAAACTTGTGGGCGCAATATGACTAATATTCTTCTTCTTAGGACGGTCATATTTACGCTTATCTCCATCAGCCAACAAGACAAAACGACTGTCTACTTTACCAATTACAATTGCAAACTGACCTGCTTCGCGTCCTTGTAGGATTTGAACAACCTGACCTAATTCGGGATAACTCTCCGTTTCGCTCAACCATCATCACCTTCATTTAGGTTTTACGTCATACCTATTAACATCATGTACATCGCTAGTATCATTATACCAACAAACATGACATTTCATTAAGAAATTGTTTTTAATTTCTCGTCAATATCACTAAATACTTTTTCGATTTCCTGAGAGCCATTGAACGTAACCAAATCACCTTTGTTAGCATAGAAATCTAACATCGGTTGCGTTTGTTCAAGATTCACCTCTAAACGATTTGATACTGTACTCGGTTGATCATCTTCACGCTGGATCAATGCCTCACCATCTTTATCACAAACTCCTTCAACCTCTGGAGGATTAAAGAGTACATGATAAGTGGTTCCACATTTCGGACATATGCGTCGGCCAGTAAGACGTTCTACTAGTTTTTCCTTTGCTACATCCACGTGCAGAACAAAATCAATCGAACGATTCATGTTAGAAAGCAATTCATCTAACGCTTCAGCCTGTGCTAAAGTACGTGGAAATCCATCTAACAAGAAGCCTTTTTGACAGTCATCTTTACTCAATCGCTCTTTGACAATTCCAATGGTTACTTCATCCGGAACTAGAGCACCTTCATCCATATAGCTCTTCGCTTTCTGTCCAAGCTCTGTTCCTTCTTTAATAGCTAATCGAAACATATCTCCAGTTGAAATATGAGGGATGTCATATTTTTCTACTATTTTCTCTGCCTGTGTACCTTTACCGGCACCAGGTAGTCCCATAAGGATTAGATTCAACGATTTTCCCCTCGCTCTCTTTCTAGTACGAACTATAAAAGCTTTATTTAATAAAGCCTTTATAATTACGTTTCACTAGCTGACCTTCTAATTGTTTCATTGTCTGTAATGCTACACCGACAACAATTAGAAGACCTGTTCCTCCGATTTGAACGGACTGTGGTAAACCTGCTAGCCCACCTAATATAAGAGGCAGAACAGCTACCGCAGCTAAGAATAAAGATCCAACAAATGTTAGCCGATACATAACACGTGTTAAATAAGTCTCCGTAGTTTTTCCTGGACGAATACCAGGGATATAGCCGCCTTGCTTTTTCAAGTTGTCAGCCATTTGTTCCGGGTTAACCTGAACAAATGTATAGAAATACGTAAATGCGATGATTAGCACAACGTAGATAATCATACCACTTACGGTTGTATAATCAAAAAAGTTTGAAATAGCTATTGCAATCTCATTGTTTTCAAAGAAACTCGCGATCGTACGCGGCGCAATGATAAATGATATTGCAAAGATAACCGGAATTACCCCTGCAGCATTTACTTTTAACGGTAAATGTGTAGAGTGTCCACCTACCGGCGAACGATTCACTAAACGTTTTGCATATTGTACCGGAATTTTACGTAATGCTTGCTGAATAAAGATAACACCTACGACTACCGCAAGTACAAGCAGTAAAATTAATAGCACAATAACGATATTTAGGAAAAGTTCATCTCCTGTACCAGATCCAAAATATTGTGCATATATTTGATTCACACCATTTGGAATGGCTGCAGCGATACCTGCAAAAATCAGGATAGAGATACCATTACCAACACCATGTGTAGTAATTTGCTCCCCTAACCATAACAGAAAAGCAGTACCAGCTGTTAACACGATAGCAATCACTAAGAATTTACCAACGCCAGGATCTGAAATCAACATTCCACCTGACATCGCGTTAAATCCTACAGACATCGCACAAGCTTGGATAAATGCTAACGCGATCGCTGCGTAACGTGTGACTTGCGCTAATTTCTTGCGACCCATCTCACCTTGTTTCTTCCATTCAGAGAATTTCTGAACAACGTCCATTTGCAATAACTGCATAATGATGGATGCTGTGATGTATGGCATAATTCCCATCGCAAAGATAGAGAAATTCTGTAATGCCCCACCACCAAATGTGTTTAATAAGCCGAACACATTCTGTTCATTCATAAAATCAATGGCACTTCTGTCAGTAAAAGGAACTGGAATGAATGTACCAATTCGAAATACTACTAGCATAAGAAGTGTAAAGATAATTTTGTTTCTGATGTCAGCCACACGCACAAAATTGGAGATTGTACGGAACATTAAATCACCTCAGTTTGACCGCCCGCTGCTTCAATTGCTTCTTTAGCTGAAGCAGAAAACTTATGAGCTTTTACGGTTAATTTCTTTTCTATTTTACCATTTCCAAGAATCTTAACGCCAGACTTTACATTGCTGATGGTACCATTATCTAGTAAAAGCTCAGGTGTCACTTCAGTACCTTCGTCAAAGCTGTTCAATGTTTCCAAGTTAACAATTGCGAATTCTTTACGGTTGATGTTAGTAAATCCACGCTTAGGTAAACGTTGGAATAAAGGCATTTGTCCACCTTCGAATCCTGGACGTACACCACCACCAGAACGCGCTTTTTGACCTTTATGTCCACGCCCGGAAGTTTTGCCGTTTCCAGAAGACATACCACGACCAACGCGGTTGCGTTCTTTCTTCGCTTGAGCTGGTTTTAATTCATGCAGTTTCATGCGAGCACCTCCTCTTATATCTATTTTGTTTATTAAACTTCTTTCACGTCTATTAAATGTGATACTTTGGTAATCATGCCTCGCACGACAGGAGTATCTTCACGAACTACTGATTGATGAATTTTTTTCAGTCCAAGAGTTTGAACAGTAGCTTTTTGTACTTCTGATCTACCGATGACACTGCGTTTGAGGGTAATTTCTAATTTATTAGACATTCGTTTTCCCTCCCTATCCTAACAATTCTTCTACAGACTTACCACGAAGTTTCGCTACCTCTTCAGCGCGTTTCAATTCGCTTAGTCCATTGATTGTTGCACGAACCATGTTGATTGGAGTATTTGAACCTAGTGATTTAGATAGAATATCACCAACACCAGCAAGTTCTAATACGGCACGCACAGGTCCACCTGCGATAACTCCGGTACCTTCAATAGCTGGTTTCATCAAGATGTTACCAGCACCGAATTGCCCGTGAATCTCGTGTGGAATAGTAGTACCAACGATAGGTACATTTACTAAGTTCTTCTTAGCATCGTCGATTGCTTTCTTAATCGCATCTGGTACCTCTTGTGCTTTACCAGTACCAAATCCTACATGACCATTTTTATCTCCGACTACTACCAATGCAGCAAAGCGAAAACGACGTCCACCTTTTACAACCTTAGCTACACGGTTAATTGTTACAACGCGTTCTTCTAAATCTAATTTGTTTGGGTCGATGTTAGTACGCAACATATGTCCCTCCTTTTTTAATTAAAATTCAAGACCTGCTTCACGAGCAGCATCTGCTAGAGATTTAACTCGACCATGATATAAATATCCACCACGATCAAAAACAACATTTTTGAAGCCATTGTCAATTGCGCGCTTAGCAAGAAGTTCTCCAACTTGTTTCGCTGCATCAACATTTCCTGTTGTATCTAAGTTTAACTCATTATCTACTGTAGATGCACTAGCTACCGTCACGTTATTTACGTCATCGATAAGTTGTGCATAGATGTGTTTATTCGAACGGAATACATTTAGACGTGGGCGCTCCTGAGTACCGAAAAGGTTCTTACGGACACGCATATGTCTTTTCTTACGTACACTATTTTTATCAGGCTTTGTGATCATCTAGGTCACTCCTTTCTGTTCCCTAACTAACCTTACTTAGCGGTTTTACCTTCTTTACGACGTACATATTCGCCTTCATAACGGATACCTTTACCTTTATATGGCTCAGGTGGACGAATAGAGCGAATGTTAGCTGCAACAGCGCCAACTAATTCTTTATCGATACCTTTTACAACAACTTTTGTATTCGCTGGAACGTCAATTTCAATTCCTTCGATCGGTTCGATTTCAACTGGGTGAGAATAACCAGCATTAACAACAAGTTTTTCACCTTGTTTTTGTGCACGGTACCCTACACCTTGGATTTCAAGTGCTTTTTCGAATCCTTTATGGACACCTTCAACCATATTACCGATAAGGCTTCGAGTTGTACCATGTAATGCTTTATGCAGTTTAGAGTCGCTTGGACGCTCAACTGTTAGGATATTATCCTCGATTTTAACATTCATGTCACTGTTAAAAGAACGGCTTAATTCACCTTTTGGTCCTTTAACTGTAACTGTATCTCCATCTAATTTCACTTCCACGTCTTGTGGAATTTCCAATAGTTTTAAACCTATACGTGACATACTAAGGCACCTCCTATCTTCTGAGAATCTCTTACCAAATATATGCTAGCACTTCGCCACCGATAGCCTGTGAGCGTGCTTCTTTATCAGACAATACACCTTTTGAAGTAGAAACGATCGCAATACCTAAACCGTTTAGTACTTTCGGTAACTCATCAGCTTTCGCGTAAACGCGTAAACCTGGTTTACTAATACGTTTCAAACCTGAAATTACACGTTCATCGTTACTTCCATACTTCAAAAAGATACGAAGGATTCCTTGTTTGTCATCCTCTACAAATTCGTAGTCACGGATGAATCCTTCACGTTTTAAAATATCTGCAATTTCTTTTTTAAGATTCGACGCTGGGAACTCCAATTTTTCATGGCGAACTGTGTTAGCGTTACGAATACGAGTAAGCATATCTGCAATTGGATCTGTCATAACCATTCCTATTACCTCCTTCCCTAATCGGGGATTTACCAGCTTGCTTTTTTAACACCAGGAATTTGACCTTTATATGCAAGTTCACGGAAACAAATACGGCAAAGTTTAAATTTACGGATTACTGAGTGTGGACGTCCGCAACGTTCACAACGAGTATATTCTTGAACCGGGAATTTCGCTTTGCGCTGTTGTTTAGCGATCATTGATTTTTTAGCCACTCTTTTCCCTCCTTATATTAGCTTTTCGCTTATTTTTGGAAAGGCATGCCAAGTTGAGTTAGAAGTTCTGCAGCTTCTTCGTCAGAGTTAGCTGTAGTGACGATAACAACGTCCATTCCTCTTACTTTGTTTACTTGGTCATAATTAATTTCCGGGAAAATTAATTGTTCTTTTACACCTAATGTGTAATTACCACGGCCATCAAAAGCTTTTTTAGAAATACCACGGAAGTCACGTACACGTGGAAGTGATACATCAATAAGCTTTTGTAGAAAGTCATACATACGCTCTCCACGTAGTGTTACTTTCGCACCAATTGGCATTCCTTCACGTAAACGGAAGCCTGCAATAGATTTTTTCGCTTTTGTAACAACAGGTTTTTGACCAGTGATTTGAGTCAATTCCTCTACCGCAGCATCAAGTGCTTTAGAGTTTTGAACCGCATCACCAACACCCATGTTCAATACGATTTTTTCGATTTTAGGTACTTCCATCACCGAATTATAGTTGAATTTCCCCACTAAAGAAGAAACAATTTCGTCATTGTATTTTTGCTTTAAAGCGTTCATCACGTAAACCTCCTTTCATCGCTAAGACTATTTATCTAACGCTTCACCAGATTTTTTAGCGATACGAACTTTCTTTCCATCACGTACTTCATACCCAACACGAGTTGGTTCGCCAGATTTAGGATCAACTGGCATTACGTTCGAAACATGAATCGCTGCTTCTTGATTCAAAATACCACCTTGTGGATTTTCCTGAGAAGGTTTCGCGTGTTTCTTCACAACATTAACACCTTCTACAAGCACACGATCTTTTTTAGGAAATGCAGCTAATACTTCTCCCTGCTTTCCTTTATCCTTGCCTGAAATTACAAGTACTTTATCACCTTTTTTGACATGCATGCTATCCGCACCTCCTTACACGATTTTTCCTAACGTGCTTATAATACTTCTGGAGCTAGAGATACGATTTTCATGAATTTCGCATCACGCAATTCACGTGCAACTGGTCCAAAAATACGAGTACCTCTTGGACTCTGGTCATCACGAATGATGACAGCTGCGTTCTCATCAAATCTAATATAAGAACCGTCTTTACGTCTTGCTCCGCTCTTAGAACGTACAATTACAGCTTTAACTACTTCACCTTTTTTAACAACGCCTCCTGGTGTTGCTTGTTTTACCGAACAAACAATTACATCACCAATGTTGGCTGTCTTACGACCTGAACCACCTAAAACTTTGATCGTCTGTACTTCACGAGCACCAGAGTTATCTGCTACTTTTAAACGAGTTTCTTGTTGGATCATATTCGTGTACCCTCCCTTCGGAACTTATCCGAGCGAACTTTATTAAATAATTACTGCTTCTTCCACAACTTCAACTAGACGGAAACGTTTTGTTTTAGAATGTGGTTTTGTTTCCATGATACGTACAACATCGCCAATTTTAGCTTGGTTGTTTTCATCATGAGTTTTGAATTTCTTAGAGTATTTAACGCGCTTGCCATATAAAGTATGGAATTTATATGTTTCAACTACAACAGTGATAGTTTTATCCATCTTGTCAGAGACGACACGTCCAGTATAGACTTTACGATTATTACGCTCACTCATCTGAGGCTAACCTCCTTTATTATCCGTTATTTACGCTTAGCTCTCTTTCGCGAACAACAGTCTTCATACGTGCGATAGACTTACGTACTTCACGTAGACGTGCTGTGTTTTCCAATTGGCCAGTAGCTAGTTGGAAACGCAAATTGAAAAGCTCTTCTTTTAATGACTTGATCTTTTGTTCAATTTCGGCAGTGGTTAGTTCTCTAATTTCATTAGCCTTCATTGATTTCACCACCAATTTCTTCTCGTTTTACGAATTTCGTTTTAATTGGTAATTTGTGAGCTGCAAGACGAAGTGCTTCACGTGCTACTTCTTCCGATACACCTGCAATCTCAAACATAATCTTACCAGGTTTAACAACTGCTACCCATCCTTCAGGAGCACCTTTACCAGAACCCATACGTACCTCAAGAGGCTTTGCAGTATAAGGTTTATCAGGGAAGATTTTAATCCAAACTTTACCACCACGCTTCATATAACGAGTCATCGCTATACGAGCTGCTTCGATTTGACGACTAGTAATCCAAGAAGCATCAACAGCCTGTAAGCCGTATTCACCAAATGCTACTGAAGTACCGCCCTTTGCTTTACCTTTCATATTTCCACGATGTTGCTTACGATGTTTTACACGTTTTGGCATTAACATAATGCTTGCCCCCTTCCTTATTTATTGTTTTTAGTTGGAAGGACTTCTCCACGATAGATCCATACTTTAACACCTAATTTACCGTAAGTGGTGTCTGCTTCTGCAGTTCCGTAATCGATATCTGCACGTAAAGTATGAAGTGGAACAGTTCCTTCACTATAGCTCTCAGCTCTCGCCATATCTGCACCGCCAAGACGACCAGATACCTGCGTACGAATACCTTTAGCACCTGCGCGCATAGCACGTTGAATCGTTTGTTTCTGTGCACGACGGAAAGACACACGATTTTCTAATTGACGAGCGATGTTTTCAGCAACTAATTTAGCATCTAGATCTGCTTTTTTCACTTCTACGATGTTGATGTGTACTCTTTTACCAGTTAGTTGGTTAAGTGACTTACGTAGGGCTTCTACTTCAGAACCACCTTTACCAATTACCATACCTGGTTTAGCTGTAGAGATTGAAATGTTAACACGGTTAGCCGCTCTTTCGATTTCTACTTTGGATACAGCACCATCTTTTAGACGTTCTTCGATATATTCACGAATTTTAATATCCTCATGTAAAAGGTCCGCATAATCTTTACCTGCATACCATTTAGATTCCCAATCACGGATAACTCCGACACGAAGACCAGTTGGATTTACTTTTTGACCCACAGATTATCCCTCCTTTTTCTCAGATAGAACCACTGTAATGTGGCTAGTTCGTTTATTGATTTGTGTTGCACGACCTTGTGCACGTGGGCGGAAACGTTTCAAAGTAACACCTTCGTTTACAAACGCTTCTGACACTACTAAATTGTCTGTGTTCATTTCATAATTATGTTCTGCATTTGCGATAGCAGAGTTTAGTAACTTCTCAACAACTGGTGAAGCACCACGTTGTGTGTGTTTTAAAATCGCAATTGCTTCTCCTACTTCTTTGCCACGGATTAAATCGATCACTAGGCGAACTTTACGAGGAGCAATTCGGATTGATTTTGCAACAGCTTTTGCTTGCATTAGGAGTACCTCCTCTCAATTAACGTTTAGTTTTCTTGTCATCTCCAGCATGCCCTCTATACGTACGTGTTGGAGCAAATTCACCTAATTTGTGTCCAACCATATCTTCCGTTACGAATACTGGCACGTGTTTACGACCATCATATACCGCGATCGTATGACCGACGAAATTCGGGAAAATTGTAGAACGACGAGACCAAGTTTTTACAACTGTCTTCTTCTCTTCATCGTTTAATTTTCCGATCTTTTTCATTAAATGGTCATCTGCGAAAGGTCCTTTTTTTAAGCTACGACCCATGGATAAGCCTCCCTTCGCGATTGTCGGACGGGTTTTATCGCCCGTCGTTCAACCCCGTTATTTTTTACGTTTACGTACGATGAATTTATCCGATTGCTTATTACGCTGACGCGTTTTGTAACCAAGTGTTGGTTTACCCCAAGGTGACATTGGTGACTTACGGCCGATTGGCGCGCGTCCTTCACCACCACCGTGTGGGTGATCATTAGGGTTCATAACAGAACCACGAACAGTCGGGCGCTTGCCTTTCCAACGAGAACGTCCGGCTTTACCAACGTTGATTAATTCGTGCTCCAAGTTACCAACTTGACCGATTGTAGCACGGCAAGAAGATAGAACTAAACGAACTTCACCAGAAGATAAGCGTACTAATACGTATTTACCTTCACGTCCTAGGATTTGTGCTTGTGCACCAGCAGATCTTACTAGCTGAGCTCCGCGTCCTGGTTTTAATTCAATGTTATGAATAACAGTACCTACTGGAATATCACTTAGTGGTAATGCGTTACCTAATTTGATGTCTGCATCAGAACCAGATACGATTTCCTGACCTACTTGAATTCCTTTTGGTGCTAGAATATAACGTTTTTCTCCATCTACATAATGGATAAGAGCGATGTTTGCTGAACGGTTTGGATCGTATTCGATTGTAGCAACTTTGCCTGGTATTCCATCTTTGTCGCGTTTGAAATCGATGATACGATATTTACGCTTGTGTCCACCGCCTTGATGACGAACGGTTAATTTCCCTTGGTTATTACGACCTCCACGCTTACTTAATGGTGAAAGAAGAGATTTTTCCGGTTGATCTGTTGTGATTTCAGCGAAATCAGAAACCGTCATAAATCTACGACCATTGGTAGTTGGTTTGTACTTTTTAATCGCCATCTCTTTTCCCTCCTTTTTTAATCAAATTATAACGTTTCAAAGAAATCTAATTCTTTGCTGTCTTCTGTTAACTGAACAATTGCTCTTTTGCTGTCAGAGCGAAATCCGCCATAACGGCCCATACGCTTAAATTTACCTTTTCTGTTTAACGTGTTCACACTCACTACGCTCACACCAAAGATTTCTTCAACAGCGTCTTTGATTTGCGTTTTGTTTGCGTTTTTCGTTACTTCAAACGTATATTTTTTATCTGCCATTAAATCAGCAGAGTGTTCTGTAATGATAGGGCGCTTAATAATATCACGAGGATCCTTCATTATGCAAGCACCTCCCCTGCTTTTTCAGCTGCTTCTTTTGTTAAGATCAGCTTGTCATGCGTAAGCAAGTCTAGTACATTTACTTCGCTTACTGATAATACTTTTACATTTTGAAGGTTATTAGCTGATTTTGCTAATACTTCGTCTTTATCCGCTGTAACGATCAATGCTTTCGCATCAACATTTAAAGAAGAAAGCATGGAAACTACTTCTTTTGTTTTTGGAGCATCAAAAGCAATTCCTTCTAAAACCACTAAGCTATCTTCTTTTACCTTGCTAGAAAAAGCAGATTTAAGCGCTAATCTACGTACTTTCTTAGGTAATTTGTAGCTGTAGCTTCTTGGAGTAGGTCCGAATACAGTTCCACCGCCTACCCATTGAGGTGAACGAATTGACCCCTGACGTGCACGGCCTGTTCCTTTTTGACGCCATGGTTTACGACCACCACCACGTACATCAGAACGGTTTTTCACCGCGTGAGTACCTTGACGCAAAGATGCACGTTGCATTAAAACAGCGTCATGTAGTACATGTTCGTTTGGCTCAATTCCGAATACCGCGTCGTTGATTTCTACATCACCAACTTGTGATCCACTTTGATTAAATAGTGCTACTTTAGGCATGACATATCCTCCCTTCGGTTTGTAATTAGTTAGCCTTTACTGCACTCGTAATTTCAACGAATGATTTTTTTGCACCTGGAACGTTACCTTTGATTAAGATAAGGTTGCGTTCTGCATCTACTTTCACAACTTCTAAGTTTTGGATTGTGATCGTTTTGCCACCCATTTGACCAGGTAATTTTTTACCTTTGAAAACGTGCATTGGATCGATTGGACCCATTGTACCTGGGCGTCTGTGGTAACGAGAACCGTGAGACATTGGTCCACGTGCCTGATTATGACGCTTGATAGCACCTTGGAATCCTTTCCCTTTAGAAGTACCTGTTACATCAATAATATCTCCTGCTTGGAAAACCTCTACGTTTAATTCTTGACCTAAATCATAGTCATCAAGATTAACGTCACGGATTTCACGAACGAAGCGCTTAGGAGTAGTATTTGCCTTTTCGGCATGCCCTTTTCCTGCTTTGATTACATTGTTTGCTTTTTGATCTGCAAAACCGATCTGAATTGCTTCATACCCATCGTTTTCTTGCGTACGTTTCTGCAATACAACGTTTGGCTCAGCTTCAATAACAGTTACAGGGATTAATTCGCCCTCTTCTGAAAACAACTGTGTCATGCCGACTTTGCGACCTAAGATTCCTTTCGTCATCCGTTACACCTCCTAGATTAGTAAATTTATATTAAAGTTTAATTTCGATATCCACACCAGATGGTAAGTCAAGACGCATTAACGCATCAACTGTCTTTGGTGTAGGACTTACGATGTCAATTAGACGTTTGTGTGTGCGCATTTCGAATTGCTCACGAGAATCTTTGTACTTGTGAGTTGCACGCAAGACTGTGTAAACCGATTTTTCCGTTGGTAACGGGATCGGACCTGAAACACCTGCGCCAGATCTTTTAGCAGTATCCACGATTTTGTCCGCAGACTGATCTAAAATACGGTGATCATACGCTTTTAAACGAATTCTAATTTTTTCTTTTGCCATTATTTTCCCTCCTTTTCGCCCATTTAGATAATAGACATTCTCCGCGAAAATTTTCTCCGCACACTAGCCATGGCAAAGGGGCCGGGTGTGCCAACAACCTTCCGCATCATCGCCTGTTTTATGACCAACATTGTTTATTATATAGAAATCTTAAGGCGAATGCAACATTTATACGAAATTTTTTAAGATTTTTTTTCGCAGTCAAAACACTGCCCCCATCGCATTAGTTGTACATTCTTCACCAACATGAAATATGTACCAATCGTGTCCATTAAACAATGAACTATTTATATAGAAGAAACGCGTCATTTGTTTAAGAAAACACCGGTCATAAACCACCCGATCCTAATTGACTTAATCAATAAACAACTTCCTGTAATATGGATTATGTAAACAAAGGCTGTATTGCAAAATGGTCATTTTGATATCGTTTATCTGCTTAGCAAAGCTCCGGAAATAGGCTCCGCGTCCTGTGGGCACGGCTTCATCTAGGCTACTACTTGAACAGCATCTTTGCTGCCTTGTGCCGAGGAAGCTCACTTCGAAGCGATACTTGCATACACAGGCACAAATATAGTAGATCTTCAGCTCGCGCTGATTCCACGGGAGTCTCCGCCTGTTTCCTACGCTTGAGGGAAGTGCTACAACGTATGGAACAGCAAAAAGCAGTGGTTCTAAGCATTTTTCAATAGCTATTATATATGAATACGATCAATATACTAGCTCTTACAAAAATTGTAGAGCCCCCATCCTAGCATAGGCCAACCACGGAGACTCCCGCGGGATTGTGCAGGTGCTGGAGATCCACTTTGTGAAGCGTTCTTCTTCACAAAGTTAGCTCCAGCCGTGCCCCGCAGGACGCGGAGTGGTTGGACGGAGCGGTATCCTAGCACATTAAATATCTCAATATGGATGCTTGGCTAGCGATGGCTAGTTGACATAATCCATACTATAGGAACTCCACTTCAGGTTCAATTTGAATACTTTTGCAACTGCGCTTTTATTGTTTCTTGAATGAGCAAAAAAGCAGGTAGTCTGCACTACCTGCTTTTCAATGTTAAACCATTAATTATTTAGTGATTGTAGATACAACACCGGCACCTACAGTACGTCCACCTTCACGGATAGAGAATTTAGTTCCATCTTCCATCGCGATTGGAGAGATAAGTTCTACAGTCATCTCAACGTTATCACCAGGCATTACCATTTCTACACCTTCAGGAAGGCTGATAACACCAGTAACGTCAGTTGTAGTGAAATAGAACTGCGGACGGTAGTTAGAGAAGAATGGAGTATGACGTCCACCTTCGTCTTTAGATAATACATAAACTTCTGCTTTGAAGTTAGTGTGTGGTGTAATTGAACCAGGCTTAGCTAGTACTTGACCACGGTTGATATCTTCACGTGCAACACCACGTAGAAGTGCACCAATGTTGTCACCAGCTTCAGCATAGTCAAGAAGCTTACGGAACATTTCTACACCTGTTACAGTAGTTTTCGCTGCTTCTTCAGCAAGACCGATTACTTCTACTTCGTCACCTACTTTTACAACACCACGCTCAACACGTCCTGTTGCAACAGTACCACGACCAGTGATTGAGAATACATCCTCAACTGGCATCATGAATGGTTTTTCAGTGTCACGGTCTGGACGAGGGATATACTCATCAACTGCATCCATAAGTTCAAGGATTGCGTTAACGTATTGCTCGTCACCTTCAAGTGCTTTAAGAGCAGAACCTTTAACAACTGGTACATCGTCACCAGGGAATTCATATTCGCTTAATAGATCACGTACTTCCATTTCTACTAATTCAAGAAGTTCTTCGTCATCTACCATGTCGCATTTGTTTAAGAATACAACGATCGCAGGTACACCTACTTGACGAGAAAGTAAGATGTGCTCACGAGTTTGTGGCATTGGACCATCCGCTGCAGATACTACAAGGATAGCACCGTCCATTTGTGCAGCACCAGTGATCATGTTTTTAACATAGTCAGCGTGACCTGGGCAGTCAACGTGTGCATAGTGACGGTTATCAGTTTCATACTCAACGTGTGCAGTTGAGATAGTGATTCCACGTTCTTTTTCTTCAGGAGCTCCATCGATTTGATCGTATGCACGAGCTTCCCCACTACCATATTTGTTAAATAGAACGTTAGTGATTGCTGCTGTTAATGTTGTTTTACCATGGTCAACGTGTCCAATTGTACCAATGTTAACGTGGTCCTTGGAACGGTCAAACTTTTCCTTAGCCATGTATATTTCCTCCTTTAAGTAAGTAAACTTTTAATTATATTTTCATGTATCTTGGCTCAGATTATAAGTAATCCAAGCCTATAATACAAGTTATACGTTAGATTGTGAAAAAAATCAATTATTCACCAGCATTTTTCTTGATAATTTCTTCAGAAATGCTCTTCGGTACTTCTTCATAATGATCAAAGTGCATAGTATAAGTACCACGACCTTGTGTATTAGAACGAAGTGAAGTAGCATAACCAAACATTTCTGCTAGTGGAACGAATGCTTTAACTACTTGTGCAGGTCCGCGTGCTTCCATACCTTCAACGCGTCCACGACGAGAAGTTACATCACCCATAATGTCACCCATGTATTCTTCAGGAATAACAACTTCTACTTTCATCATTGGTTCCAACAGAACTGGGTTACATTTGTTTTTAGCTGCTTTAAGCGCCATAGACGCCGCTACTTTAAATGCTGTTTCGTTAGAGTCAACATCGTGATAGCTTCCATCATATAGTGTCGCTTTAACATCGATTAGTGGATAACCAGCTACTACGCCGTTTTCCAATGATTCTTTGATACCTTGTTCAACAGATGGGATGTACTCACGTGGTACAACACCACCAGTAATTTTATTTACGAATTCATATCCTGCGCCTTCTTCGTTAGGTTCAAATTTAACCCAAACGTGACCAAATTGACCACGACCACCAGATTGGCGAACGAATTTACCTTCCACTTCCGCAGAACCACGGAATGTTTCACGGTAAGATACTTGTGGTGCACCTACGTTAGCTTCTACTTTGAACTCACGTTTCATACGATCCACAATAATATCAAGGTGAAGCTCACCCATACCAGAAATGATCGTCTGACCAGTTTCTGTGTTTGTTTCTGTCTTGAATGTTGGATCTTCTTCTGCAAGTTTACCTAATGCTATTGACATTTTATCTTGGTCAGCTTTCGATTTAGGCTCGATTGCTACAGAGATAACTGGATCTGGGAAATCCATAGATTCTAGAATTACTAGGCTTTTCTCATCACATAGAGTATCACCAGTACTAGTATCTTTCAGACCAACTGCGCCAGCTATATCCCCTGCATAAACTTCTGAAATTTCTTCACGAGAGTTAGCGTGCATTTGCAGGATACGTCCTACACGTTCACGTTTATCTTTCGTGGAGTTTTTCACGTATGAACCAGACTTTAATGTACCAGAGTACACGCGGAAGAATGTAAGCTTCCCAACAAAAGGATCTGTTGCTACTTTAAATGCTAAAGCCGAAAACGGTTCTTTATCATCAGGCTTACGAACTACTTCTTCTTCTGTTTGTGGTATATGACCTTCAATTGGAGGGATGTCTAATGGTGATGGTAAATAATCAACAACACCATCAATTAGTAATTGAACCCCTTTGTTTTTGAAAGCAGAACCACAGAATACTGGGTAAAATTCTACACTTAAAGTGGCTTTACGAATCGCTACTCTTAGTTCGTCATTAGAAAATTCTTCACCTTCTAAATAACGTTCCATTAGATCTTCATCTAATTCTGCAACTGATTCGATTAAATTAGTACGGTATTTTTCCGCTTGTTCTTTGTATTCATCAGGAATTTCTTTCGCTTCAGCACGAGTTCCTAAATCATCCAGGTAGTAGTATGCTTCCATTGAGATTAGGTCGATGATTCCTTCGAATTCATCTTCCGCACCAATTGGAAGTTGTACAGGGTGAGCATTTGCTCCAAGACGATCTCCGATTGTACTAACGGAGTAAAGGAAGTCTGCACCGACTTTATCCATTTTGTTAACAAATACAACACGTGGAACACCGTATGTTGTAGCTTGGCGCCACACTGTTTCAGTTTGTGGTTCTACACCAGACTGAGCATCTAGTACCGCTACCGCACCATCAAGTACACGTAATGAACGTTCAACTTCTACTGTGAAGTCTACGTGTCCCGGTGTATCGATGATGTTAATGCGGTGACCTTTCCATTGTGCAGTTGTTGCTGCAGATGTAATGGTAATACCGCGTTCCTGTTCCTGCTCCATCCAGTCCATTTGAGAAGCACCTTCGTGTGTTTCCCCAATTTTATGGATACGTCCAGTATAGAATAAAATACGTTCTGTTGCAGTTGTTTTACCAGCATCGATGTGAGCCATGATACCGATATTACGCGTATTCTCCAAGGAGAACTCTCTAGGCATGAATCTTTCTCCTTCCTACTTAAAGAATTGTTATTTTGATGATTACCAACGATAGTGAGCGAAAGCTTTGTTTGCTTCTGCCATTTTGTGCATATCTTCGCGTTTTTTAACAGATGCACCTGTATTGTTTGAAGCATCTAGGATTTCATTCGCTAAACGCTCTTCCATTGTTTTCTCACCGCGTAGACGAGAATAGTTCACGATGTAACGTAAACCTAATGCTTGACGACGTTCTGGTCTAACCTCAACTGGTACTTGGTAGTTAGATCCACCAACACGACGAGCGCGTACTTCAAGTACTGGCATAACGTTTTTCATCGCTTGTTCAAAAGCGTCCATAGCGTTTTGACCACTACGCTCTTGAACTAATTCAAACGCACGGTAAAGAATTTTTTGTGCTTTACCTCTTTTTCCGTCGATCATAATTTGATTGATCAAACGTGTAACAAGTTTAGAATTGTATAACGGATCTGGTAAGACATCACGCTTTGCTACTGGTCCTTTACGTGGCATATCTTTCCCTCCTTCCTATGATGTTCTCAATCATATAAAATTATTTTTTTGCCTTAGGCTTCTTCGCACCGTATTTAGAACGGCCTTGCATACGTCCTTCAACACCTGAAGTGTCAAGCGCACCACGAACGATGTGATAACGTACCCCTGGTAAGTCTTTTACACGACCACCACGAATTAACACAACACTGTGCTCTTGTAAATTGTGACCAATACCAGGAATATAAGCAGTTACCTCGATTTGGTTAGACAAACGTACACGAGCATATTTACGAAGTGCAGAGTTCGGTTTCTTAGGAGTTAACGTACCTACACGAGTACAAACACCACGTTTTTGTGGAGCGTTTTGATCAGTCGCAAGTTTTTTACGGCTGTTATACCCTTTATTTAAAGCAGGTGAGTCAGATTTCTTTGATTTAGAAACACGACCTTTACGCACTAATTGATTAATAGTTGGCATGTGATTTTCCTCCTCTCTATTCCATTCATGTAATACCACACATCCAGGTGGTTCATAAAAGAGCAAAAAACAAAGTCTTCGCAAAAATAAATGCCAAAACTTTATTGTTTGATCGCCACAGTTGCTGCACCGACATCAATTCCACAAGCTTTTCCTAGTTTTTTCATAGAATCCACAAAGAAACAAGGAACCTGATGATCAGATGCTACTTGTGTAATCTTACTAGTTATATGCGGGTCTGCATCACTAGCAATAATTACTTCTTTTGCATAACCATTTTTGATGGCTTTTAAAACTTGTTTTGTTCCGATTATCGATTCAGAATTTACCTGTGCCACTTTTTCATAAGACATTTAAATATCCTCCAAAGTAACAAGGATAACGGAAGCACCTTAAATATATTATCATCACCCATTTTCAATGTCAACTTATTATTGAAAAAATCAATATAAATTTAAGGTGTTTCGTCTATACCTTGTCTATATCAAGTAAATGGTAAAGATCGGATTATCTGCTGAACCACAGATAATCCGAATACTTTATTATTGAATGACCTCTTCAGAGTCTGTCTCTTCTACTTGGTTCGGATCTTGTGCAAGTTTTTCCTGGATGCGTCGATATCGTTGCATACCTGTACCTGCAGGGACCAATTTACCAATGATAACATTCTCTTTAAGTCCTAGTAATTCATCTCGTTTACCTTTAATTGCTGCATCTGTTAAGACTCTTGTAGTCTCCTGGAAGGAAGCAGCTGATAAGAAGGAGTCTGTTTCAAGAGATGCCTTCGTAATACCTAACAGTACTGGTCGACCTACTGCAGGCTGACCACCTGTAAGTAACGATTGTTTGTTGGCATCTTTGAACTGGTGAATTTCGAGCAATGATCCAGGTAATACTTCTGTATCTCCGGAATCTGCAACACGAACTTTACGAAGCATCTGACGAACCATTACTTCCACGTGTTTATCACCAATTTCTACCCCTTGCATACGGTATACCTTCTGTACTTCTTTCAACAGGTAAGACTGTACGCCATCGATACCTTGAACTTTTAATAACTCTTTCGGATCAATAGAACCTTCTGTCAACGCCTGACCAGCTTCGACTTCTTCACCGATAGAGACTTTAAGTCTTGAACCGTATGGTGCGGTGTACGTTTTTGTTTCAACTTGACCACGTACAACAATTTCTTGCTTATCTTTCACTTCTGTAACGTCTTCGACAGTACCGAAGATTTCAGAAATGACTGCCTGACCTTTCGGATTACGCGCTTCAAAGATCTCTTGGATACGCGGTAAACCTTGCGTGATATCACTACCTGCTACCCCACCTGTGTGGAATGTACGCATGGTTAACTGTGTACCAGGCTCACCGATAGATTGTGCCGCGATAATACCTACCGCTTCACCTACTTCGACTTCTTCACCTGTAGCTAGGTTGCGACCGTAACATTTCTTACAAGCACCGTGCTTGGTGTTACATGTAAAGACAGTTCTTATGATTACATCTTCAATGTCTGCTTCCACAATTTCCTTGGCAGCATCTTCAGAGATCACTTCATTTTTCTCAACGATGATTTCTCCTGTTTCAGGATGTTTCACGTTCTGGAATGCTGTTCTTCCGATTAGTCGGTCAATCAATGGTTCGATCATTTCAGGACCCTCTTTAATAGCTGATACCGTTAATCCACGATCTGTTCCACAATCTTCCTCACGAATAATTACATCCTGCGCAACGTCAACAAGTCGTCTTGTTAAGTAACCAGAATCGGCTGTCTTAAGTGCCGTATCAGCAAGACCTTTACGTGCACCGTGCGTAGAAATAAAGTACTCGAGTACAGTTAAACCTTCACGGAAGCTTGATTTGATCGGTAACTCAATAATTCGACCAGCCGGGTTGGCCATTAGACCACGCATACCTGCAAGCTGGGTAAAGTTAGATGCGTTACCACGGGCACCTGAATCACTCATCATGAAAATAGGGTTTCGTGGATTCAAGGATTTCATTAATTTTTCCTGAATGGTGTCTTTCGCTTGAGACCACACGGAAATAACACGGTCATAACGCTCTTCATCCGTAATTAAACCTCTGCGGAATTGCTTCAATACTCTATCTACTTTGGCTTGTGCTTCATTGAGAATTTCTTCTTTTTCTGAAAGCACAACGATATCAGATACACCAACCGTAATACCTGCTTTAGTAGAGTACTTAAAGCCTAGGTCTTTCATACGGTCAAGCATTTTGGAAGTTTCGCTGATTTTGAATTTCTTAAATACTTCAGCAATAATATCTCCAAGAATACCTTTCTTGAATGGTAAGATGATATCGCGTTTGGCAATCTCTTCTCTAACATTTACTCCTGCTTCAACAAAATACTTATCTGGTGTTGCTATTTCTAAGTTTTCCTGTGTCGGTTCATTCATGTAAGGGAATGATTCCGGAAGCATGTTATTAAAGATTAGCTTACCAACCGTTGTAATCATTAATTTACCGCGTTGTTCATCTGTGAATGCCTCTTTATTAAGAGAAGACGGCTGAATAGCTACACGTGTATGCAAGTGTACGAAACCATTCTGATAGGCGATTAATGCTTCGTTTAAGTCTTTAAACACCATACCTTCACCAATAGCATTCTCACGCTCAAGTGTTAGATAATAGTTACCAAGTACCATATCCTGAGATGGCGTAACAACTGGTTTTCCATCTTTCGGGTTCAGAATGTTTTGTGCAGCTAGCATTAAAATACGAGCCTCTGCTTGTGCTTCTGCTGATAATGGTACGTGTACCGCCATTTGGTCACCATCGAAGTCAGCATTGTATGCCGTACATACTAATGGGTGAAGACGGATTGCGCGACCTTCTACCAATGTAGGTTCAAATGCTTGAATACCTAAACGGTGCAGTGTAGGTGCACGGTTTAATAGAACTGGGTGTTCTTTAATCACATCTTCAAGCACATCCCAAACTTCCTCGTGAAGACGTTCAATTTTACGTTTTGCAGATTTAATATTGTGAGCTAATCCTCGCTCTACTAGCTCTTTCATAATAAACGGCTTAAACAGTTCTACTGCCATTTCTTTCGGTAAACCACATTGATACATTTTCAGGTGTGGTCCAACGACGATAACAGAACGACCAGAATAGTCTACACGTTTACCTAACAAGTTCTGACGGAAACGACCTTGCTTCCCTTTCAGCATGTGAGAAAGAGATTTAAGCGGGCGATTACCAGGACCTGTTACAGGACGTCCGCGACGACCGTTATCGATTAATGCATCGACAGCTTCCTGCAGCATACGTTTTTCGTTTTGAACAATAATGCTTGGTGCGCCTAAATCAAGTAATCTTTTTAGACGGTTGTTACGATTAATAACACGGCGATATAAGTCATTTAAATCAGATGTGGCAAAACGTCCACCATCTAATTGTACCATTGGTCGTAATTCTGGCGGGATAATCGGAAGAACGTCCATGATCATCCAGCTTGGATCATTACCTGAATTACGGAACGCCTCTAATACTTCCAGACGCTTAATCGCTCTGGTTCTACGCTGACCTTGCGCAGATTTTAATTCTTCACGAAGCAATTCCACTTCTTTTTCAAGATCAATGTCCTGAAGAATTTTCTTAATTGCCTCTGCACCCATTTGGGCTTTGAATGTACTACCATATTTATCGCGATATGCGCGGTATTCTTTTTCAGATAATAGCTGCTTCTTCTCTAATGCTGTATCCCCTGCATCCGTAACGATGTATGCAGCAAAGTAAATTACTTCTTCCAGCGCTCTTGGGGACATGTCTAATACTAGCCCCATTCGGCTTGGGATCCCTTTGAAATACCAGATGTGGGATACTGGTGCTGCTAACTCAATGTGGCCCATGCGCTCACGACGCACTTTTGCTTTTGTCACTTCTACTCCACAACGATCACAGACTACACCTTTATATCGTACACGTTTGTACTTACCGCAATGACATTCCCAGTCTTTTTGCGGACCGAAGATACGTTCACAGAACAAACCATCTTTTTCCGGTTTTAATGTACGGTAGTTGATGGTTTCCGGCTTTTTCACTTCACCAAATGACCAAGAACGGATCTTGTTTGGTGACGCTAAACCAATTTTCATAAATTCAAAATTATTTACATCTAACAAGGGGTAGACCTCCCTTTTAGTCTTTGGGTTTTCGTTCGTTTATGTTAATAGACAATTCGTACCCGATCAGTCTTGCCTAACAAGATTAACCGGGTTTGAATTGGTAGCTTCTATTTCTGCTTATCAGCTGGTTGTTTCTTCTATTTCTAAGTTGAAGTTATCTGCTGATTGCCCGTCATCTTCATCTTCATCACGAAGTTCGATCTCTTGTTCATCGCCAGATAGCATTTTGACATCCATACCTAAACTCTGTAATTCTTTGATTAATACTTTGAAAGACTCAGGAATTCCAGGTTCAGGAACATTGTCACCTTTCACAATGGCTTCATACGTCTTCACACGTCCAACGGTATCATCCGATTTAACGGTTAAGATTTCTTGCAGTGTATAGGCTGCACCGTATGCTTCTAATGCCCATACCTCCATCTCACCAAAACGCTGACCACCAAATTGTGCTTTACCACCTAGTGGTTGTTGTGTAACAAGTGAGTAAGGACCTGTTGAACGAGCGTGTAATTTATCATCAACCATGTGAGCAAGTTTGATCATATACATGACACCGACAGATACACGGTTATCAAACGGTTCACCTGTTCTTCCGTCATACAGAATTGTTTTCGCATCACGTGGTAAACCTGCTTCTTCAAGCGTCTCCCAAACATCTTCTTCACGAGCACCATCAAATACAGGTGATGCGACATGAATACCTAATTGTCTGGCAGCCATACCTAAGTGCAATTCAAGCACTTGTCCGATGTTCATACGAGATGGTACCCCTAATGGATTCAACATAATGTCGATTGGTGTACCGTCAGGTAAGAACGGCATATCTTCTTCCGGTAAAATTTTGGAGATAACACCTTTGTTACCGTGACGACCGGCCATCTTATCCCCTTCGTGAATCTTACGTTTCTGAACGATATAGGCACGAACTAATTGATTTACACCAGGTGGTAATTCATCACCATCAGCACGATTGAAGATCTTCACATCTAATACAATACCGCCTGCACCGTGTGGTACTCGCAGCGATGTATCACGAACTTCACGAGCTTTCTCACCGAAAATAGCATGTAATAATCGTTCTTCCGCAGATAGTTCTGTTACCCCTTTAGGTGTTACTTTACCTACTAATAAATCGCCATCTTCCACTTCCGCACCGACACGAATAATACCCCTTTCATCCAGGTCACGTAGTGCATCTTCCCCGACGTTCGGAATGTCACGTGTGATTTCCTCTGGTCCTAGTTTCGTATCACGCGCTTCAGATTCATATTCTTCAATGTGGATCGACGTATACACATCATCTTTAACAAGGCGTTCGCTCATAATGATGGCATCCTCGTAGTTATAACCTTCCCATGTCATAAATCCGACAAGAACGTTTTGACCTAGTGCCAATTCGCCTTTTTCCATTGATGGACCGTCAGCTAATATTTCGCCTTTCGTTACACGATTACCTTTAGCAACGATAGGGCGTTGGTTATAACAAGTACCCTGGTTAGAACGGATGAATTTCTGCAGACGGTAACGGTCCAGGTCACCTTCTACTTCTCTTCCATCCACTTCGGTAATGCGGCGAACTAATACTTCTTTCGCTTCTACTCTTTCCACAATACCTTCGTGTTTACAGATTACCGCAGCACCAGAGTCTTTCCCTGATACATATTCCATACCAGTACCTACAATTGGTGACTTCGGCTGCATAAGTGGTACAGCCTGACGCTGCATGTTCGCACCCATTAACGCACGGTTGGAGTCATCGTTCTCCAAGAACGGAATACATGCCGTTGCGGCTGAAACAACCTGCTTAGGCGATACATCCATGTAGTCAAGTTTTTCGCGATTAACGATCGTGTTTTCACCACGGAACCTAGCAATAACTTCCTCATCTGAAAACGTGCCATCTTCGTCTAGTTTCGCGTTCGCTTGGGCTACTACATAGTTATCTTCTTCATCAGCAGTCAAGTAATCCATTCGTTCCGTAACACGACCTGTTTCAGGATCTACCCTGCGGTATGGTGTTTCAATGAAACCAAATTTGTTTACTTTCGCATAAGAAGACAAGGAGTTAATCAACCCGATGTTCGGTCCCTCAGGCGTTTCGATCGGACACATACGACCGTAGTGAGAATAGTGAACGTCACGCACTTCAAAACCAGCACGTTCACGCGTTAAACCACCTGGCCCTAGAGCAGACAAGCGTCGCTTATGTGTTAGTTCTGCTAATGGATTGGTTTGATCCATAAACTGTGATAATTGTGAACTACCAAAGAACTCTTTAATAGACGCAATCACAGGTCGAATATTAATAAGTTGTTGCGGTGTGATCGAAGAAGTGTCCTGAATCGACATTCTTTCACGAACAACACGCTCCATACGGGATAAACCGATACGGAATTGGTTTTGTAACAATTCACCTACTGAACGAAGGCGACGATTACCAAGGTGGTCAATATCATCTGTGTCGCCTACCTGGTGAAGAATGTTAAAGAAATAACTGATTGCTGACAAAATATCAGCAGGCGTAATATTTTTAATTCCACTGTCTACGTTACAGTTACCTAACACCGTTAGTGTTCTTTCGCCTTCAGGGTCAGTCGGGTCCATAATCTTAATTGATTGTACACTGATCGGATCCTCTACCACACCTTCATGAGGCTCTATCACTCTCTCACCGAAACGATTTTCGTCTGAGTCTAGTATTGGTAAAATTTTATCTAATAATCGTCTATCTAATTTATCACCTTTATTTGCGATTACTTCTCCTGTTTCAGGATCAACAAGTGGCTCTGCCAGGATTTGATTAAATAAACGATTTTTCAAATGTAATTTTTTATTGATTTTATATCGACCAACGTGTGCCAAGTCATATCTCTTTGGATCAAAGAATCTGGAGACCAATAGACTTTTAGCATTTTCTACAGTTGGTGGTTCTCCCGGGCGAAGGCGCTCATATATTTCTAATAACGCTTTTTCGCTTGTTTCTGTATTATCTTTTTCAAGGGTGTTTTTTAAGTAATCATTCTCTCCGAATAAATCCAGAATTTCCTGGTCATCCCCAAAACCTAATGCTCTCAAAAGGACTGTTATCGGCAGCTTTCTTGTACGGTCAATTCTGACATGCACAACATCCTTAGCGTCTGTTTCAAATTCTAACCAAGCACCTCTGTTAGGGATAACCGTAGCACCATAGCCACGTTTACCGTTTTTATCAATTTTAGAGTTGAAATAAACACTTGGCGAACGAACAAGCTGTGAAACAATAACACGTTCTGCACCATTAATAACAAAAGTACCTGTTTCCGTCATTAATGGGAAATCACCCATAAACACTTCTTGTTCTTTCACTTCGCCTGTTTCGTTATTTAATAAACGAACCTTTACTCGTAGAGGAGCGTTATAGGTTACATCTCTTTCTTTGGATTCATCTACCGGATACTTAGGTTCTCCCAGACTGTAATCTACAAATTCCAAAGATAAATTTCCGGCGAAATCTTCAATCGGCGAAATATCCTGGAACATTTCTCGTAAACCTTCGTCTAAGAACCATTGATAAGATGCGGTTTGAATCTCAATTAAATTCGGTAATTCTAAAACCTCGCTGATACGCGCGTAACTTCTGCGCTGGCGGTGTCGACCATATTGAACTAGTTGACCTGTCAACTGATTCACCCCTCGATCAATATTAAAGATAGTTGCTATAAAAATAGCACAAATGAAACCACACTTACTATTTATACAAAACTTAACTATAGGCATTTGACATTTTTCTATAGATCGTATAAATTTAGTAAGTGTTATACACTTGTTCGGTTAACATACCGAACAAACCTGCGATCATGTCTGACACAGATTTATATATAGACATCTGCTAGAGCAAATGTTATTCAATTACTAGTATAATGCTGTGGAAAATAATTAAAAGGATTCCTAAAAAGGCAATGTAGATCATGTCTATTAGCTAATAGCCGTTGATAGTAACAACAAAGATGCCAAGTAAAAAATAGTTCATGTTGAATAGTTTTACCTATTTTTCAAAAAAATATACATTTTTCAACATTTTCTCTTGACAAACCTTCCGTCCTATTGGCATTTTTCAATATTATCACAATTGCTAGGCGGAGTCAAATTATTTTGCACAAAAAATAAAATATCCTTTATCCTTTGCTACAACCGCAACCTCATTGAATAATTCTTCTAATTTTTTCTTGGCAGAAGGTGCGCCTTGCTTCTTCTGGATGACAACCCACAACTCTCCATTTGGTAATAATGATTGTTTGGCTTCTTCAAAGATTTGATGCACTATTTGTTTGCCTGCACGTATTGGCGGATTAGTTAGAATCGCTGCGAATTTCTGATCTGATACACCAGCCAGAATATCACTTTCTTTGAACAATACATTGTCTATACGATTCTGTTCGGCGTTTTGTCGTGCCAACTGAAGTGCCCGTTGATTCACATCAACCCCCAGCACTTTTCTTTCTGGAAAACTGGCAGCAAGCGCAATCGTGATCGGTCCATATCCGCAGCCAACATCTAAAAGAGCACCACCTGCTTCAGGGAGCACAAACGATTCGATTAACACACGCGAACCATAGTCGACTTCATGCTTAGAAAAGACCCCGTTATCTGTTGTAAATCGAAAGGTACGATCTCTTAATTCAAATCGCCACGTCTTCGGATCACTGACCACATCTGGTGATTGCGAAAAATACTGATCCATCATTTCCACCTACTCTCGTTCATTATCTGTTACTAATCATATATTGATACAAACCTTACTTTCTATACACACAACAACGCTAGCACTATTTCTATCAACAAAGTGAGATGTCAGCAAGTTATCCCTCACTTAACTTCTTATTTATCTCTCGAATCTTGAAGTGGGGTATTACGGACAGTTAGCGCCTTGATAAATGTCTATTGATTATACTCAAAAGAAAAGCCCGCCATTTTCATAGCGAGCTTTTCTCAGAGTATTACTTATTTTACTTCTACAGAAGCTCCTGCTTCTTCTAACTTAGCTTTCATTTCTTCAGCATCTTCTTTGCTTACGCCTTCTTTGATAGCGCCAGGTGCGTTATCAACTAAGTCTTTCGCATCTTTAAGTCCAAGACCAGTGATTTCACGAACTGCTTTAACAACTTTGATTTTAGAAGATCCAGCACTTTCAAGTACTACATCAAATTCAGTTTGTTCTTCAGCTGCTTCTCCACCAGCTGCACCTGCTGCTGCTACTGGAGCTGCTGCAGTTACACCAAATTCTTCTTCAATTGCTTTTACTAGATCGTTTAATTCAAGAACGGACATTTCTTTGATTGCTTCAATAATTTGCTCATTAGACATGTTCATTTCCTCCTAATTTTTATATTATTTTACGAACATTGTTTGACTGTTGAAAAGCGTTGCTGCTTATGCACCTTGCTCTTCTTTTTGCTCTGCAACTGCTTTTGTTGCATAAGCGAAGTTTCGTACTGGTGCTTGTAGTACGCTGAGTAGCATAGAAACCATTCCTTCGTAGTTTGGAAGGTTTGCAAGTTCTTTGATCTGGTCAAGAGATGCAACAGATCCTTCTACCACGCCGCCTTTGATTTCTAACGCTTCGTGGTCTTTTGCGAAGTTACCTAAAACTTTCGCAGGAGCCACTACATCGTCTTTACTGAATGCGATCGCTGTTGGGCCAACTAAGATATCATTTAGCTCAGTAAGTTCAGCCTCTTCTACAGCACGGCGAGTCATCGTGTTTTTGTACACTTTGAAGTCTACACCCGCTTCACGTAGTTGTGTACGCAATTCTGTAACTTCTGAAACGTCAAGACCTCGGTAATCTACAAGGATTGTTGATTGACTTTCACGAAGTTTTTCTGCGATTTCAGAAACGACTTGTTTCTTTTGCTCAATAATCTTTGACATGATTCCACCTCCTAGAACGCGATCATTATACCGCCGAATACGAAATAAACCTCCATATCTTGTAGACATGGAGGTTTAGACTATTACAGAATGACCCTTCTAAGAAAGGATTCCTGTTATTTATCCAGACACACCTCGGCAGGAAATTAAGCTCGTTGAGCACCTACTGTCTACGGTATAATGTTATATTTCATTTTTATAGTCAACTTGACCAAGAATTATTATATATAATTCAATCAATTATGTCAAGCTAATTATTTTACATATCCACTAGCATCTACTTTTACGCCAGGTCCCATAGTAGAAGACACTGCAACGTTACGGATATACGTACCTTTAGCAGCTTGCGGCTTCACTTTAACTACAGTATCAGCAAGAGCGTTGAAGTTCTCAACTAGTTTGTCTAAATCGAAAGATACCTTACCAATTGGTACGTGAATATTTGATTGCTTATCCACACGGTATTCTACTTTACCAGCTTTGATTTCGTTCACAGCTTTTTCTACTTCGAATGTTACTGTTCCTGTTTTAGGGTTTGGCATAAGGCCTTTTGGTCCTAATACACGACCAAGCTTACCTACTTCTGCCATCATGTCAGGAGTTGCAACTACTACATCAAACTCAAACCAACCTTGGTTGATTTTGTTGATTAGTTCCTGGTCTCCTACATAGTCAGCTCCAGCAGCTTCTGCTTCTTTCGCTTTTTCACCTTTCGCAAATACAAGAACCGTTTGAGTCTTACCAGTTCCGTGTGGCAATACCATTGCTCCACGGATTTGCTGATCTGCTTTCTTCGGGTCTACCCCTAAACGAAATGCAGCCTCTACTGTTTCATCAAAATTCGCTGTAGCAGCTTTTTGAACTAATTCTAAAGCTTCTTTAGCATCATACGCAGTTGAACGATCAACAAGTTTTAATGCTTCTTGTTGTTTTTTTGTTTTCTTTGCCATTATTAATTTCCTCCTTCTGTGGTTTTAACGGTTATACCTCCCACTTTCAAAAGCGGACAGCAACAGTCACAACAACCGTTGTTCAAAGTTAAAGGTTGCGGTTGATGAAGCAATTCTCCACTACCGCAACCTTCCGCTTTTGCACATCGCTGTGAGATTAGTCTTCGATAACGATACCCATGCTACGCGCAGTACCTTCGACCATACGCATTGCAGCTTCGACATCAGCAGCGTTTAAATCTGGCATTTTTGTTTCTGCGATTTCTCTAACCTTATCGCGTTTAAGTGTTGCCACTTTGTTACGATTCGGTTCACCTGACGCAGTTTCAATACCAGCTGCTTTCTTAAGCAACACTGCCGCTGGCGGAGTTTTAGTAATAAATGTAAATGAACGGTCTTCATAAACCGTGATTTCTACTGGAATAATCATACCAGCTTGATCTTGTGTTTGAGCGTTAAACTCTTTACAAAATCCCATGATATTAACACCTGCTTGACCAAGTGCTGGCCCAACTGGTGGTGCTGGATTTGCTTTTCCTGCTGGAATTTGTAATTTTACAACTGAATCTACTTTTTTAGCCACGAGACACACCTCCTTAAGTCCGTGATGTGGTAATAGGGCACTTGCCCTCCCACTCGATTACATATGAGAAAAAATAACCTTATACTCGAGGCATAAAGAACATAAAAATTTTAGCATTTTATCGATTGAAATGCAAGTGTATTTGATATATTTTTAAAAATATCAACGATCTATGATAATTTCTTCACTTGTGAGAAATCTAGTTCAACCGGTGTTTCTCTACCGAACATATTCACATGGACTTTCACTTTCTGCTTGTCCAAATCGATTTTCTCGATCGTTCCGGAGAACCCGTTGAATGGGCCATCCATTACTTCTACCGTCTCTTTTACTTCGAAGTCTACTTCTGTTACACGCTGTTCGAAGCCCATTCGTTTCAAAATGGTCTCTACTTCTTCTTCAAGTAATGGTGTCGGCTTTGAACCTGAACCGGCAGAACCTACGAATCCGGTAACTCCGGGCGTATTGCGGACAACGTACCAGGAATCGTCTGTCATAACCATTTCAGCTAACACATAGCCTGGGAATACTTTTTTCTTCGCAATTTTCTTTTTACCATTTTTTATTTCTGTTTCTTCATCTTCCGGAACTAACACGCGGAATATTTTATCTTCCATCCCCATCGATTCTAGTCTTTTTTCAAGGTTTGTTTTCACTTTATTTTCGTAACCAGAATACGTATGGACGACATACCATCTTTTTTCCATAATATCGAGGGCTTTCGTACGCCCTTCCCTCCCTTAAATGAACTTCTCCAACAGTCGATTTCTTTGCATTTAAAAAACCCGCCAAACGGGTTCTTTTTGGATAATATTTAGTTACAGTATAACATATATAATAGCAATTTATTCAAATAATAAGTTAAGAAGTTCGGTAATTCCTAAATCAATAAGTGCAAAAAACACAGTTACAAATGCAACTGTTCCAACTACTGTTATTGTATATCGTGTTAATTCGCGTCCTCTTGGCCACGATACTTTCTTCATTTCACGGCTGACATTTTTCATAAAAGTTACTGGTTTCACAGAAGGTACCTCCAAACTGTCTTCTAACTCCGTCTAATCTACTTTGTTTCACGATGAATGGTATGTCTATTACATATCTTACAAAACTTCTTAATCTCTAAACGTTCAGAATTCGACGTGTTCTTCTCCGTGCTGTAGTTTCTGCTATGGCAAACTTCGCATGCAAGTGCTACTTTATTACCCAATTCCGTCACCTCTATCGGGTTTAATACTACTTAAATGTAGCATGCTTCTCGCACACTGTCAACGACATCTACTAAACTTAACTAAGATAGATGAATACCACTTTCTTCTAAATATTTCTCCAGTTTTCGCTTCACTCTCTGCAAGGCATTATCAATCGATTTAGCATGACGATTGAGTTCCGAAGAAATCTCCTGATAGGTTTTTCCTTCCAGATAAAGTAATAATACTTCCCTCTCCAAACCACTTAACACTTCTGATAACTTGGATTCCATATCACCATAGCGCTCTCTATTAATCAGTAATTCCTGTGGATCAATTGCAATAGTTGCTTCTATCACATCCATTAAGGTCCGTTCGGAATCTTCTTCATAGATTGGCTTGTCCAAGGAAACATATGAATTAAGCGGCATATGCTTCTGTCTGGTTGCTGTCTTGATAGCTGTTATGATCTGTCTAGTAATACATAATTCAGCAAAAGCTTTAAAGGAAGAGAGCTTGTCTGCTTGAAAATCTCGTATCGCTTTATACAGGCCGATCATTCCTTCTTGAGCAATATCTTCATGGTCCGCACCAATAAGGAAATACGTTTTTGCTTTTGCACGTACAAACGATTTATACTTCTGAATTAAATAATCAAGGGCTAAGGTGTCGCCGTTCTGCACTAGTAATACTAATTCATTATCATCTAAGTTCTGAAAGTCAGTATTTCTATTATCTACCTGCATGGTGGTCAATGGGACTCCTCCCGGCTTAATGCCAAAAATTAGGTATTACCGCCTATTAATAGCAATATTATACAGGAAGCGCTTTAGATACGTCAACAGCACTTCGTTATTAATTGCCACGTCGCCACTTCTCAAACACTTGTAAAAGCTTGTCATCTAAAGGAATTTTAGTTTTAATTTTTTTCTGCTGATGCTCGATAATATCACCGGCAATTTCCTTCTGAATATTCTTTAATTCGACATCTAATTCTCTTGCTGAGACACGAAAAGCACCTTGGGCAAAAATCGTCCGTTGTTCGGTGTAATCTGATGTTGCTACGAATACTTTGGTACGGACGTTTTTAAACTTTTTGACAAGGCGCTCAATACATTGATCCGCCGTCTCGTTCTCCTTCGTAAAAATAACTTCTACCTTGAATTGCTGCTGTTTGTTCTCTAACCCTCTCACTTCATAAGCGTCAAAGACCACGACCACTTTACGTTTACGATATGCCTGATACTCCGCCATCTTATCGATCAAAAGTAATCTTGCCTGTTCCAGATCGTGATCTTTTAGTGCTTTCAATTCGGTCCATGCGCCTATCATGTTATAGCCATCAACCAGTAGTACATCCATTATCCTTCACCATGCTGATCTCGTTTGCGGAACACTTCATACATTAACAAACTAGCAGCTACAGATGCATTTAACGATGAAACAGAACCTGCCATTGGTAAACTTACGGTCCAATCACAATTCTTCTTCACTAGTCGGCTCATCCCTTTGCCTTCATTACCAATCACCAACGCTATCGGTAACTTGCCGTCTAGTTTGCGATAATCTTCCGTAGCATCCGCTTCCGTTCCAACAATCCAAACGTTGCGGGATTTTAACTCCTCAATGGTTTGTGCAATATTGGTAACTCGTGCTACCGGAATATGCTCAATGGCACCTACTGAGGTTTTGGCAACGGTAGAAGTCAGACCTACTGCTCTTCGCTTGGGAATGATCACTCCATGTGCTCCAGTTGCATCAGCTGAGCGGAGAATAGAACCGAGGTTATGTGGATCTTCTATTTCATCCAGAATTAAAAAGAAAGGTGATTGTCCTCTTGATTCTGCTACCTGAAATAATTGATCAAGTGTTGCATACTCATATGCCGCTACTAACGCAGCAATACCCTGATGATTTCCTTCTACCATTTGATCTAGCTTCTTTTTGGGAACCCGGTGTACCGGGGCGTTTTTTGCTTTCGCTAATCCTTGGAGTTTACCTGCTAAAGAGGCGTTTAAATTCTCTGTTATAAACAATTTTTGAATGGCGCGATTAGATTCTAGTGCTTCCATTACGGTGTTCTTGCCAATAATCCATTCATCACTCATGATGGGTCATCTCCTTTCTCTATCAAGTCAACTGCCTGGCGCAGCATGGATTCAAGACGTTCTGTCTGCTCGTCTAAATATAAAAAGCCGATTAAAGCTTCAAATGCCGTGCTGTATCGATACGTCTGTACAGTAGTGTTTTTTGGGACAGAACCTGATTTTGCATTCCGTCCCCTTTTGACAATGGCTAGTTCCTCTGCTGTTAATATTTCATTCTCCAGCCAGTGAAGCACAACAGCAGCCTGTGCAGAAGCTTTCACAAATTGAATAGCTTGCTGGTGCAACTGTTGCACCTTGACGTTCCCTTGCTGGATTAAATATTCACGCACATGCTTCTCATGGATAACGTCTCCCATATAGGCAAGTGCCAGGCTTTTCATTTCCCTTGGTGGCTGCCTTTTCATGCTTAACCCCGCTTCCATCTAGTACCTTGAGGTGTGTCCTCCAGTATAATATGTTTAGCCTTTAAATCATCTCTAATTTGATCCGCTAATTGAAAATCTTTATTTTTTCTTGCTGTTATACGCTGTTCAATCAAGTCCTCGATTTCTTCATCCAGCAGATCCGATTCAGACGTCTGTGGAATTCCTAACACAGTTAACCAATCATTTAGTGTATCGACAAACGTCTGCAGTATATCGGTATGCGTTTGATCAGATTGCAGATAACGATTGGCTTCCTTGACCAGATCGAAAATAACTGCAATCGCATTTGCCGTATTAAAGTCGTCATCCATTTCTTTCTCGAATTGTACGTTGAACTGCTCAATGGTGGTCAGCCACTCTTCGTTATCCTCAGAGATATTGACACTTGTCTGCTGGCGGTGCACAAGGTTCGTTAACGCATTTTCTATTCGGTCAAAGCTGTTTTTTGCACTTTCTAACAATGCATCACTGAAATTAATTGGATTGCGATAATGTACACTTAACATAAAGAAGCGAACTACTTTAGGATCGTGTTTTTGGATCAGATCATGAGCTAATACAAAATTACCAAGTGACTTCGACATTTTTTCGTTGTCAATATTAATATACCCGTTATGCATCCAATAATTTGCAAAAGAGGTTCCGTTACCTGCCTCTGATTGCGCAATTTCATTTTCATGGTGTGGGAATGTTAAATCCTGACCGCCCGCATGAATATCGATAGTATCTCCAAGGTATTTCTTGGCCATGGCAGAGCACTCAATATGCCACCCCGGTCGTCCTTGCCCCCAAGGTGAATCCCAGGCAATTTCGCCATCCTTCGCTTGCTTCCATAGTGCAAAATCTAATGGATCCTGTTTCTTTTCTCCAATTTGGATTCTGGCACCAGATCGTAATTCATCAATTGATTGATGAGATAACTTACCATAATGATCAAATGATCTTGTTTTAAAATATACATCGCCATCCGCTGCATAGGCATGCCCTTTATCAATTAAAGTAGCGATGAAACGAATAATATCATCCATTGTTTCCGTAACACGTGGATGATGGACGGCTTCTTTCACACCTAAGGCACCAACATCTTCTTTATACGCAGTTATAAACCGGTCGGCAATAACAGGCACTTCTTCCCCTAGTTCTCTCGCTGCCTTAATTAATTTGTCATCGACATCGGTAAAGTTTAATACATAGTCGACATGATAGCCTTTATATTCAAAGTACCTTCTGACTGTATCAAATACAATTGCAGGTCTGGCATTACCAATATGAATATAGTTATACACAGTTGGACCACATACATACATTTTGACTTGATTCGGTTCAAGCGGCTTAAATTCTTCTTTTTTTCGCGTCAGCGTGTTGTATATATTAATGGTCATCTTGATTCGCTCCTTTTAATTCGTTCACTTCTTTTTTTAGTTTTTTAATTTCGCCTTCCATTTCCTTTAATACCTCACTGATCGGATCCGGCAGCTTGTGATGATCTAAATCTCTTCTTACTTTCTCCCCATTTTGAATAACTACTCTTCCCGGGATACCTACTACTGTTGAATGATCCGGTACATCCTCCAATACGACAGAGCCTGCTCCAATCTTGGAGCTTTCTCCAATGGTAATGGAGCCTAACACTTTCGCGCCTGTTGCAATCAGTGCGTTATCCTTAATGGTTGGGTGCCGCTTACCTTTCTCTTTCCCTGTTCCTCCCAAGGTAACACCCTGATAAATCGTAACATTATCGCCAATTTCACACGTTTCGCCAATCACTACCCCCATACCGTGATCGATGAAAAAACGACTGCCTATCTTAGCACCCGGATGAATTTCAATTCCGGTAAAAAAGCGGCTGATTTGCGAAATAAGCCGTGCTATGAAAAAGAATTTCTTTCTGTAGACGGCGTGTGCGATACGGTGCGCCCAAATGGCATGCAAACCGGAATATGTTAAACAAACTTCGATATAAGTTCGTGCTGCAGGGTCTTGATCAAATACTACATCGATGTCTTGTTTGAGCATTTTAAAAAATCCCATGACCATCCCCCTTTGTTTCCCATTTTATTATCAAATTGATAAACGACAGTATGGCAAGACCTCTTCCCTGTCGTAATAAACGATACAAACACTACAATTTCATTACTTTTCTAGCATACAAAAAAAGCGTCTCTGGCTATATAAACTCAGAGACGCTTTTGGCGCGGTTCCACTCTGTTTAGGGCGATAAAATGCCCTCCACTTGAACCGATAACGGTGGCAAACCGTTCTTCCGTACTGAATTCAGGAAGAAACTCTGAGGTGCATTTCAAAGATACGTGCTTTAACCACTCTCAGCCAACGATGGTTTTCTCTGTACAAGCTGTAGTCTTCTACTTCTCCTCATCCACATTCCTTATTTATTACTTCTCATTATAGCGCAAATTCCTTTATTTGCTACTTATTTGCTTTGTTGGATTACTTTTTCGATTCGTGCCGTTACAATGTCTTTTCCTAAAAGATGAATGGCATTCGGCAGTTCCGGTCCATGTACCTGTCCGGTAGTAGCCACACGAATTGGCATAAATAATTTTTTGCCTTTTTGCTTCGTTTGCTTTTGTGTTGCTTTAATTGCAGCTTTCACTTCTTCAGGTGACAGTTCTGCAATGCTCGTAAAATGCTCCAGGAATGCTTCCATTACTTCTGGTACTTGCTCCTCTTGCAACACTGTCATTGCCTCTTCCTCATACTGTATGTCTGTCTTGAAGAAAAGTTCTGTTAACTCTACAATTTCTGCGCCGTACGATAATTGTTCGTGATAGAGGCTGATAAGCTTGATCGCCCAATCCTTTTGTTCCGGCTCCATATCTTCTGGTAATTTACCTGCTTTAATCAAATGTGGCAAGCTTAATTCTACCACTTCTTCAAGAGAGGCTTGTTTAATATATTGATTGTTCATCCATTTTAATTTCGCCGGATCAAAAATGGCCGGAGAGGTGGAAAGACGTTCCGGATCGAATATATTAATAAACTCTTCCTGAGTAAATAGCTCTTCTTCGCCTACTGGCGACCATCCAAGTAAGGTAATAAAGTTAAATAATGCTTGTGGTATATATCCAAGGTTTTTATACTGTTCGATAAATTGCAAAATATGCTCATCACGCTTACTTAGTTTTTTGCGATTTTCATTTAAGATAAGGGTCATATGACCGTAACGAGGCGCTTCCCAACCAAAAGCTTCGAAAATCATCATTTGTTTTGGTGTATTGGAGATATGCTCTTCTCCTCGCAGTACGTGACTGATTTTCATTTGATAATCATCGATTGCAACAGCAAAATTGTATGTCGGAATACCATTTTTCTTTACAATAACCCAATCGCCAAAATCGCTGGATTCAAAGGTTATATTGCCTCGAACGATGTCTTGGAAGGTATAGGTATGACCTGCCGGTACTCGGAGTCGAATACTAGGCTTACGACCTTCCGCTTCAAACTGCTCTATTTGTTCTTCCGTTAAATTACTGTGCGCACCAGAATATTTCGGTACTTGACCATTGGCACGTTGTTCTTCACGTTCCTGATCTAACTCTTCCTCTGTCATATAACATTTGTATGCCAGGCCACGTTCTAACAGCTCATCAATATATTTCTGGTATATATCTAACCGCTCTGTCTGACGGTATGGTCCATACTCACCACCGATATCTGGTCCTTCTTCCCATTCCAATCCAAGCCATTTTAAATAGTGCAGCTGGCTTTCTTCTCCGCCTTCTACATTTCGTTTATCGTCTGTGTCCTCTGTACGAATGATAAAGGAGCCACCTAAATGCTTGGCATATAAATAATTAAAAAGTGCAGTTCTTGCGTTTCCGATATGCAGATGCCCTGTTGGACTTGGTGCATAACGTACACGTACTTCATTTGTCATGATCATTGTCCCTCCATATGTTTCGATAAAGTATAGCGGTCTGTTTCACCTTTTATCTCTATTTTACCATTAATTTCGACATAATGTTACGTTTCTATTGTAGAAGAAGACGAAAACCAATGCCTACTAATTTGCTTTTTGTGAAAAATAATTATGATTTCATTAACAGAACAACTGCTTGTGCTGCAATTCCTTCTTTTCTCCCGGTGAATCCTAACTTTTCCGTTGTAGTTGCTTTTACATTGATCTGATCCACTTCACATTGCAATAGCTGGGCAATGTTTTCCCGGATGGAAGTAATGTGTGGAGCAAGCTTTGGTGCTTGCGCGATTACAGTACAATCGATATTACCAAGCGTATAACCCTTCTCTTCAACCAAACGCCACACTTCCTGCAATAGCTTTTGCGAATCGGCGTCTTTAAATGCAGGGTCAGTATCAGGGAAATGTTTTCCAATATCTCCTTCACCTATTGCACCAAGACAAGCATCGGCGATGGTATGCAGTAATACATCTGCATCTGAATGCCCTAATAATCCTAAGTCATACGGTATTTCTATACCACCTATAATACATGGTCGCCCTTCCACTAATTGATGTACATCAAATCCTTGTCCAATGCGAAACATTACGCTTCCTCCTTTTGCGTTAAAATCATTTCCGCCCGCATGATATCCTCAGGTGTTGTTAATTTCACATTATGATACGAACCGTGCACAATTTCTACCGGTTCATCTAATGCTTCTACCAGCGAAACATCGTCTGTTCCAAGATACTGGGAGGTTTGAGCGGTTTCGTGTGCTCGCAGAATTACATCATAACTAAATGCTTGTGGTGTTTGAGCCGCCCATAAGGTAGAACGGTCCAACGTATCAATCCTGTCCCCTTGCTTCCTTTTTATCGTATCTGTAACAGGTACTGCTAGTAAAGCAGCCTTCTTCTCTTGTGCCACTTTCGCCAGTTCATGTAAATGTGCTTGTTTTACAAATGGTCGTGCCCCATCGTGAATCATAACGATTTGATCATGAGATTCCGGTTTAATGGCGCACAGGCCATTATAGCCGCTTTCCTGCCGTTCACTTCCGCCATACACAATGGTTATCTGGTGTTGCCATCCGTATTCAGTAATCAATGCCTCCATTTCTTGCTGTTCATTTGGATTGATTACTAGATAAATATGACGGCACCATGTATCATGGATAAATTTTTCTAATGTATGTATGATAAGTGGTTTATTCAATAGTTCAATAAATTGCTTGTTTTGACCTGCGTTCATCCGTTTTCCTTGACCTGCCGCTAGCACGATCACATTATATTTTATCATGCGGCCACCCCAATCTTTGTTCGAACTCTCACTGTTAAACTAACAAAAAGTGATAACAGTATGTTATCACTTTTTATCTATCCTTTATAAGTTATACCTTTTTTATAGAGCTTTTTCAAGCAATTTTGGTTTTGCGAAAATCATTCGTCCTGCTGACGTTTGCAAAACACTCGTGATGACTACGTCAATATGTTGGCCGATATAATTCTTACCTTCTTCTACAACGATCATCGTACCATCATCTAAATACGCAACACCCTGATTCTGTTCTTTCCCATCTTTGATCACATGTACAGCTAACTCCTCGCCAGGTAAAACAATTGGTTTTACCGCATTTGCAAGGTCATTAATGTTAAGGACGGGTACTTTTTGAAACTCACAAACTTTATTTAAGTTAAAGTCATTCGTTACAACGATACCGTTCATTACTTTTGCGAGCTTCACGAGCTTACTGTCGACTTCTTGAATCTCTTCGAAGTCACCTTCATAAATTTCCACGTTAATCGGTAAGTCTTTTTGAATTCGGTTCAGTATATCCAACCCTCTGCGCCCTCTATTACGTTTCAAAGCGTCTGAAGAATCCGCAATATGCTGAAGCTCTTCCAGGACAAACTGTGGAATGATAATTGTCCCTTCAAGAAAGCTTGTTTGACAAATGTCAGCGATACGACCATCAATGATCACACTCGTATCTAAAATTTTAGGCTTAGGTAAGTCGGATGGTCCATCTTCTGCAACAGATGTTTTCTTTTTTTCCTTCTTTGGCAAGGTAAACAAATTAAGAAACTCATCACGTCTTTTAAAACCAACCTGAAAACCGAAATACGCTAGCAATACACTTAAAAAGATCGGTACTACTTGTGAAACTAGCTTGATTTCAATTGATTGAATCGGAATAATTAAGAAATAAGCAATAATTAAACCAATAATAATTCCTAAACTACCAAAAATCAGATCTGCAACTGGGGCCTTCATCAATAATTCTTCGATCCAAGTAAAAAATTGCACAATATAATCTGAAACCAATAGAGAAAGAATAAATAAAATAATTGCTCCCAAGACTAACCCAACATAGGGTGCCACATAATCTGACATAAACCATGAACCTTCAGCGAATCCTATCAATTCCAATAATTTTGGAATATATAAATATCCAGCGGTACCACCTGCAATAATGAAAAATAGTTGCACAAATCGTTTTAGCACCACAGTCACCTCCTGTATAGTATTCTCTCCAACTATAAACTTTTTAAACATAGAAATTTTGCTGGAACCATTTATAGTTAAAACGGGTCATTCCTTCTTTGTCTGATGTTAATCTCCTAATGCTATCTTTATGGCTTCCTGTACGGAATTAACACCAACCATTTCAATGGTGTCTGGAGGTGTCCAGCCTTCCAGATTCTTAGCAGGAATAATAGCTCGCTTAAAGCCTAACTTTGCAGCTTCCTGCACCCGCTGATCAATTCGGGACACTCTCCGAACCTCTCCTGTCAATCCAACTTCTCCAATCAGAACATCATCTGTATGCGGCGCTCTGTCTCTAAAGCTGGAAGCAATACTAATGGCAACGGCCAGATCAATTGCCGGCTCATCTAACTTTACTCCTCCGGCGACCTTCACATACGCATCTTGATTCTGGAGCATTAAACCTACTCTTTTTTCAAGAACCGCCATCAGCAACGGCACCCTGTTATGATCAATCCCGGTAGCCATTCTTCTCGGATTTCCAAAGCTTGTAGGAGAAATTAAAGCTTGTATTTCTACTAATACTGGTCTGGTTCCCTCCATTGATGCAACAATAGTAGAACCTGCTACCCCTTGCGAACGTTCTTCCAAGAAGATCTCAGACGGGTTTAACACTTCAACGAGACCTTCTTCTTTCATTTCAAAGATACCCATTTCATGTGTACTGCCAAATCTATTCTTCACACTTCGTAATATGCGGAAAGTATGGTGTCTTTCCCCTTCAAAATACAAAACTGCATCTACCATGTGTTCGAGTAACCTTGGCCCAGCAATGGAACCTTCTTTTGTGACATGCCCTACAATAAAAATCGGGATGTGGTTCCGCTTGGCAATTCGCATTAATTCGCTTGTACATTCGCGAACTTGTGATACACTACCTGGTGCACTAGTCACTTCTTCTTTAAAAATGGTTTGAATCGAGTCAATAACAACAAATCCTGGTTTCAATTGATCAATTTGATTAGCAATATCCATTAAATTTGTTTCTGACAGCACATATAGTCGTTCAGAGGAAATATCGAGGCGATCTGCTCTTAACTTTGTCTGTCGAGCAGATTCTTCTCCAGAAATGTACAATACGTCTAGGTTGCTTTGCGATAGCTGACTGGATACTTGCAGAAGCAAAGTTGATTTTCCGATACCCGGATCACCGCCAATCAACACAAGTGACCCTGGAACAATCCCACCGCCTAAAACACGGTTTAATTCTCGCATGCTTGTCGAAATTCTAGGTTCTTCTTGTGATTGAATACTCGAAATTTTTTCCGGCTTTTGAGCTGTTGCTGAACCACCTGTTGCCCAATTTCCTCTTGCTGTCTTCGTTGCTTCTAATTCCTCTACTAATGTATTCCACTGATGACATCCTGGACATTTCCCCATCCATTTTGGTGATTCATATCCACAAGATTGACAAACAAATTTTGATTTACGTTTAGCCAAAAATATCGCTCCTTTTCATTATATACGAAAATACCCCTCTATAAGTTACAAAGATCTATCAATTTAGTTAAAGATGTATGTAAAAAGTGTGAAAAAATAGAACTGCTGCTTTATTCGCTTTTTTACTGTCTATATTTTACCGGAATTACTCGCTGACACCACACCATTTAGGTGAAGAATATGCAACGTGTTGCATATAGATACAAATCTTCGGGTGAAAGCTTCTGATTTGTGTCCTTTCCTCACTCTTGGAGACAAATCTTTAGGGTTACGTTTTCCTGTCAGGGTACAAAAAATCGGAAGGTAGCCCCTCCGATTTTTTGATATTACACTAAGCTAAATTCATTTTTATCATCTAGATCTATGGTTACTTTTTGTCCGCGTTTAATATTTTCTTTTAATAGTTCCTCAGATAGTAAGTCTTCAACATTCTTCTGAATAGAGCGTCTTAGTGGTCTTGCACCATATTCCGGATCAAAGCCTTCATTGGCGATTTTTTCAATAGCCTTATCTGACAATTCAAAGTCAATCTCTTGCTCAACAAGACGCTTCTGTAATTCCTTGACCATTAATTCAACAATGTACTTCATATGCTTCTTCTCTAGTGAGTGGAAGACAATTGTTTCATCAATTCTGTTTAAAAATTCAGGACGGAATGCTTTTTTCAGTTCAGTTGTTACTTTTGAACGCATATCCTTGTAATCTTGTTCCTCATCACCAAGACTGAAACCAACATATTTATTACGCTTCAATTCATTCGCTCCAACGTTGGAAGTCATAATGAGAACCGTATTTCTAAAATCAACCGTACGTCCTTTAGAATCGGTTAACCGGCCATCTTCTAATACTTGAAGCAGAATATTAAATACTTCCGGGTGTGCTTTTTCTACTTCATCTAATAAGACGACTGAATAAGGCTTTCTGCGGACTTTCTCCGTTAATTGACCACCTTCTTCGTACCCAACATAACCAGGAGGTGAACCAACCAATCGTGATGTAGCGTGTTTTTCCATATATTCTGACATATCGATACGGATCATAGCATCTTCATCACCGAACATAGATTCAGCTAATGCACGAGCTAATTCTGTCTTACCAACACCCGTTGGACCTAAGAAAATAAAGGAGCCAATCGGACGTTTCGGATCTTTCAGACCTGCTCTTGCACGACGGATTGCTTTCGATACGGCTTTGACCGCTTCTTCCTGTCCAATCAGTCGGTCATGCAAAATGTCTTCCATGTGCAACAGACGTTCACTTTCGTCTTTTGTTAAGGATGAAACGGGTACACCAGTCCAGGTAGATACAACACTTGCGATATCTTCCACTGTGACCTCAGAATTTTCTTGCCCTTGCTTCTCTTTCCATTTGGCTTCGGTTTCTTCTAATTCTTTTCGTAATTGCTGTTCATCATCCCGCAATGCTGCTGCTTTTTCAAATTCTTGACTCTGCACTGCCGCATCTTTCTCTTTACGTACTTCTTCTAATTTCTGTTCCAATTCTTTTAAATTAGGCGGAGTCGTGTAAGAGCGCAAGCGTACTTTCGATGCCGCCTCATCGATAAGGTCAATGGCCTTATCCGGCAGGAAACGATCCGTAATATAACGATCAGATAATTTAGCCGCTGCTTCGATGGCATCATCTGTAATCGTAACACGGTGGTGTGCTTCATAACGGTCACGTAACCCTTGCAGAATTTGAACGGATTCATCGACAGAAGGCTCATCTACTTGGATTGGCTGAAAACGACGCTCTAAGGCCGCATCTTTTTCAATATATTTACGGTACTCATCTAACGTAGTGGCACCAATACATTGCAGTTCTCCACGAGCCAGCGACGGTTTCAGGATGTTGGACGCATCAATTGCACCTTCTGCTCCACCAGCACCGATCAATGTATGCAGCTCATCAATAAACAAAATGACATTGTTTGCTTGACGAATCTCTTCCATTACTTTTTTCAAGCGATCCTCAAATTCGCCGCGATATTTGGTGCCCGCTACAACTGTACCCATATCCAGTGTCATGACGCGTTTATCTCGCAGGATTTCCGGTACTTCATTTTGCACGATTTGCTGGGCAAGACCTTCCGCTACTGCTGTCTTACCAACACCTGGTTCACCAATGAGTACAGGGTTGTTTTTGGTACGTCGACTCAGCACTTGAATGACACGTTCAATTTCCTTACCACGGCCAATCACCGGATCTATTTTGCCTTCCTTAGCAATAGCAGTTAAATCTCTGGCAAGTGAATCTAATGTTGGCGTATTAGCGCTATTCGCCTGGTTATTACGACCATTTTGGGCACTGCCAGATTCAGAGCTTCCTAACAGCTGAAGCACTTGCTGTCTTGCTTTATTTAAACTAACACCTAAGTTATTTAATACTCGTGCCGCAACGCCTTCTCCTTCACGAATCAGGCCTAACAGAATATGCTCGGTACCTACATAAGAATGGCCCAGCTTTCGTGCTTCATCCATTGATAGTTCGATTACTTTTTTTGCTCGAGGAGTATAATGAATTGTCTGTGAGACCTGATTGCCTTTGCCAATTAAAGATTCTACTTCATCTCTAATTTTATCTGCTCCTAGACCTATTGCCTGTAAAGCCTTAGCAGCAATTCCTTCGCCCTCACTAACGAGTCCTAATAAGATATGTTCTGTCCCTATATTATTATGGCCTAATCTAACTGCTTCCTCTTGTGAAAGTGCTAATACCTTTTGTGCTCTTTCTGTAAAACGTCCAAACATCATATTAATATTCCTCCTTCTGCTCCATTGTAAATCGTTCCCGAATTAAGGATGCACGAAAAACATCACGTTCATTCGGTGTTAGCATTTTTTTCGCATATTGTTGTAAAAATGCCGGCTGCGTTAAGACGACCAGTTCATTTAGAATCGACTTAGAGATATTACTAATAAATCCTAAATCAATTCCGAGACGGACGTCGGAAAGACATTTAGCCGTTTCCTTTGATTCTATGATACGACTGTGTTGTAAAATTCCATAGGAGCGAAAAACGCGATCTTCCAATTCTAATGAAGACTGATCCAACAGTATGGATCTTGCATGTCGTTCGTGCTCGATCAACTTCTCCACGACACCTTTTAAATCTTCGATAATGTCTTCTTCGGAGCGGCCAAGCGTTATTTGATTGGAAATTTGAAAAATATTACCGATTGCTTCACTGCCTTCTCCATAGATGCCTCTGACTACCAAACCTAATTGATTAATAGCTGGCAGCATACGGTTAATTTTTCGCGTTAATGCAAGTGCTGGCAAATGCATCATGACAGAAGCTCTTAAACCTGTACCAACATTTGTTGGACAAGATGTTAAATACCCTCTGTTCTCATCAAACGCATAGTTGATTTTCGTTTCAAGCCAATCATCTAGCTCAAATGCCTGTTGCAAAGCCTTTTCCAATTGAAAACCAGGAAAATATAGCTGTGCACGAATATGATCTTCTTCATTTACCATAATCGATACCTGCTCATTTTTTGAGATCAATGTAGCACCATATTTCGATTTATCAGCTAAATGTGGACTGATCAGATGTTTTTCTACTAACACTTGCTTCTCAGTGGAATTCAAATCTGCCATTCTGACAAATTCAAAGTCTTTATACTGATTATACGTTTGATGATTAAATTCCTCTTTGAAAAATGAAAGAATGTTATCCATCTGTTCTTCTTCTGCAATCAGCGGAAAAGGTGTATCTTCAAAGTTACGCGCCAGGCGGACCCTGCTGCTCATTACAATATCACTATCTGGTCCATCTTCTTTGAGCCAGGGGCTAATTGCCTCATTCATGAATTGCTCTAAGCTCATGAATCTTCCCCCTCCTCTTCACGATGCAGGCTCTTTTCGACTGATTTTATTTGATCACGGATTCCAGCCGCGTCTTCAAAGGCTTCATCTGCTATTGCCTGCTGCAGCTTCACCTTTAAATCTCGTAGTTTCTTCCGTTGATAAATGTTAGAGCCTGCTCGTTTAGGTACTTTTCCTTCATGCAATGTGTTACCGCTATGCACCTTTCGAAATAACGGATTGAGATGATCGGCAAAGGTATGATAGCACGATGCACAACCAAATTTACCCAGTCTAGCAAACTGTTGATAGGTCATCCCACATTTGTCACACTGAAGTGTTTCTTCCCGCTTTCTTAGAGATTGCTGCTGCATCGTATTTGATCCAGAATTAAATAATCCTGATAACAGATTATGAAGCGAATAGGCATCCTCTTCCTGAGAGACGTAGCCTTTATCCTTTGCACATTGCTGACAAACATGAATTTCGCTTTTTTCCCCGTTTATTACTTGGGCAAAATGAACGGTTGCCGGATTTTGATGGCATTCTTGGCATTCCACACCGTACACCTCCTAAAACTGATATTTTAATGAATTGAGCATGGCCGACAAGATGCGGGCACGCACTTCATCTCGGATCGGTAATTGAAACGGTAATGTACTGCGGTCAATGGCACTAACCATCAATTTTGCTTCTCGCTTCGTGATAAGTTCTTCTTCCAACAGTCGTTCCAATATATTAATAGCCTTTTGTTGTGAAATACTTGGCTGAACCATTTCGATTATTTCATCAATTAACATTGCTTTGTCTTCGTTGGTAATTCTGCTAATTCGAATGTAGCCTCCACCACCGCGCTTGCTTTCAACCAGATACCCTTTCTCTAAGGTGAATCTCGTATTAATAACATAGTTAATTTGAGAGGGTACACATTCAAAGCGATCTGCAATCTCACTTCGTTTTATCTCGATGATTTTGTGCTGATTACTTTTCATGATGGTTTTCAAATATTCTTCAATAATATCTGAAATATTCCGCATTTCCCCTCCTCCAATCTGACTTTGACTATATTTGACTATATACTTATTATACTTCAAGATCACGGGGTTGAAAACTATTTGGTCTTCTATATTATATCCGTTATTTTTTCCGTTCAAACCATCAAGATCGAAATCGTATTTTAATTTTTTCGACTTCTTCTTGTTCTAATAACCATTCATATAAATTTTCCCGTTTTTTCTGATGGATAGCATCGATATACATTTTTATTTTTGTTGTTTCTTTACTCTCATTGTATATATCAAACTCTCGTATTTCGATTGGAAAAGCTTGCACCTGATCCATAAATTTAGCAGTACCTTTTGTTTTGCTCAACTTCACCTCAAAAATAATAAAATGATTTTTGCGATGCAGCCGATGTTCAAATTTATTTAAAACAACCAGACTGATCAGAATGATTAATGTAGTAACAATCGCTTCTTTGTACATACCAATTCCGACGATTAATCCTAAGCCTGCCACTGCCCAAATCGAAGCAGCCGTTGTAAGGCCACGAATTGTCCCGCCGTTTACAATAATTGTTCCAGCACCAAGGAAGCCGATCCCGCTAATAACATACGAAGGTATCCTTGCAGGGTCAAATCGGACATTATCATAATGCTCAATAAAATAATCAAAGCCGTTTATTGAAAGTAACATCATTAAACACGAGCTGACACCTACTAATATATGCGTTCTAAAGCCGGCTGAATGTTTGTTTATTTCCCTTTCAAACCCTATTAAGCCGGCTAATATAAGGGCAATCAACAATTTTGAAACAGATTCCATAAATGCAGCATCAAAGATCTGATCCATGGCAATTTCCCCCTTTTTCACTATGAATAAATAAATGATGAGAGCATATACTTCTTATACCCTAAAATTAGTGATTTATAGCTACGAAGCAGTATAAAGGGGGTGTTTGGATTAAAAGAAATCAGGAAAATATGTCTGCTGTTCAGGTATAATCATCTCTAACTGCTCAACGGCTGAAGCATCTCCCTGTATTAAGTCTGCCTCCCACAATGTGAATGGCCGTTTATAACCAAATAAAATTTGTACAAGTTGTTGAACAGCTATTTTCACCCTTGCAACATTCGGATCTGCCTCTACACGCTCCGTAACAATACCCTCTTTTATGCTGTTGGACACCAGAAACAAACCATTATTTTCTGTTAAAAAGGCATCTGATACTTCTACTGTAAAATCGATTTTCGTTTGATCGATTATTGGAAAAGGATACTGTTCAAAGAAAGCATCAACATCCACAATTCGCGCCATAAAATAAGGCATCTGTTTTTGTTCGAATCTCGGTTCACCAATAAGTAATGGCAATGGGTCATCTGCAGGGACAGACAGCTCTACATTATGCACCATTGAATCATGATGTTGGATAAACTGATAAAGTAAGTGGCGCGCATTTATATTCACAAATGCCATATCATGTACAGTAAACAAGCTTTGTTTAATAGTGAACAACAGATACCCTATTGGTGTTTGATCCGCAGCATACGCAATTGCGATATGTGTATCTTTATGTTTTAATATACGATATTTCCACCAATGTTCTGTTCGATGAAGTGTGCCTGTATACTTCTTTGCATACATTTGGTAGATGGCGTCTAACGTGGAAATTGTTTTTTCCCCTTTACTTCCCCTCCTGACACTGCCCTGTCCGTTCCAATCGTTTTGAAATGATTTTATCGGCATATTGTATGTAGTTCGGTCAAACGTCAATTCCCAGCCATATTTTCGATAAAAAGGTACTGAAAATGGGTGTAAGTATGAAATACTTTGTTGTTGTTGTCTCATTTCTGTTAAAAGTTTGTATAACAATGCCTTTACTTTTCCACCTCTGCGATACTCTGGCCAAGAAGCAACGGATCCGACACCTCCCATTTCTAACGGCTTACCATGTAGATTTACAGTCAGTGGAATAAGGTGAGCTTTAGCAGCTAACTGATTATCTGCTATCCATCCCCATACTTGATCTTCTTTCATTTGCTCTGCTTTTTCTTCTCTTTCTTGTTGAGTTAACTTATATTGAAAAGCATACTCAGATAAGTTTAGAATTTCATCAGTATAGGAAGAATTTAAGCAAATCATCCTTTCCATTGATCATTCCTCCTTCTATAATATGTATTTTAGCACATTTTAAATGACGATTGTTTTCATCATAAACAAGAAATATAGAGCAACTTGCCTTTTATTAAAGGCTTAAAATGAGAAATTTTCTGTACATTAGAATAACTGTATAATTTTTCGTACCACTCCCGGCTTATTATGTGCGATGCGGGCGTTCAACTAGCTTTCCGGTAATAATCAAAGCATCTTAATTAATATAATACTTCCTATAATATGGATTATGTAAACTAGCAGCTTAGTGGTCATTTTGAAAAATTATGTGTGGTATGATATCGCTCCGTCCAACCACTCCGCGTCCTGCGGGGCACGGCTGAAGCTAACTTTGTGAAGAAGACCGCTTCTCAAAGTGGATCTTCAGCGCCTGCCTGTCCCGCGGGAGTCTCCGTGGTTGGCCTACGCTAGAATTGGGCCTCTACAATTTTTGTAAGAGCTAGCATATTGATCACTCATCACTATATATAACAGGAATTGCATGAATAACATAATGCCTAGAACCACTGCTTTTAGCTGTTCTATACATTGTAGCACTTCCCTCAAGCGTAGGAAATAGGTGGAGACTCCCGTGGAATCAGCGCGAGCTGAAGATCCACTTCATTTGTGGCCTGCGTCTGCAGGTACCGCTTCGAAGTGAGCTTCCTCGGCACAAGGCAGCAAAGAAGCTTTTCGGGTAGTGGCCTAGCTGAAGCCGTGCCCACAGGACGCGGAGCCTATTTCCGGAGCTTTGCTAAGCAGATAAAATATATCAAAATGGCCAATCTGATATACAGCCGTAGTTTACATTATCCATATGATTACTGCCGTGACTGCACTTTTATACTTTCTTGAATGATTAGAAAAACTCGACATTCGCTTCGTTCATTAGCAAGTGCCGAAGTTTTTCTTATACTTGTTACATTCACTACGTCGCGCTTCTTTATTGCTGATTTTTTATATTTTCCTACAGCACAAAAAAACACCTCAGTTCTTTGACTGAGATGTTTTGGCTTTGCCTGGCAACGTCCTACTCTTGCAGGGGCGCGAGCCCCAACTACCATGGGCGCTGAAGAGCTTAACTGCTGTGTTCGGCATGGGAACAGGTGTGACCTCTTCGCTATCGCTACCAGACTATTGTATTTTAGGGTTGCACCCTGAAAACTAGATAAGATATTGACATCAACAACACCGTTGAAACATGTTATATAGATAAGTCCTCGATCTATTAGTATTCGTCAGCTTCACATGTCACCATGCTTCCACCTCGAACCTATCAACCTCATCGTCTCTGAGGGATCTTACTCACTTATGTGATGGGAAGTCTCATCTTGAGGGGGGCTTCATGCTTAGATGCTTTCAGCACTTATCCCTTCCACACGTAGCTACCCAGCGATGCTCTTGGCAGAACAACTGGTGCACCAGCGGTGTGTCCATCCCGGTCCTCTCGTACTAAGGACAGCTCCTCTCAAACTTCCAACGCCCACGACGGATAGGGACCGAACTGTCTCACGACGTTCTGAACCCAGCTCGCGTACCGCTTTAATGGGCGAACAGCCCAACCCTTGGGACCGACTACAGCCCCAGGATGCGATGAGCCGACATCGAGGTGCCAAACCTCCCCGTCGATGTGGACTCTTGGGGAGATAAGCCTGTTATCCCCGGGGTAGCTTTTATCCGTTGAGCGACGGCCCTTCCATTCGGTACCGCCGGATCACTAAGCCCGACTTTCGTCCCTGCTCGACTTGTAGGTCTCGCAGTCAAGCTCCCTTCTGCCTTTGCACTCTGCGAATGATTTCCAACCATTCTGAGGGAACCTTTGGGCGCCTCCGTTACATTTTAGGAGGCGACCGCCCCAGTCAAACTGCCCACCTGACACTGTCTCCGAACCGGATCACGGTTCTGGGTTAGAAGGTCAATACAGCCAGGGTGGTATCCCACCGGCGCCTCCACGTAAGCTAGCGCTCACGTTTCTCAGGCTCCCACCTATCCTGTACAAGCTGTACCAACATTCAATATCAGGCTACAGTAAAGCTCCACGGGGTCTTTCCGTCCTGTCGCGGGTAATGCGCATCTTCACGCATAGTATAATTTCACCGGGTCTCTCGTTGAGACAGTGCCCAAGTCGTTGCACCTTTCGTGCGGGTCGGAACTTACCCGACAAGGAATTTCGCTACCTTAGGACCGTTATAGTTACGGCCGCCGTTTACTGGGGCTTCGGTTCAACGCTTCGCTAATGCTAACGCATCCCCTTAACCTTCCAGCACCGGGCAGGTGTCAGCCCCTATACTTCGCCTTACGGCTTCGCAGAGACCTGTGTTTTTGCTAAACAGTCGCTTGGGCCTTTTCACTGCGGCTTCTCGCAAAAGAAGCACCCCTTCTCCCGAAGTTACGGGGTCATTTTGCCGAGTTCCTTAACGAGAGTTCTCCCGATCACCTTAGGATTCTCTCCTCGCCTACCTGTGTCGGTTTGCGGTACGGGCACCCTTTTCCTTGCTAGAGGCTTTTCTTGGCAGCGTGAAATCCGGAACTTCGGTACTATATTTCCCTCCTGATCACAGCTTGTGATTGCCAGACGGATTTGCCTATCTGACTCACTTACTGCTTCAACGCACACATCCAATGGTGCGCATTCCTTATCCTTCTGCGTCCCCCCATCACTCAAAACGGAATTGGGTGGTACAGGAATATCAACCTGTTGTCCATCGCCTACGCCTTTCGGCCTCGGCTTAGGCCCCGACTAACCCTGAGCGGACGAGCCTTCCTCAGGAAACCTTAGGCATTCGGTGAAGAAGATTCTCACTTCTTTTTCGCTACTCATACCGGCATTCTCACTTCTATGCGCTCCACCAGTCCTCACGGTCTGACTTCACTGCACTTAGAACGCTCTCCTACCATTGATCGCAGATCAATCCGTAGCTTCGGTGATACGTTTAGCCCCGGTATATTTTCGGCGCAGCGTCACTCGACCAGTGAGCTATTACGCACTCTTTAAATGATGGCTGCTTCTAAGCCAACATCCTGGTTGTCTGTGCAACGCCACATCCTTTTCCACTTAACGTATACTTTGGGACCTTAGCTGACGGTCTGGGCTGTTTCCCTTTCGACTATGAACCTTATCACCCATAGTCTGACTCCCAAGGTAATATGATTGGCATTCGGAGTTTGACTGAATTCGGTAACCCGGTAAGGGCCCCTAGTCCAATCAGTGCTCTACCTCCAACATACATGCCTTGAGGCTAGCCCTAAAGCTATTTCGGAGAGAACCAGCTATCTCCGTGTTCGATTGGCATTTCACCCCTACCCACACCTCATCCCCGCACTTTTCAACGTGCGTGGGTTCGGGCCTCCAGTCAGTGTTACCTGACCTTCACCCTGGACATGGGTAGATCACACGGTTTCGGGTCTACGACCACCTACTAAAACGCCCTATTCAGACTCGCTTTCGCTGCGGCTCCGTGTCTTCCACTTAACCTTGCAGGGGATCGTAACTCGCCGGTCCATTCTACAAAAGGTACGCCGTCACCCATAAAAGGGCTCCGACTACTTGTAGGCACACGGTTTCAGGTACTATTTCACTCCCCTCCCGGGGTGCTTTTCACCTTTCCCTCACGGTACTGGTTCACTATCGGTCACTAGGGAGTATTTAGCCTTGGGAGATGGTCCTCCCGGATTCCGACGGAATTTCACGTGTTCCGCCGTACTCAGGATCCACTCCGGAGGAAACAGATTTTCGACTACAGGATTGTTACCTTCTGTGATGGGCCTTTCCAGACCACTTCGTCTAATGTATTTCTTTGTAACTCCAAAGGAGTGTCCTACAACCCCAAAAAGCAAGCTTTTTGGTTTGGGCTAATTCCGTTTCGCTCGCCGCTACTCGGGAAATCGCGTTTGCTTTCTCTTCCTCCGGGTACTGAGATGTTTCAGTTCCCCGGGTCTGCCTCATTTATCCTATGGATTCAGATAAATGTTCTACTCCATGACGAGCAGAGGGTTTCCCCATTCGGAAATTCTCGGATCAACGCCTACGTACGGCTCCCCGAGACATATCGGTGTTTGTCCCGTCCTTCATCGGCTCCTAGTGCCAAGGCATCCACCGTGCGCCCTTCTTCACTTAACTATACTTACTTTACTTCAATGAAAAAGTCGTTGGTTATTGTTTGATGTCTTGTCATCAGTTTCGTTTCCACAGCTGACCAGCAGTTGCTTCCACGTCCTGATTATTCTTATCTAGTTTTCAAGGTACAAGTTCAAGAGAGAATTGATCTCTCAAAACTGAACCAAACAACCAAGTATGATTTTGTCACCTTGTAAAAGGTGTTCCTATAATCCTTAGAAAGGAGGTGATCCAGCCGCACCTTCCGATACGGCTACCTTGTTACGACTTCACCCCAATCATTGGCCCCACCTTCGGCGGCTGGCTCCAAAGGTTACCCCACCGACTTCGGGTGTTGCCAACTCTCGTGGTGTGACGGGCGGTGTGTACAAGGCCCGGGAACGTATTCACCGTGGCATGCTGATCCACGATTACTAGCGATTCCGGCTTCATGCAGGCGAGTTGCAGCCTGCAATCCGAACTGAGAATGGTTTTATGGGATTTGCTTGACCTCGCGGTTTCGCTGCCCTCTGTACCATCCATTGTAGCACGTGTGTAGCCCAGGTCATAAGGGGCATGATGATTTGACGTCATCCCCACCTTCCTCCGGTTTGTCACCGGCAGTCACCTTAGAGTGCCCAACTTAATGCTGGCAACTAAGATCAAGGGTTGCGCTCGTTGCGGGACTTAACCCAACATCTCACGACACGAGCTGACGACAACCATGCACCACCTGTCATTCGGTCCCCGAAGGGAACTCCCTATCTCTAGGGACATCCGAAGATGTCAAGACCTGGTAAGGTTCTTCGCGTTGCTTCGAATTAAACCACATGCTCCACCGCTTGTGCGGGCCCCCGTCAATTCTTTTGAGTTTCAGCCTTGCGGCCGTACTCCCCAGGCGGAGTGCTTAATGCGTTAACTGCAGCACTAAGGGGCGGAAACCCCCTAACACCTAGCACTCATCGTTTACGGCGTGGACTACCAGGGTATCTAATCCTGTTCGCTCCCCACGCTTTCGCACCTCAGCGTCAGTTACAGACCAGAGAGTCGCCTTCGCCACTGGTGTTCCTCCACATATCTACGCATTTCACCGCTACACGTGGAATTCCACTCTCCTCTTCTGCACTCAAGTTCCCCAGTTTCCAATGACCGCTTGCGGTTGAGCCGCAAGATTTCACATCAGACTTAAGAAACCGCCTACGCGCGCTTTACGCCCAATAATTCCGGACAACGCTTGCCCCCTACGTATTACCGCGGCTGCTGGCACGTAGTTAGCCGGGGCTTCCTCGATAGGTACCGTCAAGGTGCCGCCCTATTTGAACGGCACTTGTTCTTCCCTAACAACAGAACTTTACGATCCGAAAACCTTCTTCGTTCACGCGGCGTTGCTCCGTCAGACTTTCGTCCATTGCGGAAGATTCCCTACTGCTGCCTCCCGTAGGAGTCTGGGCCGTGTCTCAGTCCCAGTGTGGCCGATCACCCTCTCAGGTCGGCTACGCATCGTTGCCTTGGTGAGCCGTTACCTCACCAACTAGCTAATGCGCCGCGGGCCCATCTGTAAGTGATAGCCAAAGGCCATCTTTCAACATTCCTTCATGCGAAGCAATGTGTTATCCGGTATTAGCCCCGGTTTCCCGGGGTTATCCCAGTCTTACAGGCAGGTTGCCCACGTGTTACTCACCCGTCCGCCGCTCGTTCCACTAACGTCCTCCCGAAGGATTCAGTTAGCTTCCCGCGCTCGACTTGCATGTATTAGGCACGCCGCCAGCGTTCGTCCTGAGCCAAGATCAAACTCTCAATAAAGTTGACTTGCGCTCGCTTCTATAAGCTAGCTTGTTTATTAATTCATACTGGTTGTTTTGTTCAGTTTTCAAAGATCAAATGTATAAAAATGGTGGAGCCTAGCGGGATCGAACCGCTGACCTCCTGCGTGCAAAGCAGGCGCTCTCCCAGCTGAGCTAAGGCCCCACAAAATAATGTCATTAATGGTCGGGAAGACAGGATTTGAACCTGCGACCCCTTGGTCCCAAACCAAGTGCTCTACCAAGCTGAGCTACTTCCCGATAATGGCGCGCCCGAGAGGAGTCGAACCCCTAACCTCTTGATCCGTAGTCAAACGCTCTATCCAATTGAGCTACGGGCGCTATACGTGGTGCCGAGGGCCGGACTCGAACCGGCACGGTGGAAACCCACCGCAGGATTTTAAGTCCTGTGCGTCTGCCAATTCCGCCACCCCGGCAAGGAAATACATTTTAATCACCTGGCAAACTAGCGATTAAAAATCCTGGAGCGGAAGACGGGATTCGAACCCGCGACCCCCACCTTGGCAAGGTGGTGTTCTACCACTGAACTACTTCCGCATAAATATAAAGTTATTGTATGGTGCGGGTGGAGGGACTTGAACCCCCACGTCGAGAGACACTAGATCCTAAGTCTAGCGCGTCTGCCAATTCCGCCACACCCGCATAAATAAATGGTGAGCCATGGAGGATTCGAACCTCCGACCCTCTGATTAAAAGTCAGATGCTCTGCCAGCTGAGCTAATGGCTCTAAGATGAGTGGTGCCGGCCAGAGGACTTGAACCCCCAACCTACTGATTACAAGTCAGTTGCTCTACCAATTGAGCTAGACCGGCTAATGGTGGAGGATGCAGGGCTCGAACCTGCGACCCCTTGCTTGTAAGGCAAGTGCTCTCCCAGCTGAGCTAATCCTCCTATGTATGCCTGGCAACGTCCTACTCTTGCAGGGGCGCGAGCCCCAACTACCATGGGCGCTGAAGAGCTTAACTGCTGTGTTCGGCATGGGAACAGGTGTGACCTCTTCGCTATCGCTACCAGACTCTTTTTTCAAGGACAAGATACATTATAACTCACAATGCATGTTAAATGCAAGAGTTTTTTGTATTTTTTTATATACCCTGAAAACTAGATAAGATATTGACATCAACAACACCGTTGAAACATGTTATATAGATAAGTCCTCGATCTATTAGTATTCGTCAGCTTCACATGTCACCATGCTTCCACCTCGAACCTATCAACCTCATCGTCTCTGAGGGATCTTACTCACTTATGTGATGGGAAGTCTCATCTTGAGGGGGGCTTCATGCTTAGATGCTTTCAGCACTTATCCCTTCCACACGTAGCTACCCAGCGATGCTCTTGGCAGAACAACTGGTGCACCAGCGGTGTGTCCATCCCGGTCCTCTCGTACTAAGGACAGCTCCTCTCAAACTTCCAACGCCCACGACGGATAGGGACCGAACTGTCTCACGACGTTCTGAACCCAGCTCGCGTACCGCTTTAATGGGCGAACAGCCCAACCCTTGGGACCGACTACAGCCCCAGGATGCGATGAGCCGACATCGAGGTGCCAAACCTCCCCGTCGATGTGGACTCTTGGGGGAGATAAGCCTGTTATCCCCGGGGTAGCTTTTATCCGTTGAGCGACGGCCCTTCCATTCGGTACCGCCGGATCACTAAGCCCGACTTTCGTCCCTGCTCGACTTGTAGGTCTCGCAGTCAAGCTCCCTTCTGCCTTTGCACTCTGCGAATGATTTCCAACCATTCTGAGGGAACCTTTGGGCGCCTCCGTTACATTTTAGGAGGCGACCGCCCCAGTCAAACTGCCCACCTGACACTGTCTCCGAACCGGATCACGGTTCTGGGTTAGAAGGTCAATACAGCCAGGGTGGTATCCCACCGGCGCCTCCACGTAAGCTAGCGCTCACGTTTCTCAGGCTCCCACCTATCCTGTACAAGCTGTACCAACATTCAATATCAGGCTACAGTAAAGCTCCACGGGGTCTTTCCGTCCTGTCGCGGGTAATGCGCATCTTCACGCATAGTATAATTTCACCGGGTCTCTCGTTGAGACAGTGCCCAAGTCGTTGCACCTTTCGTGCGGGTCGGAACTTACCCGACAAGGAATTTCGCTACCTTAGGACCGTTATAGTTACGGCCGCCGTTTACTGGGGCTTCGGTTCAACGCTTCGCTAATGCTAACGCATCCCCTTAACCTTCCAGCACCGGGCAGGTGTCAGCCCCTATACTTCGCCTTACGGCTTCGCAGAGACCTGTGTTTTTGCTAAACAGTCGCTTGGGCCTTTTCACTGCGGCTTCTCGCAAAAGAAGCACCCCTTCTCCCGAAGTTACGGGGTCATTTTGCCGAGTTCCTTAACGAGAGTTCTCCCGATCACCTTAGGATTCTCTCCTCGCCTACCTGTGTCGGTTTGCGGTACGGGCACCCTTTTCCTTGCTAGAGGCTTTTCTTGGCAGCGTGAAATCCGGAACTTCGGTACTATATTTCCCTCCTGATCACAGCTTGTGATTGCCAGACGGATTTGCCTATCTGACTCACTTACTGCTTCAACGCACACATCCAATGGTGCGCATTCCTTATCCTTCTGCGTCCCCCCATCACTCAAAACGGAATTGGGTGGTACAGGAATATCAACCTGTTGTCCATCGCCTACGCCTTTCGGCCTCGGCTTAGGCCCCGACTAACCCTGAGCGGACGAGCCTTCCTCAGGAAACCTTAGGCATTCGGTGAAGAAGATTCTCACTTCTTTTTCGCTACTCATACCGGCATTCTCACTTCTATGCGCTCCACCAGTCCTCACGGTCTGACTTCACTGCACTTAGAACGCTCTCCTACCATTGATCGCAGATCAATCCGTAGCTTCGGTGATACGTTTAGCCCCGGTATATTTTCGGCGCAGCGTCACTCGACCAGTGAGCTATTACGCACTCTTTAAATGATGGCTGCTTCTAAGCCAACATCCTGGTTGTCTGTGCAACGCCACATCCTTTTCCACTTAACGTATACTTTGGGACCTTAGCTGACGGTCTGGGCTGTTTCCCTTTCGACTATGAACCTTATCACCCATAGTCTGACTCCCAAGGTAATATGATTGGCATTCGGAGTTTGACTGAATTCGGTAACCCGGTAAGGGCCCCTAGTCCAATCAGTGCTCTACCTCCAACATACATGCCTTGAGGCTAGCCCTAAAGCTATTTCGGAGAGAACCAGCTATCTCCGTGTTCGATTGGCATTTCACCCCTACCCACACCTCATCCCCGCACTTTTCAACGTGCGTGGGTTCGGGCCTCCAGTCAGTGTTACCTGACCTTCACCCTGGACATGGGTAGATCACACGGTTTCGGGTCTACGACCACCTACTAAAACGCCCTATTCAGACTCGCTTTCGCTGCGGCTCCGTGTCTTCCACTTAACCTTGCAGGGGATCGTAACTCGCCGGTCCATTCTACAAAAGGTACGCCGTCACCCATAAAAGGGCTCCGACTACTTGTAGGCACACGGTTTCAGGTACTATTTCACTCCCCTCCCGGGGTGCTTTTCACCTTTCCCTCACGGTACTGGTTCACTATCGGTCACTAGGGAGTATTTAGCCTTGGGAGATGGTCCTCCCGGATTCCGACGGAATTTCACGTGTTCCGCCGTACTCAGGATCCACTCCGGAGGAAATACATTTTCGACTACAGGATTGTTACCTTCTGTGATAGGCCTTTCCAGACCACTTCGTCTAATGTATTTCTTTGTAACTCCAAAGGAGTGTCCTACAACCCCAAAAAGCAAGCTTTTTGGTTTGGGCTAATTCCGTTTCGCTCGCCGCTACTCGGGAAATCGCGTTTGCTTTCTCTTCCTCCGGGTACTGAGATGTTTCAGTTCCCCGGGTCTGCCTCATTTATCCTATGGATTCAGATAAATGTTCTACTCCATGACGAGCAGAGGGTTTCCCCATTCGGAAATTCTCGGATCAACGCCTACGTACGGCTCCCCGAGACATATCGGTGTTTGTCCCGTCCTTCATCGGCTCCTAGTGCCAAGGCATCCACCGTGCGCCCTTCTTCACTTAACTATACTTACTTTACTTCAATGAAAAAGTCGTTGGTTATTGTTTGATGTCTTGTCATCAGTTTCGTTTCCACAGCTGACCAGCAGTTGCTTCCACGTCCTGATTATTCTTATCTAGTTTTCAAGGTACAAGTTCAAGAGAGAATTGATCTCTCAAAACTGAACCAAACAACCAAGTATGATTTTGTCACCTTGTAAAAGGTGTTCCTATAATCCTTAGAAAGGAGGTGATCCAGCCGCACCTTCCGATACGGCTACCTTGTTACGACTTCACCCCAATCATTGGCCCCACCTTCGGCGGCTGGCTCCAAAGGTTACCCCACCGACTTCGGGTGTTGCCAACTCTCGTGGTGTGACGGGCGGTGTGTACAAGGCCCGGGAACGTATTCACCGTGGCATGCTGATCCACGATTACTAGCGATTCCGGCTTCATGCAGGCGAGTTGCAGCCTGCAATCCGAACTGAGAATGGTTTTATGGGATTTGCTTGACCTCGCGGTTTCGCTGCCCTCTGTACCATCCATTGTAGCACGTGTGTAGCCCAGGTCATAAGGGGCATGATGATTTGACGTCATCCCCACCTTCCTCCGGTTTGTCACCGGCAGTCACCTTAGAGTGCCCAACTTAATGCTGGCAACTAAGATCAAGGGTTGCGCTCGTTGCGGGACTTAACCCAACATCTCACGACACGAGCTGACGACAACCATGCACCACCTGTCATTCGGTCCCCGAAGGGAACTCCCTATCTCTAGGGACATCCGAAGATGTCAAGACCTGGTAAGGTTCTTCGCGTTGCTTCGAATTAAACCACATGCTCCACCGCTTGTGCGGGCCCCCGTCAATTCTTTTGAGTTTCAGCCTTGCGGCCGTACTCCCCAGGCGGAGTGCTTAATGCGTTAACTGCAGCACTAAGGGGCGGAAACCCCCTAACACCTAGCACTCATCGTTTACGGCGTGGACTACCAGGGTATCTAATCCTGTTCGCTCCCCACGCTTTCGCACCTCAGCGTCAGTTACAGACCAGAGAGTCGCCTTCGCCACTGGTGTTCCTCCACATATCTACGCATTTCACCGCTACACGTGGAATTCCACTCTCCTCTTCTGCACTCAAGTTCCCCAGTTTCCAATGACCGCTTGCGGTTGAGCCGCAAGATTTCACATCAGACTTAAGAAACCGCCTACGCGCGCTTTACGCCCAATAATTCCGGACAACGCTTGCCCCCTACGTATTACCGCGGCTGCTGGCACGTAGTTAGCCGGGGCTTCCTCGATAGGTACCGTCAAGGTGCCGCCCTATTTGAACGGCACTTGTTCTTCCCTAACAACAGAACTTTACGATCCGAAAACCTTCTTCGTTCACGCGGCGTTGCTCCGTCAGACTTTCGTCCATTGCGGAAGATTCCCTACTGCTGCCTCCCGTAGGAGTCTGGGCCGTGTCTCAGTCCCAGTGTGGCCGATCACCCTCTCAGGTCGGCTACGCATCGTTGCCTTGGTGAGCCGTTACCTCACCAACTAGCTAATGCGCCGCGGGCCCATCTGTAAGTGATAGCCAAAGGCCATCTTTCAACATTCCTTCATGCGAAGCAATGTGTTATCCGGTATTAGCCCCGGTTTCCCGGGGTTATCCCAGTCTTACAGGCAGGTTGCCCACGTGTTACTCACCCGTCCGCCGCTCGTTCCACTAACGTCCTCCCGAAGGATTCAGTTAGCTTCCCGCGCTCGACTTGCATGTATTAGGCACGCCGCCAGCGTTCGTCCTGAGCCAAGATCAAACTCTCAATAAAGTTGACTTGCGCTCGCTTCTATAAGCTAGCTTGTTTATTAATTCATACTGGTTGTTTTGTTCAGTTTTCAAAGATCAAAATGTTTCGCTGTTCTTTCGACAGCTTTAATATTGTATCATCTCTCAAAATCAATGTCAACAACTTTTTTGAAAGTTGTTTAGGAGATGAAATTGTTTCGCTTTTTTGCGACAACTTTTATATCATATCAACTTTTGAAGTTGATGTCAACAACTTTTTTAATGTTTCTATTAGAAGTTGTTAGAGATAAAATTGTTCTGTCGTTTTCAGCGACGTTTAATAATATACCATATCTATTTAAAATGTGTCAATATAGTTTTATAACTTTTTTAATTTATATTCATTATAGCTTTATACACCATTCAAACCCAGACTGGTAGTAATGAAAAACCCTCCTAGTATATAGGAGGGCTTTTCTTATTTGTTACGCATTTGCGGGAAGAGTAAAACATCTCTAATAGAAGGAGAATTCGTCAAAAGCATCACTAACCGATCAATACCGATTCCTAATCCACCTGTTGGCGGCATACCGTATTCTAATGCTTCTAAGAAATCTTCATCCATTTCATGTGCTTCATCATTACCTTGTTCTTTCTCTTTTACTTGTGCTTCAAATCGTTCTCTTTGGTCAACTGGATCATTTAATTCAGAGAACGCATTCGCGTGTTCTCTTCCAACAATGAACAGTTCAAATCTGTCTGTAAAACGATCATCCTCTTTATTCTTTTTAGCAAGAGGAGATATAGCTACCGGGTGACCATACACAAAGGTTGGCTGTATGAGCTTGTCTTCTACTTTTTGTTCAAAGAACTCATTCACAATGTGTCCATATGTCATGGTATCTTCAATATCTACACCATGTTCCTTTGCAAGTGCTTTGGCTTCGTCATCCGTCATTTGCTTCCAGAAATCAACACCCGTATATTCTTTAATTGCATCTACCATATGGAGTCTTGTCCAGCTTGGCTCAAGATTAATTTCTTCTTCTCCATACATAATTGTAGCAGAACCTGTTACTTCTTTCGCAATATGGGCTACCATATTTTCTACCAATTCCATGATATCATGATAGTCAGCATATGCTTCATAGAGTTCGATCATCGTGAATTCTGGATTATGTCGAGTTGAAACACCCTCATTACGGAATACACGGCCAATTTCATAGACTTTCTCCATCCCACCGACAATTAATCGTTTCAGATGTAATTCAATCGCGATACGCATATACAATGGAATATCCAGTGCGTTGTGATGTGTTTCGAACGGACGTGCAGATGCACCACCAGCAATACCATGCATCATTGGCGTTTCTACTTCTAAGAATCCTCTGTCGTCTAAATAACGGCGCATAGATTGAATAATTTTACTTCGAAGTATAAAGGTATTCTTGCTGTCCATGTTCGTAATAAGATCTAAGTAGCGTTGACGATATCGTTGTTCAACGTCTTTTAACCCGTGAAACTTTTCAGGAAGTGGGCGCAGTGATTTTGTCAGCATGGTGAATTGGTTTGCTTTAACAGAAAGTTCCCCTACATTTGTTTTAAAAACCGTTCCTGTAACACCTACGATATCTCCCAGATCCGCTGTTTTAAATATTTCATAGGCTTCTTCTCCGATTCTATCCTTACGTACGTATAATTGGATCTGACCACTTAAATCCTGAATATGAGAGAAACCGGCTTTCCCTTTTCCTCGCTTCGTCATAATACGTCCAGCGACAGTTGTTTCTATTCCCTTTTCTTCTAATTCTTCCTTAGAGAACTGATCATAATTCTCTTTTAATTCGTCCGCTAAATGTGATCGAACGAATTTATCACCAAAGGGATCAATTCCTTGTTCACGGTAACTGTGCATCTTTTCCAAGCGGACACGCATATGTTCGTTAAGTTCTTCGCTCATAATTTTCACCTCAAAAAGTATGGTATATGTTATATATCAAAAAACTGCCAGCAACATACTGGCAGTATCACATTCATGATTAGTATAGAAAAGGAATGCCTGTGTGTCAATGTTTACATTCTCAAGGAACTTGCATTTGCGCGCTATTTTTGCCACATAATTATCCTATCATTGTTTCCTGTTTTTATTGACCCTGTTTACAATAATTACGTATACTGCGTTCCTGTTAGTCCTTTACATTCTAATCAATGCGTCTCATTACCGGAAGCCCCATCATCTCTTTAATAAAATAGACGCTTGGAGCATAAACCAGTAATCTTAATATGACCTATGTTCCACCTGCTTGGTTTCCTCAAAATCTGTGGTATTAGGTTGCAATTCTTCCAAGGAAACATGTAAATGTTCTGCGATCAGTTCTAATTTTTGTGTAGTAGGCATTTTTGTCCCTCGTTCCAATTCTCCCAATTGCGATACAGAGATGCCTAGTTCATCTGCTAATCTCACTTGTGTATAGCCTTTTAATTTTCGAAAGGCTTTGATTCTCTTACCCCATTTGTTTGTCGCCATCTGACTACCCCTTCTTTATCTTGTACAGGTAATGTTGTTAATAGTTCCGATATCGTTTGATCGAAATAGGTGATATACAAGTACGGGCGAATATCTGCTAATGGTATTAAAACGAACGCTCTTTCTTGTAAGCGTGGGTGTGGCAATACAAGCCGATCTGTCTCCATCTCCACTTGATCATAAATGAGAATATCAAGGTCGATCGTTCTTGGTCCCCATCTTATCTCACGTCTTCGTCCCAGTTTTCTCTCTATCCGCTGACATACATCTAATAGTATTGTCGGCTCAAGTTCTGTTTCAATTTCCAATACCATATTAAGAAATTGCCCTTGTTCCACGAAACCAACTGGATCAGTTTCGTAAATAGGCGATTGATGTGTTACTTGAATCTTATCATGGTTTGCTAATAATTGAATAGCTTTATTTAGATAAGAAACTCGCGGTTGAATGTTAGATCCTAACGCAACATATGCCTTCATTGTTAACGGTTCTCCCGGTAAATTTCGATTGCCACTGAATCATAGTGACCTGGTATTGGCGGATCAGGCTTAATCACCTTAACCGTGCATGCATGCAAAGATGCAAAATGTTTGAACAACTCAATAGAAAGATCTTCAGCTACTTTCTCCACCAGGTTTTGCGCAGGCCCTTCTACAACATCCTTGGTAACTTGATAGACAAGACCGTAATCAATAGAGTATTGCAGGTCATCTGTCTCCCCCGCCTTTTTCAGATCTCTCTCTAATATTAAGTCAACCTGAAAACGTTGACCGAGTTTTTTTTCCTCAGGGAATACTCCATGAAAACCGAAAAATGACATTTTATTAAGATATATTTTATCCATTGTGATCGACACCTTTCCCTAGTAGCTTGTCCATCATTTTGACCATTCTTGCATGCAGCCTCACATTGTGGACCCGGACAATCTCACACCCTTTAGTCATGCCGAAACACACTGTTGCCCCGGTACCTTCATCACGTTGATCTACCGGTAAGTCTAATGTTTTGGCAACAACAGATTTACGAGAAGTTCCCAACAATACAGGGTAGTCTAATTCTCGTAATCGGTCCATTTCCTGCATCACTTGAATGTTCTCCTCATATGTTTTGGCAAAGCCAATTCCTGGGTCGAGTATAATCCTGTCTTCTTGTACACCTGCCTCCAACGCTATCTCAATGCTTTCTGCTAAGTCAGATAGCACATCATCCATCAGAGATGTGTAAGAAGGCTGAAAACGATTATGCATTAACACAATAGGTACATCAAGCTCGGCCGCAACTCGAGCAATCTCAGGCTCTTTCTTCGCGCCCCATATATCATTAATAATCGACGCTCCAGCTTCAATTGCTTTTCGCGCAACATTGGCCTTCCAGGTGTCAACTGAAATCGGAATCTTCAACTCATTCGATAAAGCCTGAATAACAGGAATTATCCTTTCTATTTCCTCCGCTTCAGAAACCGGTGTGTGACCAGGCCGTGTTGATTCACCACCAACATCAATTATATCCGCACCATCTGCTTCCAGCGCTATTGCCTGTTGAACTGCCTCTTTAACCGTAGCATAACTGCCGCCATCAGAGAATGAATCCGGCGTTATATTAAGGATCCCCATTATTAATGTTTTATCTGAATAATAAAAGGTTTTTTGTTTTGTCCGTAATTCTTTTTTCATGATAACCCGCCCTTACGAAGCAATGTAAAAAAATCTATTCATAACAAAGTATTATAGCATATTTATGTATAAAAAGTTGAGACCCTAACCGAAAAATATTAGCGACTAAAAAGCCACATCCACTAATCCATGACCTTTTTCGTAAGAGAAGATATATTAAATATGATATTTCTTGTCTTTCATCTTATCTCTTAAAGCGGTACGTTCGTTTGTGATTTTTCGAATTCGATTAAACGTTACAAAAGAGTTAACTAAGCATTACTAACCAAATATCCATATTGAGATATTTAATGTGCTGGGATACCGCTTCGGCCAACCACTTCGCGTCCTGCGGGGCACGGCTGAAGCTAACTTTGTGAAGAAAAGCACTTCACAAAGTGGATCTTCAGCGCCTGCCTGTCCCGCGGGAGTCTACGTGGTTGGCCTACGCTGATGTATAGCTCCACAATTTATGCGACAGCTAGGATATGAAGCACTCTATGCACGATTTACACCATAATTGATGAAATACATTGCCTAGCATGGCTGCTTTTTGCTGTTCCATACGTTGTAGCACTTCCCTCAAGCGTAGAAAATAGGCGGAGACTTCTCATGCCTCACCGCGAACTTATCTGTGACTGTGTCTGCCTGTATTGCTTCGAATTGGGCTTCCTCGGCACAAGGCAGCAGAGATGCTGTTCAAGTAGTAGCTTAGCTGATGCCGTGCCCACAGGTTGCGGAGCCTATTTCCGGAGCTTTGCAACACGAATAAAATATTTCAAAATGACCGTTTTGCCATACAGCCTTAGCTAACATAATCCAAATTAACTGAACTTCATGTTCAATATGATTACTTCTATGACTGTACTTATACTTTCTTGACCTATAATAAAAACGATCATCAACAAAGGATGATCGTTTTTTCGTTTCTTTATTTTTCATCAAATTGATAAAGTGGTGTGGATAGGTAGCGCTCACCATTACTAGGAATAACCGCTAATACTTTCTTACCTTTACCAAGTTGTTTCGCTACTTGTTTAGCTGCATAGATTGCTGCACCAGAAGAAACACCGCCAAGGATTCCGTCTTTACGTGCTGCCTCTCTTGCTGTTTCGTATGCTTGGTCATTGGAAACCGTAATAACTTCATCATACACTTCAGTATCCAGTACTTCTGGAACAAAACCGGCACCAATACCTTGAATTTTGTGAGGGCCTGGTGTGCCTCCTGATAGAATGGCGGAATCTGATGGTTCTACAGCATAAATTTTAATGTCATTATACTGATCTTTTAATACTTTACCGGCACCTGTGATCGTACCACCTGTACCAATACCAGAAACAAACGCATCAAGCTGACCGCCCATTTGCTCTACTATTTCTTTACCAGTAGTACGCGCATGTACGGCAGGATTCGCTACATTGTTAAATTGCTGCGGCATGAAATACCCGTTCTCTTTCTGTAATTCTGTTGCTTTCGCAATTGCACCTTTCATTCCCTCAGCACCAGGAGTTAGAATTAATTCAGCGCCATATGCACGTAATAAGTTACGACGTTCCATACTCATTGTATCTGGCATCACTAAAATAGCTTTGTAACCTTTAATCGCTGCAACTAACGCAAGACCAATACCAGTGTTACCACTTGTCGGTTCAATAATGGTGTCGCCTTCTTTTAGATGACCATCTTCTTCAGCTGCTTCAACCATTGCGAGTGCAATACGATCTTTAACAGAGCTGCCTGGATTCATAAATTCCAGTTTTAGATAGATATCTGCACCTTCCGGATCTGCTGTTCGATTTAATTTCACAATTGGTGTATTGCCAATCAATTCTCCAACATTTTGAGCTACCTTCATTCCAGTTCCTCCTCAAATCCAAGTAAAATCATTGGTTTTATATACAATGTACATGAAACGGTATTCAATGTCAACCCATTTAATGGTAAGCACCACTAATTATTAGCATTTTTATATGTCAAATCTACCCCTATTTCATTCCAAAGACTTTCGGCATCTATATCATCGTCCAGTTGATCGAGCGCCAGATCCTGACGCACTTCCTGATAGGCTTCTTCATAGCTTAATTCAATGGATGCTAAATGCTGATGAAGGTAAATGACCGCATATCCATTATCAACTAATTGTGGCTCACTGTAATCTCCTGGTGATAATTCCGAAGTAACCTCATAATATTCTGTTGGAATAAAGCTGCTGGTCTCTGAATAAAATCCTAAATAACCACCATCAGACGCGGTCTCTTCGTCGATGGAATGTTCTTTAGCTACTTCGCTGAAAGATTCACCGTCTTCAAGCTTGGTCATGACATATTCTGCTTCCTGTTGTGTTGGAACAAGAATATGGGAGATCTGCACCATATCCTCGAACTGATATTGTCGTTGATATTCATTAAAATAGGCTTCTATTTCTGATTCGGGTACCTCTACATCATTCGTTAAAAGTTCTTGCAGATAGTACCGGTATTCAATCTGTTGGGTCCACTCATCCACCTTATCTGCTTTTTCTTCTTTTGATAGCACGCCCTCCATTACCATCATTCTTGCAATTTCTCGTTCGATGATTTTGGGTTCGATGGAAAGATCTTGTTGCTTCGCTAATTGAAAAACCACTTCACTATCTACCATATTGTACAAAACCTCTTCGCCATGCTGATTAATCAACTCATTCAGCCAGCTCTGATAATTGATATCTGTTTCTCCAACTTCTGCTAATGGTTTATTACGATCGATTTCTCCATCTGACATGACAAGCTGATCAGAAGCGTTGTTGTTGGACATAAGAAGAACTGTGCATATGTTAGTGAGTAATAAAAGCAAAATAATCGACCATAACACCAGACGTGAAACTCTCAACAAACACTCCCCCTATTGCGTCTTTAATGCACGCAGTTCATCAATCGTAAATGTGTATGTTTCATTACAAAAGTGACAGTTTGCTGTTGCGCCGTGATCCTCTCTAATCATTGCATCTATTTCTTCGTTCCCTAAACTTTGAATCGCTGTTTCCAATCTCTCCTTTGTACAAGGACAAGAGAACTTGACATCCATACGCTCATGAATTTTAATATTTTCTTTTCCTAAGATCTGTTCTAGTATTTCTTCAGGTGTTTTTCCCTCTTGAATCATTGTTGAGATCGGTGGTACGCTAGCGATACTTTCCTCAATTCTTGTAATTGTCTCTTCAGAGGCTCCTGGCATCATTTGCACAATAAAACCTCCGGCCGCAAGCACACTGTGATCTGGATTCACCAATACCCCCGCCCCAACAGCAGATGGTACTTGCTCGGAATTCGCCAAATAGTATGTGAAATCTTCACTGACTTCTCCAGAGACAATAGGAACTTGACCAGTGAAATTTTTCTTTAAACCTAGATCTTTTACAACACTTAATGTCCCCGTCGTTCCTACAGCTCTTTTTACATCTAATTTATCTTGTTCATTCGACTCAAAATCAACATGTGGATTTATCACATATCCTCGGACCTCACCTTTAGCATTGGCATCAGCAATAATCGCTCCAATCGGTCCGTCGCCTTCTACTTTCACAGTCAATTTATTATCGCCTTTCAACATTGCTCCAAACATCGTTGAAATCGTCATACTTCTTCCTAACGCTGCTGTTGCAGTAGCCCATGTATCCTGACGTTTTCTAGCTTCTTCTACTGTATCAGTAGAACGAATGGCATATGCCCTGACTTCTCCTTTAAATGCAGTTGCTTTCAGTAAATAATCATGCATGACTGAACTTCCTTTCTCTCATTCAAAATCTTTTTCATTCGTTCGGTATATTTCAAACAAACCTTTTAACGTTAGGTACGGATCAACAATATCAATAACAGAAGAATCTTTGGCAATTAATGTGGCTAATCCCCCCGTTGCGATAACTTGAGGTGCTTGGCCAATTTCTTGTTTAATACGGTTTACTACTGCATCAACTTGTCCGACATAACCAAAATAAACACCTGCTTGCATAGCTTCTACTGTTGATTCACCCAACACATTAAATGGCTTCTTTAACTCAATCTTCGGTAATTTAGCAGCATGTTGATACAACGCTTCAAGAGATATATTAATGCCGGGAGTTATTACACCACTAACATATTCATTGTGTTCATTAATATAGCAATAGGTCGTAGCTGTACCAAAATCAATAATGATGCTCGGTGATCCATACTCCTTAATAACACCTACAGCATTAACCACTCGATCAGCACCTAACTCCTTGGGATTAGGATACTTCATTTTTAAATATGGATTCACCTTATCATCACCTATAACCATAGGGTTACAATGGAAGTACTTATCTGCCATACGTTGTAATGCAAATAAAATAGGTGGCACTACAGAAGAAATAACGATTCCATTTATATCAGAAAATCGCAATCCTTCATGCTCTAACAGCGAGCGGATAAACATGGCATATTCATCCTCGGTTTTATTCTTATCGGTTTGCATCCGCCATTGAAACGTTAATTTTTCATCACGAAACACACCTAGGACGGTGTTGGTATTCCCTACATCTATTACAAAGATCATAGCTTCCTCCACAATAGTTTATTTAATATACTTATCTTCATATTGTATAGTCTTTTTGCTGTCTGCCGCAAGTTAATTGAATTTTTTCTGTGGCTTATTTTCTTTCAAAAAGGTATGGTTTGACTGTCATCCTCTACCCTCTTACTTACTCAGTATTTCCCAAGCAATAAAACTAATCACCTTCGATGTGAAATTGACGATGGAAGCGAGAAGTTTTCTGCTTGGCGTTAATTCTAAAATAGCAAAGATCACCAGGTCCTAACTAACCATCACTTCACTTATAAATAAAAGCAGTACGATGTTTATCATCATTTCCCAGGCAATGAAAAAGCAGTTCCTTGTTATGTAAGGAACTGCTTTTTTAACTTATTGTTTATCTTCGTTATCTGATGATTTATCTTCTTCTGTATTATCGTCTGTCTTCGGTTGAATATTTACTCGTACGTCAGAAGACTTGTCATCTTTCTTCTCAGATGCTTTTTCCTCACCGTCTTGTTCAGACACAACCGGGTCAGGAAGTACTCCATCTTCGAATAATGATTTAATTTGACCAGCATCCAAGGTTTCGATTTCTAGTAATGTTTGTGCCACAAGCTCTAATTTATCGCGATTTTCAGTAAGAATTTGTTTAGCACGCTCATAGCATGTTTGGATAAAGTGCTGGACTTCCTGGTCAATTTCATAGGCAATAGCATCACTGTAGTTCTGTTCACTTTGCATGTCACGGCCTAAGAAAACCTGACCATTACTGTTACCGAACTGTAAAGGTCCAATCTTATCACTCATACCATATTCCATTACCATTTTTCTTGCGATACTAGTAGCTCGCTGGAAGTCGTTGTGAGCACCTGTACTCACTTCTCCAAAGATAACTTCCTCTGCTACACGACCACCTAGTAAACCGGTAATCTTATCGAACAATTCTGGCTTCGTCATGAAATAGCGATCTTCACGAGGTAGCATAACAGCATAACCGCCAGCTTGACCACGAGGTACAATCGTTACTTTGTGAACCATATCTGCATCGTCTAATACCATACCGATAATTGTATGTCCACTTTCATGGTATGCCACAATATTACGTTCTTTCTTAGAGATAACTCTGCTTTTCTTAGCAGGTCCGGCAATAACACGATCAATAGCTTCATCAACGTCTTCCATGCCGATTTTCTGTTTATCATGTCGTGCAGCAACTAGGGCTGCTTCATTAAGTAAATTCTCTAAATCTGCACCTGAGAAACCTGGTGTACGCATGGCAATTGTTTTTAATTCCACATCGTCCGCCAATGGTTTGTCTCTCGCATGGACTTTCAATACATCTTCACGGCCTTTTAAGTCTGGACGGTCAACCGTAATCTGACGGTCAAAACGACCTGGACGTAACAATGCCGGGTCTAATATATCTGGTCTGTTTGTTGCAGCGATAATAATGATTCCTTCGTTCTCACCGAAACCATCCATTTCCACTAGTAATTGGTTCAAGGTTTGTTCACGTTCATCGTGTCCACCACCAACACCAGCACCACGCTGACGACCTACTGCATCGATCTCATCGATGAAAATAATACATGGAGCATTCTTTTTGGCGTTTTCGAACAAGTCACGTACACGTGATGCACCAACACCAACAAACATTTCAACGAAGTCCGAACCACTGATGGAGAAGAACGGAACACCCGCTTCACCGGCAACTGCTCTGGCTAATAATGTCTTACCAGTACCAGGAGGTCCTACTAATAAAACCCCTTTTGGAATTTTTGCACCGATGGTCGCAAACTTACGTGGATCTTTCAGGAAGTCCACTACTTCTACTAATTCTTGCTTTTCTTCATCCGCTCCGGCTACGTCACGGAAACGAACTTTTTTCTTTTCTTCATTGTACATTTTCGCCTTACTTTTACCAAAGTTCATTACACGGCTTCCGCCACCCTGAGCTTGGTTGAGTAAGAAGAAAAACAAAATAAATATGATAACAAATGGAATCATGGTTGTTAGAAAGGTAACCCATCCACTTGGCTGTTCCTCTTCGTAGACGTTTAATATCCCTTGATCTGAGGCTGTGTTTGTAACGTTCTCCACAATTGCAGGGCTGTCTGGGATATTTGAAATAAAGGCTTGACTATCTTCCTTCAGCTCCCCTTGAACTCGCATAACACCATTCGAAGGGCGCATTTCCATTTCTGCTATCTGATTATTCTCTAGCGCTTCATAAAATTCACTTACATTTAATTCTTCAGCCTGATTGTTTTGGCTGCTGAATACTGAAATGATCGCAATCACTGCTAAAAAGATTACGAAATAAAGTATTACATTACGTATAATCCGATTCATTGCCTACCTCCTCCCGACACGAGAAAACTATAGTAAATAGTATCATATTGAAAGTCTTTGTGACAACTAATTACAACTGAATGTTGTCTGCAACTCATTTATTTTGTTCCACCATATACTTCCGGCTTCAATATTCCGATATATGGAAGATTACGATACTTTTCCTGGTAATCCAATCCATAACCAACAACAAATTCATTAGGAACTTCAAAACCAACCATATCAGCTTTAATAGCAGCTGTTCTTCCTTCTGGTTTATCTAGAAGCGTCACGATTTTGATCGATCTTGCTTTTCGATATTTAAACAGATCTACTAAATAACTTAATGTCAGTCCGCTATCAATAATATCTTCAATAATTAGAATGTCTCGTCCTTCTACTTTTGTATCTAAGTCTTTGACGATCTTTACTTCTCCAGAAGAACGCATTTCATTTCCATAACTTGAAACATCCATGAAGTCCATCTCTAGGTGGGTATCGATAGCTCTTAAAATATCAGACATAAAAGGTAATGCCCCTTTTAACACCCCGATAGCTAGAGGAAATTTCCCTTGATACTCTTCCGTTAATTGTTCTCCAAGCTGTTTGCACTTTTCTTGAATTTGCTCTTCTGAAATTAAAACTTGCTTAATTTCATTATGCATCTTGTTGCCTCCTACTTAATTAGACTGCAATATGTTAATTCAACATACTTGCCTTGCTTTTTCGCTTTAGGTATTTCTGCTTTCTTCAGACCTGCAATCCAAAGCAATGATCCATCTGCCCCGATGATGATTGGCCAACACGCTCTTTGATAAGCTGGAATCTTTTCATCAATAAAAATATCTTTCACTTTCTTTCGGCCATTTAAACCTCGTACCTTCATACGATCACCATCTTGTCTCGTACGCACCTGCAGTGGGAATAATGCTTCACACTCAGTTGGTATATGTAAAATATGACGATCTTCAACGGATGCATCCACCCTTATCGACGCCTTTAAAGTGGCACCATCAGGTAAAACGGAGCTACCCGGAATTTCTAAAATAGGAGATTGTTCATATTGATGATCATCCTGTATTAAAAAGCGAAACCGCAACTCTTGATAGCTTTTGATCACTTGTAATGATTGAGGAAAATCAATGCTTACGTTGCTTTTTTTATGATGTAACAAAGAGAAAAAGTCTTTCTCATGTTGGAATGCAAGATCTTTCGGTATCTCTGAATAGAGATAGTTTAATATTAGATGAAAGGCTCTTCTTTGTAAAGCTATCGGGTACGCAAGAAAAACATCTATAGTAAAAAATACCCCATTCTCCTCAAAACTAACAACTTCTTTCAACATTTTATCCGCTTCTTGCTTAAGGTATTCCTGGTCTTCCGAAATACGTTCGGTTAATTGTTGTACATGTTGATGAATGTGCTCATTCTGCTGTTTCATATACGGCAAGACATATTTACGAAAGAAATTGCGTGTGTATACCGTAGAATGGTTTGAAGGGTCTTCTCTCGGAGTAATGCCGCGGTCTTCACATTGCTGATAGATTTCCGCTTTCGATAAACATAGAAAAGGTCTAACTATATACCCCGTGGCAAACCTTCTTTTTACAGGTATTCCAGTTAGAGCAGCCGGATTTGTCTGACGGGCCAGTTTCATCATGATAGTCTCTACCTGATCATCACCGTGATGGGCTAATGCCAGATAATCGGCTTCGATCTCCTCCATCACTTCTTGAAAAGCCTGATAACGTAAGGTCCTGGCCGCTTCCTGTGTACCTTCTTTATGAGAAACCTTCCTGCCTATTACATCTACCTGCTTTGCAATAAAAGGAATATCCCATTCCTTACAGATACGCTCTACATACTGTAGATCTTCTCTCGATTCTTCACCACGCAAACCATGATCGATCGACATTGCAACCAAATTCAATCCCCATTCTCGCTGCCACTCGTTCATACAATGAAGTAATAACAGGGAATCGGCGCCACCTGACACACCGACTAATACAGTTGCTTTGTTATGTATTAGCTGATGCCTCTTGATAAAAGGGATTACTTTATCGTCAAGGCGAATCTTTTTCAATCACCACCACCCCATCCAATCTCTTTTACATTATTTTAACATATTATGATAGATAAAACCGTTATATCACATAAATAATGTGACATAAAGATAACAAATACCTCCAACTGTTAAGATGCTGCCAATTTCTAAAAATGGATAGTACGTGTCCTCTGAAAAGCTGGTTTGGTTTCTTTTACCACGATGATCCTGCTTTGCTCGACGACTGGCGAAATAAGTTAACAAATATTTTTTGACTTGCTCGGCTTCTTGCATCGATCCGTTCGTCATCATGATTAACAGTTTTCGCAACGGTTCGATATCGACAGCTTGATGAATTTTTTGCTGTAACGTTTTTTTAGGATTATTGCCTTTCGTAAAACCATTTGGATAATAGACCCTTAGGACAACCATTGCGAGTGCAAACAGATCATAGCCTGGATCTGCTTTGCGTGTGCCGCATTGCCAATAGGCCCTGTCATAAAATTCGGTATATTCTTTTATTGCTCTTCCTTGCAACGTTGTGCCACCAACATCTACCCAACGTAATTGAACGGGTTTACGAGAGACAATCAGATTCTCTATTTTTAAATCACCGAATACATAGCCTTGTTTGTGCAATACGTGTAAATCCTTTGTGAAGCCAATTAATAATGAAATGAGCCATTCATGCCCATTCCGTCTGAGGAACTCGTGTACAGACTCCCCTGAGATATATTCCATGACATAAAAGGAATACGTATAGCCATTTGTTGCCTGATAATCGTCTACATCTATTAAAGAAGGCCCAAGGTGGTAACCTTGAACCGATTGAAAAGATTTAAGTACGTTGACCTCAGAACTAATCGAAGTGCTTTGCTTGCTAATTTTTAATGCCACTTGTTTATTTTGATGGACACAAAGATAAACGGCACCAATCGCACCACTTCCAAGCTTTTTCACAACATGATATTGCTGATGGTGCCATTTACCTTTAATCAGTTGTCCTTTTTTTAAAGCAATATCAGGCTTCTTCGATGTTTGAGTAATCATCGTCCATAAATCTCCTTCTCAGCGTCTTCTTGCCGAATTGATACATGGCGTCTTTCAACGCAGGACCTGTTGGGGTAATTCCCCCGCTAGATATTTTAGCAAAAATGGAAGAAATGGAATCTAGCCTTGATGTCCAATCTACTAATTGATGGGTTGGTTTCTTTCTGCCTGGGAACTGATAGACAGAAAAACGACTTCGCCCGATCCTTGCATTCATACTGATCGACAAATCTATCAGCGCTTCTTGCACCGTTGGTAATTTATTCGTCATACTGGCGCTGGTGTCCACTAAAACGAGAACTTCGAGATCACACGTTTCTCCTAATTCATCCACGACTTCCATCACTTCACCGCGCTGTTCAGGCGGCAATTCTTCCATTGTTTTCTCACTGCCGAGTATTTGTTTAAGCTCTTTATTGACAACGCCTTGTAGGGTTTCGGTCATTGCTTGTTTGGTAACGGTTTGAACAGTCTGTGTTAAAGCTTCCTGATAAACGATTTGACTGACACCTTGTCCATTGCTCGCAATATCTTCTACTTCACTTAATCCTTCCGGCTGTTCAGAATGATCATCTTCTAGAATTCCAATGACATTAACGGTAATGCCCTGCTCTGCTACTAAACTGGCAACAAGTGCCGGATCTTCACCTTGATTAGAACAACCGTCTGTGATTAATAGAATTTGTTTAAGAGTGCCTGTTTTCATCACATTTTCCTCCTATTATTGGTAACTATTTATTCTTCAGTTTCGCCAATAACAGGATGGATTATACCTGCCCTTTCTCTATCATTTTAACTAATATACTCTCTTTCAAAATTGCTAAAAGAGCGGATCGGCGCCCATTGCGGCTGATTTTCTTTAATCTGTGCAACCAACACCGTCATATCATCATCAATTTCACCACGCTGTGTTCGAATCACTTCCTCTAGTAATAAATCTGCCATCTCTTGTGGTTCTTTTGTATCCATTTCGATCAGTTTGCGCTTTAACCATAAATCGACATTCTCAATATGTTTAGGACCTTCAAAGATTCCATCGCTCATCATAATCAGGAAATCTCCAGCCTTTAACTGCGTACTAACCACCTCAACATCCATTTCTTTAATAATACCGATCGGCAGATTACTAGCCTCCACCGTTTCCACTTCATCATTTCTCAATATAAAGCTGGGGGTTGAGCCTACTTTGAGAAATTGAACAACGGCCTTATGCAAGTCAACCATTGCCAAATCAAGCGTTGCGTATATTTCCTCATTTGTCCGTAACGCAAGAATAGAGTTTATCGACTTGATCGCAACCTGTTCATGCAAGCCGGATTCTAATATTTGCTGTAACAGGCGCAATGTTTCCGTGCTCTCTTCATGTGCACGATCACCGTTACCCATACCATCACTGATAGCTAATGCATATTTACCTGCACCAAGATCCATCGATTTGTAACTGTCTCCCGATACTAACCCGCCGCCTTTTGCTGCATGAGCCACTCCTGTTTGAATCACATATTTTCGCGCTGATCCAAAAGTAAAGAAGCTATGTCCCCTTGCTAGTGGAGAAAGATCTTCTGTTACAACAATAATTGTTTCGTTCAAAATATCAGATAATATTGGGGCAATGAGCTTCGCTGCTTCGCCATGATATTCCTGGAATGTGATCACCATCTCAATATCTGTATTACCTTTTTCCAAACTGTATATATCCAGCTTCTCTAACTCGATGCCAATATGTTTCAGCGCTGCTACGATTTCAATTTCCTGTTGTTCATGGTTCTCTTTTTCCTTGAGAATTTCGTTAGCAAAGTTCTCCATTACCTCCGATACGCCTTGCAGCTGATCTGCCACAAATCGGCGGCTCTCCAATACTTGTTTCTTTAATTGTTTATTCGCTTGGAAAAAGGAGAGCTCTTGCTGCATCGTATCCATTACTTTCCGAGACTTAATACAATGATTTTCAAATTGTCGATTGGTTATATTGTTAAGTTGATCATCTGTTTCCAGCTGGTCCTTCACATCTCTCATCAACTGATAGGTCTTATCAAATTGCTGTACCCAGCACGTCTCTTTCTTGAAGCATGTCTGGCAGGTTTTTTCCGTAACATTACTTAGATAATAGTCAACTTCTAGATCTTGCTCCTGCCACTGACTGGATTCCGTCTGAAAGCTTCGCGACAATGCCTTAAATACATTGGAGAAGCGCTCGACACGATGGGCAGTGACGTTGCGAACCTTCTGCAGATACTGCTCCTGCTCTTGCGTATGTTCGACCGTTCCAGGAATATATCTGGCTACCTGTTTGATGAATTTACTTGGGGTTATTATAAACAGCAAGATGGCGAATGCTGACTCCATCATAGCGACAGTTAAATAGGAAAAAGACTCTCCATATAAACTGATTAGCAGTGTACTAATCAATAACCCGACACTAACTGCTAGTTTTCCGCCTTCTTTTAACAGACCGCCCAAAAGACCAGAGAAAGCTAACAAGCTCATTTGATACATGTTCGCAATATTAGCAAGGCTTAATATCAATCCTGCCACTACCCCTACGGTGGATCCTATCGCCGCTCCACCTATGAGTGAAAGAATTAACACTAAATACCGCGCCATTATTTGCTCCATTTGAGCTCCATATATTTCAACTCCCATTACACCGGTGAGAATGGAAGCTAATAAAATAATAAAACAAACAATTTCTTCATTTTTTAAGATCGGTTTGTATCGTTTTGGTGATAATAGAGGGATACTTTGCATAAAGATAAGTAACAGCACTGCTGCAAGTACACCTTCCACTAATGCAATCACCCATTCTAAATAGGTAAGCTGCGTCGTCATCGCGAAAAGACTGACACGCGGAATACTTGCTGCTAAGAATACAAAGACTGGCAGTATTCTCTCGACTTTTTTGGATTGATAAAGAAAGAGAGAGAAAATCATTAATAATGCAACTGATAGAAAGATATAGAAGCTGTGGGAAAGGCCATATGTAACTGCCCCTAATAGTGAAAAAGTAATCACGGGTAGTACCTTATCACGACGCAAAAACCATACAGAAGCTACGAAAGCTATAACAAATGGGGAAAGAGTCGACAAGATAACAGCTCGTCCAAGTAAAAAACCGATGAAGCAAATTAATAATCCTTTCTCGAACAGAAGGGTTGTACATTGTTTTGCAAACTTCTTTCGCCAATTGGAGGCCATTGATTTACCCGAAAAAAAAGATTTTGGTTTATTCTCCGTATATGTGTTCATTCTATCACTCCTCTGCCCATATTAAATCACACCTCGTTTTGAAATTTTGTCAAAACAAGGAAGATGCCGTTCTAAAAAGTTCGACGCTATTTTTATTATATTGGGCAATCCGACATTTTCTCCCTTCCATTATCCGTTATTCTCTTCCTATTCATGACAGACCTTGTTGATAGAGAACAATAATCATCGAGAACTTTATGTTCTAACAGAAATTTTAAAATAATTGTTGACAGATTGCCTAAGCTGTTGTATTATATTTTTTGTGTCTTTCAAAAGAAGGACAGGCAATTTCATCTATGGCGGTGTAGCTCAGCTGGCTAGAGCGTACGGTTCATACCCGTGAGGTCGTGGGTTCGATTCCCTCCGCCGCTATCAACTATTAAAAGACTTGGTCATTGACCAAGTCTTTTTTTTAGTCACGAAAGTAATCATATGAAACATGAAGTTGAGTTCCTGTAATATGGATTATGTTAACTAAGGATGTATGGCAAAACGTTCATTTTGAAATATTTTATCTGCGTTGCAAAGCTCCGGAAATAGGCTCCGCGTCCTGTGGCACGACTTCAGCTAGGCCACTACCTGAAAAGCTTCTTTGCTGCCTTGTGCCGAGGAAGCTCACTTCGAAGCGGTACTTGCAGACGCAGGCACAAATGAAATGGAACTTCAGCTCGCGCTGATTCCACGGGAGTCTCCGCCTATTTCCTACGCTTTAGGGAAGTGCTACAACGTATGGAACAGCAAAAAGCAGTGGTTCTAAGCATTTTTCAATAGCTATTATATATGCATACGATCAATATACTAGCTCTTACAAAAATTGTAGAGCCCCCATCCTAGCGTAGGCCAACCACGGAGACTCCCGCGGGATTGTGCAGGTGCTGGAGATCCACTTTGTGAAGCGACCTTCTTCACAAAGTTAGCTCCAGCCGTGCCCCGCAGGACGCGGAGTGGTTGGACGGAGCGGTATCCTAGCTCATTAAATATTTCAATATGGATGCTTGGCAGCGATGGCTAGTTGACATAATCCATATTATAGGTAGTTATATAAAATTTATATCAAATAGGACCGGGCGGTTTATGCCCGGTTTTTCTTAGTGTATCCTCTTAAGTAGAACTATGCTGAACCATTCATTTTCACCATAATCTGTTGCGCTGAATCACTATCGTGGCATATAAAAAAACTACCGACGAAACATCGGTAGTTTTTTCGAAAATATATAGTTACGAGGCACATCCGTCTTCTCTACTTATTCATAGACAGCAAGTATTTACCCTTTTCTCGCCCCTCGTCCTCCACGTTTTGATTCTGTATGCTTTTTAAGCGTCGCTAAGCGATCTTCAGAATCTTTTAAGAAACGATTCATTTTTTGTTCGAATGATTCGCCTCTGTCGCGGTTATTTTTTGGATTGCCTTGATGTTTACGACGATTGGATGGGGCTGGATTATCCTTCGCCTTTTTAATTGACAAACCAATCTTTCCATCTTCTTCTACATTAAGAACTTTGACTGTGACTTCATCGCCAACAGTTAGGTGCTCATTAATGTCTTTAACATAATTATCGGCAACTTCACTAATGTGAACCAAACCAGTCTTACCTCCTGGTAATTCGATGAACGCTCCAAAATTAGTGATACCAGTTACCTTTCCCTGCAACTTGCTGCCTACTTCGATTGACATAAAAAAATTGCTCCTCCTTAAAATTTAAAAAAAATATCCTACAGTTATATTATAGCCATGCACGTAAAACGGTGTCAATAAGATGGATCCTCTTCAGGCAATTTAAAGACAATCTCACCCTCTTCAGTAAAGAAATAATTCGTTTTGGCTATTTGTAATAAATATTCTTCATCATTTAATAATTCGATTTCTTCTTGCAGTTTCTTCTCTTTTGTTTGCATCGTCGTTAATTCGTCTGACAGATCCGTGTATTCCTGCTTCATATCATGGTATGTCGTACGCTGGTTTATATGATAAGTCGTTAAAAAGATCATAGTAATGGCCATCACTGCTCCAAATAACATCAACCTGCGATATAATTTCTTCTTTCTGCGAATTTGCCGTTTCATTTGTGCATCATGTTGTTCAATAAATGCTTCGTTAATACGGGATACATTATTGCGTTTGGCCATACTATTCTGCCTCCTTTAGCAAGAATTAGTCTTTGTTTTTTATTTTACTATATAATTTAGAAAAAGGATGTAGATATTTTTTCGCATTTTTCGGAAGAAGTTTTTCAACAAGAGAAAAAACCATCCGGAACGGCCATGCCAGTATACTGAATAAAGCAACTAACACAAATACAATTGCTTGATAGAGCTTGGTCACACAAATAATCACGACTGACACAATAAAAAAGATCGGTTTCACCAACAGGATCTCTATGGTGCGATATATAAAATGATATATTCGCTTAATTGCTCCGATGATACTATCGAGAACGCGACTGAACAGCCCCTCAAACAAGCTTTTAAACATGGCATAACCACAAAGCACCGCCAAGAAAATATAGAACCGCAGTATGCCCTCATTTACCCAAAACAAGACAAAATAGATGACCACTGCCTGAATCAGCCAAAATAACAATTCAAGGACATACTTCCATATTATGCTCGAACGCCACAATTGTGCCATCCGTTTAAAGGTATAGTAGCTTGCCCCTAAATACACACCGGATAACACCATTGTTATCATGGTCAAAAATTGTGTGCTTAACGTCATTTGAATAGCTTGCTAAACAATCCTTTAGCTTTCTCCCCATGTTGCTCGTCCAAATAAGAAAGCTCATAAATCTTCCCTTTGATCGAAACATGACCAGATTCTACGTCAAGATTTTTCATCTGCAAGTTATCGCCGCGGATCACTAAATATCCCATTACCGTCTGCAAAAGAAATTCTTCACTGTCGAAGCTGTCTACTTCTTTTACACCGTCTATTTCTAATAGACGTCGATTGATCATTTTGACATTATGCTCCATTTGAGGTGCTGGCATTGATTTTTTGTCATAGTAATTCATCTAATATTCCCTCCCTTTATCCATCACTAATATATGAATAAAGGGACAAGTTTAGAACTATGCCAGTTAACTATTCTGCCTTAATATATTCTTCTTGCTTAATGGTATATAACTCACTAGCTTCGTCTTTTTTTACAGTTTCTTTTAAAGCGTCTATCTCGATTGTTAATAGTTTCTGACCAAATTGTATCTTCAGTTCATCGCCAACTACGATATTAGTCGCCGCTTTTGCCTTGCTGCCATTGACAATAATTCTGCCTTGATCTGCTATTTCTTTCGCTAATGTACGTCTCTTTATTAATCGAGAAACTTTTAAGAACTTATCCAATCGCATAGATTAATTCCCTTCCTCTACTTTCATTAATTATCAAATTGCTTTGCCTCTTCCCAAAACTCGTCCAATTCCGCTAACGTATAGGAATCCCAATCTTTTTCACTTTCGTTAACTTTTGACTCTACGAATTGGAAACGATTAATAAATTTTTGATTAGTCCGCATTAAAGCAATTTCTGGATTAATCTTATAATATCTTCCTAAGTTAATCATTGCAAATAGTATATCTCCAAATTCTTTTTCCCGCTCAACATGAGATGATAATCTCTCTGTTGCTTTAAACTCTTCCAACTCCTCGTAAACCTTCTCCCAGATAGGTTCTACCTCTTTCCAGTCAAAGCCTACTTTAGCAGCCTGCTTCTGGATTTCTTCCGCCAAAAGATTGGCAGGCATACCTTTATTCAACTGCTGCAGTATGGTTTCTTCCCCTTTTTCCTGCTTTTTAATAGACTGCCAATTATCCATAACATCGTCTTCATCACGGACTACGACATCACCAAATACATGTGGATGCCTGCGAATCATTTTTTCCGTAATACTATATATTACGTCATCGATGGTAAAAAATCCTGCCTCTTCTCCAATTTCACTATGTAACATAATTTGTAACAGCACATCACCTAGTTCTTCAGCTACTGCTTCATCATCTTCTCTATCAATTGCTTCAAGTACTTCATATGTCTCTTCCACTAAATATTTTTTTAATGTTTGATGCGTCTGTTTTCGGTCCCACGGACAGCCTTCGGGACTTCGCAACGTGGCAATAATATCTTTCAATTGATAGAACTGATGATGCAGTAATGTCTTGTCGACAGGTGGCAGATAGACACTCGTTAAATTACTAAGTTTCATTTGCTGATCTAATTCGACAAGTGGAATTTGGATTACTGATTCCTGCTCACTTCCCACTGCTTCTGCAATATATATCGGATATTCCGGCGGTAAATCTTCGAGCAATGTTAATTTTACTTCCGAAGCAATGAATGCATCATACACCTGACAAAATACGATATGCTGACTTAGCTGTAATTGACGACGTTCAAAGGAGGTGGCATCCAGAAATTGAAAGCCTTCTATCGGATCGATCTTTAATGCAGAAAACAAGTCATCCAGGAAGCTCTGACCACCAACGATCCTCACCTCAATATCTGTATCATTTAATAGGAGCTGTACGGTCTGTTCGGCCAACATTGGGTGCCCAGGCACAGCATAGAGTACGTTTCCGTCTGCTGTTGCCTTTTCTTTTAAAGTACTAGCTATTTCCTTGTAGACCGCCTCAAATTGATCATATTTTTCATAAACTGTATCGAATGATTGAAATGAGACCGCTTCTTCCCGTAATGAGTCAATGACAGGATGGTCTATGGTTCTTACATAACAGTTTATTTCACTATTTGTCAGTTTTCGATAAATACCTAACGGCAACTGGTTAATATCGCCAGCACCAAGGCCAATAACTTCAATCAATGGTTTCATTGTTTACGCTCCATTCCTTTCTTCCATCTCTCTGGAATTGGTAATACTGCTAATTCCTGATTCGTGATAAATTTCCATTTTACAATAAGGAAAAGATACACGAACAAACCCGCTATAACACTAAATAAAACAAAACAAAGTAATGAGAATCTTTCTTCAAGTGTTGTAAAAAGTGTGATTAACTGTTTGACCGCGAGTATGATAATGGCCATCAGACCGCCTGCAGCAATCAGTTTAAGCCATGGCAGCACCAGTAGTCGTTCTCCCTTTAACAAGTATTTCAAAAAGGAGAAATTGCAGATAAAAATAAGAAAAACCGTAACTACCGTTGCTACAGCCCCTCCTGTTATACCGATTTGTGGTATAAAAAGGTGATTAAGCAACACTTTGATCCATAAGCCGACAAATAAGATAATTGCTGTCCATTTCATATAACCAAAACTTTGCAAGGTGGAAGCAACGGTAATGATCAGACAAGTAAATAACAAGGATAAAGACAGCAACCTGAGACTAGCTGTCCCTGCCTGATTTTGAAATAATAATTGATTGATTTCAGGAAATAGAACAATCAATCCTATTGTTGCCCCTACAGATAACAAGACACAGTATTTTAATGTCATTCGCACCTTATCAATCGTTTCATCTTTATGGAGCTGCCAGCTCGTCCTTGAAACTTGCGGCACAAGTGCCATTGCAAAAGAAGACCCTACCACAGTCACCAATTGCAATAAAGGCTGACCTCTATCAAAAATTCCTTTTGTAGCAGTAGATGCTGTCAATGTTTGCCCGTAATCCATCAAGCCTTGTACGATCGTGAAGGCATCCGCAAGCTGTAATAGTAATAAGAGCATATGGTTAAGGCTGATGACAATTCCCGCCCCAATTATTTTTCCCATCAATGTTATCAGGGACACATCCGGAACGAAGGAAATATTGCTTTTGATTTTTTTCTTTTTTTGTTTCCTATATACATACATAAAGAGACTGGATGCACTTAGTGCGAGCACGCTGGCAATCATTGCGCCAAATGATATATCGTAGACATCCATACTTCGGTTATAGATTAGAATGGCTGCACAAATAATAACGAACGCTCGTATTAGCTGTTCAATCATTTGTGAATAAGCAATGGACTCCATCATTTGTTCAGACTGTGCAATTCCTCTCCATAATGCAACAAAAGGGACAAACAAAAAAACCCAAGCCGTATGGCGAATGGATGCTGCTAACTCCTTATCCCCCATCCATTCCGCCAGCAACGGACTAAACAGATACAATAGCAGGAACAGCAACACCGAAAATAGTAACATAGCCAAAAAAAAGGCGGGATATACTTGCTTATCCTTGTATCGACCACGCTCTGCCAAATACCCTGAAATCGCAGACGGAAAGCCATATAGCGCCAGCATAAAAGCAATCCCTAAAATAGGATAGATTTGCTGATAAATATAGAAGCCGATATCTCCGGTTAAATTTTGCAACGGTATCCGGTAAAAGGCACTGATCACCTTACTAACCAACCCAGCTGTTACTAAAGCAAAAGCTCCTTTATAAAGCTGTTTATTTGAACGATTTTCATTCTTCATTATTTACTTCCTTCAGTCACTTAATTCCCTGTCATTATAACACAGCCAAAAGGAAATGACTGTATAATCAGGCGTCCTAGATTAAGTAGTGCTGGTACTTATGATATATTGCAGAATATTATCAGCAGAAAATTGATCATAGCCACATAAGAGAATCTATATTATAAAGGTGTAGTAGAACAAAGGCGCAAGCGCCCGTTTAGAGACGTAGCGAGTGGAGCGAATCAACTGAGATAAAGGAATCACGGTGAGCTTGCGAATCGATGATGACTTATCGTAGGGCGATTTCGCGAAGTCGCCTAGTCTTTGGGCGCTGGAGCCGGACGTGGCCGTTTCTGTCAGCGAACATCATATAGCCCAAAATTTATACTTTCTTGACTCACTAAGAAAAACCGGACATAACCCACCCGGTCCTAGTTGACTTCATTAATAAACAACTTCCTATAATATGGATTATGTTAACTAGCCATCGCTAGCCAAGCAGCCATATTGAGATATTTAATGTGCTAGGATACCGCTTCGGCCAACCACTCCGCGTCCTGGGGGCACGGCTGAAGCTAACTTTGTGAAGAAGATCGCTTCACAAAGTGGATCTTCAGCGCCTGCATAATCCCGCGGGAGTCTACGTGGTTGGCCTTCGCTAGGATTGGGACTCTACAATTTTTGTAAGAGCTAGCATAGTGATCGTATGCATATATAATAGCTATTGAAAATTGTCTAGAACCACTGCTTTTTGCAGTTACATAAGTTGTAGCACTTCCCTTGCGTAGGAAATAGGCGGAGACTCCTCATGCCTCAGCGCGAGCTGAAGATCCACTTAGTCTGTGCCTGTGTCTGCAAGAATCGCTTCGAAGTGGGCTTCCTCGGCACAAGGCAGCACAGAAGCTGTTCGAGTAGTAGCCTAGCTGAAGCCGTGCCCACAGGACGCGGAGCCTATTTCCGGAGCTTTGCTAAGCAGATAATCTATATCAAAATGATCATTTGGCAATACAGCCTTTGTTGACATAATCCATATTATAAGAATCCTTTTTACTTTTTAAATCTTAGCTCGCTAGTGAAAATGATTATACACTTTTCTAGTCTTATAAAGCAAAAACCTCCAGAGATGCGATTATCCCAGGAGGTTTTGGTTTTTATTGATTAATTTGAAAGATGTTTGTATCTTCTTTTTTAATGTTTCCTGACGCGTTTAGCTGAATAGACTGACCTTCAGCTAAGTTGGTGAAGATAACAGGTGTTACGGTAGAAGGTGCATTGTTGCTGATGTAGTCTAAATCAACTTCCATCAATACTTGACCTTGTTTGATCTCTTGCCCTTCTTCTGCTTTCGCTGTAAAGCCTTCACCTTTCAGATTGACTGTATCGATACCGATATGAATAAGAATTTCTGTACCATTATCCGCCTCAATACCAATCGCATGCTTCGTCGGGAAGATGTTGATGATTTTACCGTTTACCGGCGAAACAATCTCACCATTAGACGGCTTAATAGCAAAACCATCACCCATCATTTTCTGTGAAAATACTTGATCCGGCACTTCAGATAAAGGCATTACTTCCCCTTCCATCGGACTGACGAAATCAAGATCACCAGCTGTTACATCAGTAGCAACGCCATTATTTTCTTCTTTAGCGTCCGCTTTTACCGGCGTTTTTCCATCCATAATATCTTGCATTTGACCTCTGATGGTATCAGAAGATGGACCATAAATCGCCTGAATGTTGTTACCAACTTCCATAACTCCTGATGCACCTAATTGTTTTAATCGATTTTTGTTTACTTTACCTTTGTCGCCAACACTTACACGTAAACGAGTGATACAAGCATCAAGGTTGGTAATGTTGTCTTTTCCACCCATCGCTTCTAGTATTTCATAAGGTCGGTCATCTACCTCGCCCTCTTCTTCCGCATCTGCTGCTTCATCTTCACGACCTGGAGTAGCCAAGTTGAATTTCTGAATAGCAAAACGGAAACCGAAGTAGTAAATCACTGCGAACACTAAACCAACGATGATGACCCACCACCAGTCGGTACGGTTAGGCATAACACCGAACAGGATAAAGTCAATCAGACCACCTGAGAACGTCATACCGATTTTGACATCTAATAAATACATCGTCATAAATGATAAACCGGCGAAAACCGCGTGAATACCAAATAATACTGGTGCTACGAATAAGAATGAGAATTCTAACGGCTCTGTAATACCTGTTAAGAAAGAAGTTAATGCCGCAGAGAACATGATCCCTCCAACCACTTTCTTACGCTCAGGTTTTGCCGTATGATAAATTGCTAATGCTGCCGCTGGTAAACCAAACATCATAAACGGGAACTTACCAGTCATAAAGTTACCTGCTGTAAAATCAACACCATCTTTTAATTGTTCGAAGAAGATCGTTTGATCCCCACGAATAATTTCTCCTGCTGCATTTGTATAAGAACCAAATTCAAACCAGAATGGTGAATAGAAAATGTGGTGCAAGCCAAATGGAATTAACGAACGCTCGATTACACCAAATACGAATGTTGAAAGCGTTCTGTTTGTTTCAAGCATAAAATGAGAAACTGCGTTTAAACCATTTTGTGCAAATGGCCAAACAAGGAACATTACAATACCTAAAATTAACGCAGAAAACGCAGTAATAATTGGTACGAAACGTTTACCTGCAAAGAAACCTAGAAACTGTGGCATTTCTATATCAAAGTACCTGTTATACATATAGGCGGCCAGTATACCGACTATAATACCACCGAACACACCGGTTTGCAGTGTAGGAACACCTAAGACACTCGCATAGGCAGGCTCGGAAGTCATTTCCATTGTTATATCTCCGAATACGCCCATTGTTACGTTCATAATTAAGTAACCTATAATAGCTGCGAGCCCGGCTACACCATCACCTTTAGCTAAACCGATAGCTACACCCACCGCAAATAGTAACGGCAAGTTATCAAAGACAATACCGCCTGCTTCAGACATTACCTCTAACACTTTTTGAACAGTGGCATTTCCGAACCATGGGAACTTCTCTACCCATTGGTCTTGAGCAAAGCTCGTACCAAATGCCATTAAGATACCAGCTGCTGGTAATAAGGCTACTGGTAACATTAACGCTTTCCCTACTTTTTGTAGAGTACCAAATATATTGGACATTGTATTTCCTCCTCTGAAAATATTTATGTCGTGCAACAGCTTACACAACCGTTTTCAAACAACAAAAAAGGCATGAGCAAAAGGTCGAGTGTTTTTGAGAATCGGAATAAAAGAATATACTTCTCCTATACACTTCCCAATAAACAACCTTATTACTCATGCCTGATCGAATCAGTAACACGTTTATGATTGCGTTAATCGTTGCAAATGAATCGTTAAATACAATACCTCTGATTCATCTACCGGTATATGTAATTGCTGTTGCATCACTTTAACTAATTTCCATGCTAGATTATAGCACAAAGGATAAGTCGCTTTCAATACTTTTGCTAAATTTGTTTGTTCCGCTAATTGCTCACGTTGGTAAACCCTTTCGATTGCTCGGTGGAGATGCTGTATTAATCGGTTATAATTGATATCATGCTTCGTTAATTGAATGTGTAAATTCTCTTCAATGATCGCAACTAGTTCGGTAATTAATGTATGGTGACGGTTCATATCATGTATCGTTTTATTCGTTATAGCGCTATGAATATGCAACGCAATAAAACCGACTTCCGCTTCGGGCAATTGCACCCCAGTCCGATCATGTATAACAGAGACAACCTCTTGGGCTGCTTGGAACTCCTTCGTATATAACGATTCAATCTCAAACAAAAATGGGTTGGAAAAATTCACATTTTGATTAGCTCGGTTAATCGCAAATGATAAGTGATCCGTCAGAGCAACGTGAATATGCTCATGAAGTGATTCGCCCATCCGCTCTTCAATTAGAAGCATCACTTCATTCAATATTTCTAAAATAGCTGAATCAATATAAGATACTAATTGTTTGTATTGTGCTTGTTCCTGTTCATCTTTTAACAAAAAGGTTTTCTCTGCTTGCTCCTGTGAAACAATGTCTCCTTTTTGCTTGCCGAACCCTAAGCCTTTTCCGATCATAATAACCTCTTTATAGAAAGGGTGTTTGGCAATGATAACATTGTTATTTAACGCTTTCAATACCGTCACTTGTTCGTCCATCTCTCTCCACCTCACTTTCTTTTTTGATTACAATTTCCTATTGTACTAAAAACAAATAGAATTATCATCTCATATGCTATATTTTATAGTGGAATAATATGGGATTAATTAACGTTTTTGGGACAAAAGACTTACGGAAGGTCATAAAACTGTATATGTATTAATTTTGATATTGTGCTTTGAAGCTTGGCATAATCCACATTACTAAAAATAGATGATAAGAAAAACCGGGCACAAACCACCCGGTCCTAATTGACTTCATTAATAAACAACTTCCCATAATATGGATTATGTTAACAAAGACTGTATTGCCAAATGGTCATTTTGATATCGTTTATCTGCTTAGCAAAGCTCCAGAAATAGGCTCCGCGTCCTGTGGGCACGGCTTCAGCTAATTTAGGAAAGAAAATCTTTTCTTTCCTAAATGGATCTTCGCTCGCGCTGATTCCACGGGAGTCTCCGCCTATTTCCTACGCTTTAGGGAAGTGCTACAACGTATGGAACAGCAAAAAGCAGTGGTTCTAGGCATTTTTCCATATCTATTATATATGCATACGATCAATATACTAGCTCATACAAAAATTGTAGACTCCCAATTCTAGCGTAGGCCAACCACGGAGACTCCCGCGGGATTATGCAGGCGCTGAAGATCCACTTTGTGAAGCGATCTTCTTCACAAAGTTAGCTTCAGCCGTGCCGGAGTGGTTGGCCGGAGCGGTATCCTAGCACATTAAATATCTCAATATGGATGCTTGGCTAGCGATGGCTAGTTGACATAATCCATATTATAGGAACCCTATCTTCCTATTCAGCATGATTACTTCTACGACTGTACTTATATACTTTCTTTGCTTAACAAAAAAATAGTATAGAAGCATGCGTTGCCACCTCTATACTATCCTTTCGTGTACTATTCCATTTGCTTGGCAAGAAAAGTTGCTGCGGTTTGGGCTGATTTCTTCTCTGCATCTCCAAAATCTTTCGCTTCCTTTGTAAAGATCACCATACATCCGATTGGATCGCCACCAGCTACTATTGGCTGAATGAGATAGGCTTCCAGCTCTTCTTCTTTGTTTTCAATTATTTCTAGGCTGCTCTTGCTTGTTTCCATAAATGATTCTCTGTTATCCATCATTTGATCAATCTTTTTCGATATATGTTTACTTAAATAATCCTTCTTTGACTCACCTGCTACAGCAATTATCTCGTCACGATCACTGATGAGAACCGATAAATCTAATGAATCGAATAATGCCTCCGCATACTCCGTAGCAAAATCACCTAGTTCACTAATTGGCGAATACTTCTTCAAAATAACTTCACCATCGCGATCAACAAAGATCTCTAGCGGATCACCTTCACGTATCCGGAGTGTCCGGCGAATTTCTTTTGGAATTACTACCCTTCCTAAATCATCAATACGTCGTACAATACCTGTTGCCTTCATAATCATATTACCTCTCTTTCTAGATTAAAACATGACAAACCATTATTTCGTATGTGAAATAATTATGTTGTAGAGTTAGTATGATTATTTAAAATGGAAACTATACCTTTTTTTCGGTAATTTATTTTTCCTTTAGGCAACTGGCGTTTGTTTCATCTCGGTTAAGGTCTGGATAAATTCCTCTAACAGCTCATAACGCTTGAAATGTTGAGATGGTTCAAACCGGAAAGTGACCTTTAATTTACGGTCTTCGGTGCCGAGTTGAATTTGACGTCCATATTGGTTAGCAAACTCAAATAATTTGGCTCCGTCAATTTCCTGACTTCTATCGCCATCCACCAATACTTCAATTTTTTGTTTTCGTTCGGTAATAGCTTCGATTTTTTCCCGTTTGGCCATCATTTTTAACGTCGACACATGGAATAGGTTTGCCACCTCTTCTGGATAATCGCCAAAACGATCAATTAATTCATCACGAAGGTCATGAATATCTTCTTGTGAATAAATAGCTTGGAAACGTTTATACATATCAATCTTTTGTTTCTCATCAGGAATATATTGATCTGGAATATAGGCATCGACTTTCAAGTCTAAATCGACTTCAAATGGTTGCACATCTTCCACTGCTTTTCCTTGTTTTTTCGCTTCTACCGCTTCATTCAGCATTTGAGAATACATATCAAAACCTACTGAATCGATAAATCCGTGCTGTTGCGCACCTAATATATTTCCAGCACCTCGAATCGATAAATCACGCATGGCAATTTTAAATCCAGATCCTAATTCGGTAAATTCCTTGATAGCCTGTAACCTTTTCTCTGACACTTCTGTTAGAATTTTATCCTGCTGATAGGTGAAATACGCATAGGCAACGCGATTGGAACGACCTACTCGTCCACGCAATTGATAGAGTTGGCTTAGCCCCATTTTATCCGCGTCATTAACAATTAACGTGTTCACATTCGGGATATCTACCCCTGTTTCAATAATCGTCGTACTTACTAACACATCTGCTTCGCCTTCTAAGAAGGAAAACATAACATTCTCCAATTCCGATTCGTTCATCTGTCCATGGGCAACTGTCACACGAGCATCTTCTACAAGCATTTGAATATCTTGTGCGACCTTATCAATCGATTCAACACGATTGTATAAAAAGAATACTTGGCCTCCACGGGACAATTCCCGCTCAATCGCTTCTCTTACTAACGGTGCATTGTATTCCATGACATAGGTCTGAATTGGGAATCGATTTTCCGGTGGTGTTTCAATGACAGACAGATCACGCACCCCAAGCATCGACATGTGTAATGTACGTGGAATAGGTGTCGCTGTTAACGTTAAAACATCGACATTTGTTTTTAATTGTTTAATTTTTTCCTTATGCTTCACACCAAATCGTTGCTCTTCATCAACAACCAGTAATCCTAATTCTTTATATACCACATCTTTAGACAATAAACGGTGTGTACCAATCACAATATCGATGGTACCATTTTTTAATCCTTTCAACGTTTCCGTTTGCTGCTTACGTGTTCGGAACCGGCTGAGCAGACCTATATTAATTGGATAATCTTGAAAACGTTCCAATACTGTTTCATAGTGCTGTTGGGCCAAAATGGTCGTTGGAACGAGGATCGCCACTTGTTTGCCTTCTGTTATTGCTTTAAACGCGGCACGAATCGCCACCTCTGTCTTGCCATACCCAACGTCCCCACAAAGCAGTCGATCCATAGGTCGTTCTTTCTCCATATCTTCTTTGATTTCTTCGATACAACGTATTTGATCCTCTGTTTCCTGATACGGGAAAGAAGCTTCAAAGTCACGTTGCATTTCCGTATCTGGAGAAAAAGCAAAGCCTTTGGCAGCTTCTCTTTCTGCATATAACTTCATCAGGTCATCTGCAATATCTTCTACTTTGGATTGCACTTTTCGTTTGACTTTATTCCAGTCGTTACCACCCAAGCGGTATAACTTCGGCTCCTTACCTTCAGAACCAACATATTTCTGAACCAGATCAATCTGATCGATAGGTACAAATAGTTTATCGTCACCTGAATATTTAAGCAGCATAAAATCTTTATGCAATCCGTTCACTGCTAATGTTTCAATACCAATATAGCGGCCAATACCATGATTGGTATGCACAACGTAATCGCCAACTTGTAACTCCTGATAACTTTTGATCCGTTCTGCATTCGATATTTTTTGTTTTCGTTTTTTTCGTGTTGTTTTTTGTTTAAATAATTCATTCTCAGTGATGACCGCCAATTTATGCATGGGTAACTCAAAACCACCACTAACGTTGCCAATCGTAATCACAGGCTGTGAAACAGGCAATGCTGGTAATTCTTCACTGATCACAGCATTCATTTGGTAATCTTCCAGTACGGACTGAATTTTTTCCATTCTGCTGCGATTTGGTGCCAGAATAATAACCGAGTAATCCGCCTTATGCCAACGCTCCATTTCATTTTGTAACAGATTCATTTGCCCATGAAATTGTTGCATAGCACGGCAAGATAAGTTCACAATATTTGCCGGATTGGTGTTCGGTATGTGACGCAAGAAAACAGAGAGGTACAAACGCTGTTGTTTCATCCGTTGCCATGCATCATGCCAGTCAAACGACAATTGTAAATCCCGAACAGCTTTTCCTCTTTGGAGATTATCTTTCAGCCATTCTTGCTCTTCATTGTCGAGGTGTACGGCTGTTTCCTGGATTCTGCTCATTTCATCCAAGATAACAAAACCATCTTCTGGTAAATAGTCTAGTAAACTATAGTTTTGTTCATAGAAAAAGGAGACGTATTTTCTCATTTCCTGAAAACGCTCACAATGGTTTAATCGTTCTATGTCAGCCGTTATCGACTCCGTCAATATTTGCTGATCTGATTTGTTTTTGATTTTTTTCATTGTGTCATGAAGGGATTCTTCTAGCTTCTGTGCCGCTGCAACAAGATCATGTTCCTTCAGCAACAATTCCGTTGTAGGATAGATCCTCATGCTGTCCTGCTTCTCTAATGACCGTTGCGATTCCGCATCATAATAGCGAATAGAGTCAATTTCATCATCAAATAACTCGATACGGATTGGCTGATCTTCGGTAATTGGATAAATATCTAAAATACCACCACGCAAACTGAACTCTCCAGGACTCGCGGTCATATCCTGCCTGACATAACCCATTTCAATTAACGTGGTTAGTGTCTGATCGATATCAATTACTTGATCAAGGGCAACATCCAGCTGGTATTCTTGCCAATATGCCATCGGCGGTAACATCCGCTTCAAAGCAGCTACAGGTGCAATTAATATGCCATTATCTTGGTTCAGCCAATTATTCAAAGCGAGGATTCGCTGACTTAATAACTCTGGGCTTGCCACCGCTAATTCAGAAGCCAACAACTCGTTTACAGGATATAAATAGATGTGTTCATCAGTTGAAAATTCCTGGAGGTCCTCATATAACTGCTGTGCCTGTGATAATTGATGCGTAATAATGATGGACTTCTTTTGCGTTGATTCCTGGATTAATCCAGCAAACATACTTTTTGCGGAACCCGATAAACCAGATACAAGTTGTTCTTTTAAACCGGATTGAACCCCATCAATAATCGAATAGAAATCATCGCGGTCTTGAAGATATTGCTTTAGTTCATACATAATGTTCCCCCTAATAATCTTAAAACTAATATATGCACACGATTAGGATAATTGCCAAACAGCGCAAAATTGAGTTGTCCAAAAAGCCTGCTATCACTGCGCAAATGAATAAATACATGTTTCATTCATCCATAAAGCGGAAATAGCATCCCCTCAAGACAACCCTTATTTCAGCTGAATTATTGAATAAAATAATCTAGTTCATGATATTGTGGATGCTGATCTAATAATTGCTGACAATTCTCACAGATAGACTGTAATGTCATCGGTTGATCAGGATGATATTGGATAAGCTTTTCCTTCTCCTCCATTGACAGGACATGCCAGCCGATCTTTTCTAAATTTAACATGTGTGGCTGCAATCTGCCAATTTCGGTACCACAATGCTTGCATGAATAAATTAAGGTCATTATTCGCGCCTCCTTTAACGGAAAGGAATCACATTTTAAGATTATTTTTGCCGCGAATAATAAAAACTATACACCATTGATGCGAATTTATTTGTTATAATCGTTCATTACCTTCTGAAAAGGCTTTGTCACCCATGCTTCCATGGCATCAGCTGCATGATTAATAGCTGGTTCTAAATCCGTTTTTTCGTCATCATTGAACTTGCCTAATACATAATCAGTGACAGTTATTGGTGATTCCGGTCTTCCAATACCAAAACGCAGCCGGTTAAATTGCTTTGTTCCTAATTGATCGATACAGGAACGTACACCATTATGACCACCATGGCCACCTGTTTGTCTTAAACGGATTTTGCCAAGCGGTAAATCCAGATCATCATAGATAACCGTCACTTGTTCCGGCGTTAAATCATAAAACTCCATCAGTGGCCGAAGCGATTCACCTGACAAATTCATAAACGTTTGTGGCTCTAACAGGATCACCTTTTCACCTTCATACGTTTCGATGGTAAAGTGACCTTTAAACTTTCCTTTGCTTAATTGCCAGCCATGGCGCTTTAGTAATTCATCGATAACCATAAAGCCAACGTTATGCCGCGTTTCGTGATATTTACTTCCTGGATTCCCTAATCCTACGATACATTTCATTATAGTTGTCTTCCCTTTAACTAAATTTTAACTATTTATAGTTTAACACAATTTACGGTGAAAAGACGCAACTTTTGCAGTTGCGTCTTAATCCTTATTCTTCGTTTTTATCTTCTTCCGTATCTGCTGCAGCTTCCGGTTCTTCCGATTCTTCGGCTGCTTCCGGTTCTTCTGCTGGCTCTTCATCTGGAACAAGGATCGATACGATAGTCGTTCCTTCATCTTCCATAATTTCGTAATTCTTGCCTTCCTTCAAGTCGGAAACAAGAATACTGTCACCAACATTCAAACCCGCAACTTCAATCGTAATTTGTTCTGGAATATCCTTTGGTTTTGCTCGAAGTGCTAATTCATACAATGGCTGCTGTAATACGCCACCTTCTTTCACACCGATTGCTTCACCATTTAATACTACAGGCACCTGGACATCCAGCTCTTCTTTCATATTCACCGCATAGAAATCGGCGTGCACTAATTCGTCCTTCAATGGATCGGTTTGGTATTCGTGCAGCATGACATCTACTGAATCACCATCTACCTGTAAAGAGATAATCGCGTTTTTCCCTTCATCTCTTACTGTTTTTAATAATTCAAGACTGTTTACTGCAACTGTTTTAGGATCTACTTGATATCCGTAAATGATTGCAGGTACTTCTCCTGCTAATCGAATTGCTTTTGTATTTGATGTACGTAAATCTTCTCTTTTCTTCGCTTCTAATGTTATTGCCATAGAAATCACCCTCCATAAAATAACTGTTACGATTATTTTTCCCTTGAATGATTAGGACTAAACATTTTTTTAGAAATGTGAATCAAGAAAGTATAAAAGTGCAGTCACAGCAGTAATACAGTAATCTATTGAACAGAAAGTTTAGTTCCTATAATGTGGATTATGTAAACTAGCCGCTTAGTGGTCATTTTGAAAAAACTTGTGTGGTATGATACCGCTCCGTCCAACCACTCCGCGTCCTGCGGGGCACGGCTGGAGCTAACTTTGTGAAGAATAACGCTTCACAAAGTTAGCTCCAGCACCTGCACAATCCCGCGGGAGTCTCCGTGGTTGGCCTCCGCTGATGTATAGCTCCACAATTTATGCGGCAGCTAGGATATGAAGCACTATCTGCAAGATTTACACCATAATTGATGAAATACATTGCTAAGCACCACTGCTTCTAGCTGTTCCAATCGTTGTAGTACTTCCCATAAGCGTAGGAAATAGGCGGAGACTCCCGTGGAATCAGCGCGAGCTGAAGATCCACTTGGTCTGTGCCTGTGTCTGCAAGTATCGCTTCGAAGTGAGCTTCCTCGGCACAAGGCAGCAAAGATGCTGTTCAAGTAGTAGCCTAGCTGAATCCGTGCCCACAGGACGCGGAGCCTATTTCCGGAGCTTTGCTAAGCAGATGAAACCTATCAAAATTACCACAACGTCAGACAGTTGCACTTAACATAATCCACATTATAGGAAGTTGTATATATATAATTTATTTCAATAAAACCGGGCGAGTTATGCCCGGTTTTTTCTTATTAATCAAATAAAATACTAACGGATTGACGTTCGTGAACACGGATAATCGCTTCACTGATTAATGGCGCTACTGATAGCTGTGTAATCTTATCTAAATGCTTTTCTTCTTGTAATGGAATAGAATTTGTTACCACTAATTCTTTAATGTTAGAATGTTCAATTCGTTCAATTGCTGGTCCTGATAAGACAGGGTGCGTACAGCAAGCATATACTTCGGTTGCCCCGTTTTCGATCAGCGCATTTGCACCTAACGTAATTGTGCCTGCTGTATCAATGATATCATCAATCAATATCGCTGTTCTTCCTTCGATATTACCGACAATATTCATTACTTCTGCTACATTCGGACGCGGACGACGCTTATCAATAATTGCGATTGGTGCTTTTAAGCGGTCTGCTAGTTGTCGCGCTCTTGTTACCCCGCCGTGGTCTGGAGATACTACGACAATATCATCCAGCCCTTTTTTACTCCAGTAACTTGAAAGAATTGGTACCCCGACCAATTGATCAACTGGAATATCAAAGAAACCTTGGATCTGCGGAGCATGGAGATCCAGCGTAATGACTCTTGTAGCACCAGCTGTTTGTAATAAATCAGCAACAAGTTTAGCCGTGATTGGTTCACGAGCACGTGCTTTTCGGTCTTGTCTCGCATACCCATAATAAGGCATTACAATATTAATCGATTTGGCTGAAGCTCGTTTTAACGCGTCGATCATGATTAATAATTCCATGATGTGCTGGTTACCTGGCTCACAAGTGGACTGCACAACATATACATCGCAGCCACGTATACTTTCTTCTATATTGATCTGAATTTCTCCATCACTAAATTTCGTTACCGAGCTTTTTCCTAATTCCACCCCAATATTGGCTGCAATCTCTTCGGCTAGGTTTGGATTCGAGTTTAATGTAAATACTTTTAAGGATGAATCCTTATAGGACATTTGTATACCTCCATATAATTGTTGAATTATTTATATTTTTTTGCGTAATCTTCTTTGTTCACTTGTTTTGCTCGGCCAATAGATAATGCATCACCAGGAACATCCTCGTGAATGGTCGAACCTGCTGCCACTAATGAGCCCTTACCAATCGTTACCGGTGCGATCAAATTCGCATTACAGCCAATAAACGCATCATCTTCAATAATGGTTTTGAATTTATTTTTACCATCATAATTGACAGTAATCGTTCCACAGCCAATATTGACATTACGACCAACTTCGGCGTCGCCTATATAGCTAAGGTGAGATACCTTACTGTTATTTTCGATTTTTGCTTTTTTAATTTCAACAAAGTTACCTATTTTGGTGTCATCACCAATCGAAGCAGCTGGACGAATGTGCGCAAATGGTCCAATTTGGACACGTTGACCAACAGCGCTTGAATTCACCACACTATGGCGTACAACAGTGTGCTCACCAATCTCACAATCGTTCAGCTCTGAATTTGGCCCAATAACAGCTTCGTTATGAATCGTTGTGGAGCCTTTTAATACACAGCCAGGCTCAATAACAACATCGGTTCCGATCTTCACATCTGATCCAATGTATGTATTATCAGGATCAATAATCGTAACGCCATTTCTCATATGTTGCTCATTAATCCGTAATTTCATTAGTTTTTCTGCTTGAGAAAGTGCAACACGATCATTGACACCAATCGTTTCAGCAAAATCAGCTGTTTGATAGGCTGACACGTTTTTATTTGCTTTCTGTGCAATTTCGATCACATCTGGCAAATAATATTCCCCTTGTGAATTATCATTCGAAACCTGCTTGAGTGCATCAAATAACCATTCATTATCAAAACAATATGTACCTGTGTTAATCTCCTGAATCGCCTGTTCAGCATCAGTTGCATCTTTTTGTTCTACAATTTTACTAACTTGACTGTCTTCGTTTCGGACAATTCTTCCGTAACCTGCCGGATTATCAGCATGAGCGGTAAGTATCGTTACAGCTGCTGCCTCTTGTTCATGATGATCTAATACTGCTTGCAACGTATCCTTTGTTAGTAATGGGGTATCACCACAAACAACAATTGTTGTCCCTTTTTTATCACCTAAAAACTTCTCTGCTTGCTGAACGGCATGGCCTGTCCCAAGCTGCTCTTCCTGAATAACAAATTCGGAATCCGTTCCTAATTGATCCTGTACTTTCTCTGCACCGAATCCAACTACCGTCGTTATACTTGATAGTTGTAACGCTTTTAATTGATCAACCACATGTTGAACCATAGGCTTTCCTAAAACCGGATGAAGTACTTTGTATAGATTTGATTTCATTCTGGTACCTTTACCAGCTGCTAAAACTACTGCATATCGATTAGACAAATTGGTCCCTCCGTTCTTTTGGTGGTAAGCATTGAACATGTATAATATATTTTTTATAAAATTGTACAATAATATCCCAATTATGAATATATACGAAAAATTAGTGATTTTCAACAAAGAAGGACTATGGAATAGTTGGAAGAATAGATTGCTTTCCAATCTACTATGACGGCAAATGCGGGGTTTTCGTAATGTGTCTATTTTATGAATTTTAGGAACAAAGGCGCAAGCGCCCGTTTAGAGACGTAGCGAGTGGAGCGAATCAACTGAGATAAAGGAATCACGGTGAGCTTGCGAATCGATGATGACTTATCGTAGGGCGATTTCGCGAAGTCGCCTAGTCTCTGGGCGCTGGAGCCGGACTTGGCCGTTTCTGTCAGCGAACATCATATAGCCCAAAATTTATACTTTCTTGACCTATAACGAAAAAGCCTAATCAGGTCTGATTAGGCTTTTTTCTTTAAGAAGCACCTGCTTCTTCATATTCAACTTCAGCTTCTCCAGCACGTTGATATTCTTCTAAGACAGCGTCTTGAATTTTAGCTCGCGTACCAGAGTTAATTGGATGCGCAATATCTCTAAATTCACCATCCGGTGTGCGCTTAGAAGGCATTGCTACAAACATTCCATTATTTCCATCAATTACTCGAATATCGTGTACCACAAACTCATCATCTAACGTAATGGATGCGATAGCTCGCATTCTTCCATCGGTATTCACGCGGCGTAATCTCACGTCAGTTACTTCCATTATGTCTCACCACCTTTTCCCTTATTAAGAACTTATTACTTAAATTCAACAAATTTATGAAAATTCCTGCTAATTTTTTTAAAAAATTTTCTATTTTTAAAATTTTTTATGGATTCACATAATATGCGACATAATTCGATAATAACTGACGTGATAAGGGTTACTTTCCGGTGAAATAGTTGCCTTTAATTACCTCAATTTCATGACTGTTAGAGTCCACATTTTTAATTTGAACAAGAGAAGTATAGTCATCTACAACACGATCTTCTTCCTCATCCTCTGCCTCGGCTAAAACACCTATTGCTTTCACGTTAGCCTCAAATTCTTCTAACAAGCTCTTCATACCGTTTATGGTGCCTCCTGCTTTCATAAAATCATCAATGATGCACACATTTTCACCAGGCTTAAGACTTCGCTTTGAAAGAACCATCGTTTGAATTTTTTTAGAAGATCCAGAAACATAATTGATACTGACGGTTGATCCCTCTGTTACTTTAGGGTCGCGACGAACAATTACTACCGGTACATTTAAGAAAGAGGCCACTGCATATGCCAGCGGTATTCCCTTCGTAGCAACAGTAACAATCGAGTCTATCTTTAATCCAGCAAACCTGGAAGCAAATAATCGACCAATATCTCTTACCGTGTTAGGATTAGCTAGAATATCACTCATAAATAAATACCCACCAGGCAAAAGACGATTAGGGTCTTCTAGTTGCTGGCACAGAACATCAATAAATGCTTCACTCTTTGCTAATGACACATTAGGAATATATTTCACACCACCAGCAGCGCCTGAAACGGACTCTAAATAACCAATTCCATCTTCTTTAAACATGCGGTTAATAATTGATAAGTCTTCACTTATAGAGGACTTCGCCGCTCCATACGTATCTGAAAAAAAAGGAAGAGAAATTAATTCCATCGGATGCTCTATTAAATAATTGGTCATCGTAACCAGGCGATCACTTCTTTTCATTACTACACCCCAAAATCCGAATATTTTGACGTAAATATAACATTTTATCCGTGTTTAATCAAGTGTTTGATGTGTTCCTAACAGACGAACTACATATACTTCTTCACAAAATCCCCTTAAACTATTGTAAATCCGATCTGCTCTGCTTTCCTGTTGAACTAGTCCAAATACGGTTGGACCGCTTCCGCTCATCAATACAGCATCTGCGCCTGAACGAATCATTTGTTGTTTAATTTGCTCTACTTCCGGATTTTTCGGTAGCG